>JBILLJ010000199.1:0-13288 GCA_044376125.1 Sandaracinaceae bacterium
CAGCGGAAAGCGCCACGTCGCGCTCGGCTTCCTCGGCACGACGCTCGACGCGGTCAAGCATGCGCGCCGCTTCGAGCGCTGGCGTCCGACGATCGCCCTCGCGATGCACGAGGAGCTCGCGCTCGATCGCCTCGAGCTGCTCGTGACGAACGCGGAGGAGGACCTCGTCGAGCTCGTCCTCGCCGATCTGAAGGAGGTGGCGCCGCGCCTCGATGTGCGCACGCACGCCCTCGAGCTCGCGGACCCGTGGGACTTCGAGGAGGTCTTCGCGCGCCTCTTCGACTTCGCCCGCAGCCATCCCTTCGAACTCGAGCGCGAGGAGTACCTCGTGCACCTCACGACCGGCAGCCACGTCGCGCAGATCTGCTGGTTCCTCCTCACGGAGTCGCGCCACGTGCCCGCACGCCTCGTGCAGACCGCGCCGGGGCGTGAGGTGGGCGACAAGGCGCGCGGCACGGTCTCGATCGTCGATCTGGATCTCGCCCGCTACGACGCGCTGGCCGCCCGCTTCCGCACCGAGCGCGTGCGGGGCCAAGAGCTGCTCAAGGGCGGCGTGGTCACGCGCAACGCGGCCTTCAACGCGATGATCGCGGAGATCGAGGCGGTCGCCCTCGCCTCGCGCGCACCCATCCTGCTCACGGGCCCGACAGGCGCGGGCAAGAGCCAGCTCGCGCGGCGCATCTTCGAGCTCAAGAAGGCGCGGCACCTCGTGAAGGGCACGCTCGTCGACGTGAACTGCGCGACGCTGCGCGGCGACCTCGCGCGCTCGACGCTCTTCGGCCACAAGAAGGGCGCCTTCACCGGCGCCATCGCCGATCGACGTGGCCTCCTCGAGGAGGCGCACGAGGGAGTCCTCTTCCTCGACGAGATCGGCGAGCTCGGCCTCGAGGAGCAGGCGATGCTGCTCGTGGCGATCGAGGAGAAGCGTTTCGTGCCCGTCGGCGCGAGCCGCGAGGTGAAGAGCGACTTCACGCTGCTCGCGGGCACCAACCGCGACCTCGCGGCGGCCGTGCGCGAGGGTCGCTTCCGCGAGGACCTGCTCGCGCGCATCGACCTCTGGAGCTTCGCGCTGCCGCCGCTCCGCGACCGCATCGAGGATCTCGAGCCGAACCTCGACTTCGAGCTCGAGCGGGCCGCCCGCGTGCTCGGTCGTCAGGTCACGATGAACCGCGACGCACGCCGCGCCTTCCTCCGCTTCGGCGCCGGGCACTCCTGGCCCGCGAACTTTCGAGATCTCGCGGGTGCGGTGCTCCGCATGGCGACGCTGGCCGAAGGAGGCCGCATCGCGGAGCGCGACGTGGACAAGGAGATCGCAGCGCGCACGCGAAGCGCCGCCGCGACGCCGAACACGGGCCACGTGGCGCGCGTGCTCGGGGCGCGCGCGAGCTCCCTCGATCGCTTCGATCGCGTCCAGCTCGAGGACGTGCTCGCCGTGTGCGCCGAGGCGAGCTCGCTCTCGGACGCAGGCCGCACGCTGTTCAGCGAGTCGCGCAAGACCAAGTCGAGCACCAACGACGCCGACCGCCTGCGCAAGTACCTCGCACGGTTCGCCCTCGACTGGGCGAGCGTGCGCAAGGGGTGATCGACGCGGAGGCGCGGCCGCGACGATACGCTCACGCGATGCTCGAGAGCCTGTGCCCGCGGCGGGTGTGCCGTGGACCACGGCGGAAGCGAGGAACGCTTCCTCGAGGGAGGCGGCCCGCTCGATCGAGCTCGAGCTCGAGGGCTTGCGCGCGCCGATCTTCGCGCGCCTCTTCGCGCCGACGCGCCAGAGCGAGCGCGAGGTCGGCACGCGCCTCGTGCGCGAGATCGTGGGTCAGAACGAGGCATAGACCCTCACCCGATCGCGACGCACGCGCAGCGCGAGAGGATCACCGACCTCGGGGAGCGCGCCAGGCTCGAGCTCGAGCTGGACGAGCCCATCGCGCGCGAGGCGCAGCGTGACGACGAAGCCGCCGCCCTCGTCCGGCCCGTCGGGAAAAGCCGCCTCGACGTGCTCGACGGGCGCCACGATCACGACCTCCTCGCCCTCGTCCGCGAGGCGCGCGGCCGATTCGGCCGAGCGCGAGAGCTCCACGCCCATCGTGAGGGCGCCCTCGACGCTGAGCTCGAACGCGCACGGCGCACCGACCGCTGCGCGCGAGCGGGACACGAAGCACGCTGTGAACGTCCCGATCTCCGTCGAGAGACGAAGAAGGGAGCGCTCGACGTCGTGGTGCTGGGTGAGTGCGTGCATGTTCGGGGGCGAGCCTGATTCGAGCACGTCGGCCCCCCGACTCGATTCGGGGGCTCCGACAAACGAGCCCGGCTCCTACGTGATCGCACGAGACGGACAAACCAGATGTAGTCCCGTGCTCATTCGGCGAAGGATGGCTGTCGAAGAGCCCGTCGAGAGACGGGCTCGGAGAAGAGCGCCGACCAAGAATGCGTGAGACGGGACATGGTTCAGATGTAGTCCCACGCGCATTCGGCGCATGAATGGTTGTTCGGCGAGGACGTGAAGGGCCGCGGGGGTGGGGGGTCCAGGGCGAGTTCCGCAGGCCGAAGGCCGAGGATGTCTGAGCATCGGACCCCCCTCCCCCGCGGCCCGACGCGAAGCACGAGCCTGCGGATCAGGCCGCGAGGTCGATCGCGCGGATCTCGTTCAGCCAGCGCGCGGGCTCGTTCGAGCTCGCGTGGAAGGCCGCGATGCTGTCGAAGACCGCATCGGAGAAGCCGCCGACGTGCAGGATGTCCGCCCGGTCGGGCGCCTGCGTGGTCGTGTTGGGGACGAGGTCGATGCAGACCAGCTTCGCGTGCGGGTTGCGCGCGCGGTACCGGTTCCACTCGTGGAGGACGGCCGTCGAGCGGCCACCGCGCGCGTCGAGCCAGGACTCGTTGTCGGAGACGAAGATCACGAGGTCACCCTTCGCGTTCGTCTCGTTGAGGCGGACCAGCGGTGCCGAGCAGCTCGTGCCACCACCACCCACCGCCGCGAGGCGCTGGGCGTTCGTCATCACCGTGTCGCGCGGCTCGAGCGTCACGTCGACGACGCGGTGCTCGAACGCGAGGACCTTCGCGCTCTTGTTCACGCGGAGGATGGCCGCGCCGATCAGCGCCGCGACGTCCACGCAGCGCGTGACCGTCGTCGCGCCGCGCAGCTGGCCCGTGACCGGCGAGCGCATCGAGCCCGAGACGTCCACGAGCACGTGCACACCGCCCTCGAGCTGCGGCACGTTCACGAGCGCGTGCTCCATCGCGTCGTGCAGGGCCTCCGTGAGCTCCGCGGGCACGAGGCCCTTGGTCGCCTGGTAGGCCGTGAGCAGCTGGTAGGGGAAGACGCGCGCCTTCTGCACCTCGACCGGATCCCGGAGGCGCGCCGCGACGAGCTCGATCAGGCCGGGCTCGGCGAAGACAGCCTGACGCACGAAGGTGTTCAGGTTCATCCGGAGCTGCGTCCAGGTCGCGCGCTTCGCGATCGCCACCCAGTCCTTCCGGGAGAGCGGCAGCGACGTGAGCATCGCGAACGGAACGTCGGGGACCTCGAGGCTCGTACCCGCCTTGAACGCCTCGTACTGCGCGACGATCTCGGGGAGATCCTTCGCGTCGTGGGGCGCGCCGATGAGGTACGCGTAGAGCGCCTTGCGCGACGGCGTCTTGGGCGACGGGTGCGCGAGCTTGATCACGACGGCGAGCGACGGATCCGCGCCGACCGAGGCCGCGAAGACCTGCGCGTCCGTGCGCGCATCGAGCCACGCCTGGACGAGCTTCTTGGGACGCGTGCCGAGCGAGCGACGACCCGCCGCGCCCGAGCGCAGCATCTGGACGAAGAGGCGGAGCCTCTTCGCGTCGTCGACCACCTTGGGGAACGCGCGCTGGAGCAGCACCGGATCCTTGCTCACGAGTGCGAGCAGGAGCGCCGGCATGTCCTTCATGAAGCCGCGCTGACGCGCGTAGACGGCCGTCTTGGCGACCGTCTCGAGGTCGACCTCGCGGGCGAGCTCGAGCACGCGTGCGAGCTGCGGCTCCGCGCTCGCGTAGAACGTGTGGCGGAACGCGCCCGTGCTCGCGAGCTGCGCCAGCGCGTGCGCCGGGCTCATCGCGTACGCCGCGCCGCCCGCGTCGTTCGTCGCGTTGGCGACCGGGCGGTGCTGCGGGACCAGGCTCGAGAAGAGGTGCTTGTTCGCCATGACGGCTCTCCATGCGCGTCGGTCGGTCCCGGCCTCTCCGGGGCTCGCCGTCGCGTCCTGCCACCCCTCTCTGCGCGATACGTGCCAGCGCCCGGATCCGCGAAAACGCGCAGGAACATGCAGGTCCGAGGCGTCGCGTGCGAGACGATGGGATACGTCGTATCCGACGGGATAAACCACCCGTTCTCGCAGACGCGGTACGGTCGCGCGATGACGCGAACGTGGACGACTCTCGTGCGTGTGGGCTCGGCGGTGCTCGTGGGCGCTGCCCGATGAGCTCGCCGACGCGCCTCGCGGCGCTCGCGCTGGTGCTCGCGTCGCTGCTCGCGCTCTCTGCCTCGTGCACACGCCCCGCGACGCAGCTCGTCGTGGTGGTGGACACGGACCTGCCGGAGACGGGGCGCGTCTGCTTCGCCGCGCGCGTGTCGCGCCTCGTCGGCGGCGTGATCGAGCCGGGCGCGACGCGGCGCCTCTTCGTGACGCGCGAGGTCGGAGTGCCGTTCTCGTTCGGCGTCGTGCCGCCCGACGGCGTCGCGAGCGCACGCGTCGAGATCGCGATCGAGGCCCTGCCGAGCTGCGAGGAGCCTGCGCCCGGCGCGCGCCTCGTCCGGCGCGCGGTGCGCACGGGCTTTCTCGACGGCCAGACGCTGCGCGTGCCGCTCTTTCTCTCTGCGAGCTGCGGCGCCGGCTGCATCGAGACGCTGAGCTGCCCGGCGACGGGTGACACGTGCGAGAGCATCCCGACCGTCGAGCCCGAGGAGCTCGCGCCCGTGACGCCGCGCGCGGAGATCGCCGACGCCGGTGCGCCGATCGACGCCGGTGGCGAGGCGTGCACGCCTCACCCCGCTGCGATCGTGCTCGTGGACTCGCGGCTGATCGCGGCCGCGACGCCCACCGACGCCTACACCGTGGAGGCGATCCCTGGCCTGCCCGGCTGGCGCGCCTTCACACGACGCTCCGCGACGGAGGTGTGGGCGCAGCGCACGAGCCTCGAGCTCGACGCCGTGTTCAACGACTTCGGGCTCGATCTCCCGGCGGCAGGCAACGTCGTGGGGATCTCGAGCGTCGCGGGCCCCACCGACACGAGCGCGATCGTCCTCGTCGGAGACACGACGACGATGCGCGCCGGACGACACCTCTACGCGAGCGGGTCGATGGACGTCGCGACGGCGGACCTCGTGCCGGGCGCCCCCATCGACGGCGCCGCCGCGCGCCTCGGCGCCGACGCGCTCTTCGCGACGCGCGACGGAAGCATCATCTTCACGCGCGTGCCGGCGACCGCGCCGCCGACCGAGATCGGGCGCGAGTCGAGCGGCAACACGGTCGCGCTCGCGTCGCGCTCGGACGGCAGCGCGCTCTACGCGATCGGTGGTGTGCCGATGCAGTGCTGGGTGCGTCCCATCAGCGCCACGGGCGTCGTGGGCGCGCTGGTCGTCCTTCCGTTCTCGTGCGATCGGACCGCGGTCGCAGAGCTGGGCTCGAACGTCGTCTTGCTGTTCGTCGACTCCGGCACGGCGTACGTGGTCCTGCTCGACGGGACGACGCTCACGGCCATGGGCGCGCCGACGAGCCTGGGCGCCGCGATTCGTGGCGATCGACTCGCGGCGCTCGCCAGCCCGGCGGGAGACTCGGTGCGCCTCGTGTGGTCGCGCGACGCGACGACGGTGCTCACGCAGTCGGTGGATGCGTCGCTGTCGCTCGGACCGCTCGACACGATCTCGTTCACGAGCGCCGAAGGTCCCGCCGACGCTCAGCGCGTGCGCGCCGCGCGCAGCGGCCGCCGCACGGCGATCACCTTCCCGGGCGCCGACGCGACGGGCGGCATCGTGTGGGCGAGCGTCTGCGACTGATGTCTCTGCGCACGTGGTGCGAGTACGCTCGCCCCCATGCGGAACCTCGGACCACTGGGCCTGCTCGGAGCGCTGGGCGTCGCGACGATCGGCTGCGGCGATGGCGCGGGCGGCGACGACGCGGCGACACGCGTGGACGCCGCGGGCCTCGATGCGCCCGGCCTCGATGCCTTCGCCGACGACGCGTTCACGCCCGGCCTCGATGCCCCGGGCCTCGATGCCCCAGGCCTCGACGCCCAGGGCCCCGACGCGTTCGCCGAGGGCTGCGAGCATCCACCCGCCGCGTTCGACGAGGGGATCTCGCCGACGCGCACGCTGCACGTGGCGGTCGGCGGCACGGGTGATGGCAGCGAGGCCGCGCCCTTCGGTGACCTCGAGGCGGCCGTGCGCGCGGCGACGCCGGGCACCGAGATCCTCGTGCACGCGGGCACGCACCCGGGCGGCCACTACGTGGAGAACGTGCACGGCACCGCCACCGCGCCGATCTGGATCCGCGGCGAAGAGGGCGCCGTGATCGACGCGGCGGGTGCGGGCGAGGTGCTGCACGTGACGGAGGCGAGCTACCTCGTGATCGAGGGGCTCGAGCTGCGCGGCTCGAGCGCGAACGGCCTCAACGTCGACGACGGCGGCACGCCCGAGACGCCGACGCACCACGTGGTGATGCGCGACCTGTGGGTCCACGACGTGGGCACGGGCGGCAACAACGACTGCATCAAGCTCTCGGGGATCGACGACTCGATGGTGCTCGCCTCGCGCATCGGCGACTGCCGCGCGGGCGACGCGATCGATCACGTGGGCTGCCACCGCATGCTGATCCACGGCAACACCTTCGAGGCCACGCCCGGCGGCGGCGTGCAGATGAAGGGCGGCTCGAGCGACAACGTCATCCACGGCAACCGCTTCCTCGAGGTCGCGGGCCGCGCGATCAACGCGGGTGGCTCGACGGGCCTCGAGTTCTTCCGGCCCCTCGACGCGCCCTTCGAGGCCGCGCGCATCCACGTGGTCGTGAACGTCTTCGAGCGCGGCGGCGCCGACTCGGGCGCGGCGATCGCGTTCGTGGGCTGCGACGCCTGCACCTTCGTGCACAACACGGTGATCGAGCCGCGCACGTGGGTCGCGCGCATCCTCCAGGAGTCGACCGACGCGCGCTTCGTGCCCTCGCGCAACGGCGTCTTCGCGAACAACCTCGTCGTCTTCCGCGACGCGGACCTGCGCACGTTCTTCAACGTCGGCGGCGGCACCGCGCCCGAGACCTTCCGCGTCTCGAACAACCTCTGGTACGCGCTCGACGATCCGGGCTTCACGGGCCCCGTCGTGAGCGATGGCCTGCCCGCAGAGACGGGCTCGATCTTCGGCATGGATCCGGCGCTCGAGTTGCCAGACCACCGGCCCTGCACCGGCGGCCCAGCGCACCGCGCCGCGGGCGACTTCGATCCCGTCTACGACCAGCGCGACGGCGCCTGCTGGCCGAGCGCACCGCGCACGATCGGCGCGCTCGAAGCAGACAGCTGCACGCTCTGATCGGGTCACGAGTGTTCGCGCCCCACCCCGCGGCCCGGCCGAGCAGCTCAACCCGCGCTCACGTGAGGGCCGTGGGGTGGGGCCGTAGCGAAGCTCAGGACGCCGCGTCCGCTTGCGGAGCGAAGCGCCCCACCCCGCGGCCCGGCCGATGAGGCACGGCGTGTCGATGTCGCCGATCGACGACATGTTCGCAGCTGTCGCCGATCGACGACATACCGAGCGTGTCGCCGATCGACGACACGTGGTAGCGTCGCGACATGCGCGCTCGCACGGCAGAGGACGTCGGCTCGCTCGTGCGAGAGCAGCGGCTCGCGCGGGGGATGTCCCAGGCGGGCCTGGCGCAGGCGGTCGGGGCGAGCCGCCAATGGGTCGTCGATCTCGAGCGCGGCAAGCCGACTCTCGCGCTGGGCCTCGTGCTGCGCGCTCTGACGGCCGTCGGCCTCTCGCTGCAGGTGGAGCCGATCGGCGCCGTGAGCCCTGGATCAGCGCACGCCGCCATCGACCTCGATGCGATCATCGCGCGGGCCCGCACCGCCGCGCCGCGCGACGCGAAGGGCGCCGCGGGCACGTCGAGAGGCGCGACTCGCACCGCGACGAAGGCGCGGCGTGGAAAGAAGGTCCAGAGGTGACGGCGTCGTCCCTCTTGCTCCTCCACGACGAGGGCTCCATCGCCGGGACCCTCGAGCAGTCCGAGGGGCGGACGACGCTGCGCTACGAGAGCGCGTGGCGACAGCGTGCCGATGCCGTCGCGCTCTCGGTGTCCCTGCCGCTCTCCAGGTGGGAGCACGCACACGATCGGGTGGATCCGTTCCTCTGGGGGCTCCTTCCCGACAACGAGATCGTGCTCGAACGTTGGGGCCGCCTCTTCCAGGTCTCCTCGCGCAACGCGTTCCGGCTGCTGACGCACGTCGGCGAAGACTGTCCTGGTGCGTTCCAGCTCGTGCCGGCCGAGCGGCACGGCTCGGTGCGCGAAGAGCGCGAGGGCGTGCAGTGGCTCACGGCGCGAGAGGTCGAGCAGCGGCTCGCAGCGATACGCATCGATCCGAGCCAGACGCGCACGGCGCGTGACAAGGGCCAGTTCAGCCTCGCCGGCGCGCAGCCGAAGATCGCGCTCCACCGCGACGGTGCTCGATGGGGCGTGCCCTTCGGCCGCACACCCACCACGCACATCCTCAAGCCGCCGGGCTCGGAGCTCGACGGCTTCGCGGAGAACGAGCACTTCTGCCTCCGCTTGGCGCAGCGCGTGGGTCTGCCCGCGGCCCGCTCGGAGGTCCTCCGCTTCGGCGCGGAGGTCGCCATCGTCGTCGAGCGCTTCGACCGCACGTGGACGGGTGGCCGCTCCGTCCTGCGCCTGCACCAGGAAGATCTCTGTCAGGCCCTGGCCGTGCACCCGACACGCAAGTACCAGAACGAAGGCGGCCCGACGCCAAGGCAGATCGTGGAGCTCCTTCGCGCGGCGAGCTCTCGCGCGAAGGAAGACGTCGAGACCTTCGTGGACGCGCTGGCCCTTCAGTGGATCCTCGGCGGTACCGATGCGCACGCCAAGAACTACTCGCTTCTCCACGGAGGCCGCGGATCGCTCCGGCTCGCACCGCTCTACGACCTGGCGAGCGCGCTCCCGTATCCGCACCTGCCGCAACGAAGACTGAAGCTCGCGATGAGCCTGTCCGGCGAGTACGGCATGCACGCGATCCGAGCGCGTCACGTGTCGCGACTCGCTCTCGAGCTGCGGCTCGACGAGACGGAGACCTCAGCCCGCTTTCGCGCGCTCGCCGAGGCCGTGGCCCGAGAGGCCCCCGCGCTCGCCAAAGACCTCCGAGGGGAAGGGCTCGAGCACCCGATCGTCGGGACGCTCTCGACGGCGATCGCGCGACGCGCCGCCCAGTGCGTGAAGTGGCTCGGGGAGTGAGAGATCGAGAGAGAATCGACTGGCGCTCGGTGGGGCCCTGCGGCGGGGTTGCGAGGCAACCCTGGAGCAGCGAGCAGGAGGAGTCCTCGACGATCGACGAGCGGGGGGAGTAGGAGGGCCGTCCTAGGCTCCCCCAGCGCGCCGAAGGCGCGGCAACACCGAGACAATTGCCTTCGAAACCGTGGCGTTCGCAACCAAGTGGAGCGCTCGACATTTCCGCTCGCTTGGGCACGCTCGGCCCCCGTGCTGGCCCTCTACCTCTCGATCCTCGGCGTCCTCACCGTCGACGGCGCGCTGCTCGCGTGGCTCGGCTGGGCCTACAACTCGCCGCGCTACGCGGAGCGTCGCATCAGCGGCATGCCGCCGCTGCGCGTGGGGATGCGCGAGCGCATGCAGTACTTCGCGATGAGCAGCACGCTCTCGCTGCTCTTCATCGCCGCGATGACGTGGGGCCTCTGGGGCGTCGCCATCTCGGAAGCGTCGCGCCCGCTCTGGCGTGACCTCGTCGACGCGGCGGTCGTGATCTTCGTCTACGACTTCCTCTACTACTTCCTCCACCGCCTCATGCACCACCGGAAGCTCGTGCGGCTCGTGCACGCCGTGCATCACCGCGCGCGCAACCCGAGCGCGCTCGAGAGCTTCTACCTCCACCCGGTGGAGCTCTTCGCGGGCCTGGCGCTCCTGCACGCGTGCCTCGGCGGCTACGGCCTCGTGATGGGCCCGATGAGCGTCGCGGGCTACGCGATCCTCTTCTTCGTGCACAGCACGCTGAACATCCTCGTGCACTCGGGGATCGTGTTCGGCCGCTGGTACACGTGGCCGATCGACTACCTCGCGAAGAAGCACTCGGTGCACCACAAGGACGACGCGGGGAAGAACTACTCCTCGCTCACGCCCATCCCCGACACCCTCTTCGGCACGGCTGGCTGATACGACCATGCACACCACGTTGACCGCCGTCGATCCGGCGCGACCGGACGTCATCCCCTGCTTCGATCCCGCCACGCGCGAGCCGCTCGGCACGGTGCGCGTGGACTCGCCGAGCGACGTGAAGCGCAAGGTCGCGCGCGCGCGCGAGGCGCAGCGCAGCTGGCGCAAGACCACGTTCGCCCAGCGTCGCCGCGTGCTCGGGCGCGTGCTCGATCGCGTGCTCGACGACACCGAGCGCCTCGTCGACCTCGTCTGCCGCGACTGCGGCAAGACGCGCGAGAACGCGCTCATGGGCGAGGTGTGGACCGTCTGCGAGAAGCTCCGCTGGACGATCGCCAACGGCGAGAAGCACCTCAGCCCCGAGACCGTCTCGAGCGGCGTGCTCGCGCACAAGAAGGCGCGCCTCGAGTTCCACCCGCTCGGCGTGGTCGGCGCGATCGTGCCGTGGAACTACCCGCTCCAGAACGTGATGAACGCGGCGATCCCCGCGCTCATGGCCGGCAACGCGTACGTGGTGAAGCCGAGCGAGTGGGTGGCGTGGTCGAGCGGGCCCGTGGTGCAGATCCTCCGCGACGCCCTCGAGGCCGAGGGCCACGACGAGGAGCTCGTGCAGGTCGTGCAGGGCGATGGCGCGACGGGCCGCGCGCTCATCGAGTCCGGCGTGGACGTGCTCGTCTTCATCGGCTCGGTCGAGAACGGTCGACGCGTGCTCTCGACGGCCGCGCAGACGCTCACGCCCGTGATCCTCGAGCTCGGCGGCAAGGATCCCTTCATCGTCTGCGACGACGCGAACCTCGAGGCGGCCGTGCACGGCGCGCTCGCAGGCACCTTCATCAACTGCGGGCAGAACTGCGTCGCAAGCGAGCGTGTGCTCGTGCAGCGCGGCATCGCCAAGCGCTTCGAGGAGGGCGTCGCCGCCGCCGTCGGCGCGATGCGGCAGGGCCCCTCGCGGCCGGGAGAGATCGTCGACGTGGGCGCGATGGCGACGCCGCTCCAGCTGCAGGTCGTCGAGCGCCTCGTGACGCGCGCGATCGAGCAGGGCGCGCGCGTCGTGTCCGGCGGCAAGCGCGTGAGGACCGATCAGGGCGAGTACTTCGCGCCGACGATCCTCGCCGACGTCACGCCGAGCATGGACATCATGCGCGAGGAGACCTTCGGCCCCGTGCTGCTCATCTCGCCGTTCGAGCGCGACGAGGACGCGATCGCGATCGCGAACGGCACGAGCTTCGGCCTGGGCTCGAGCGTGTTCTCGGGCAGCCGCGCGCGCGCGCGCCGCATCGCCTCCGCGCTCGAGGCGGGCATGACGGGCATCAACGACTTCGGCGGCATGACCTACATGGCGCAGGACCTCACCTTCGGCGGCGTGAAGCACAGCGGCTTCGGCCGCATCAACGGCCGCGAGGGCCTGCGCGCGCTCTGCAACACCAAGGCGGTGCTCGACGATCGGCTGCCCTTCTCGTTCGCGAGCAAGGTCTATCCCGTCTCGCCGCGCGACTTCGGCGTCACGCAGGGCACGCTCGACGTGATCTACGGCCGCGGCGTGGGGCGACGGCTGCGGGGCCTCGGCCGCATGGTCCGCTCGATGTTCACGTCCTGACGGATCGAGTCGAGATGACCATGGACACGACCGACTACGTCGTCGTCGGCGGCGGCTCGGCGGGCTGCGTCTGCGCAGGCACGCTCGCCGACGGTGGCGCCTCGGTGACGCTGCTCGAGCGAGGCCCGAGTGCCGACGAGCACCCCGCGGTGCTGCGCGCCGATGGCTACAAGGACGCCTTCGTCGACGACGGCGTCTTCCTCGAGCGCTTCAGCGAGCCGCAGCCGTACGCGGGCAACCAGCGCATCTTCATGGGCACGGGCGGCGTGCTCGGCGGCTCGGGCGCGATCAACGCGATGGTCTACACGCGCGGCTCGCGACAAGACCTCGACGAGTGGCCCGAGGGCTGGCGCTGGGACGACTGCGTGCCGCACTTCGAAGCGCTCGAGGCGCGGCTGCGCCTGAACCGCAAGGAGCCCACGCGCTTCACCGAGGCGTGCATCGCCGCGGCCGAGGAGGCGGGCTTCCGGCGCTCGGCCGACTTCCACGACGGAGACCTCGGAAACCGCATCGGCTACGAGTGGATGAACTTCGAGGGCGAGCACCGCAGGAACGGCTACGTCGCGTACGTGCGCGGTCGCAAGGACATCCAGGTCGTCACACGGGCGCGAGTCCTTCGTGTCGTGTTCGAGGGCAAGCGCGCGGTCGGCGTCGAGATCGAGCGCGAGGGCCAGCGCTCGATCGTGCGTGCCAAGCGCGAGGTGATCCTCTCCGCGGGCGCGCTCGAGTCGCCGCGCGTGCTCCTGCTCTCGGGGCTGGGCGATGGGCGTGCGCTCCGCTCGCTCGGGATCGACGTGGTCGCGGACGCGCGCGGCGTGGGCGCGAACCTCCACGATCACCCGAACGTGCCGACGTTCCACGTCGCGAGCGCCGAGGTCGACTACGTCACGCCGCAGCTCTACTCGTTCTTCCGCACGCGCCCCGAGGCCGAGCTGCCCGAGGGCCAGAGCGACAGCTGCTACGTCTTCTGGCCCGCGCGCTCGGCGATGAAGGAGGCCGCGCAGCGCGTGCTGCCCGGGCAGGTCCTTCCGCCGCGGCTCTACGAGGGCCCCGTGAAGCACCTGCTCCGCGCAGCCGTGGGTGTGGGCTTCGCGATGCCGCCGCTCCAGCGCTTCGTCGAGCACCTGCTCGGCATCATCGTGATCCTCGGAAAGCCCAAGAGCCGCGGCACCCTGACGCTGCGCTCGGCCGATCCGCTCGCGCCCGCGCGCCTCGATCCCCGCTACCTCTCGCACCCCGACGATCTCGACACCCTCGTGAAGGGCGTGACCCACGCACGCCGCATCGCCGCGGCCAAGGGCCTGGCGGACGT
>JBILLJ010000322.1:0-3643 GCA_044376125.1 Sandaracinaceae bacterium
TACGGTCTTCGACTTCGGCCCCTGATCGCCGCCGCGGTGCGAGGAGCGCGCGCCACGGCACACGTGCGCCCAGAGCATGGCAGCCAGCGCCCACGAGACGCTTCAGCGGCATGCGAGCCTCTCCCGCTCGATGAGCGCCTCCGAGACCATCGAACGGGTGGTTCATGGAGATGCCGACGTTCAGATCGGGCAACCGAGGCGCCGTTTATCCGGACTACGCTCTCAACACTGAACCACGAATGCGAAGGACGTTTCGGGCCTCGCGACGTGCCGGCTCGGTCGACCGGAGATCTTCGGGCGTGGGCGGAGCTCGGGGTTCGCGACTCGCACCGCCTCGCGGACCCTCCCCAACCCCTCCCTGCGGGAGGGGCTCTCTCGTTCGCCGCTCGGGTCGCGTTCCTCGCTCCGTGGTTCCTCAGATCGCGATCACAAGAGGCCTGAGCACTCGAGGTCGAACGAAGCGCTCGTGTTGTTCTCTTCGTCGCACTCGCGCGTTCGACCTGCCCCGGTGCCGTCATCATCCACCACGACTCGGATGGTGATCTCCGGGCCACGACCCGCGCTCTCCATCGGCACCACGAGCTCCACGCGACCGACTCCGCCCGGCGGCAGCGCGCTCGCGAGCGGGACCACGCCGAGCAAGACATTGCCGCTCGCCTCGACGCTGAAGAACGCGACTTCCGTCCCCGCCGCGACCGCCGCTGCGCCGCGGTTCGTCACGTCGGCGCGCAGCGTGAGCGTGGCGGGGCACATCGAGAAGTCCGCGGAGAGCGCGATCGGCAAGAGATCCGGCACGTTCAGCGTCGGTGAGCCGAAACGGGCATTCACGCGGTAGCCGATCGCGTCGGTGCTCCGCCAGCTCGCGGCCTCCGCGCGAGGGATCGCGCCGTGATGGTTCTCTGCTGCAGGGCACGCGGAGTCGACGCCGTCGCACACGTTGGTCACGTGGTAGGCGTGCTCGTTCCAGATCGCACGCGTCGACTGCCAGGCATCGTTCGCATCGCGGTACACGCGCACACCGTCGGTGAGCGGCATGCCCGCAGGGCATCCGAGCGTGCTGCCGGGGAACGCGCGTGCGTAGTACGAGTCGGCCACGAGCACGAACTCCGCGCGCGTGTCGCCGTTCAGGTCGGCGACCGTCGGGTAGTTCGACGCCGTGCCCGAGCTGTTGTCGATGTCGAGGAGGATCGCGCCGTCCGCGCCCGCGAACACGCGCGTGCGACACGTGTCCTGGTAGACGACCTCGGCGACGCCATTGCCGTCGAAGTCGAACATCGCAGAGGCCGTGATGTTCGAGGACGCGTCGTTCACTGGCACCGTCCACGCAGCCGTGATCGTGCTGCCCACGCGCAACGTCACGTACGCGTTCGCCGTGGCGACGCCGATCTCGGGTGCGCCGTCCCCGTCGATGTCCGCGATCGTCGGTGCACCGCCGCGACCCACGACCGCGGCGCCACCCACCGTGAGGCTCGAGAGCGACAGCGTCGGCACGAACGCGGTGCCATCGGCGCGCAGCACGGCCACGCGGCCATTCTCGACGACGACGATCTCGGGCGTGCCATCGCGATCGAAGTCGGCGACCGCGGGATAGCCGTCGCCGATGTCCGTCGAGGTCCAGCGCACGGTGCCATCCGCCTCGTACGCCCTGTTGCCCGTGACCACCTCGAGCGGGCCCGGCTCCGCGTCGAGGTTCACCGCGATCGCGATCGGCCCGAAGCCCACGTTGCCCGTGTGCGCGGTGGGTGATCGCCAGACGAGCAGACCGTCTCGATCGAACACCGTCCCACCCACGATGATCTCCGCGCTTCCATCGCCGTCGAGATCCGCGATCGTCGGCGCGCCGCCGTAGAGGAACACGTCGACCGTCGCGCCGCTCGCGTCGTGACCTTCCCACAAGAACGCGCCGGTCTCGGAGTACGCGACGATGCCCGATCCACCGAGCGATCCACGATGGAGACCCGCGACGATCGTGAGCGAGTCGTCGTCGTCGGTCGCATCCAGATCGGCGACCGCGAGATGGCCCCACGAGTTCAAGAGGTGCGCGGTGTCGGCGGGGTCGGTGCAGAAGATCTCGCGCGCGCTGCCCATGCAGTCGCCCGGACCCGAGAGCGCGCAGAGGATGCCGTAGCCGGGGATCGATCCTCCGAACGCGGCGGGCGCGTCTTCGTACGCGATCACGAGCACGTCGCTCGCGCCGTCGTGATCCACGTCGGCCACGATCGGCGTCACGAGCACACCCTTGTACGTCGGGTGTTCGACACTGCCCGTCCAGTGCCACATGAGCTCGGGCTCGAACGTGCCTGTCGCGGGAGGCAGCGTGCACGTGCCCGCAGGTGGCGAAGGCAGACAGCGCAGGATCGTCGAGTCGCAGTACTGCTCTTCCGGACAACCACGCACGTTCGCGCCGCCGCACGCGCTCGGCAGATCGCACGCCGCGCCAGGCATGCCGCAGCCCGAGGCGCCACACGCCTCGCCGCTCGCGCAGCAGATCTCCGGCGTGCCGCACGCAGGCGCCGCGCCGCAGTCGAGGTGACACGTGCCATCGACGCAGCGGAGGCCGCGTGGACACGGAGACTCCGCACTGCAGCGATCACCGAAGCCCTCGATGCCCGCATCCGAAGGCACGAGCGCATCGACCGGCGGCGAGGTCGTGTCCTCGACCAGACCCACGTCGCGGGGTCCGCCATCCGCGGGCGCGACGCACTCGCCGTCGACGCACGATCGGCCCGCACCGCACTCGGTCGAGCTCACGCACGGTGCTGGCCCTTCACCACACGAGCAGCCCGCGACGAAACCGGCGACGAGGAGCGTGACGACGGCGAGTCTCATGCGCTCGACCCTAACACGACGTCGCCAGTGACCGCCCTCCTGCGGCGAGATCAGTCGCGCGACTCACCGAGCGCTTCGTAGGTGACGAGGGCGAAGCGTGAACGCTCGCTCTGCCGCATGCGCTCGGCGATCACGCCGTGGAGGTCGTCGCGCCACGTGGTCCACTGCGTGACGAAGGCGTCGGCGCGATCGCGATCACCCGCGCGTTGGATCGCGAGCACCTCACGGAGCAGGCTCTCGACGGCCTCGCCGTAGTGGGTGCGATCGATCACGAGCAGGCCGTCGCGGAATGCGAGGAGGCCGTGATCGAGGAACCAGTTCCACTGGATGAGCTGCATCGTCTGGTACGGCTGCTCGCGACGAGGCCGGTTCTTGAGCAGCACGCGACGGATGCCCGCAGCCTCGATCGCCGACAGGCGCGCGTCGTCCACGAGGCTCGCGCCCCGCATCCAGCGCGCGGCGAAGAGCGAGACGAGATCGGCCTTCATCTCCTCGAACAAGTCGGCCGTGTCGGCGAGCGCGACGTCGAGATCACGACCGTCCTCGGTGCGATCGACGCCGAGGTAGTGACCCACCTCGTGCCACAGCGTGCGATGGAAGTTGCTCCCTTCGCCCGCGCCGCAGGCGCGATCACATCGACGTGGCCTCGCCTTCTGTTCACGCTTTGGCCCTTCTCCATCCGCCCCACCAGAGGGCCACCGCAGCAGGATTTCGACTTCGGCCCGTGACCGCCGCCGCGGTGCGAGGAGCGCGTGCCACGGCACACGTGCGCCCCGAGCACGGCCGCGGGCGCCAAGACCCCGCGAACGCCCCT
>JBILLJ010000323.1:0-3629 GCA_044376125.1 Sandaracinaceae bacterium
CCGCTTGCCGAGCACGTTGCCGGCCGGGTCCAGGTCGATGAGCTCTCGCGTCCCGTTCCGGTCCACGCCCACCAGGCGATGCGCCGCGTCCAGCTCGTAGCGAACCGGACCGCGAGCGCTGTCCCACGCGCTGACCAGATCTCCTTCACCACTGCGCTCGTAGCGAACGCCCCAAGACACCTCCGCCCCATCCGACGCGCGCTTGTGCGTCGCCCGCCCCGTGAGGAACCCTTCCTCGTCGAACTGGCTCAGCTCCCGCGTGCCATTCGAGAGCCGCCGCTCCACGCGCAGGTCAGGCCGCAGATAGAGGTCTTCCCGCGCACCGCTCGGACCGACGAGCGTCGTGCCCTCCGCACGACTCTGCTCCTCGAGCGCGAAGCGACCGAACAGCACGGATGCTCACGCTTGTTCGACCACGCCGAGACTGGGTCGGCGTGCTCGATCACTCGCGAGCTTCAACCCGAGGTAGCCTCCCTCGTGATGGCGGAGGCTACCTCGCGTTGCATTGCTTCTCCGATTCCGTTGTCAGAGAGACGTCAGCCGCGCAGGACGACGAAGCCCATCTTGCGTTTGCGGGCGGCGCGGCAGACGTCGTCCAGGGAGGTCACCAGCTGCGCGAACGCGGGCTCGGAGGCCGTGGACGGGGCTTCGACGAGGGGCGCGATCGCGTTGCCGAGCGCTTCGGCGACGGGCGCGGGGAAGTAGCCCACGCCCTGGATGCTGCCCCAGCGAGGGCCGATCTCCGCCTCCGAGATCCGCTCCTTGAAGCGGAGCTCCGAGGGCACCGTGGTGTCGAGTCGATCGATCGCCTCCCAGAGGAAGCCGGCGCGCTGCCGCAGCTCGCCCCAGTGTGCGCCGTTCCGGATCGACCACTCCTCGAGCTCGGTGTGGAGGGCATCGGGCCCCGGGTCGTGCTCGAGGAGCTCCGCGTCGTCGATCAGATAGAAGACGTAGTTCTGCACGCGCTCAGCTCGCAGTCGGCGGTGTCGTGCGACAGAGGTCCACCAGCCAGACCGGCAGATAGGGAGAGTCGATGGTCAGCGGGATCCCGCGCTCCAGCGCGATGCGCACGTAGAACAGGCCATAGGCGTTCATGAAGCCGCGGAGCGCGTTCGTCCGGTACTCTCCCTTCACGTCCTGCTTGTGCTGCGCGACGAGGTCCTCGAGGGCTTGGTTCAGTGCAGCAGTGTTCCCATCCAGCGTGGCCCGCATCGCGTCGGTGCATGCGAGAACGGTCGTCGAGAGGAACTTGGTCGCCTTTCGATCGAGACACTGCTCCCGGAGCGCGTCGAGAGGCTCGTCGATCGTCTCGCCACGAAGGAACGCGGTGAGAATGTAGGAGTAGAGAGCTCCATTGTCGCGGTGAGGGAGGGCCGCGTGCGCTGGTACGGATCCGAGTCTGGACCGGGTAGCCGGATCGGCGAATGCGGTGGCCCAACTGACGTACTGGGCGTAGTACCAGGTAATGACCGGTGGCCGTGTGCTTTCAGGCATTTCGAGCCATGCGCAGAGGTGCGCTGCGCCGCGCGCCGCGTAGGCGCGAACTCCACCCGAGTCTCGTTCGAGAGCGTAGTGCTTGAGTGCGATGACAAGGGCACGCTCCCCGGCAATGGAGAGACGCTTGAGCCTCTGACTTGGGTCTGGCCCCGCCTCGCGCGACCGCTCTTCCAACGCGGCCAAGCCTGATTCATCCTCGGCGAGAGCGGAGATGTTGAAGTCGTCGAACACAATATCGTTCAGCTTGAGTACCATTGACGCGTGGCTCCAGGTCAGTTGTAGCGGCCATCGGGGGGATAAGTCCCGTCGGTCGTTCCGTCAGGTCTGGTCGGAACGGACATTTCGAGGTCAACATCAGACCGGCGACGCCGAGGCCGGTTCGTCGGCGCCTCGTCCTTCGCAAACGAACCGGTGATTACGCGACCCGAGACCGGCGGATCCCCCGTATCGAGCCCCCGTAGCACCGCACGGGCGGCTGCGCGCTCGGTCGTAGACACGTTCGGGTCGTCGGCGATGTGTTCGGCGCGGGATCGCACCCATTCCTCGCTCATCTGCGGAGGGAGTCCGGTATCCGGGTTGCCCGGCGAGAGTTCCGCTGCGCGCCCCGAGGTGCCGTTTCGTCCCTTGGCCTCGATGACGACGACCTCCGTGATGCTCCCGTCGGGACCCAGGCGGACCCACATCTGATCCATGCCGCTGCCGGCGCCATACCGCGTCGCGGGGACCATGCCCTCGAACTCACCGCCCGGTCGGCGTGACTCGCGCAGCATGTGCAGCGTCGCATCGGCCTCGCCGCGCATCTCGGTGGCCTGCGCCGCGTTTCCGAGTGCAGCTTGGTCGCGCTCTCGGCGATGAATCTCTGCAAGACTGTCGAGCAAGATCGCACGCCGGTCGGACGGAAGGTGCTCGCTGCGCTTGCGCGCCTCGTCCATCTGCGCCTCTTGTCTCGCGACACCCTCTGGGCACAGGGTGAGGCCGAGGAGATCGACGTCGCTGAGAGGGTTGGTGGCGTAAGCGTAGAGGTTGGGGCCGCCGCCGAGCCCGAGGGGGTCGGGCTGGAGGTAGCGGGCGAGCTTGGGGTCGTAGTCGCGGAAGCGGTTGTAGAAGAGCCCGAGGTCCGCGTCCAAGCGATGACCTGGCCAGCGGAGGGCGTAGTCGATGGTGCTGCTGGGGTGGAGGTCGATGTCACCGTAGGGCTCGACGGCGGAGGCCCACCAGACGGTGCGTCCGTGGGAGTCCTCGATCATCAGGGGCAGCCCGCACGCGTGGTGATGCACGTAGTACGTCGAGCCCGACTCCGGCGGTGCCTCGCGTGACGCGTAGTCGATGAACGCGGACGGGATGAACGAGTCGACGGCCTGATAGACGTAGAGCCGCAGTCGCCCGCTCGGCGATGTCTCGCCCGCGAGGCGGAACCCGTCCCAGTGGAGCTCGGTCTTGGCACCGCCCCGACCGAACCGCACCCGGCGACCGAGCGCGTCGTAGTCTGCCGTCCAGTCGTCGCATGTTGATACGCCGTTCCCATCGCGCGTCTCGACCCGCCGCAACTGCCCCTCGGCGTCGTAGTGGTACCGCGTGAAGAGCCCATCCCTCCGACGCCGTCGCGCCGTCAGGCGCTGAGACTCGTCGTGGAGTCGGGCTCACGCTTGCTCGGCCACGCCGAGGTCTCGTCGGCGTGCTCGATCACTCGCGAGCTTCAACCCGAGGTAGCCTCCCTCGTGACGGCGGAGGCTACCTCGCGTTGCGTTGCTTCTCCGATTCGGTTGTCAGAGAGAAGCGAACGTGCCAGTCGAGACGAGCAGCGCCCGCGTCGGCGAGCGTACGATCATCGCCTCCGCAACTCCATCGTGGCGGGGCGGACTCTCGACGATTCCGTGAAGGTGCCCGGCTCGACGATGCGCTCGTGGGTGCGCCGCGGCCGAGTCGAGGTGGTCTCCGCCGAACACGACGCCGGCCGCGAGACACTCGCTCGTCGGCTGGCGTGGCTCGAAGACCGGAATCGCAAGCTGGCGGCGGCCCTCTCTCTCCTGCTCGCGATCGTTCGCACGTTCCGCCTCAAGCTCGATGAACGCAGGGCGAGCGCCGAGGAGAAGACCGCGGTGCTGGGGGCTATCGCCAAGGCCGATGCCGTG
>JBILLJ010000324.1:0-3621 GCA_044376125.1 Sandaracinaceae bacterium
AAACCAACCGTACCGGGGAAGAGCCCCTTCGTCTTTCCGTCACGCGCGCAGGAGCCCGAAATCATGCGACTTCAGGCCGCCGCATTCGATCCGCACCCATCGACAAGCTCACGTTCCCGGTGGGTGGGGAGCCGACCTGGTTCACGGAAGAGGATTCGCGTGCCGTACCCAACGTGCTCGGCTTCGTCGAGGGAGAAGTGTCCGAGCGGCGAGGAGCGACCACCCCCATCGTCAGGACGCAGACCGAGCGCGAGCCCTTCCTTGCATCGGGCGCGTACCTCTATGGAATGGCCCAACGAGAGTTGGTGACCGACATCGATGTCACCACGGGTCGAACCGGCACGCGAACCATGGCGTACGAGTGGAGCGAGCTCGGCGGCGTCGATGCGGTCGTTCGCGAGCCAGGTGCCGGCGCGAGCGATCCCGAGCATGTCTTCCTGCGTGTCGAGACGACCACGGACGCCTATGGGCAGCCCCTCCAGATCACCATGCGAGACGCGGAGGCGATGGCCGCCGGCGGCGACCTCGAGCACCACGTGCGCGTCACTTCGCTCACCTACGACGAGCTGGACGGGACTCATCTACGCTCGGTCACGAACACACTGGGACAGCTCCAGTGGGTGGGAGTGCATCCGACGTTCGGCGTGCCGCTCCTCGGTACGGATCCGAACGGGATCACGGGCTACTTCCGGTACGACGGCTTCGGGCGAGTCCGCGAGACACGCGCCCCTGGGGGTGCCACGACGACCTACGACTACCGCCACACCGCGGGCAGAGACATCCTGACCATGACGGACGCGGGCGGAGGCCGCAGCGAGACACGCCTCGACTCGCTGAGTCGGCCGCAGCAGTTCACACACCGCATGCTCGGCGGCGACTTCGGCTCAGCCATGACCTACGACGTTCTGGGCCGAGCCGTCGAGGCCAGCATCCCGCGGCTCAGCACGGCGACCGGCCCGCGCGTGTCCGCCCGGCGGGAGAGCGACATCTTCGGCCGGCCGACCCGCACGTCCTTCGTGCAGCGGGCAGTCGGGGGTGGCATCACCCAGACCGTCACGCGCTGGGGCGGCAGCTACGAAGTGGGCGGCACCACCGCAACGTTCACCGACACCGACTCGGTGCGATTCGCCGAGGCCGATCATCACGGCCGAGTCGTCCGCTCGGGAGATCGGCGCGGAGGTGTGGAGGAAGAGCGCTCGCACACCTATGGCGCGTTCGACCTCCCCGCTTCCAGCCTGGACGTGATCGGCGCGGCGACGACCATGGAATACGACGCGATCGGGCGACCGACGGGTGTCACGGACGCGGATCGTGGGCTCCAGACGATCGCCTACAACGCATTCGGCGAGGTCACGTCGATCACCGACGCGCTCGGAGTGACGTCCTTCGATCGCGACGACCTCGGCCGCAAGCTCCACGAGCACCGGACGGAAGGAGAAGTGACCACGACCGTCGCGAGCTTCTTCTGGGACACGGCCGTCAATGGCATCGGCCGGATCGACTACGCGGCGGTGCCGAGCACGGGTGACACGATCGCGTACCGCTACGACGTGGTCGGGCGAGTTCAGCGCGAGACGCGCACGATCGCGGGCGAGGTCTTCGAGACCGACATGTCCTACGACTCGGTGGGACGCCTCCGGCGGGTCCAGTATCCGCGAGCCAACGGTCGACGCTTCAGCGTCTTCTACCGCTACGACGCGGGCAGCGGCGCGCTGACGCGCGTCGAGTCCTGTGCCGCAGGCTGTGCGGGCGGCGCGGGTGCGCGCGAGGGTGAGGTGCTCTGGGAGTTGCGGCAGGTCGACGGCCTCGGCCGGCCGCTCGAAGACGTCCGCGGCGGAATGACCACCACGCGGACCTACGACGAGCTGCGCGGCACGCTTCAGAGCCTCACGACACGGAGCGCGACGTCGACCGCGCTCCAGCAGTGGATCTACGTCGCCGACGATGAGGGCCGCTTTGCAGCGCGTGGAGAGGCCGTGTCGCCCCGAATCGAGCTCTTCGGCTACGACAGGTTCGATCGCCTCCAGACCTGGAACGTGTTCACGGGCCCTGGGTTCTTGCGTCTTCGCCGTTCGGACACGTTCGGCTACGAGCCGCAAGGCGGCGGGCGGTTCGACCTGGTCACTTCACAGAACCTTCGGGACGGCACGACCACGCAGGAGTCGTACGCGTACCCGGAGGTCAGCGAGGGCCGTCCGCACGCCGCCACGGAGGTCACGCGGAGCGTCGGCTCGACCAGCCTCGTCGAGGGCTATGGCTATGACGATCGGGGAAGGCAGGTCACCGGGCCGGGCCGGACCATCGATTACACCCACTTCGATCTGCCGTGGCGTGTGACGACGGCGGCGGGGACCACCACCTTCGAGTACGACGCCTTCCACCAGCGCACGCGGTCCATCCGCCCCGAGGGTGTCGTCACGCACGTGGGTGAGCTCTACGAGCGCCGACAGAACGGGCAGATCGGCCAGCACGTCTTCTACGTGCACACGCCCGTTGGGCTCGTTGCGCAGGTCGAAGAGGAGGAGGGCTCCGGGGCTCGCACCACGAAGTACTTCCACGACGACGGCCTCCGGTCCGTGTCGCTGGTCACGAACCCGACCGGCTCGACCGTGCATGGTCGTCAATGGTTCGGTCCCTTCGGCCAGCGCCTCGCGCTCGATGGCACTGACGCGCCGCCCGAGACGACGACGGTGATCCGCGGCTTCACCGAGCACAGGCAGGAGGACGCGCTCGGCCTCATCGACATGCGCGGCCGCTTCTACGACCCGCGCCTCCGGCAGTTCCTCACGCCGGATCCCCTGCAAGCGGACCCGCTCTCCAGCCAGGGCACGAATCCGTATTCCTACGTGATGAACCGCCCACCGAACGCGTGGGATCCGAGCGGGTTCGAGGTCTGCCACGAGCTCCCCGGCGGCTTCTCTTGCGTAGAGGCCGAACCCCCTGCCATGCCGGCGTTGGATCGCATGGACAGCATCCTCTCCAGCGCTCGGGAGCAAGTGCTGCTCGCCCAGGCGGTGACGCCGGGCGAGATGACGGTGATGTCCGACACCGCTCCCTCTCTGGGGGGGGAGGCCGTCCAAGCCGGTCCTGTCGAATACGCAAGGCAGTTGTTCTCGCGTCTGGCTCCAGACGTATTGGAGAACATCGGAGGCGGGTTCGCCGACGAGATCTGGAACCACGGACGCATGATGGTCGCCATCGGGTTCGTCCTTACACTTTTAGAGAATACCCCCGTTGTCAACTGGTTCACCACCCCCGGATTGCTCGGGCTACTCTATTTTCAGATTCGCGATAACTGGGACCAACTCACAGCGATGGCTGTTCGGTTCGTGCACGGTGAGTCTACTCCGCAGGATCAGCGGGCTTTCGGGGCGTTTATCGCACAGATGTTCGCCGCGGCCTTCGGCAGCCGAGTGGGGCGGGCAGCGGTGGGCACAGCCCTTCCGTTCGGGGTCGGAGCAGTAGTGGCATGGGCAACCGGGGGGAGTTCGCGTGGGAGTGCCTCTCATCCTGATCATGCGGCATGTATTTCCAGCGATCGCTGCGTGAGCGCGAGTTGAGAGGCACGTTCCCACCGACCGCTGAGCAGGTGGGCGCGCATGGTGATCACGTGGCCACCGC
>JBILLJ010000325.1:0-3615 GCA_044376125.1 Sandaracinaceae bacterium
GCGCTCGTTGACGCCCCGCACCACCCGATGAGAGCCCTCCTCATGAATGCATCGCGACCGTGAGAGGCTCCCGTTACCATCCGGGGTACATTCGTACGGACTACGGTTCGGCCCCTCGGACGCCACACGAGAACTCGACGCCGCGCTCGCGCGCACGTTCCGCTGGTGGGACCTCGTGGTGCGAGGCAAGACGCCCTTCAAGCTCTGATCGATCACGCTCTGATCGATCCGTTGTCCGCCGCGCGTGCGCCGCTCTATCACTTGCTGGGGGCTCACTTGCTGGGGGCGGTATCTTTCGACGCCTGAGCCGGGTCGAGGTTGAGCTCCCGGGCCCGCTCGACCAAGAAGTCCCACACGGCTCCCACGCGCGGCAGCGCGCGTCGTGAACGCGCGGCCGCCAGCCACAGCTCGTCGACCGGAAACGATCGCACCGACGCTTCGAGCTCGGGCGAGAGCTCGACCGCGACGAGCTCACCCGTTCGCGCAAACACCCGCGGAATCAAGATCACGCCAAGGCCATGGCGCGCTCCAGCGAGCTGGGCGCCGAGCGACGACGACCGCATCATCGGCTCGACGCGCGGCGCGTGCGTCGCGAGCCACGCAGCAGGCGCGAGGTGACCGACCGGCGCGCCCCAGCTGATCCACGGCACTGCGTCCCATCGCGCGATCGTCCCGATCCGTTGCGCCAGGGACGGCGCCGCGAGGATCGCGAACTCCAGCCGCATGAGGCGCGTGACGACCACATCGCCCGCGGCCTGTGCCGAGTCGCGAAGCGCGAGGTCGGCCTCTCCGCGAGACAGATCCAGTCGTCGCTGGCTGGTATCGATGTCGAGCCGCAAGCGCGGATAGCGCGTGAACAGTTCCGGCAGCTCCGGCACCACGAAGGTCTCCGCCACCGAGGGCGGCGTCGTCAGTCGCACGACGCCTTCTGGTGCGCTGTCGAGAGCCTCGACATGCTCGCGGAACCGCTGCGAGGCCAGCTCCATCGCTTCCGCCAGAGGCAAGAGGTCCGAGGCCGCCGGCGTCGGGAGCAGACCATCGCGTGATCGGTCGAACAGGGTGCGCCCCAGGACCTCTTCGAACGCGGCGAGACGACGGCTCATCGTGGAGCCATCGAGCCCGAGCTTGTGGCCCGCTGCGCTCAGCGTTCGCTCGCGGTGGAGCGCCAAGAACAGGCGGATGTCGTCCCAGCGGTAGTCCATGGCGCAGCCTGCAAACACGCAAACGCGCTTTGCAATGTCTCGCGTACCGAGGCGCCGGTTCAACCTTCATGAATCGTGCATGGCGAAAACACTGCTGGGCGCGCTCGTGACTCTGATGTTCGTCTGTCCGACCACATCCTCGGCCCAGGACACCGCGGGTCTCGAGGCACATCCGACCCTGGCGGCCGGGTTCGCGTTCCCACTCGTGGGTTACGAGGCCTACGGCATCGGGGTGGATGTGCGCGCGGGCCTGGACCTCGTGCTCGACGGCGAGCGCTCGCACCTCCTCAGCCTCGAGCTCGCGTGGGCGGCGCTCGCGATCCCGGGAGCTCGGATCGATCTCGTGCCACTGACCGTCGGCTGGCGGTGGGTGCCCGCACCCGAGGTCGGCTTCTACACGGTGGTGGCCGGCGGCGCAGGCCTGGCCTTCGACATGCTCGAGGCACAGCTCGGTCCGAGGAACCTCGGGACCTTCGGAGCACGCCCGGCTGTGTTCGTCGTCGCGGGCATCGGCTGGATCGTCGTCGAGCACTTCGACATCGAGATCCTCTATCGACAAGCCGTGATCTCGGGCGAGCTCGTCGATCCGCTCGGCACGATCGGGGCGCGGCTCGGAGGTCGCCTGTGAGGCCCGCGGTCCTCGTCGTGGCCATGTGCCTCGCGGGCTGCGGGCCGCTCGTGCTCGAGGAGGCGCACACCCTCGGATCTCGTCCGAGCGTCACCTCGCCGCTCGACAACCCGATCAACGACGCGAAGGTCGCGCTCGGTCGACTGCTCTTCTGGGATCCGATCCTCTCGGGAGACCGGGACATCGCATGCGCCAGCTGCCACCACCCCGATCACGCATACGCGGACGGTCGCGCGCAGGCCCTCGGTACGCGCTCTCCGGATGGGACGCGCACGCTGCTCGCCCGCAACACGCCGACCGTGCTCGACACGGCCTTCAACGGGTTCGACCGCTTCGACGCGGCACTCCGGCCCGAGATGGCCCCGATGTTCTGGGATGCGCGCGCGCTCTCGCTCGAGGCACAAGCCGAAGGACCGCTGCTCGCCCGAGACGAGATGCGAGGCGCGCACTTCACCGAGGAGGCGATCTTCGGCGAGCTCGTCTCACGACTCGCCTCGATCGATGACTATGCACAGAGGTTCGAGGACGCGTTCGGAAGCCCTGGTGTCGACGCCGAGCGAATCACCATGTCGATCGCCGCCTTCGAACGAACCCTCGTCACGGGCGAGAGCTCGTTCGATCGATTCCTCGCGGGCGACGAGGGCGCGCTCGATCTCTCGGCGCGCCGAGGCCTCGTGACCTTCTTCTCCGCCGGTTGCGCGACGTGTCACCGCGGGCCGATGTTCTCCGACTTCGCGTTGCACGATCTCGGGATCGGGAGCGTCGATCCCGCGACGGGTCGGCGTCCGCAGATCCGCACGCCGTCCCTGCGCAATGTCGCTCGCACGGGGCCGTACATGCACGATGGCTCCATCTCGACGCTCTCGGGTGCCGTCGACTTCTACACGGGGATCGACACGAGCCTGGACGAAGGCTTGGCTACCAACGCTCCGCTCGGCGGTGGCTCGACCGCAGACGTCGTTCGCTTTCTCGAGTCGATCAGCGACGCGAGCTTCGACGTGTCCGTTCCAGCCGAGGTCCCGAGCGGTCTCCCCGTCGGAGCGAGGGTTGATTCTTTCTCGGTCTCTCAGTCTCCATGAGGGGCTACATCATGCCGGGCATCGCACAGCTGCCGTCGACACAGATGAGCGTGCCGCAGCAGTCGAAGCTGCCCGCGCAGCTCTCGCCCATGCGCAGGCACTGACACGCGCCATCCACGCACGTCTGGCTGCCGATGCACTCGGTGTCCTCCTGACAGCGCTCGCCCTCGCCGACGCCGCAGAACGTGTCCGTGCCTCCGAACGACTCGGGGCCACAGATCTGGATGCCGCAGCAATCACCGAGCGAAGTGCAGCCCTGGCCGGGTCGACGGCAATCCGTGACGTCGACACAGTTGCCGCCGACGCAGCCGAAGCCATCGCAGCAGTCCTGGTCGGAGTAGCAGAGAGAGCCTTCGCTCTGGCACGAACACTCGCCGTCCACACACAGCATCTCGCCGCAGCAGTCGAAGTCGTTGCCGCACGAGGTGCCTGCCGACGAGCAGCATCGCGTGGGCGGCGGATTCGTGGGCTCGCCGGCGTTGGGCGCCGGTGCGCAGGCCAGGCCGTCGCAGCAGGTTCCGTCACCCGTGCACGCCATCGGGGCCTCGATGCACGCCATCGCCGGCGTGCACATGAAGCTCGCCCCGGCCGCTCGCTGAGCGCCGACGAGCTCGCGCAGCTGTGCAGCGGCGCGACGGCGCGCGCGCCCGAGGGTCGCATCGCCTCGATCGCGATCTTCCGCGAGCGGCTGGCGGGCTCGAAAAGA
>JBILLJ010000083.1:0-40406 GCA_044376125.1 Sandaracinaceae bacterium
TCGAGCTCCCCGTCGCTCACCTCGTCGCTTCGCTCCTCGCCATCGCTCCCGCTCCAGGGGTGAGCTTCGCTCACCCCGCCGCGTGGCGCCCCAAACGATTCCTTCTCGGTCCCTGAGATGTCAGATTCACTCGGGGACGCGGAACACGATCTCGCCCGTGCGGAAGCGCGTGGTCGCCACGGCGGCCTTGTAGCAACCGCCGGGCGCGAGCTCTTGAAAGCTCGCCATGTGCGTCTCGCCGTCGTCGCGCGCGCCGGCGGGCACCGCGCCGTAGGTGACGGGCGAGGCGAAGCCCATGGGGAACGCCTCGGTCGCCACGACCCAGTAGGCCTGACCCATGACCACCTGTCCCGGCCCCGCCGGGATCGTCGCGCGCGGCGCGGTCACGTAGAAGCCCAGGGCCTCGCCGTGCTCGGCGCCGTCCCACGAGAAGGTGGTCCGACCCATGTCGTCGGTGCCGAGCGTGATCGCGACGGCGCCGCTCGCACCTTCCGGGCAGCCCGTGAGCGCGCTCTCGTGCTCGAGGCGGAAGCCCACGTCGTCGACGACGAAGCCGGGCCCCGTCATCGAGACGCCACCTTCGCCGAACTCCGCGCGGCCCTCGCCGCCGTCGTCGACGAGGTCGATGATCGTGCCGCGTGTGTCCGCGAAGCTCGGGCCGATCGGCACGGGGAGCGCCGGCACGACGAGGCGATCGCCGTCGATCACGAAGAGCGTCTCGAGCGTGAGCGAGCGGCCGTAGTCGAGCACCACGCGCGCGCCCGAGGCCGTCGGCGTCGCCTGCGCCTCGACCGTCACGGGCGTCGTCGCCGAGGTGTCGAAGCGGCGGTTCGCGAAGTCGAGCGCGGGCATGTCGACGGTCCACACGTAGCGGCCCTCGAGCCGCACGCTCGGTGCACGCGCCGTCGTGAAGGTGATCGTCCGTGCACCGACGAGCGAGCGCGCATCGAAGGACGCGAGCTCCTCTGCCAGGCGCACCTCGTAGCGCGCGGCGAACCCGAGCGGCTCGCGCGGCTCGATGCGCACGTGGCGTCGATCGGCCTCGACGACGATCTCGGCCTCGATCTCCGCGCCCATCGCGTCGTGCAGCGTGATCGCGCCCGTGCTCGAGGCGTCGTCCCAGATCGCGGCGGAGAACGAGAGGCGGATCGGCGCGTCCGCGGCCACGCGCGTCTGGCCGTTCTCCGGGCTCGAGGCGAGCACGAAGAAGTCGCGCGCCTGGAGCTCGCGGAGGTAGGCGAGCAGGTCGCTGCGATCGCCCTCCGAGAGCGTGATCGACGTGCTCTCGAGCACCAGATCGACCGCGTCCTCGAGCGAGCGCGCCTCGCCGCGCTTCATCCACGTGTTGTGGCGGTAGGCGCCGACGAGCGAGGGCACGTCGCTCACGCCGCTCGTGATGCCCATCGGGAACGACGCGCGGTTCGTCGAGAGCTCGCCGGCGTGGCAGCCGACGCAGCCGCCGCGCGTCTCGAAGACCTCACGACCCCGCTCGGCCGCGTCGGAGAGCGAGCCGTCCAGGCGCGTGCCCGCACCGCCGGCGGGCGGCGGCAGGAGGCCCGAGAGGTACGCGGTGAGATCGAGCGCCTCTTCGGTCGTCGGTCGCACGCCGACGTTGATGTTCACGGTGTACGCGTAGTTGCGCACGCTGCTCAGGTAGCCGGCCCAGCCGAGCGGCGCGGTGCCCTCGAGCCAGAAGAACGGCCGCGAGAGCGCGTGGCCCTCGAGCGGTCCTGCGTTCCACACGAGCGTGTCGCCGCGGGCGTCCGCGTGGCACGAGTTGCACGACCACGTCACGGCGAAGTCGCGCCCCGCGCCCGTGAAGTAGCGCTGTCCACGCGCCACGTCGGCGCTGCGCGGGTCCTCCGCGAGCTCGGTCGTGTCGAGCACGTCGCCGCTGGCAGCCGCGACGCGAGTCACCGAGAGATCCTGCACGCCGTGCACGAAGAGCGTTCCATCGTGCGCGAGCACGTGGCGCGGTCGGCCCGGCACCTCGACGCGGCGGCGCTCCTCGAGCGTGCTCGGATCGAGGGCGATCAGCCGATCGGAGCCTTCGGCCACCACCCAGAGCAGGCCCTCGGCGAGCGCCGGCTGATGAAGCGTCACCGCGGGCCCGGTGCTCGAGGGTTGTCGCGACAGATCCGCGCTCGTCCGCTCGGCGCCGCTCGCGGCGTCGTACGCCGCGATCACGTGCTGGAAGGCCACGTTGCCTTCGGTGCCGAGGGGCGACTCGGTGTCGTTGCGCAGCGTCGCCACGTAGAGCGTCGCGCCGTCGTCGGACATCGCGAGCGCGCCGATCGTCGTGCCCACCTCGAGCCAGGTGTCCACCACCGCGAGGCTGCTCGTGTCGATCACGACGAGGTCGCGCTCTTCGCTCGCGGGATCGTCCTCGAAGGGAAAGCGCTGCGCCTGTCCGCTGCGATGGCTAGCGACGTAGAGGCGCGTGCCGTCGCCGCTGATCGCGAGCCCGAGCGGATCGACCACCGCGGCGATCCGCGCCTCGAGCCGCCGCGCCTCGAGATCGACCACTGCCACGGTGTCCTCGGTCGCGAGGGCCACGTACGCACGCGTGCCGTCGGGGGAGAGCACGAGGTTCGAGGGCTCGTCGCCCACGTGGATCGCATCCACGAGCCGTCCGGTCGTGGCATCGACGAGGCCGATCGTGTCGCTCGCGCGCTGGGCGACGACGACGAACGGTGCACCCTCCCGGTGCGCGATCGCGACGGGCGCGGGGCCGACGACGATGTCGCCGAGCCGCGTGCCATCGGCCGAGACGCGCGTGAGCGTCGGGACGAACGCGTTGGCGATCCAGATCTCGCCGCCGACCTCCACCTGCGATCGGCTCGGGTAGTACGCGTAGTCCTCGTACGGCACGGTGCGGCCGTCGATCACCTCGAGGGTGCGGCGCGCCTCGCCCGCGGCGAACACGTAGCGGCCCGTCTCGATGGGCGTGAAGCGCGACTGTCCCGCCTCCCGCACGATCACGTTCGTGTTGGCGCTCGGCGCCTCGAGCAGCGTCCACGCGAGGCTCTCGCAGCCACCTTCCACCGAGAGCGTCGGCAGGTAGTAGGTCTCGCCAGACGGAAACCGCGTCGTGGGCTGGGCACCGAGCTCGTCGACGATGCACGTGTCGGCCGGCGGCGTGCTCGCGCAGGCGGCCAGAGAGATCGGCAAGGACACGAGCGAGATCGTGAGGGCGTGACGCATATGAGGGCTCCGCGGTCGGTCGAAGCGCTGGCTCCGAGCGCCGCGACGCTGGGGCCGGGGTCCGCGAAACGGGAGTCCCTCGAGCCAATCCAGCAAGGTGAAGGGGAAAAGGCGAGGGGCCGACTCTTTCGAGCCGGCCCCTCTGGTCGGGTGGTTGGGTCGGGGAAGGCTCGGCCCGAGGCAAGGGCCGAGCAAAGGCGAGCCGAGCGATCAGCCGGGCGGAAGGAGCACGCCGCCCACCGCGTGCACCACGCCGTTGGTGCCGACGATGTCGGTCACGATGATGTCCTCACCGTCGACCGTGGGCGGGCTTCCAGGCGCGAAGGGCAGCGTCGCGCCGTTCAGGGTCGGCAGATCGGCCGCCGCTGCCGGCAGGCCGCTCGAGAGCACGATGCCCGGCGTGGGCGAGGCGAGCACGTGGTAGAGGAGCACGCCGCGCACGGCCGCTCCGTCCGTGGGGAGACCATCGGGGAACGCGGCGGTGAACGCGGCGTTCGTGGGCGCGAAGACCGTGAAGCGCGAGTCGGCCGACGAGAGCGCACCGGCGACGGTGCCACCCCCCGAGAGCGGCGCGGCGGCGCCGACGGCGGTGACGAGCGTGCTGAAGCCACCGGCCTCGGCGATGTCGACGATGTTCATCGGCAGGAGCACCTCGCCGACGACGTGCACGACGCCGTTGATCGCCGGGATGTCCGCGGTGACGACGGCGACGCCGTTGATGCGCGCGGTCGTTCCGTCGAGGCGCGCGAGCAGCGAGAGGTTCGGCGCATCGCCACCGACCTCGTAGGGGGCCGTCGCGAGCGACGCGACGGGCGCGGGCGTCGCGGTGATCGCCGACGAAGGCACGGCCGCTCCGACCACGTGGTAGAGGAGGACGTTCGTGAGCGCGTCACCCGTCGGGAGCGCGGGCAGCGCGGCGAAGGCCTCGTTGGTCGGCGCGAAGACCGTGAACGGTCCGGTGCCCGAGAGATCGTCGACGAGGCCCTGCGACGCGACCGCGCCCGCGAGCGTGGTGAAGCCGGCGTAGCGCGCGATCGCTTCGACCGTGGGCGGAAGGAGCACGCGATCGATCACGTGCACGACGCCGTTGGAGGCCTCGACGTCGGTGGCGATGACGTCCGCGCCGCCCGTGACCTCGTTGCCGCCGTTGATCGCGACGCCGCCGGCCGTGGTGATGAAGATCGGCAGCTGCGCGATCGTGGTCTGCGCGCCTGCGGTCACGCTCGCAGCGGGCACCTCGGCGAGGAGGCCGTGGTAGAGGAGGATGCCGCGCAGCGCGTCGGGCGGCGTCGCGTTGACGACCTCGAGCGTGAGGCCGGAGGCCTCGAACGCCGCGTCGTTGGGCGCGAACACCGTGAACGCGCCGGGGCTGTCGAGGACGTCCGCGATCGCCATCGGCGTTCCGCCGATCGGCACGGGGGAGGCGCGGAGCACCGCGGCCTCGAGGATGTCGAAGTCGTCGCTCGCGACGACGAGGCCCGTGATGGTGGGCTCTTCGGTCGTGCCCGTGTCCTCCGTGCTCGGGCCCGTGTCCGTGCCGGAGGGGCCCGTGTCGCCACCCACAGTCGCTGCATCGGGGGTGGTGTTGTTGTCGGGACAGCCGACCAGCGCCGTGGAGCCGAGGGCGAGAACAGTCAGCGGGATCAAGCGGAAGCGGTTCGAAAGCGGTGAACTCGTCATGAGACCTCCCAAGGACGCCCCTTGCGTCGGGCCGAGGTCTTGGGGACCCGTGTGTCCGGCGTCAAGCTTTTATCTGGACACAATGTGGACGTTGCCAATCGTGCGGACGAGGCACAGTGTCTCCGAGTCGGAGGCCCTCCGCCGATGAGCTCCCAGACGTTCGAAGTGTTCTACGACGGTGACTGTCCGCTCTGCGTCCGCGAGATCGCGATGCTGCGCGCGCTCGACCGCCGAGGACGCGTGCGCTTCACCGACATCGCCGATCCCCGCTTCGACCCCTCGCGCGAGGGGCTGCCCTCCTGGCAGACGTTGATGGATCGCATCCACGGTCGCGTGCTCGCGAGCGGCGAGCTCGTGGAAGGCGTCGAGGTCTTCCGCGCCCTCTACGAGGCCGTGGGCCTGGGCCTTTTGGTGCGCTGGACCCGCCTGGGACCGATCGATCGCGTGCTCCAGCACGCGTACCTCGCCTTCGCGTCGAGACGCCTGCGGCTCACCGGCCGCTGCGACGATCGCGGCTGTGCGCTGCCTCGTCGGCGCACCGAGGAGCTGGCGGCATGAGCACGAAGCGACCACCCGAGGGCGCGTCGTCGCGCACGTTCCCGATGCGCGTCGTCACGCGCATGACGGGGCTCAGCGCCGACGTCGTCCGCGTGTGGGAGCGACGCTACGCTGCGATCACGCCCGATCGCACCGACGGCAACGCGCGCCGCTACTCGGCTGCCGACATCGAGCGCCTGACGTCTCTGCGCGACGCGATCGCCGCCGGGCACTCCATCGGCGCGATCGCGAACCTCTCGGACGCGGCCCTGCGCGCGCTCGCGCAGCCCGCCAACGCCGCGGCCGAGATGAGCCCGACGCTCGAGCCGTACCTCGAGGCGATCGAGCGCCTCGACATGCCGCGCGCGGAGGCGATCCTCGCGCGCGCCTCGCAGCTGCTCGGCCCGCGGCAGGTCGTGCTCGAGCTCGTCCTGCCGCTCCTGCGCGCCGTCGGTGATCGCTGGCACGCGGGCGACATGAGCGTGGCCCAGGAGCACGCGGTCTCCGCGCAGGTTCGGGCGCACCTCGCGACGCTCATCCGAACGACGGTGCTGCCTGCGGGCGCACCTCGCATGGTCTTCGCGACGCCCCCCGGCCACCGCCACGAGATGGGCGCCCAGATGGCCGCCGTGCTCGCCGCGGCGCGCGGCGTGAGCCCCGTCTACCTCGGCCCCGACGTGCCGTTCGAGGAGCTGCGTGTCGCCTGCGAGCGGTCGCGCGCGAGCGTGCTCGTGCTCTCGATGCTGGCGGAGAAGAGCGACGACCTCGAGCGTCGTCGCGAGCTCAAGGGGCTCGAGACGCTCGCGAAGGACGTGGAGGTCTGGGTCGGCGCGCCGCCCGGTCATCCCGCGCTCAGCGTCGAAGGCGTCCGCCCGATGAGCGACTTCCTCGCGTTCGAGGCCGCGCTCACACATCGCCACGGCAGCGCGACGACGGGCGCCTGACGCGCGCGACCTACGGGTACGCGCGATCGATGCCGTCGAGGCCGCGACGGCGGTGGGCGCGTGAAGGGGCCGCCGCGCCGCGCCGCGCGCTCGTCGCGGATCCAGCATCGGGCGCGTCCAGTGGCTCCGTCGCGGGTGGCGAGTCGCGGGTCGGGGTGGTGACACGCGGGCTGGTCGCGAGGCTCGTGCCCGTCGTCGGTGCGGCTGAGCTCGTCGTGGGCGGCGTCGTCGCGGGCGCGCTCGTCGTCGGCACGGGCGTCGGCTCGACGTGCGCTCCGCTCTGCTCGCGCGGGGGTGTCGCGGGCGCGTCGGGTTCGGGGCGCGGCGCCGCGACGAGCACGTTGCCCAGCGCCATCGCGATCGCGCCGAGCACGGAGAGGGCCGCGACGAGCCACGGCCAGGCTGCGGTCCTCGTGCTCTCGCGTGGCGCGGCCACGCTCACGGTCGGCGCCATCGGCGCGGGCGCTGGATCGGCGAGCTCTTCGTCGTCGCCATCGTCTCCCGATCCCTCCTCGCTTTGCAGCGAGAGGGCGGCCGCCTCGATGCGTGCGCTCGCGCCGATCGCCACGTCGAGCGCGAGCAGCTCGTCGCGCACGTCGCTGTCGGGATCCGCCGGCGTCGTGGGCGTGTTCTCCTGCGGGGCGACGTCTTCCACCAGACGCGCGACGAGCGCGCTGCCGCTCTCGTCGGTGAGCTCGGCGCGCGTGCGCGCCAGCGCGGCGGCCACGTCGTTGCCGCGCGCGAAGCGCTGCGCCGGCTCTCGGGCGAGCATCCGCAGCACGACCGCGTCGATCTCCGGCGTCGCGCTCGAGAGGGCCGAAGGAGGGCGGATCGGCGCGTGGAGCAGCGCCTGCAGCGTCTCGGCCGGTGAGCCACCTCGGAAGAGGCGTCGGCCCGTGAGCAGCTCCCAGAGCACGACACCGAGCGCGAAGAGATCGGTGCGCTGATCGAGCGGACGGCGGAAGGCCTGCTCGGGCGCCATGTACGCGAGCTTGCCCTTCACGGACGTCGTCGCGGTCTCCTCGAGGCTGCTGCGCGCGACGCCGAAGTCGAGGATCTTCACGACGCCCGTGCGCGTGAGGAACACGTTGTGCGGGCTCACGTCCCGGTGGACGATGCCGAGCGCGCGGCCCTCGTCGTCGATCGCGTGGTGCGCGTGATCGAGCCCGAGCGCGACCTGCTCGGCGATCGCGAGCGCGGTGGCCGGATCGAGCGGCCGACCTCGGTGCGCCGCGTGTCGGTACGCCGCGCGCGCGTCGATCCCCCGCAGGTGCTCCATGATGATGGCGGGCCGGCCCGAGAGCGTCGCGACGTCGTGGATCTGCACGATGTTCGGGTGCTGGAGCTGCGAGGCCAGGCGCGCCTCGCGCACGAAGAGCCGCACGAACTTCGCGTCGTCCGCGAGGTGCGGGAGCATGCGCTTGACGACGACCGTCCGCTCGCCGAGGCCCGTGCCCAGGCGCTGACGCGCGAGGAACACCTCGGCCATGCCGCCTGCGCCGATCCGACGGAGCAGTCGATAGCGCTCGTCGTCTGCGCTGCTGCTCGACGTGGCTCTCGTGGGCGGCGGCAGGGCCGACGACGTCACGCAGAGAGCGTCTCACGAAACGGGGGTGTTCGGGCCGATCAGATCTCGATGTGGCCCGTGAGGCTGCGGCCGGGGATCGGGGCGGCCTCGATGGGGTTGGTCGCGATCACGACGCCGGCGACGACGCCGCCCGCGACGACGACCCCGATCGTGGTCCAGAACCACCACTCCTCGGTCACCTCGCGGCCGCGCTCGGGCTCGAGCTGGAGATGGAGATCGAGCGACTGCCGCTCTGCGAGCTCCACGCTCGCGAGGTAGGGCCGGTGACCCTCGAGGCGCGCCTCGACCACGTGGCCGCCGCTCGGCAGACGTCGCTCGGTCGCGCCCGCGCCCACGTCGAGCCCATCGACGAGCATGCGCGCCGCGGGCGGCGAAACGTCGAGCCGCAGCGTCGCGGCGGTGTCGATGGCCGCGAGGCGCAGCTCGACCCGCCGCCGTTCGCGACCGACCACGACGAGCTCGTCCTCGATCGTCACGAAGCCCTCGGCCTCGATGCGCAGCGCCCGGTGACCCGAGGCGAGGCGCAGGGTGAGCGGCGCGGTCCCTGCGGGACGGCCGTCGACCGACACGCGCGCGCCGGCCGGGGCCACCTCGATCTCGACGGCGCCCGTCTGCGCCTCGATCGCCTCGATCTCGTCCTCGACGCCGCGGCGTCGGTCGGTCGCGATGCTCGCGCCGCCCAGCGCGAGGTAGCGGCGGAACGCGTCGATCGCGTCGTCGTGGCGCAGGAGGCGTCGGTAGCACTGCGCGAGGTTGAAGAGCACCACGGGCACGGGACGCAGCGCGAAGCTGCGCTCGAACTCGACCGCGGCGGCGTCGAACCGCTCTTCGTCGAAGAGCTCGGCCCCCGCCATGAAGCGCTCTCGCGCCTCGAGGCTCGGATCGGGTGCGGTCGGCGCGCTCGGTGTGCTCGCGGCGGGTGCGGTCGGCGCGCGCCGTTGCGCGGTGGCGGTGGACGGAGCCAGCGAGGCGAGAACGATCGAGAGGACGAAGAGCGCGCGGATCACGGAGCCACCTCCTGGTGCGACGAGCGAGGGCAGGAGAACGTCTCGACCGAGGCGGCGTCCACCGTGGGCAGCGACGCGGCCTCGAGGTGCGCGTCGACGCAGGTGCCGGCGACGCACGTCGCCTCGCCACACTCCACGCCGCGACAGGCCTCGTCCAGACGCAGGCAGACCGCACGCGTCTCTCCCGGAACGAAGCGGACGCGAGCGCGCTGTGCGACCAGCTCGCCGTCGCGATTGGCCGCGGTGGCGCGGATCTCGATCTCGTCGTCACCGACCGTGCGGTTCGTGATGCCGAGCGAGACGGGCAGTGCCTGCGCGTTCGCGCGGCCCGGATCGACGACCTCCGAGAAGGGGCCGAGCTCACGATCCGCGTGCCGGACGGAGAGCGTGATGCGAGAGAGCGGGTCGGGGCGGGCGAGGTCGCTGTCGACGAAGACGATCAGCTCCGTGCGCGCGCTCGCGACGCAGCCCGCGAGCGCCAAGCACGCAGCGCCCATCAGTAGAAGGTGAGGCCGACCCATGTCGTGCTCGCTCCGATTCCGTCCACGAGGACGAGCGTGTCGCTCGGCAGGACCTGTCCCAGCAGGCTGCCGAGGCCGGTGCACTCGGTCGCCGGGGAGACGCACGGCGCCGGGGCGCTCCCACAACCCGTCGACCAGACCACGCGAGCGCGGCCGTCGCTCGAGCTCACCACGACGTCGCGCAAGGACGTGCTCGCAGGCGCCAGGGCGTGGAGCTCTCCGCTCGCCGCGGGCGCGCAGCTGACGTCGAGCTCCGAGGCACGGAGCGGCGGGGCCAGGAGGAGCACGCCTCCCACGTGCAGCCGATAGGGGTCGGAGCACAGCGTGGAGAAGGCCACGGCCGCGCTGGTGGCGACGCCGATCTCGGCGCTCCGCGCGTAGTCGGACGAGCCGGCCGACGCGCGCTGGCTGGCCACGACGTAGAGGCGCCCCGTCGCGCCGCGCGCGACCACGCGGTGTCCGCTGGCCGGCACCCGCCGCGAGCTGGCTCCGCCGACGCAGCGCGGGGCCGCGCCGAGGGTCGGGCACTCGGTCGAGAGCGTGAAGTGGATGTCGGACAGGTCATCCGACGTGACCTCGACGTCGACCGGTGTGGCGCCGAGATCGAGCGCCCAGACGAGGTCCCGACCTCGGCCCGGCGTCGTCGCCGTGTTCAGCGCGTCCGTCGGGCTCGTGAGCTCGTCCGAGTGCCCTGCGAAGCTCGCGCTGTGACGCCCGGTCGGTGCGATGACGATCGGCGATGCGCAGGTGCCGGTCGTCGCGGGCGCGGTGAGGATGCACGTCGCGGAGCAGTCCGCGGTGCCGTCGCACGCCTCCGTCGCCGGATCCCAGCGACCATCGCCACAGAAGCCCGCATCGCGATCGTTCGAGGCGGCGTCCGTGGATGCGTCCGGCGGCGCTGCGTCCGGCAGCGGTGCGTCCGGCAGCGCTGCGTCCGGCCGGGCGGGGGCTGCCGCGTCTGGACAGAGGCGCGGATCGTCGAGACAGCTCGGATCCACTTCGTTCGGGATGCAGGCGCCGCCGGGCCCGCACGTCTCTCCCGCCTCGCAGCGGATGCTGTCGCACGCGACGAACAGTGTGAGCGGGATGCGCGAGGTCCGATGCCGCGCGAAGCGAGTCCGCACGCTCGCGATCGCGCGCACCGCACCGTCACGCAGGCCATACGCCTCGATGCGGGCGACACGCCCCTCGTCGCCCGCCGAGGGCACGAGCGAGAGCTCGATCGGGAGCGTGGAGCCCGCTGGGCCGAGCGCGAAGTCGACCGTCCTCCGCAGCTCGTGCACGCGCCCTCCGAGGATGACCCTCGCGTCCGTCGGCGCATCGAGCGGCGGGGGCGTCTCGAACGCGCGCGCTTCTTCGGGCTCGCCCTCGGCGTCCGAGGCGTAGAGCACACGCACGCGGACGGTGTCGATCTCGCTCGGCACGTAGAAGTCGGTGTCGACCGTCACGAGGATCTGCGTGGCGGGCACCGTGCAGCTCGCGACGAGCGCGAACGACACGCACGCCACGAGGGCGGCGCGTCGGGCGAGTGGAGTTCCACGATGGGCCCTGGTGTCGGGCGAGCGGAGCGGTGGCACGCGGTCTCCCGAAGATACCCTCAGATGCCGCTCGACTGCATGCCCGTGATGAGCGCGCGGAGCTCGGGCTCCTCGATGCGGCCGTAGCGCGCGGCGAGCACGTTGCCGCGGCGGAGCGCGAGCACGTAGCGCGAGCCCTGGCGGTAGAAGAGCTCGAGCGTCACGCCGACGTCGACGGCGATCGGGATCTCCGCGTCGATCGTGTACTCGGCGCGGATGCGGCGCGCGTCCTCGAGCGTCGCGGTCGTCGTGGCGCCATCCACCGTGAGCGCGGTCCCGAACACCACCACGAAGACTCCACCCATGGCGCGCACCGCGGCGGCCAGCTCGTTCACGTCGTTGCGAAGGACGCCGCGGCAGATCCCGCAGTTCTCCGAGAAGCGCCAGATCACGACGGGGCGATCACAGCTCGCGCGCACCGAGAAGGTCCCGCCGTCATCGGTCGGCAACGAGAAGTCGGGGCTGATCTGGCCCGCTTCCCCGCCGGTCACACCCGTCGGCGGGCAGAGGCCCTCGCTCGGCAGCGCGCCCATCGTCACACCGGTCGGCTCTTCGAGCGGCGCGTCGCCGTCGAGCACTGGGGCGGTGGGCGTCTGGGCCTCGGGCGCGGCGGGTTGGCTCGCTGGCGCCGCGATCTCGGGCGCGTTCGTCGTCGAGAGGCGCCCGTCGCAGCCGAGGGCGAAGAGGGCAGTGAGCGAGAGGCTCGTGAGCGCGAGGGTGTGGAGGTGGCGGCGCATGATCTCGTGTCCTGGTCGTCGTGTTCGTGGGCTGCTCGTTCACTCGCTCTCGATCGCGCTCATCAGTGCGCGTACGGTCTCCGGCACCCGCGTGCCGTAGCCGGCCCACGGCTGCGCGATCACGTTGCCGCGGCGGAGCGCGAGCAGGTACGAGGGGCCGCTGCGCGAGAAGGTCGAGAGCAGCGTCGAGCCCTCGTCGGCCACGACCGTCATCGTGAGACCGAGCTCCTGCTGGATGCGCTGCGCGTCGGCGACGGTCGCTGCGCGGCTCGTGCCGTCGAGGTCGTTCACGCGAGCCACGGCGACCACGAAGCGGTGGCCGTGCGAGGCGAGCTCTTCGGCGAGCGCATTGCCCTCGGCGGCGAGGAAAGCGGCGCACGAGCCGCAGCCATCGACGTAGTGGTAGACGACGACGAGCTCGTCCTCGCAGTGATCGCGCACGGCGAACACGTCACCGTCGGTCGTCGGGAAGGACAGCGCGGCGACCACATCGCCGACCTCGCGCCCGCTCGTCGTCGCCGGGCAGCTGCCCGCCGCCGGCAGCTCGGTCTCCGTGCCGGTGCCCGTGCCCGTGCCGGTGCCCGTGCCCGTGCCCACACCCGTGCCCGTGCCCGTGCCCGTTCCCGTGCCCGTCGCGCCATCGACCACGCGGTAGCCCACCCACGAGAGAATCGGCAGACCCTCGATCGTCACGCGCCCACCGACGACGGTGCCCGTACCGACGCGCGCGAAGCGACCCTCGGGGATCTGCGTGCCCTCGAGCAGCGTGTAGGTGCCACCGATCGTGAAGAGCTCGACCGCGCTGCCCTCGGCCGCCGCCACGGGCAGCCCGAGCTGCACTTCACCGTCGACCTCCACTTCGGGCCCGAAGGCGACGAGGCCCTCGAAGCGCACGTCGCTCGGGGCGCCGATCGAGCAGGGCGCGTCGCTCGTGCGCACGGCGCGCGCGCGGAGCAGCGGATAGGCGTCTTCGCGCACGAGGCTCGAGGGGCTCAGCGTGAGCGAGATCCCATCGGCGAAGAGCACCGTGCGCGTCGCGCTCGCCGCGCCCACCGGCGGCATCGAGAGCGGCGCCGGCAGCTCGACGAGCGTCGCGTCGTACGAGAGCGCGAGCGTGTCGCCCTCGAGCGCGCCCTCCACGCTGCAGTACGTCGTGGCCCAGCGACCCGCCTGCCCCGGACGCGTGATGCGCACGACCGCGTCCTCGAAGCAGCGGCCCTCTTCGGGCACCGTGATCTCGAACGCGCCGTCGGCGCCCGACGCGACCGGCTCGAGGCAGAACGCGCTGCCGCCCACCGAGGTGATGCAGGCCTGCACCTGCGCGCCGAGCACGGCTGCCCCGGACTCGTCGACCACGCGACCGGCGAGGCTCGCGGCGAAGCTCGCCTCGCAGAGGGCCTCGGTGCCGCTCGCGCCCGACGACGACATCGTGCCGACGCAGCCGCTCATCGCCGCGGCGCCTGCGAGCGCGACCGCCTTCACCGTCGAGCCGAGTGCCTTCGAGACCAGGAGCGAGGAGCGAACCGTCATCGTGACCTCCGCCGCAGCACTAAGCAGCCACCGTGCCACGCGTGGATCGCCCTGTTCCGAGGGCAATTTGCGCGCGCCGCGCCGCGCGGCTGCGCCGCCTGTCTCCTCCGAGGAGACAGTGTGCGATCCGTGCAGACGCTCGGCCCCGCGCGGGCCCGCGGTAGGATGCGGGCGCACGATGCACGACGACGACGAGGACGACACGCAGACCCACGCGCTCGGTGACCTCTCGTGGATGAGCGAGCTCCTCAAGCGCCACGAGCTCGTGCGCTTCCGCCTCGAGCTCACCCTCCCCGACGGTGTGCGCGAGAGCTTCGTCAGCGAGACCGATCGCGTCTCGATCGGCACCCACGCCTCCAACGATCTCGTGGTCGATCGCGACACCGTCTCGCGCTTCCACTGCGAGCTCGTCGTGGACGAGCGCGGTATTCGCGTGCGCGACCTCTCGAGCAAGAACGGCACGTTCGTCGACGGCGTGCGGGTCGAGAGCGCGTGGCTCGGCCCCGAGCACACGCTGCGTCTGGGTGAACAGAGCATCGCGTTCCGGCTCGAGGAGGCGCGCGCGAGCGTGTCGCTCTTCGGCGGGGATCGCTTCGGTCGGATGCTCGGCCGCTCGGCCGCGATGCGGCGCGCGTTCTCGATGCTCGAGCGCTGCGCGGCGGTCGACATCACGGTGCTGATCGAGGGCGAGAGCGGCACCGGCAAGGAAGGCGCGGCCGAGGCGATCCACACCGAGAGCGCCCGCAAGGACGGGCCGTTCGTCGTCGTGGACTGCAGCGCGATCCCAGCGAACCTCCTCGAGAGCGAGCTCTTCGGGCACGACAAGGGTGCCTTCACGGGCGCCGACCGCGCGCACAAGGGCGCGTTCGAGGAGGCGCACGGCGGCACGGTCTTCCTCGACGAGATCGGCGAGGTGCCGATCGAGCTCCAGCCCAAGCTCTTGCGCGTGCTCGAGCGGAGGCAGGTCCGGCGGCTCGGCAGCCAGCGCGTGCTCGACGTGGACGTGCGCTTCGTCGCGGCCACGAACCGCTCGCTCAAGCGCGAGGTGAACGAAGGCCGCTTCCGGCAGGACCTCTACTTCCGCCTCGCCGTCGCGCGCGTGGAGCTGCCGCCGCTGCGCGAGCGCGTCGAGGATCTCGCGCTGCTCACGTCGTCGTTCCTCGATCAGCTGCACGCGAGCCCGGCGCAGCGCGCGCGCCTGCTCGACCCGAGCTTCCAGGAGCGGCTCGCGCGTCACCCGTGGCCAGGAAACGTGCGGGAGCTGCGCAACGCGATCGAGCGTGCGCTCGTCTTCGGCGAGCCCGATCTGCAGGAGCCCTCGGTGCTGCGCTCGACACGCGACGTGCTGCGCGCGGCGACCGCGCCCGTCGACGACGTCGATCTCACCTACGCCGAGGCGCGCGAGCACGCCATCTCGCGCTTCGAGGCGGACTGGCTCCCCGCGCTCCTCGCGAGGCACGGAGGCAACGTCTCTCGCGCCGCACGGCACGCGGACCTCACGCGTCCCTACCTCCACAAGCTCCTCCGACGCCATGGCCTCCGCGGCGGCGAGGAGTGAGCGCGAACGGCGGCGCGTGAGCGTGCTCGCTGCACGTGCTCCCTCGAAGCCCGGGCGCCGAGCTCGATCGAGCCCGCCACACGTGAGGCGCGGGCGCGATACCCTCGCAGGATGCGGAATGTGTTCGTGCTCCTCGTTGCGTGGCTCGTCGTCGTTTCGCTCGAGTCGCCCGTGCGGGCCGAGCGCGCGTTCTCTCCGGAGGTCGGGGCGCAGCGGCAGCTCCAGGCGTTGCTGGAGCGCGATCACGCGAGCGAGATGGCGGGGCATCGCGTGGTCTTCACGCGTGATCAGGTCGCGTGCGCCCGCGTGGTGCGCGCGGCGATCGATCCGCCGCTCTATCCCGGCACGGGCGTGCGCACGGTCCTCGTCGGGCCCGATGGCCGCATGTTCGGCCAGCACGGCGCAGGAGATCTCGCCGATCTCGCGCGTGCGTGCGGCTGGCTCACCACGCCGCCGCCACCGAGCGTCGCGCAGTCGTTCCTCTCGTTCGCGCTCGTCGAGGGCATGCTCGCGACGCACGGCGCCGCGACCGTGCAGCTCGCGCACGGCACGCTGACGATCTCAGTCCGCCGCGTCGACCCGCTGCGCGGTCACGACGTCGAGGACATCGTCCTCACGGTCCCCCCACGCGGCCCCGCAAGCCTCGAGCGCCGCCCTGTGAGCGAGTGAGGCGCATGCGATCACGGACGATCGGGTCGATCTGTTTCGTCGTGATCGCGTGCGCTGCGTGCGGCGCCGCGGGCCGCGAGAACGCCTCGGGCGAGGCCGCTCGCGCGCCGACGGCGGGGGAGGAGACCGCGGCCCAGACGCACGAGGCCATCGATGCGGCCAGCGAGGAGGCGACCAGCGAGGAGGCTCGCGAGGACGCGACGCTCGGCGGGCCGCCCGACGCCGATGGCGACCGGATCGCCGACGCGGACGACGCGTGTCCCGCGGACCCAGAGGCCTACAACGCCCGCGACGACGAGGACGGCTGCCCCGACTGCCCAGGCTCCATCATCCTGACGCGCGTGTGGGATCTGCCGCGCGTGGCGTTCGACGGAACGGACGTGATCTCCGCCTGGGATCTCGACTTCACCGCGGCGGTGATCCTCGCGCACGCGGAGTACGCGAGCGTCGAGATCGCTGGCTCGGCGCGGCGTGGCGAGCGCAACGCTGCGGCGCGCTCGCGGGCGCGGGCCGACGTCGTGCGTGAAGGTCTGCTCGCGCGTGGCGTGCCGCCCGCGCGCCTCACCACGAGCGCGCGCGGGGTGACCGAGGACGGCGCGAGCGTGCGCTTCGTCGTCACGCGCCAGGGCTCGGCGTACCCGCTCTGCGAGATACCCTTCGCGGGCTGCGACCCCGAGCTGCTCGGGGTCCGGATCCTCGACATCCTCTGGTTCGCGCCGGGCTCGGACGCGATCGACGAGCGGGCGGCGCCGGTCCTCGATCAGGTGGCGACGATCCTCTCGGAGGTGTCCATCGTCGAGCCACTCGAGGTGCTCGGACACGTGGGTGCGCGCGAACGTCGTGACGACGCGCTCGCGCTCGCGCGCGCGGACGCCGTGCTCGAGTCGCTCGTCGCGCGCGGGGTGCCGCGGGCACGCCTCGCCGCGCGCGCAGCTGGCCGCCACGCGTACGATCACCCTGGCGGTGTGGTCGACTTCGGCCGCTTGATCCCCGCGGCTTGTCGAGGTGTCTCCGCACCCGTGCAGGACCCCGCACCCCCCCATGACGGAGCGCGGTAGGCTCGGCCCGTGGTGCGCCCCTTCGTCCTCGCGTCGCTCGCTCTCGCGTCGTTCTCGATGCTCGCTTGCTCGCCGAACGAGCCCTCCTTCCGCGGGGTGCGCCGCGTCCGAGGCGCGGCCGAGGAGCCCGCGCCCCGCGAGCCCGATCCCGCGCCCGCACCGTCGCGACCGATGGCCGCCGAGCCATCGCGCGAGGGCTGGAACGACGCGCAGATCGAGTGGGTCTCGCACGAGGACGCGATGGCCCGCGCGCGTCGCGAGGGGCGCCCGATGATGGTCGTCATGCACGCGGACTGGTGCGGGCACTGCCGCAACTACGCGCACGTCTTCGAGGACGCGCGCATCGTCGAGCGCTCGCGCCGCATGCTCATGGTCCGTCTCGACGTCGACGACGAGCCCGAGCTCGCCGCACGCTACGCGGCCGATGGCACCTACGTGCCGCGCACCTACTTCGTCGGCGCCGACGGAGCCGTGCTCGACGTGGGCGCGAGCAACCCGCGCTACCGCCACTTCTTCGACGAGCACGATCCGAGCTCGCTGCTCGCCGGCATGGACGCCGCGCTCACGCGCTGATCGGCGAGCCTCTCGCGCGGGTCTTCGCGCTCACTCCGAGGTGGGATCGAAGTAGACCGCGTCGACGTCGATGGTGACGCCGAGCGAGCGGAGCTCGAGGCGCTCGCCGCTGCCGGCCTCGCTCAGCACCCAGCCCTCGGGGCTGCGCCGGAAGAGCTCGATGCGTCGGCTCTCCTGGCTCACGAGCACGTACTCCTCGAGCGAGGCGAGCCTGCGGTAGCTCGCGAACTTCGCGCCGCGGTCGTCCTTCTCCGTCGAGTCCGACAGCACCTCGACGATCACGATCGGGTTGGTCATGGCGTGCGGATCGTCGAAGGCGACCTGTCGCTTGCCAGAGACCACCGACGCGTCCGGATAGAAGCTCCGGTCGGACTCCTCGACGAAGACGCGCGCGTCGGCGCCGAAGACGTTGCAGGGCTTGCGAGCTCGCGAGAGCGCGGCGCCGATCTCCGAAGCGATCGAGGCCTGCAGGCGCCCGTGCTCCAGCGTGCCACCTGCCATCGCGACGATGAGCCCCGCGTGGAACTCGTGCTTCGTCTCGCTCGCGGCTTCGAGCGCGACGTACTCGGCGTGCGTGTACTTGCGTGCGGCCTCGGCAGACATGGCGTCGATCGTACGCGACGTGCTCGCTGGCAGCGAGGTGCCAGCGAGCGCGCGGCTCACTCGGGCGGGGCTTCTCCTGCGCCAGCGTCCACGGCTTCGAGCGCACCCGTGTCGTCGAGCACTCCGGCGTCGTCCGAGCTGGGCACGATCACCTCGATGCCCGCGCCGAAGCGCGTGCGGATGTAGCCGAGCACCGCGCGAGAGCGCTCCTCGCCGAGCACGTCGCGGTGGGCGGGCATCACGCCGATCTCGCCGCGGCGGCCCTCGAGGATGGAGACGAGCAGCGTCTCGTCGGGGCGCGTGAGCGGACCGTCCGCTGCGGTGAAGTTCGCGCCCGTCGAGCCACCGGCGCCGCGGCCGTCGACCCCGTGACAGGCGATGCAGTGTGCGCGGTACGTCTGCTCCGCCGGGTCGTCGGTGGGGATCGCGCGCTCGAGCTCGACGCGCGTGAGCGGCCACTGCGAGGGATCGCGGGGCGGAGGATCGCTCAGGCATCCGGCCGCGCTCGCGAGGCCGAGGAGCGTGAGCGCCCACGTCGTGCGGTTCCAGGACGGCGTCACACCGCCTCGAGCACGTGCTCGGCGCCCCAGCGCGCGAGGCCGTAGATGGAGATCTGCGGGTTGACGCTGCATGCGGTCGGGAAGACCGAGCCGTCGATCACGAAGAGATCGTCCATCGCGTGGTGTCGCAGCGTGCGCGAGTCCACGACGCTGCGCGCGGGGTCGGTGCCCATCGCGCAGCCGCCCATGCAGTGCGCGACGAAGACGGGCACTTCGCACGGGCCCCAGCGTGCCGCGTCGAGCAGCCGATCGATCTCGTCGGCCGAGCGCGCGTAGACGCCGTGCGACGTGAAGGCCTGGCGTGCGCCGGCGGCGAGCTGGATGCGCATCGCGGCCGCGCACCCGTCGCGCAGGGCGCGCGAGAGGCGCTCGGTCCACTTGTAGTCGATGACCGCGCGGCCGCCCGTGCCGATCGAGATCGTCGCGCCCTCGTCGGGGTCGCTCGTGTCGAAGCCGTCGTGCAGGAGCACGCCCGTGAGCGACGAGTACGGCAAGAGCTCCATCGAGGCCTGGCGCTCGGCGCCGAGGCCGTTGCTGATGCTGCCGAGCGTCATCGGGAACATCGGCGCGCCCTCGATGAGGAAGGGCATCCCGCCGTCGTCGCGGCTCACGAACTCGTCGGAGTAGACGTACTGCGGCGAGCCCACGAAGGGCTGGATGCGCTCGGCGTGCAGGCCGACGGCGCCCACCGCGGGGTGGAGGAACGTGCGCTTGCCCGTGCGACCGCTGGGATCGAGGCCCGAACGAAGGAGGATCGCCGGCGTGTTGATCGCGCCGCCCGAGAGCACCGTCGCGCGCGCGCGCACCGTGATCGTGCGGTCGTTGAACAGGTCGGTCTCGGGGTTGCGGACCTTCGCGATCACGCCCGTCACGTGGCGCCCGTCGAACGTGAGCCGCTCGACCCACGCGTTCGCGTACACGTCCGCGCCCGCGCGCACGGCCTCCGGGATGTACGTGACGAGCATGCTCTGCTTGGCGTCGATCACGCAGCCCATGCCGCAGTAGCCCGTGTGCGCGCAGTTCTTCACGTTGCGGAAGAGCAGATCCTTGTGCCAGCCGAGCGCCTCGAGGCCGCGCCAGGTGACCAGGTTGTTCGCGTTCACCTGGTCGAGGCGCATCTGCTGCACGTTGAGGCGTCGCTCGATCTCCTCCCAGTGCGGCACGAGCGCCTCGTGCGTGAGGCCCTCGACCCCATGGTGCTCGGCCCAGTGCTGCATCACGCGCTCGGGCGTGCGGAAGCAGGTCGTCCAGTTCACGACGGTCGTGCCGCCCACCGCGCGACCCTGGAGGATCGCCATGCTCTGATCGGCCGTCGAGCGCCCGCCCTGCTCCTGATAGAGGAGGGGAAACATGTTCCCCTCCGTCATGTCGAAGCGCGCGCTCACGTGGTAGCCGCCGTCCTCGAGGACGATGACGGACTTGCCCGCGGTCGCGAGGCGCTGCGCGACGACCGCGCCGCCTGCACCCGAGCCGACGATGCAGACGTCGCAGCTCAGCTCGAGATCCCGCTCGACCTGCGCGCCGGTGTAGATGCTCACGCGCCCCCCTCGATCTCGTGGCCCGGCGCACGGAGCTGGTCGAGGTCGACGAGCTGATCGGCGTACGCACGTCGCAGCGCCGCGTGATCGGGAGGCCCCGGATAGCCGAGGCTGGGCCAGGCGCGCGGGTGACCGAAGTAGAGCGACGTCGTGAGGCCCGTGAGCGCGCGGGCGATCGTGCGCTCGAGCAACACCGACGAGTCACGCCAGGCCAGGAGCACGCGATCCTGATCCGCGCTGTCGAGCTGCGTGAACGGGCTCGTGCGCTGGAAGAGGAGGGTGCCGACGAGGCCGCTCTCGAAGATCGCGAGCACCGTCTTCACGTCCGCGATCTGCTCGTCCGGGCAGCGCGCGAGGAAGCGATCGGCGAGCAGGCCCACCTCCAGCGCGTCGGCCCCTGGCACATCGGGGGCCGGGGGCGAGCACGTGCGCGCCGCGACCGCCGACACCACTGCGTGCTCGTCCAGCGTGAGCACTCGAAGCTCCTGGCTCGGTGGTGCAGGGCGGCGCGTGCGCTGCATCGCGAGGCCCAGGCCTCCGAGGCCGACGAGCGTCACGCCACCGAGCGCACCGAACGCCAGTCGGCGACGCGAGACCATGTGGACCGCAGCGGCAGGCGTCTTGGGCGTTTCGGGCTCGGCCACGATGCACGAGTGTCGAGCCGGGGACTGGTGCGGTCAACGGCCTACGCGGTCGGCACGACGATGCGCGGGTCAGGGCCGCATCGTGCGGCGGGGCGCGCGGGGCGTGAGGCCTCGCAGGCGCGCGTACTCGCCGGGCAGCGCGACGTCGAAGCCCTCGCACTCCATCGCGAGGCACAGCGACGCGAGCTTGCCTCGCTGCGTCCTGCCGTGGGCGCTGCCCTTCGCGAACACACGAGCGGCCAGCGCCTTGGCGCGCGTCTCGTCGAGGGCGCGTGTGAGCACGAGCGCGTCGTTGGGCGCAGGCTCGGTGACGGCGAGCGCGAGCAGGCGCGCCGCGCCCGCGCGCCCGGCGTGGAGCGACAGCGCCTGCATCACGTGCTCGGCGTCGGGACCCGGGACCGACACGGCGGCCACGTCGGCGCGATCCGCGAGCACCGCCTCGAGCGCGGCGGGATGGGTCCCGAGGAACTGCTCGTCGACGAAGGTCGTGCTGGGATCGATCCCGCGATCGAGCAGGTGCTGCCGGACGAGGAGGTAGCCGCCGATGGAGAGCGGATCGACCCACGCCGCGCGCTTGCCCGAGAGCCGCTCGAGCGCGAGCCGCGCCTCGGTGCGCGCCACGAGGGCCGAGCGATACTCCGAGCGCCCTTCACGCACGGTCTTCCAGATGGCGCGCGTCTCGTCCTCGATCTCCGCGCACGCTGCCGACGGAGCCCACACGAGCTCCGCGCCCGCGTCGCGCACGGCGCGCACGATCGCGGCGTAGTCGTCCGCGACCTGCACCTCGAGCGGCTCACCGAGCTCGATCGACAGCGACGACTCGAGCAGCTCGCCGCGCGCCGTGGCGCGGGCGACACCCACCGACGGCGGCATGAGCAAGCGCAGCACGAGGAGGAGCATCGCACGTCGTTGCTCGAGAGTCGCCGGGTCGCTCGTTGCCGAACGTCGGCAGCGCCACGCCGATCGTCGAGGCGTGTCGCGTCCGATCAGGGCATGCCGAGGCACGCGGTCGTGCACGCGGGATCGTCGAAGGCCGCGGTGCGGATCGTGATCGGCGAGCACCCGCCGACGTAGATCTCGTCGAGGCTCACCGCGAATGTGCCGCCGACCTCGAGGCCGATCGCGGCGAGGCACGACGCCGGTGGCGCCAGGTAGTCTTGGATGCCGATCGCGCTCCTCATCGTCGGGTTGGCCGTGCAGTCGCCGTAGGGGGCATCGACCGTCACCTCGACCTCGACGATCTGCGGATCGCGCGTCTCCACGGGACAGATCGGATTGCCATCGGCCTCGGTCCGGGGACGGATGGCGAGCACGCGCGCGGTCGCGGGCAGGCGCCGATAGACGCACTCCGTGCCCGTCGTCGGTAGCTCGTCGCAGTGCGCGGGCAGGCCCGAGGCGGGCGGCACGACGCGCAGGTCGAGGCGGGTGTGCGCTGCGGCGCGCGTGCCTCGCACCGTCACGTCGAGGGTGAGCGGTGTGTCGCGCGGGATCTCGGTCCACCCGATCTGATCGAAGAGGCTCTCGAGCTGGAGCGCGCCACCGGACTCGGCCGCATCGAGGCGGGCCACGAGGCTCGGGAACGCGTCGAACACGTGGCTCCCTTCCGGCTCGAGGTGGCGGATCTCGACGAGGACGCAGCGCTCCCCGTCTGCGTCGATGGCGCTCGGCGCGCGCACCGTCGGCGTGATCATCACGCCGCCCTGGAAGCCCCACTGGAAGGGCACCTCGTCGCCGTCCTGCCATGCGGTGAAGACACCGTCCGCGAGGCGGCCGACCTCGGCGAGCTCGGTCGGCTCCCCCGAGAAGAGCACGCCGCTCCCGCAGCTGATCACGGGCGCGTCGACCCGCGGCCCCGCGTCCCCGGAGGACGGAGCGGGGCTGCCGCACGCGGCGAGCGATGTCAGAGGAACGATCGCGAGGAGCTGTGCCAGTCTGAGGCGAGGTCGCATGGTCACGCCTCGCTCAGCGAGGGGCGTGCCATCCCACGTCAGAAGTAGCCCTCGCGCTTGCGGTCCTCCATCGCGGCCTCGGTCGCACGATCGTCGGCGCGCGTCGCGCCGCGCTCGGTGAGGCGCGAGCTCGCGATCTCTTCGATCACGTCGTCGAGCGAGCTCGCGCGGCTCTTCACGGCGCCCGTGCAGCTCATGTCGCCGACCGTGCGGAAGCGGACCCACTCGCGATAGACCTTCTCGCCGGGCAGGTGCTCGATGAAGGGCGCGGGTGAGTAGAGCATGCCGTCACGCGCGAACACGTCGCGCTCGTGGGCGAAGTAGATGCTCGGCAGATCGATCTTCTCGAGCTTGATGTATTGCCAGACGTCGAGCTCGGTCCAGTTCGAGATCGGGAAGACGCGGAAGTGCTCGCCCTTCTTGAGGCGCGCGTTGTAGAGGTTCCAGAGCTCGGGGCGCTGGTTCTTCGGGTCCCACTGACCGAAGTCGTCGCGGTGGCTGAAGATGCGCTCCTTGGCGCGGGCGCGCTCCTCGTCGCGTCGCGCGCCGCCGATGCACGCGTCGAACTGGTGCTCCTCGATCGCGTCGAGCAGCGCCGTGGTCTGGAGGCGGTTGCGCGAGGCGCGCGGTCCCTTCTCCTCGACCACGCGGCCCTTGTCGATCGCGGTCTGGACCGACGCGACCACGAGGCGCTCACCGAGCTCCTTCACCTTGCGATCGCGGTACTCGATGACCTCGGGGAAGTTGTGCCCCGTGTCCACGTGCATGATCGGGAAGGGGAACTTCGCGGGCCGGAACGCCTTCTCCGCGAGGCGAAGAAGGACGATCGAGTCCTTGCCGCCGGAGAAGAGCAGGCACGGTCGCTCACGCTCTGCGGCCATCTCGCGCAGGATGTGGATGGCTTCGTGCTCGAGCGCGCGGAGGTGGGAGAGCTGGTAGCGGATCACCCCAGGGGCGTAGCCGTTCGGGCAGAGCCAATCAAGATCTGCAGCGCCGCACGCGACAATCCTGCGTCCCGGACGCGGCTTGCGTACCATGGTGAGGAAGATGTCGCGCGCGCGACCGTATCGTCCGTCGCCCACGTCCTGGGCGTGCCTCGCCTTCGTGCTCGTGGGCGCCGCGTGCGCGCCTGCGCCCACGTCGCTCACGTGGCGCATCGAGCTCGAGGACGCCTCGCAGCTCTCGCGCGCCGCGGTGGTCGATGCGCGCATCCTGCGCGGTGGCTGTGACGGGCCCGAGATCTACGGCGCCACGCTGCGGCCTGGCGGCGCGATGGCGCTCGTGCCGCCGGCGCTCGAGCCCGGCACGTGGGGCTTCGCGGCCTCCGCGCACGACGCGAGCTGCGTGCGCTTCGCGGACGTGTGCGACGAGATCACGCTGCCCGGCGTGACGATGGTCGTCAGCACGCTCGCACGCGTGACCGAAGAGCCCGCGTGCAGCGGGGCCCGCTGCGACGACGGCTCGTGCCGCACCGAGGACCGAGACGGTGACGGTGTGGGCGTGTGTCTGGCGGGCGAGCCCCTCGGCGGCTGCGACTGCGACGACGCCGATCGCGACGTGCGGCCCGGCGCGGCCGATCCGTGCGCGGATCGCGTCGATCAGGACTGCGACGGCTTCGACGACGAGTGCGACGCGGACTGCGACGGCTTCCCCGAAGGGCGCGTGGGCGCAGCCGATGGGCGCGACTGCGACGACGGCGACGTCGACGTGCACCCGTCGGGCTCGCCGAGCGATCTCTGGGGCCTCGCCGACGGCGATCGTCTCGCGCGCGGCTGTGACGTCATGCCGACGCCGATGCCGGTGAGCGACGCGTGCAGGCCCGACGCGATGGGGATGCCCGTGGGCGACGGCATCGATCAGGACTGCAACGGCTTCGTCGACGACGGCAGCGGCTGCACCGATCCGGACGATCGTGATCGCGATGGCGCCCGCGCGTGCGCCGACGGGGAGACGACGGGCTGCGACACGAACGACTGCGATCCGGGCATCGCGCCGAGCCGCGACGAGGTGTGTGGCAACACGATCGACGAGGACGCCGACGGGATGGCGCAGGCGTGCGACGCGGCCGACGCCGACGGCGACGGTCAGCGGGCCATGGCGATGGGCGGTACGGACTGCGACGACGCCGATCCGCGCACGTTCCGCGGCGCGCCCGACGATTGCCGCACGCCCGAGGCCGAGAGCTGCGAGGCACCGATCGGCTGCGCCGAGCAGGGCGGGGACGCCGACGGCGACGGCTACGTCGCGCGCGCGACCTCGGGCCGCGGGGACTGCGACGACACGGACGCGACGGTCCGGCCCTTCGCGAGCGAGGACCCGTGTGACGGCGACGACGACGACTGCGATGGCGTCGTCGACGAGGTCGTGCGGCCGCGCGACGCGAGCCCCGGCGTGATCGACGGCTGCGTGCGCTCGGGCGGCGGCGCGGTGCCCGTGGACTACGACGTGAGCCGCGCGAGCAGCGAGCACTGCGGAGGCTGCGGCCTCGCGACCTCGGCGAACGAGGACTGCTGCGGCGGCACGCGCACGGCCATCGATCAGACGAGCCAGTGCGGCGCCTGTGGCCGCAGCTGCGGCATCCACACGCGCTGTGATCAGAGCGGCACGAACGAGGACGGCAACGTCTACGGGTGCGTGTGTGCACCAGACGCGACGGGGCGGTGGGCGGACTGCGACGGCACGATCCCGAGCGGGGGCGGCTGCGAGACCGACCTCGACACCAGCGTGTCGAACTGCGGGGAGTGTGGCCGCGCGTGCGGCCCGAACCAGCGCTGCGAGGCCGGCAGCTGCGAGTGTGAGGGATCGTTCCTCGACTGCGACGGCATGATCTCCACGGGCTGTGAGGTGAACGGCGCGCTCGACGTGGCGAACTGCGGCCGCTGCGATCGCGCATGCAACCTCGCGAACGCGTCCGAGGCGTGCGTGATGGGCGAGTGCGAGATCGCGTCGTGCGACGCGGGCTTCGGCGACTGCGACACGATGGTGCCGACCGGCTGCGAGACGTCGCTCTCGAGCCTGATGAGCTGCGGCCGCTGCGGCGAGACCTGCGGTGGGATCCAGAACGCGACCGCGATCTGCAACGGCGCGCGGCGCTGCGACTACTCGATGTGCAGCGGTGGCTTCGGCGACTGCGACGCGAACCGCTCCAACGGCTGCGAGACCTCGACCTCGAGCACGCTGACGGCCTGCGGCTCGTGCGGCACCAACTGCAACACGATCGTGCTCAACGCGACGGGCCGCACCTGCACGATGGGCGCCTGCGGCTACGGTGCGTGCGCCTCCGGCTTCGGTGACTGCGACGCGATGCGGGCCAACGGCTGCGAGCGCGCGCTCGACACGACCACGCACTGCGGCGCGTGCGGCAATGCCTGCGGCGCCGGCGAGACCTGCAACGCCAGTGGCGACTGCGCGTGCGGCACCACCACGGCCGCGAGCGGCTCCGCCTGCGGCGCGAGCGCCGTCTGCATGGGCGGCACCTGCGTCGCGATGTGACGCCCTCCGAGCGAGCCAGAGGGCACGTGGGACCGCCCCGTCTGCACCTCTCGTGACCTCGGGCTCCGCTTTCGGTAGCATTCCAGATCGCGTGTCTCTACGGCGCACAGCGCTCGTCGTGCTCGCGTGGGCCGCCCTCGTGCTCGCCACGCTCGCGGCACCGGCGCGCCTCCACGCGCAGCTCGACGTGGGCCAGAGGGCCCTCGAGAGCGCGGACTTCCAGCGCGCGATTCGCGCGTTCGATCGCGCCGAGCGTGTCGACGCGCTCGATCGCGACGGCCTCGTCTCGCTCTACGAAGGCCGGATCATCGCGCGTTTCGCCCTCGGAACACGCTCGCGCGCGCGGCGCGACCTGCAGGTGCTCGCCGCGCTCGATCCGACGCACACGTTCCCGGTCGAGGTGCCTCCGGAGGTCGGCGAGGCGCTCGCGGCGGCGGTCGCCGAGGCCGGAGGTGGTCTCGGCGCCTCGCTGGCCTGGTCCGACACCGACGGCGCGTCGGTGCTCCGCGTCGAGGTACAGCGAGACGTGGTCGAGCTCGTGCGGGAGGTGCGGGTGCACACGCGCGTGGGTGACGGCGCGTGGTCGAGCACCACGGATCGGGAGGTGCGCGTCGCGCACGCGCCGGGCGAGGTCGTCGCGGCGTACGTCGAGCTCGTGGGCGCGCGCGAGGTGGTGCTCGCGCGTGAAGGCAGCGCGCAGAGCCCCGTGCTCCACGGCGAGCCGCCGCCGGTGGCCGTCGTCGTCGAGGAGCCGATCGAGCCGATCGTCGAGCCGGCCGATGGCGGCGGCGACGTGGCGCTCGCGGTGGGCCTCGGTGTGGGCGGCGCGGTCGTGGTCGTCGTCGCGGTGATCGTGGGCGTCGTGCTCGGCACGCAGACCAGCGACCAGACACAGCCGACGGCCCCTTTCGTGGTGGGCTTCTGATGACGAGCGTGGAGCTCGATCTCGGCATCGAGGCCGGAGAGGTGGAGGCGAGCGAGAGCCTCTCGCCGGTCGCCTCGAACGAGCGCAACTACGGCCGCTATCTGCTGCAGTACGAGATCGCGTCGGGCGGCATGGCGAGCGTCTATCTGGCGCGCTCGCTCGGCGCGGCGGGCTTCGAGCGGCCGATCGCGATCAAGCGCATCCACCCGCACCTCGCGAAGAAGCCCGTGTTCGTCGACATGTTCCTCGACGAGGCACGCCTCAACGCCCGCATCGCACACCCCAACGTCTGCAACGTGTTCGACTTCGGCGAGGCGGACGGCAGCTACTTCATGGCGATGGAGTACCTCGTCGGGCAGCCGCTCTCGCGCGTGCTCGGCGCGGTCGCCACGCGGCAGGAGCTCTTGAGCTCGACGCGGTGGCATGCGCTCGCGGCGCGCATCCTCGCCGATGCGTGCCAGGGCCTGCACGCGGCGCACGAGCTGCTCGACGATCACGGCTATCCGCTGCACGTCGTCCACCGCGACTTCACGCCACACAACGTCTTCGTCACGTACGACGGTGCGGTGAAGGTGTTCGACTTCGGTGTCGCGCGTGCCGAGGGACGCCTTCACCAGACCGAGACCGGCATGCTCAAGGGCAAGCTCGCGTACATGTCGCCCGAGCAGCTCGCGCGCGCGCCGATCGATCGGCGGCTCGACGTCTGGGCCGCAGGCGTGTGCCTCTGGGAGCTGCTCACGCTGCGACGCCTCTTCGGTCGTCGCTCGGAGCTCGAGACCGTGCAGGCCATCGCGACCGAGGCGATCCTCGAGCCCTCCAAGGTGCGCACCGGCGTGCCGCGCGAGCTCGACGCGATCACGATGCGCGCGCTCGATCGCGACGTCGATCGCCGCACGGCCTCCGCGCGTCTGCTCGCGCGCGAGCTCAACCAGTACGTGAGCACCACGGGCGTCACGACGTCCATGTCCGACGTGGCCGAGCTCATGGCCGAGCTCTTCCCCGAGGAGCGTGCGCGCAAGCTCGACGTCGTGGCCAACGTGCTGAGGAGCGAAGACGCGGTCGCGCTCGACTCGAGCGAGACGAGCGCGGTCCAGCGCTCGCGCGGTGTGGAGCTGCGCTCTTCGCCAGGCTCCATCGCCGCGCCTCGGCCGGGCTCGCGCTACCCGGCGGCGCGCGCGCCCACACCCGCGCCCGGCACGCTCGCGCCCGCGCGACGCGCACCGACCCCCGCGCCCGGCACGATCGAGCCTGCGCGACGCGCACCGACCCCCGCGCCCGGCACGCTCGAGCCCGCGCGACGCGAGCCGACGCCTGCGCCCGGCACGCTCTCGCCTGCGCGACGCGACCCGACGCCCCCGCACGTGCCCGTGGCGAGCGTCACGCCGGACAGCAGCCCACCCGAGGAAGCCACGACACGGAGCACCGTCGACCTCGCCGACATGCTCGAGCCTCCTTCGGAGTCGAGCCTCTCCTTGCGCCTGGATCCCGAGACCTTCGAGGACCACACCGCCGAGACGCGAGACACCGAAGCGCCCGCTCGCAGCGTGCCGCGCGCGTGGATCGTCGGAGCCGCCGCGCTCCTGGCCGCGCTCGGGCTCGGTGTGTTCGTCATCGTCGCCAGCGGTGTTCTCGAGCCCACGCCAGACCCAATCGCCACGACGAATGCGGGCACGACGAGCACGCACGTCGCGGCGACGACGGGCGCGGCCACGAGCCCGAGCACGACGAGCCCGAGCACGACGAGCCCGAGCACGACGAGCCCGAGCACGACGAGCCCGAGCACGACGAGCCCGAGCACGACGAGCCCGAGCACGACGAGCGGCGGGACGACGCCTGCCGACACGGCCGTGGAAGCGCCGCCCACGGCGGAGACCGAGCGGGACACCGATGGCTCCCCGAGCGAGCCCGATGGCTCCGAGAGCGAGCCCGAGGTCTCCGAGAGCGAAGCGCCGCCCGCACGAGCAGGGCGAGGGTCGATCAACGTCGCGGCGCGCGGGGGATGGGCCGACCTCTTCGTCGACGGTCGACCCGCGGGTCGCACGCCGCGCAGCGTGCCGCTGCCCGAAGGTCGTCACCTCGTCGAGCTCCGCCCACCCGGCGGCGCGCCGATCCGTCGCTACGTCACCGTCCGTGCGGGCCGCACGCAGCGCGTCCTCTTCGATCTCTGATCCACCGCGATCGCCACGCGCGTCCTTTCGTAAAGGAATCGTCAAGGCATCGAGGGGCGTGACGTCTTCGCGGGGTGAGGCGCGTACCATCAGCACCATGCTCATGCGCACCTCGCACCGCGTCCTCTCGACGCTGCTCACCGCTGCGCTCGCGGCCACGCTGTTCGTCCTCGAGCTCCACTCGCTGCCCGCTCGTGCGCAGCCGATGCCCGAGGCCGACGTGCCGCCGGCGCTGCGGCCCTGGATCCCGTGGGCGCTCGAGGGCTCGTCGCACCAGTGCGCCGTGCGTGATGGTGCGCTCGGCAACGACGCGAATCCCTTCGCGGGTGGCGGTGCCGAGCCCGTGTGCGTGTGGCCCGGAGATCTCGCCCTCGTCGTCGGTGCCGAGGGTGGGAGCTTCAGCCTCGAGGTCACGAGCGATCACCGCGTCCCTCAGGCGCTGCCGGGTCGCGGTCGGCACTGGCCGATCGACGTTCGGGTCGACGGCCGCGCGGCCGTGGTGCTCGCGAGCGGCGAGCAGCCCGTGGTCTGGGTCGAGCCAGGCTCGCACCGGATCGAAGGGCGCTTCGCGTGGTCGAGCGTGCCCGACACGCTGGCCGTGCCCGACACCATCGCGCGCGTGACGCTGACGCGAGACGGGACCACCACGGGCGCGACGCGAGGCACTGCAGGCGAGGTGTGGCTCCGTGGCGCCGCGACCGAGGCCGCAGGCGAAGAAGAGGTCGGCCTCGAGGTGCACCGCCGCATCCAGGACGGCTCGCCGCTCGAGCTCTCGACGCGCATCGTCGTGCGCGCAGCGGGGCGTGCGCGCGAGCTGCGTCTGCCGAACGTGCTGCCCGAGGGCGTGGTGCCCGTGGAGATCAGCGCGGATCTGCCGGTGCGTCTCTTCGCGACGGGCGAGCTGTCGATCCAGCTCCGCGCCGGAACCTTCGAGATCTCCATCCGCGCCCTCGCCGCCAACCCCGAGACGGTCTTCCGCCGCCCCGCGCTCGCTGCGCCGTGGCCCGAGCAAGAGGTGTGGGTCTGGTCGCCGAGCGAGGCGTTCCGACAGGTGGAGATCCAGGGCGCCGCGGGGATCGACCCGCAACGAACGTCGCTGCCCGATGCGTGGCGGACGAGCTCGGCCTACCTCGTCGATGCGGACACGGCGCTCACGCTCCACACGGTGCGGCGCGGCGAAGCGACGCCGCCGCCCAATCAGGTGAGCATCACCCGGGAGGTGTGGCTCGATCTCGATGGCCGCGGCTTCACGGCGCGCGATCAGCTGAACGTCGAGCTCCACAGCGCGCATCGCCTCGAGCTCGCGAGCGGAGAGCTCGGCCGCGTGAGCCTCGACGGTCAGGATCAACTGGTCACGGCAGGAGAGGGTGGTCGCCCCGGCGTCGAGCTCCGCGACACGCGGCGCACGTTCACCGCGGAGTGGCGCATGGATCGGAGCGGCGATTCGTTCCCCGCAGTCAACTGGTCGGAGAACGCGTCGTCGTCCTCGACCTCGCTTCACGTGCCGCCCGGCTGGACGCTCGTGCACGCGAGCGGCGTCGATCGTGCGCCCGGGACGTGGCTCGATCAGTGGACGCTGCTCGCGGTCTTCGCGCTGCTGCTCATCTCGGCCGCAGTCGGCCGCGTCTACGGTTGGCCCTGGGCCGCGGCGGCATTCGTCGGGGTGGGCCTCGCGTTCCACGAGTCGGATGCGCCGCAGTGGCTCTGGCTCGTGCTCGCGGCGCTCGCGGGCCTTCACCACGCGCTCGGCGCGCGTGGGATCGAGCGCTTCGTGCGCTGGGCCTACGTGGCGGTCGCGCTCTTCGCGGTGCTCGTCGTCGTGTGGTTCTGCGCGGGGCAGCTGCGCAACGCCCTCTACCCGCAGCTCGCGACGCCCTACGGCGCGTACCAGCCCGGTCTCTTCGAGGCGAGCCTCACGCGCACCGCGACCGTCGAAGAAGAGGCGCCTGCGTGGCTCGAGGAGGCCGCGAGTGACGATTCGGAGGGCGGCTATGGTCGCGGCGGAAGCTACGGCGGCATGCCGAGCGGAGACCTCTCGCGCTCTCAGGCCAACTCGTACTGGCTCGATCCGAACGCCGTCGTGCAGACCGGCTTCGGCCTCCCGAGCTGGTCGTGGTCTCGCTACGAGCTCGCCTTCGATGGCCCCGTCAACGCGGGCCACGAGATCACCCTGCATCTGCTTCCGCCCTGGGCGTTCCGCCTCGCCGCGTTCCTGCGTGCGGCGCTCCTGCTCGCGCTCCTCGCCGTGATCGTCCTCAAGCGCCCACAGCGTCCCGACGCGCCTCCGGCTCGGGGCCAGAGCGGCGGCGCGGGCCCGGGCGAGGCGACGCGCACGCGCGACGTCGAGGCGAGCGGCGCCGAGCCCGCGGGCCCGCCCTCGGACACGAGCACGAGCCCGAGCGGAGACGACGCGACGAGCGAGAGCTCTTCCCAAGACGCAGAGACGTCCTCGTCCTCGCGCGCGACCGCTGCGCTCGCGCTCGGAGCGACGCTCCTGCTCGGCCTGTGTCTTCCCTCGCTCGGCGCGGCGCAGGAGATCCCCGACACCGCGACGCTCGACGCCTTGCGCCAGCGCCTCACGCGCCAGGCGCCGTGTGGCGAGCGCTGCAGCGAGGGCAACCACATGCAGATCACCGCGGCGGGCGACGTGCTGCGCGTGCGCATCGAGGTCTCGGCGGCGAACGTCGCCGCCTATCCGCTGCCGGGCCCGAGCGACGTGTGGGTGCCGTCCTCGGTGCGCGTCGACGGTGCGCCCACGGGCGCGCTCGTGCGTCTCGACAACGGCTTTCTCCACGTGCGTGTCCCGAGCGGCGCGCACGTGATCGAGCTCGAAGGGCCCATGGCCGGACGCGATGCCGTGACGCTCGCGCTCGGCCGGCCTCCGCGCGCGCTCGACGTGACGACGGAAGGTTGGGAGGCCTCGGGCCACGTCTCGGACGATCGCGTCGCCGAGTCCATCCAGCTGCGCCGCACGCTCGAGACGCAGGGGGCACCGGCGGAGCAGCGCTCGGATCTCCCGGCGTGGCTCGAGGTGCAGCGCACCATCGACATCGGCGTTCGCTGGACTGTCTCGACGATGGTCACGCGTCGCTCGCCCGCGAACGCACCGGCCGTGGCGCGAGTGAGCCTGCTGCCTGGCGAGCGCGTGACGGACTCGGGCGTGACCGTGGAGAACGGCGAGGTCCTCGTCACGCTCGGCCAGCAGGACACCGAGATGCGCTGGACGTCGGTGCTCGAGCCGAGCGACGCGATCGCGCTCACCGCGCCGGCGAGCGGCGCCGTCAACGAGGTGTGGGTGCTCGTGTGCAGTCCGCTCTGGCACTGCACCACGCCCGAGGGCTCGCTCGCGCCCACGACGCAAGGCCCCGACGGCGTGTGGCAGCCGACGTTCCACCCGTGGCCCGGCGAGTCGCTCACGATCGCGCTCTCGCGCCCCGAGGCCGCCGAGGGTCAGTCGCTCACGGTCGACAGCGCGCGCCTCGACGTGACGCCGGGTGTGCGCCTGACGGCGAGCACGCTCTCGGTCAGCGTGCGCTCGAGCGTGAGCGCGCCGTTCTCCGTCGAGCTGCCCGCGGGCGCCGACGTGCAGTCGCTCACCGTGGACGGTCAGGCGCGACCGCTCCAGCGCGAAGGGGATCGCATCTCCGTCGCGCTGCAGCCAGGGCACCACGATCTCCAGCTCGCGTGGCAGGCCGACACGGGGTGGAGCACCGTGCTCGAGACACCGCGTGTCGCGCTCGGCAGCGCCGCAGTGAACGTCGAGCTCCACGTGACGCTCTCGTCCGATCGCTGGATCCTCTGGCTCGGTGGGCCCGCGTGGGGACCGGCCGTGCTCTTCTGGCCCTACCTCCTCCTCACGATCGTCCTCGCGATCGCGCTCTCGCGCCGCAAGGACGTGCCGCTCGAGGTGCACCACTGGCTCCTGCTCCTCCTGGGCCTCACGCAGGTGCCGGCACCGGCGGCCATCGTCGTCGTCGCGTGGTTCTTCCTGCTCTCGAACCGCCGCACCGATCTCGATGTGCACGACCTCTACTTCGCCGCGCGGCAGCTCGCGATCGTGGGCTACACGTTCGTCGCGTTCCTCTGCCTCGTGTGGGCGGTCGATGCGGGGCTGCTCGGTGATCCGGCGATGGAGATCGCAGGCCCGATGTGCAGCTCGGGCAGCGTTCGCTTCTTCGTCGATCGCACGAGCGACGCGCTGCCGACCGCGACGGTCGTGAGCCTGCCTCTGTGGGTCTATCGCGTGCTCATGTTCGCGTGGGCGCTCTGGCTCGCGGTGTCTCTCATCCGCTGGACCAAGTGGGGTTGGGTCGCCTTCAAGGAGGGCGGGCTCTTCCGCTTCCCCGGCCGCAAGGCCCCGTCGAAGTGATGGATTCGGGGCCCACGACCCTCTACCGTCTTGCCCATGTCGACCGCACGCATCCCGTTCTCGTCCGATGACGAGAGCGCCATTCGCACGCTCGTCGCGACGATGCTCTTCCTCCTCGTCGTGAACTTCCTCGTCGGAGGGCTCGGTCTCCTCGGGGGGTGCATCAGCTTCGCCGGCGTGCCCGCGCGCATGGCGCTGCACCCGCTCGCGGGTGTGGGCTCGCTCGTCACAGCGACCTGCATGTTCCTCTACTGCGCGGGGATGATCGGCCAGGGCGCGCTCCTCTTGCAGACGCGCAGCGCCCTCGAGCGCGTGGTCACGACGGACACCCACGATCAGCAGCTGCTCGGGGAGGCCTTCGCGAAGCTGCGCCTCTTCTTCGGCCTCGAGGCGCTGATGTTCCTCCTCTCGCTCGGTCTCCAGTGCGGCGGCTTCCTCACGCAGGCCTTCGGTCCGATCCAGCAGCTCCCGCAGCTCGGAGGTGCCTTGTGAGCCAGCAGTGGGGCGGGCCGCCGCCGGGCGGTGGGCTGGGCGGGGTGCCGATGGCAGGGCCCGGCGGTGAGGCACCGCTCGGTCGCATCCCGTTCTCCTCGGACGACGAGAAGAACATCCAGCAGACGGCGCTCTTCATGCGCATCTCGGGGGCGCTGGCCGTGCTCGGTGCGCTCTTCGGCCTGGTCGGCTCGGTGGGGGTGAACCTCTACACGGGCGCGCCGCCGCTCGGGGGCGTGTGCTTCGGCACCATCATGCTCTCGGTCGAAGCCTTGATGGCGACGCTGCTCTTCCTGGCCGCCAACGCGTTCGCGAGCATCGTCGCGACCGACGGCAACGATCAGCAGCACCTCGCGGAGGGCCTGCGAAAGCTGCGCGTGTACTTCCTCGTGAAGGCGATCCTCTGGGTGCTCGCCTTCATCACGTGCTGCCTCTGCGCGTCGCTCTTCCTGTTCGTCGGTGCAGCGATCTTCTCCACGATCGGCGCCGCGGCTGGCTCGCAGTGAGCGCAGCGCGGCGCGCGCCCGCCATCAGCCTCTTCGCCGGACGAAGTCGTCGATGAGCGCGCGGGCGATGCTCAGCGTCGGTGGGATCGTCGGCAGCGCGCTCGGTGCGAACCAGCCGGCCTCGGCCAGCTCGGCCGCTTCGAGCACGATCTCCCCCGCTGCCCACTCCGCCCAGTGGCCACGGCGACGAACGTCATCGCACTCCATCCGGCGCACGCGGCGTCACGCCGTCACGAGCCCGAGCTCGAGATCCGTCGCGGCGCGTCCGTACTTGTCGGCCGGCGGCCACGGCCGCTGGCGCCAGTGCGGCTCGAACGAGAAGGACGAACGTGTGCGACCCGGCAGGAGCGAGCCGTTGCCCGCGCCCTTGGCGTAGTCGTAGTAGACCTTCACGATCTCCTCGCGGCTCACCTGCTGCGCCGCGGGGTGCGCGAGACAGCCATCGCGGAAGCGGCGCACACGCGCGAAGGCCTCGCCCTCGGGCAGCTCGAAGCCCTCGTAGTAGTCGAGGAACCAGAAGCGCATGAACATGGGCGTGAACACGGCCTCGACCCAGCCGAAGGACTCGAAGAGGAACGTGTCTCCCCGCGCGTAGCGCCGGAGGAACGCATCGAGCGTCGCGTACTGCGTGAGGAAGGCCTGCGTGAGCCCCTCGCGCGCGGCGGGATCTTGGTTGAGCACGAGGCGATACCCCGCCGTCACGAACGGGCCATCGAGGCTCGTCATCAGGTTCTCGATCCCGCGCTCGAGCACGTCGCGCCTCGCGACCGGTCGATCGGGGAAGAGCTCGTCGAGGTAGCGCATGAGCACGAGGCTCTCGCGCAGCACGACGCCCTCGGTCGTCTCGAGGATGGGCATCGCCGTGGAGCCGCCGGTCTTGGCGAGCAGCTCGGGCGGGCGCGGCCGCGTGATGTCGACGACGTGGAAGTCCACGTCGGCGCGACGCCCCTTGAGCTCGAGCAGGATCTCGAGGCGCTGACAGAAGGGGCAGACGGGGATGTGGTGAACGGCGGGTCGCGTGAGCACGGCCGCAGGGTAGAGCCTCCGGCGTCACCGCGCCGCCCGTCGAACGTCGAGGTCGGGACGCAGGCGCGCTCGGTCTCGTACGATGCGGGACCATGCCCGGCGGCTGTCAGCACGATCTGGATCTCGGCACCGAGAGCGCGTTCTCCATCGACGCCTCGTCCATCGTCTTCGGCAGAGGCGCGCTGCACGAGCTGGGCGATCACGTTCGGGCGCTGAGCCGCACGGGCGCGCGCGTCGCGCTCTTCACCGACGCGCGTCTGTCGACGCTGCCACACCTCGACTGCGCTCGCTCCGCGCTCCTGACCGCGGGGCTCGATGTCGTCGTCTACGATCGCGTACACGTCGAGCCCACCGACGCGTCGTTCCTCGAAGCCGCCGGGTTCGCGAAGGACGGTGGCTTCGAGGCCTACGTCTCGCTCGGCGGCGGCTCGGTGATCGACACGACCAAGGCGGCGGCGCTCTACGCGACGTACCCCGCAGCGCTGCTCGCGTACGTGAACGCGCCGCTCGGTGAAGGTCGCGCGGTGCCCGGTCCGCTGCCTCCGCACGTCGCGTGTCCGACCACCTGCGGCACGGGCTCGGAGTGCACGGGGATCGCGGTGTTCGATCTGCTCGCCACGAAGGTGAAGACCGGCATCGCGTCGCGTCGCCTGCGGCCCTCGCTCGCGATCGTCGATCCCGACACGACGCGCACGCTGCCGTCCGAGGTGGTGGCCGCGAGCGGCTTCGACGTGCTCTGCCACGCGATCGAGTCGTACACGGCGCGGCCGTTCTCCTCGCGCGCTGCGCCGCGTCCGTACAACACACGGCCGATGAGTCAGGGCCAGAACCCCTGGAGCGATCTCGGCTCGCTCGAGGCGCTGCGCCTCGCAGGTCGCTCGCTCGTGCGTGCGTTCGACGATGCGTCCGACGACGAGGCGCGCGGCGAGCTCATGTGGGCCGCGACGCTCGCGGGCATCGCGTTCGGCAACGCGGGCGTGCACCTGCCGCACGCGATGAGCTACGCGGTCGCGGGCCTCGTGAAGGGCTACATGGCGCCCGGCTATCCAGTGGACGAGCCGCGTGTGCCGCACGGGACGAGCGTGGTGCTCAACGCGCCGAGCGTCTTTCGCTGGACGGCCGCCACGAGCCCCGCGCGCCACCTCGCGTGCGCCGAGGCCCTCGGCGCCGATCTGCGCGGCGCGGCGCAGGAGGACGCCGGCGAGGTGCTCTCGGGCCACCTGCTCACGCTCATGCGCCGCACGCGCCTGCCCACGGGCCTCCGCGGTGTCGGCTACGACGCGAGCGACCTCGACGCCCTCGCCGACCGCGCGATCGTCCAGAAGCGCCTCGTCGACAATGCGCCGAGCGTCGTCGATCGCGCCCGCATGCGCGCGCTGTTCGAAGGCGCGCTCGACGACGGCGCGACTCGATAGGTCAGTCGCTTCGCGGCAGACGCAGCACGTTCTCAGTGACTCTCAGTGCTCGCTCCTCGTGCCGGCGAGCATCGCCCTCGGCTGCTGCGAGGCCAAGGACGTCCCCACGCGTGCGATGATGGCGGCGATGAGCACGCGTCCTTCGCCGAGCCTCCGTGTCGCCTACCGCTGGCACGTCCCCATCACGACGCGCTGGATGGACAACGACGTCTACGGGCACGTGAACAACGTCGTCTACTACGCGTTCTTCGACACGGTCATCAACCGCTACCTCATTGACGTCGGCGGCCTCGACATCCATCGCGGCGACGCGATCGGTCTCTGCGTCGCGAGCGGGTGCAGCTACCACGCGCCGGTCGCGTACCCCGACGCGCTCGAAGGACACCTCCGCGTCGTGCACCTCGGCACGAGCAGCGTGCGCTACGAGGTCGGCATCTTCCGCGCGGGCGACGAGCGCTCCGTGGCCGACGGACACTTCACGCACGTCTTCGTGGGCCGCACCGATCGCAAGCCGATGCCGATCCCCACGTCGATGCGCGAGGCGCTCTCCCGGATCGCGGTGGCGACCGGAGCCGGGGCGTGACGGCGGCGATCGTGCTCGCCGGTCCCGATCTCCCTGCGGAGCGGGCCTTCGAGCTGCTGCGGGAGCTCGCGCCCATCCTGCTCGAACGCCCGCTCCAATGGGTCGAGGTCGAGCGACAGAGGCTCGGCGATCTCGATGGTCGCGCCGCGTGCTGGTCGACCGTCCTGCGCGACGGGCACGTGGAGCTCCGTGGCGGTGTGGACAACGGGCCGGGCAACCCGCGCGACGGCTACGGCTACACGATGTCGATGAAGCTCCTCGAGGTCGCGGGCGGCCGCGAGGCCTGGCGTGCGGAGATCCACGGCGGCGCGTACGAGCCCACGCTCACGGGGCCCATCCGCCTCTACGTGCACGGCGTGTCACCGACGGCGTTCGATGCCGCGCGCGCTCGTGCGCTCGCGCTCCTACCGGATCACCGGGACGTCACGTTCGAAGACTCGCACGCGCTGCGCGGCCTCATCGCCGACTTCGATCGCCACGGCCACGTCGCGTGGGTGCGCGAGCTCCTGAAGCGGCCCCTGCGGCCCGGCGCGCCCTGGGTCTCCGCGGCGCTCTGCGCACGCAAGATCGAACTGCTCGGCCCCGACGCGGAGACCGCCCGCGCCTGGGTGACCCTCGAGCCGCACGCCTCGCTTGCGTGGGCTGCGCTGGCCGACGCCGGCGGGGACGCGAGCACGCGCGAGGGCGACGCGCGCTTTCTGGCCGCGCTCACGAACCCCTTCTCACCCCGCACCATCGAGGCAGCGTCGCGCTCGCATCCCGTCGAGGCCGGGGCGCTCGCGGATGCGCTCGCCCACGTCTGGGCCGATCCCGCGTGGCGATGGCTCGACGCCGACGAGCGCGACGCGTTCGAGACGTTCGCGCGGAGCTGGGCTCCGTCGCCGAGCACGACCGTGACCTGGCTGCGCGCCGGCCACCTCGCCAGTGCCGAGGTCGATCGCGAGATCGCTGCCTGCTTCCTGCCCCACGCAGCGGCGCAGCTGGCCTCGAGCTACGTGCTCACGGGACCGCCGCTCGCCGCGCGCGGCGCGATGTCGAATCGCTGCGGCCTCGGCACGGGACACGCGGTGCGTCGCGCGATCGTCGCGCCGTCGGACCTCGCGGCACGGAGCAGCGTGGTCGCGGTCTCGCAGACGAACGCCGAGGATCGCCTCGCATGCTTCGGTGTGGTGTGGCTCGACGCCGAGCGACAGCTCGTGTGGCGCGCGGTGGTGCACGAGGAGGGCGAGAAGCTCGTGCGCTCGCCGATCGCCCTCGACGTGATCGATCGAGGCAGATCCGGCTGGGGCGTCGAGATCACGCAGCGCCTCGCGACACGGGCGTGATCGGCGCCGATGCCTCGGCGCGGATCAGAGCAGCTCGGGATCGGTGGAGACGATGCCGGGGTCTTCGACGAGCCACTCGAAGCCGTCGATGAGCGCGAGCGAGTCGAGATCCGGATCGCTCGAGTCCCAGATCGCGAAGCGCAGCGTGATCTCCGTGCCGCCCGTGACGGGCACTTCGGTCGCGAGCCAGCCGGTCGAGGCGCCGATCGTTCCCTCGCTCCAGCCGAAGGGATCGACACCGCACTCCGCGCTGCCATCGAAGCTCGTGCCCGAGAGCGGGCCGCGACCCAGAGGACACGAGAACGCTCGACCGCCGTGCGTGCCGGGCTCGCATGCACGAAGGAGGCTGTTGTTCACGCTGACCTTGTTGCCGTCGGCGTCGAAGACGAGGTTGCCGTCGGGCGAGCCTGCGGGGCGAGGCTCCATCACGACGACGAAGAAGTCGTTGTACTCGGAGCAGATGAAGTCGGGGTACTCGTACGTGAAGAAGCTCGAGCTGAAGCGGAAGCCGCGCGCGTTGGTGGGCGCGCGCACGCGCACTTCGAGCGCGATCGGATCGAAGACCGCTCCGGTGCGCACGCCGGGGCACGCGCGTGACTCCGGATCGAGGCCGCTCGGGCGCGAGCCCTGTGGCTCTTCTGCCATCCAGTCGCAGCGCGACGTGTAGCCCGGCTGTCCGCTCGCTCGCGCGACACCCGACGAGAGGGCGAGCATCGTGCGTCCGGCGCGCGGGGTCACCGCGCCGAAGCTCGTGACGTTGCCTTGCTGCAGCATGCTCGCGGGCGCGCCCGAGCCGTCCGCGCGCGTCCAGCGAGCCTCGAGCACGCCCCAACCGCGTGCAGCGCCTTCGGCGAAGCGACAGAGGCCGATCGAGCGCGCCGCATCGCGGGGGTCGGCCGAGGCCATCGCGACCGTCTCGTCGCACGTCTCGACGGTGGTGGCGACCGCACCGTCGCAGTCCTCGTCGACATCGTTGCTGGGGTCGTCGAATGCCCCCGGATTCACCTGAGGACTGCAGTCCAGGCAATCGCCGTCCCCAGGCGTGTAGCCATCACCGTCGAGGTCTTCGGTCGCCGCGCCAGGTGTGCACGGTCCCGAGTCCGCGAGCGGTCCGGTGTCGGGTCGCGGTCCGAACGGCGCGTCGGGCGCGCTCACGATCCCTGCATCGGTTCCTCGCGCAGGTGGGCTCATCCGCCGGATGCCGCCCTCGCCGTCGCACGCGGGCATCGCGAAGAGGGAGACGAGCACGCCGATGGAACCGATCGTCGAACGCAACCGCATGAGCACCTCGTGCGCATGCCTCCGCAACGCGCGTGCCCGCGCGGTGCGTGGTCCGCGGCCCCGAGCGAGACGCGCTCACTGTGGCTGCTGGGGCTCGTCGGCCCAGCTGCGAGGGTGGGTCGAACGTCACGCGTCGCGCCGAGGTGTCGGACCCGCGCCGCGCCGAGGTGTCGGACCCAGGCGCGAGCGCGGTGTCGGACCCAGGTGCGAGCGCGCTGTCGGATGCGCTTCGGTCCTCGCCGAGTCGCTTCGGCGGAGAGCTCGTTCCGCGAGGTCCGACACCACGCGGGGTCCTCTCGTCCGATCGGGCCTGGCGGAATTGCGCCGCCAGGCGCCCGCCAATCCGC
>JBILLJ010000004.1:0-135722 GCA_044376125.1 Sandaracinaceae bacterium
AGATGCGCACGCCGCTCTTCGGCGACGAGCCGACGCTCACGTTCGTGGTGACCGAGGCGGACCTCGATCCGATCTGACCGACCCGCAGGACGGAGGGGTTCCGCGCGGCGGACCACGGGGGCATGCTCGCGCGATGCACCACGAGTTCTGGCACCAGCGCTGGCAGGAAGGAAAGATCGGCTTCCACGAGGGCAAGCCCAACGAGCACCTGCTCGCGCACGCCGCGCACCTGCGTCTCGAGGACGCACGCGTGCTCGTCCCGCTCTGTGGCAAGACCGTGGATCTCGCGTGGCTCGCGGCGCAGGGCGCGGAGGTCGTGGGCGTCGAGCTCGTGACGAGCGCCGTCGAGGCGTTCTTCCGCGAGCAGGGGCTCACACCGGAGCGCACGCGGGTGGGCGCGCTCGAGCGCTTCCACGTCCCCGATCTCACGGTGTTCGCAGGTGACTTCTTCGCGCTCGACGCGGAGACCGCGGGCGGACCGTTCGATGCGTGCTGGGATCGCGCCGCGCTCGTGGCGCTGCCCGAGGGGCTCCGCGACCGCTACGTCGCGCACGCGCGCTCGCTCCTGCGCGCGGGCGCGACGACCTTGCTCGTGACCTTCGAGCACGACATCGGCTCGGGCGAGCCGCCGTTCTCCATCCCGGACACGCTCGTTCGCACGCTCTTCGCCGAGGACGCGATCACCGAGCTCGCCACGCACGACGTCTCGAGCATCACGCCGAACCTCATCGCTCGCGGCGGGACCTTCGTGCGCGATCACGTCTACTGCATCGAGCGACGCTGAGCGGTCCGCCCCGTGATCTGCGTGACGCGGGCCGTGGTCCGAGCCCCGAGCGCGTGCCGGTTGGCGCGCAGCGACTCAATGCGAGTAGGGCTCGTTCCGCAGGATCGTGAACGCGCGGTAGATCTGCTCGACGAGGAAGAGGCGGGCGATGCGGTGCGGGAGGATCATGTCCGAGAGCGAGAGGCGCACGTCGCACGCGTCCGAGAGCTCCTTGGGCAGGCCGTAAGAGCCTCCGATGAGGAAGCAGACGTTGGCGACGGCCCCGACCTCGCAGCGGCCGACGAGCTGCGCGAACTTCTGCGACGTCATCCGCTCGCCGCCGACCTCGAGCGCGATCGTGCGCGTGCGCGTGCGATCGGGGATCGCCTTCTCGAGCTTGGCCGCGACGTCCTTCTCGCCCGTGTCTGCGATCTCGATCTCGTCGAGCTTGCAGTAGCGCTTGATGCGCGCCTCGTAGTCGTCGATGGCCTCGCGCAGCCCTCGCTCCTTCACCTTGCCGACGGCGACGACGACGATCCGCATGCGCGCGCTACGCTCGCACGCCGAGGCGCCCCGTGCACGGCGGCGCACGGTCCACGGCGCGACGCGCGTGGCCCGTGCCGTTACGATCCTCCGATGCTCATCGAGCACCGCACCGGGACCTCTTCGCGCAACATGATCTCCGCGCTCTGGCCCACGGCTGCAACTGCGCAGGGGCGATGGGCGCAGGCATCGCCGTGCAGTTCAAGAAGCGCTGGCCCGCGATGTACCAGGAGTACAAGCGGCGCTGTGCGGACGGTCGCTTCAACCCCGGCGATGTCTTCGTGTGGGAGGCGGACGACCAGGTGATCCTCAACCTCGGCACCGAGAAGCACTGGCGCACGGGCGCGACGCTCGACTTCATCGAGCGATCGGTGCGCAACCTCCTGGTCGTCTGCGAGGCCGAGCGCATCGACGCCGTCGGGATGCCACGCATCGGCGCGGGGTACGGCGGGCTCGCGTGGCCCGACGTCGAGGCGACGCTCACGCGTGCCTCCATCGGGAGCGCGTTGCGGCTCGTCGTCGTCAGCTTGCCGCCGACGAAATGACGAGACCCCGGACTGAAGCTCCGTCCAGAAATGCGGGGAGAAGTCCCAGCGCGGCGCTCAGGCCGGGGGCTGGTTCGGCACGGGCACGCGGGCGGCGTCGATCCAGAGGGACTCGAGGTCGTAGTAGCCGCGAACGTCGTCGTGGAAGATGTGGACGACCACGTCGCCGAAATCCATGAGCACCCACGCGCCCTCGGGCAGGCCCTCGATGCCCGCGCACTTCTCGCCGGTGTTCTTCTCGACGTCTTCCGCGATGCCGCGCGCGAGCGCCGAGACCTGACGATCGCTCCGGCCGCTCATGACGACGAGGTAGTCGGCGTAGTCGACCTTGCCGAAGACGTCGATGATCTGGACGTTGACGGCCTTCTTCTCGAGGCCCGCGTCCGCGATGGCGAGAGCGATCCGCTTCGACGGCGGATCCTTGCGCTCGACGGCCGGGGCGAGGTCGATCTTGGCGCGCCTGGTCGGCGCCTTCTTCGACGCCTTCTTCAGGACGACCTTCTTCGTCTTGGCAGTGGCGCCCTTGCTCGCCGCGCCCTTGCTCAGCGGGGCGCTCTTGCTCGCCGCCTTCTTCGTCGTCGCCTTCTTGCCGGACTCGGTCTTCTTGCTCGCCACGTCGCCTCCGACGCGCCCCGCCACGAGGACGCGTTTCGGGGCGCATCCTATGCGCAAACCGCGATTTGTCGCGCGCGCAGGCCTCTCAGTCGCGGATCTGGCCCGAGCCGTAGCCCACCCACTTGCGCGCGCAGAGCTCCTCGAGGCCCATGGGACCGTACGCGTGCAGCTTGGTCGTGGAGATGCCCATCTCCGCGCCGAGGCCGAGCTCGAAGCCATCGTTGAAGCGCGTCGAGGCGTTCACGAGCACGAGGCTCGCATCCACCTCGCGGACGAATCGATCGCCGCGATCGCGATCGGACGTGACGATCGCCTCGGTGTGGCCGGTGCCGTGGCGCGCGATGTGGGTGAGGGCCTCGTCGAGGCCGTCGACGATGCGCACCGAGAGCACGAGATCGAGGTACTCGGTGTCCCAGTCGGCTTCGGTCGCGGGCGAGACGCTCGGCGCGATCGAGCGCGTGCGTGCGCAGCCGCGCAACGCGACGCCTCGCGCGGTGAGCGCGGGGAGCACCCGCGGAAGAAACGCGTGCGCGCAGGCAGCATCGACCAGCAGGGTCTCCATCGCGTTGCAGACGCCCGGCCGGTGGACCTTCGCGTTGATCGCGATCGCCTCGGCCATCGCGAGGTCCGCCGCGCCGTCGACGTACACGTGGCAGACGCCCTTGTAGTGCTGGATCACCGGCACGGTCGCGTGCTCGGTCACGAAGCGGATGAGGCCCTCACCACCGCGCGGGATGAGGAGATCGATCACGCCGCTCAGCCGCGCCATCGCCTTGACGCCCTCGCGATCGGTGTCGTCGACGAAGCTCACCGCGGCCCGCGGCAGGCCCGAGGCCTCGATCGCGTCGCCCGCGATCGCCACGAGCGCGCGGTTGGACGCGAGCGCCTCGCTGCCGCCGCGGAGCAGGCACGCGTTGCCGCTCTTGAGGCAGAGCGCGGCCGCATCGATCGTCACGTTGGGGCGCGCCTCGTAGACGATGCCGACGAGGCCCAGCGGCACGGTCATGCGCCCGACGCGCAGGCCGTTCGGTCGCGCCTCGAGGCGGTCGACGCGACCGACCGGGTCCGGCAGCGCGGCGACCTGTCGGACGCCCTCGGCGATCTGCGAGAGGCGCGCGTCGGTGAGCCGGAGCCGATCGAGCAGCGCGCCGGAGATCCCCTTCTCCTCGGCCCGCGCGAGGTCGACGCGGTTGGCCTCGAGGACCTCGACCGAGCGGGCGAGCAGGGCCGCCGCGATCGCCGACAGCGCAGCGTTCTTCTCACGTGTGCTCGCGCTGGCCAGACGCCGCGTAGTGGCTTTCGCAGCGGCCGCCTGGAGGTGGAGCGTCGAGGCGCCACCGGGGCTCGCCTGGATCACGGTCGACATCGGGCTGTCGTAGCCCGAGCGTGAAAAACCTCAATCGTTCCGCGCGGGCGGACGTGCGACGTGGATCGACCGTGGTAAGGCAGGCCCCGTTTCGCGCGCCGGACCGACCTTTGCAGAGCGCCGGCGCCACCCGAGGACTCGTCATGAGCACCATCGCCCAAGACGCGGAGCTGCCCTCCCCCACGCCCGCGAGCCCCGACGCCGCCCCGCCCGAGGGCAGCGAGGCGCCGCCCAAGCGCGTCTCCAAGCGCCCCGATCCGATGGTCGGCGCGCACCCCGCGGGACGCCGCGGCCCCAAGGAGCTGCTCGCGGCGAGCAAGGCGTACCAGGACGAGAGCCGCGCGCGCAGCTGGTTCCACGTCGTCGAGACGTTCGGTGCGTTCGCCGCGCTGATGGCCGTGACCGCGCTCGCGCCGTGGTGGTGGCTGCGCCTCGCGGCCGCGATCGTGAACGGCCTCGTGATCGTGCGCGCGTTCATCCTCTATCACGACTACATGCACCTCGCGATTCTGCGGAACAGCACGCTCGCGAAGGTCGTGTTCTACGCGTTCGGTACGTACGTGCTGACGCCACCGACCGTGTGGCGCGCGACGCACAACTACCACCACGCGAACACGGCGAAGATCGTCGGCTCGCACGTCGGCAGCTACCTCATGGTCACGACCGACATGTGGAAGGCGATGAGCCCGAGCGAGAAGCGCATGTACAAGATCCTGCGCCACCCGCTGAACATCGCGCTCGCGTACCTCACGGTGTTCGGGATCGGCATGAACCTCTCGCCGTTCCTCCGGAACCCGAAGAAGCACTTCGACGGCGCGATCTCCATCGTCGTGCACCTCACGATGCTCGTGCTGACCACGTGGTTCTTCGGCTGGCAGATGACGCTCTTCACGACCGTGATCCCCTTCGCGGTCGCGATGGCGGCGGGCGCGTACCTCTTCTACGCGCAGCACGACTTCCCCGAGATGAACGTGCAGCCGCGCGAGAGCTGGGAGTTCACGCGCGCCGCGCTCGAGAGCTCGAGCTACATGAAGCTCGGCCCGGTGATGAACTGGTTCACGGGCAACATCGGCTACCACCACGTGCACCACCTCAACTCGGGCATCCCGTTCTACCGGTTGCCCGAGGCCATGGCCGGCATCCCGGAGCTGCAGCAGCCGCTCGGCACGACCTCGCTGAGCCCGCGCGACATCGCGCGCTGCTTCTCGGTGAAGCTGTGGGATCCGGCGACGGGCAGGATGGTCGGCTACCCAGACTGAGCGCGATGGCGAAGGCTCCGCGAGGCAGCAAGACGACGAGAGCACAGGGCAGCCCCGCGGAGCCCTGCGCGAGCCTCGCGGAGATCCTCGAGGCGCGCTTCGTCGCGAACGTCGATCGGCATCCTGGTCTGAGGTGGCAGCGCGTCGCCGAGCGGCTCGATGCGCGCACACTCGCCGCGCTCGCGGCGATGGAAGAGACCGGTGGTGAGCCCGACGTGCTGGAGCTCCCCGGCTCGGGCCTCGCGTTCGTGGACTGCGCGGCCGAGAGCCCCGCGGGACGACGCAGCCTCTGCTTCGATCGCGACGCGCGGCTCGCGCGCAAAGAAGCGCCGCCCAAGAACAGCGCGCTCGAGCTCGCCGCCGCCATGGGCGTCGAGATCCTCGACGAGGCCGAGTACCGCGCGCTCCAGGCCGTCGGCGCGTTCGACACGAAGACCTCGAGCTGGATCGCGACCCCCGAGGCGATCCGCGCGCTCGACGGCGCGCTCTTCTGCGATCGCCGCTACGACCACGTCTTCACGTATCACAACGGCGCGCAATCGTACTACGCAGCCCGCGGCTTCCGCGCGAAGCTGCCCCTGCGCTGATCGTCGATCACTGCGCCGCGGGGCGGAAGCGCTGCTCGGGACCGGCGGGGGCGTAGAGCTGGATCGCGCGGAGGCGGCTCGTTCCGTCGCTCGTGTACGAGTGCGGCACGCCCTCCGGGATGTAGAGGCGCGCGCCCGCGCGGACCTCGATCTCTCGCTCGCCGAGCACCAGCGTGCCGTGGCCTTCGTCGACGAGGAGGATCTCGGCCGAGCCGTCGTGGGTGTGCGTCGGCACCGACACGGTGGGCGAGCCCTCGAGCACCGAGAGCGCGGCGTTCTCGGCGCCGTGGCCCTCCGTGTCGAGCATGATCTGCACGCTCAGATCGGGGTTGGGCGCGAGGCGCTCCGTGGTCGCGATCGATCCGACGCGAAGCGGGCTCGCGACCGGCGGATGATCGAGCGGCGCGCAATCACCGCCGCGCGCGCCGAGATCGTCCCACTGCGAGCTGCGCTGGAAGCGGTGTGCGTCTCGCGCCCCGGCCAGGAGCGTGCGCGCGGTGCCTTCGCCGTTGTTGAGGAGGAGGCCATCGCCCTCGGGGCCGAAGCGCACCGCGTCGCCGACGTAGAGGCTCGCGCGCGCGTCCGCTGGCGCGATGCCCGTGCCGCTCGCCTCGAGCTCGCCGTCTCGCACGAGGACGATCACGTCCTGACACGACGATGTCGGCGGGCGGAAGTACGCGCCGGGCGGCAGCTCGAGCTCCGCGAGCAGGACACGCGCGGGCTCGTCCGGAGCGATGGTGAACGCGAGCGGCTGCCAGGGCGGCGCTTCCTGCGGGACGATGCACTCGGGCTCGCGGTACGAGTCGGAGCTGTCGCTGCTGCCAGCGCCGCTTACCGTCGCGGACGTCGCCATCGGGTCCGCCGCCTCGGTCCGAACGACCTCGACCTGCTGGACGACGGGTCGCTCGTCCACCTGTTCCTCGCCCGACGTCGGCTCGCGCGGAGGCGCCGCGCCGGGGATCCAGCACATCTGCCGCTGCGCGGGCTGCGAGCGTTGGGTCCCGCCGCAGGCCGCGATGGCGAGCGCGATCGACGAGAGCGCGAGGGCGGCGAGGGCGCGGGAGCGAGGCGTGGGCGCGTGCAAGGGAACCTCCGCGGGCGAGACGGTACCGCAGAGTGGTCAGACGTTCCGCCCGACCATTCGTTCGGACGCTGCCGAAAAGCTGACCCTCTGGCGGCGTTTTCCTACCGTTGCGCCGTGGCCCGCCCAGAACGCAGCGTTCGTCCCGTGCGCAGCGAGCTCCCTTCCCCCGACGAAGGGACGCTCTCGGAGGCGCCGCGCGCGTGCCCGAGCTGTGGGCGCACGTTCCCGGCGGACTACCTCGTCTGCCCGCGCGACGGCGCGCCGCTCGGCGTGGCGGCCAACGAGACCGATCCGTTGATCGGCGCGGTGATCGGCGGGAGCTACCGCATCGAGCGAGCCCTCGCCCGCGGTGGCATGGGGCGCCTCTATCAGGCGATGCACACGCGCCTGGCTCGCAAGGTCGCGGTGAAGGTGTTGCACGAGCCGCACGCGCAGAAGAAGGAGGCCGTGCGTCGCTTCGAGCGCGAGGCCAGCGCGCTCTCGCGGCTCGATCATCCGCACGTGCTCGGCGTGATCGACTTCGTGCGCACGCCGGATGGGCGCGGGGCCATCGTGACGCCGTTGCTCGAGGGAGAGAGCCTCCAGAGCCGCCTCGATCGCGACGGGACGATCGTGGAGGCCGAGGCGCTCCGCTTGGCGGTGGAGATGTGTCGCGGTCTCGCGGCTGCTCACGCCGAAGGCATCGTGCACCGCGACCTCAAGCCCTCGAACGTGTTCCTCGCGCGTCGGCACGAGGACGCGCGACCGCACGTGAAGCTCCTCGACTTCGGCGTGGCCAAGCTCTCGGACGACGACATGACGCGAACCGGCGTCGTGCTCGGCACCCCCTCGTACATGGCGCCCGAGCAGGCCACGGGAAGCGCGCGCGTCGATGCGCGCGCCGATCTCTACGCGGTCGGTGCGGTGCTCTACCGCATGCTCGTCGGCACGACGCCCTACGACGGCGAGGACGCCTCGGAGGTCCTGGCACGCCTCCTCGCCGGTGGGCCCGAGCGCATGAGCGCGCGCGGCCCGGTGCGCGAGGAGCTCGAGGCGGTGGTCGAGCGCGCGATGGCCCGGCGGCCCGACGAGCGCTTCGCGACGGCGAGCGATCTCGCCGAGGCGCTCGAGGCCTTGCTCGAGCGAGAGGTCGCGCGCGCCCGAGGCACAGAGGCGCCTTCGGCCGCGATGCAGTCTCGTTCCCGCGCCGTCCCGCGTGAGCGAGCGCTGAGCGTGCTCCTCGGTGCGCTCGCGAGTCTCTCGAGCGCCGCCGCCGTGTCGGCCGTGGTCCACCTCGCGGCGCGAGGGCTGGGCGCGGAGTCGGAGCGCGCCCTGGCGCTCACGCTCGCGCTCGTCGTCGTGGGGGCCACGAGCGCAGGGCTCGCGAGCGGCTGGGTGCTCGGCCGTGAGATCGCGGGGCGCTTCCGCAGCGCGACCGAGCTGCGGCTCCTTCGTGAGCGGGTGGCGGGCGCGCTCATGGCAGGTGCGAGCGTGCTCGGTGGATTCGAGCTCCTGCTCGCGGCGAGCGACGTCGTGGATCCGTGGGCCGATCTCGGCGCGACGCTGGCCGCGTGCGCCACCTCGGCCATCGCCTGGCTCTGGGGCGCGCGGACTTCGCCTCGGAGCTGGGTGTCGGGCTCGTCGGGCGTGGACTGACGCTCCGGCGAGTCCAGCGCTCGTCAGCCGCGCAGGCGAACGAAGCGATCCGAGCCCGAGGGCTCGGTGAGCACGCACGACAGCGGGACGAGCGCGTGGACACCGTGCTGCGCCGACGCACGCGCGACGAGGAGCGTGGGCTCACGCTCGGCGGCCACCTCGGACAGCCGCAGGCACGCGGCCGCGTCTTCGTGCGAGCCGAGCGGCAGCGCTCGCCCGTCCGCATCGAGCGGGCGACCGTCGTCCCAGCGCGCAGGCGCGAAGATCACGAGCGGCTCTGCGAAGGCCGGGCTCGCGCGCACGAGCTGATCGACACGATCGAGCGCGCTCGAGACGTCCCGCGACGCGAGCTCGAGCAGGCGCGCGTACGCCTCGCTCGAGAGGGCGGGGCTCGTCGTGTACTGCAGCACGCGGACGACGGGCTGGCCCGGATCGTCGAGCACCTCGGCGAGCCCGACCTCGAGCGTGCGCGGCATCGGACCGATGGAGCCCGGCGCGCCGCCGGCCTCGTGCTCCTCGACGAACGCCGTGCCGCTCGCGAGATCGACCAGGTGCCGCCGCGCGATCGCGCGTGCGCTCGCGCCATCGACGTGCTCGCGCGCGACCTCGACCAGGCGCAGATCCACGCGGCTCACGACGGCCGGCGTCGTGGCCGCGAGCACGCCGCGCGAGAGTTGCGCCAGGAGCGCGAGATCTTCGGCGAGGAGCCCGGCCTCGAAGCGTGCCGCCCAGCGCGCGATCCGGAGGTCACTCGAGGCGCGAGCGCGACGCAGCGGCTCGTCCATCGCGCCGCGACGAGCGCCCGCGAGGCCAGAGCGCACGAGCGCCAGCGCCACGTCGCGGGCCGCGTCGATCGAGCGGCCGCCGCCAGGGGGCGCGAGTGAGACGCGCGGACCCGGGTGGTCGCTCCGCACGGTGCCGTGCTCGCTCTCGCCTCGTGCGAGGGACTCGAGGAAGGACTGCGCGGCCAGCGAGAGGGCCGAGCTGCGCTCCCCCTGCTCGTCGACCGCGACGAGCGCGCCCTCGCGCAGCGACACGGTCACGAGACCACGCGCACCGTCTGCGAGCACGACGTCGAGGACCAGGCGCGGCACCTCGACGTGCGCGTGCGGCGCACGCTCGGGCGCGCTCTCGAGCAGCGCCAGGCGCCACGCGCGAGACACCGAGGCGGAGACGGGGCCTCGCTCGCTCACGTCCCCTCCTCGCGCGCGAGCTTCTCGCGCTCGCGCGCGAGCGCCTGACGCAGCGGCAGCGGCGCGCGCCGCCGATCGAGCGTGAGGGCCTCCTCGAGCAGGCCCTGCGCGACGTCGCGGCGCCCCTCCCGACGCGTGGCCTCGGAGCGCTCGAGGAACGCACGCGCCACCGCACGCACCGCGAGGGGGGTGCGCTCGACGCTCGCCCGGTCGATCTCGATCGCGCGACGGAAGACGACGAGGGCCTCCGCGCTCGATCCGCGCGCCATGAAGATGCGGCCCTTGGCGACCCACGGGGTCGCGAGATCACGCGCACGCTCGATCGCGCGATCGAGTCGGCGCAGGGCGCGCGCGTGCATGCCCAGGCGCGCCTGGACCTCCGCGACCAGCATGTGGACGCGCGCGATCGCGCGGGCCCACCACGGGCTCTCCGCGCGCGTGATCACCGGCAGGATCGCACCCTCGGGCACGTCCTTCTCACCGCGGAGATCCATCTGCGCGCGCACCGCGCGGAGCGCCTCCTCCACATCGACGGCCAGCGCGGGCCCGCGGTCGGTCGTGCGAAGGCCCCGCAGCAAGCGCACGGCGCGCGCATCACCGAGGCGGCCCAGCGAGCGCACGATCGCGCGGTCGAGCGCGAGGGAGCTCGTGCCGAGGAGGCTCGCGAGCGGCTCGAAGTCCTCGCTCGTCGCGATCGGGCCGATCGCCTCGACCGCAGCGAGCCGCGCGCGCGGGTCCTCGGCGCGCATCGTGTCGCGCAGCTCCGAGAGCACCGCCGGATCACCGTGCAGCCCCAGCATCCCACCGAGCACGGCACGATCGGCGGGCGTGTTGCTCCGCCGGAACGCGGAGGACAGGAGCGCGTGGGCGCTCGCCGTGTCGATGCGCCCGAGCGCGCGGGCCGCATCGAGGGCCACCACGCGCTCGCGTGCGTCGAGGAGCGCGCCGAGCGTCGGCACCAGACGCGCGTCGCCGGCGCTGCGGATCGCAGCCACCCACGCGGCGCGGGCCTCACGTGCCTCGTCGCTCACCGCGCTCGCACCCTCGAGCAGCGCCGCGAGATGCGCGACCACGAGCTCGGGTGCGCGCGCGAGTCGGGATCCGACGAGGGCACGTCCTTCCGCGTCGAGCGCGACGAGCGGGTCGCGCTCGAGCTCTCCCTCGTAGAAGCGCGGGATCGCCTCGGACAGCTCGGCGAGCACGCGCGCCGCTTGCGCGTCGTCCGCCTCGATCTCGGCGACGTCGCTCACGCCGAGCCGCGCACGCGCGCGGCCGGCCTCGAGACCGAGATCCTCGTCCCTCACGGTCGCGAGCGCCGCGTCGATCCGCGTGCGCGTGTCGGCGTCCGCCGCGCCGCCGATCTCGCCCAGGCGCAAGATCGCGGCGCGCCGCTGTCGCAGGCTCCCACCACGCAGCACGGCGAGCAGCGTTCGCACGTCCTCGAGACGATCGATGCCACGCTCGCCATCGCTGCTCGACACCGAGAGGCGATGCAGGAAGGTCCGCTCCGCCGTCGCGTGCGGCGCGAGCTCGGGTGGCAGTGACCAGCGCGGCGTGGGCTCGCGCGCGGCGTCCTTGGCCACCGCCTGCGTGAGCGCGCGCGCGAAGCCCAGCTCGTCCACCGCGGCCACCCGCAGCGCGCGCGCCAGCTCGGCGTCGTCCGCGCCGGTCCCTTCGCGTAGGCGCCGCTCGAGGTCGCTCACCCCGCGATCGTACCGGATCGCTCGCAGACGCTCCCAGAATGCGCGGGAGCGCGGCGCCTCACCCGAGCTCGAGCTCGTCGGGGTAGTCCTCGTCGTGCGTCTCGGCGGGCCGCGGCGGCAGCTCGAGCTCGGCCGCGTCGTCCTCGAGCCCCTCTTCGCCGGCATCGCCGATGCCGCCCTGATCCGCGGGCTCCTCGACGTCGAGCGGCGTGCTCGCGTCGTCCTCGGAGCCTTGCGTCCAGGACTCGCCTTCGCCTTCGGAGAGCTCGCCGTCCTCGTCGACGTCGTCACCCTCGCTCGTCTCCCACCCCTCGACCTCGACGTCGGCGAGCGTGTCGATCACGGCCTCGGCGGCCTCCTCGGCGGTCGCGTCGTCGAGGCCGACGTTCTCGTCGCCTTCGACCGCGAGCTCCTCCACGGGCACGCCTTCGTCGGCCTCGCCGTCGAGCTCGGGCAGGCCGATGTCGTCGTCGATCGCCAGCTCGCTGGCCTCACCCTCGTCCGGGTCTCGCTCGCGACGCACCGGGGGACCGCTCGCGTCCATCGCGCTCACGCCGCGCCTCCGCGCAACGTCGCCAGACGCGCCGAGACCTTCTGGAGATCCTCCCACACGGGCCGCTTCATCTCCGCGTTCCGGAGGAGGAAGGCCGGGTGGTAGGTCGGCATCACGGGCACGCCACGGTACTCGCCCCAGCTCCCTCGCCAGCTCCGCCCCGCTTCGGCGCACCCGAGCCGCTCGGCCGCGCAGCGCCCGAGCGCGACGATCACACGCGGCTTGATCGCGCCGAGCTGTCCATCGAGGAACGACGCGCAGGCCGCCGACTCGTCGGGCAGCGGGGTGCGATTCTCGGGAGGGCGACACTTCACCACGTTGCAGATGTAGACCGCGTCGCGCGCGAGGCCCATCGCCGAGACCATCTTGTCGAGCAGCTGGCCGGCCGCGCCGACGAAGGGCTCGCCCTTCTTGTCCTCGTTGAAGCCGGGCCCCTCTCCGACGAACACGATCTCGGCCATCGCCGAGCCGCGCGAGAAGACGCTCTTGGTGCGCGACTCGTGGAGGCGACACGCCGTGCACGCGGCCGCATCGCGCGCGAGCTGACCGAGCACGGCCAGCCGCCCGTCGTCGCTGACGAGCGCGGCGGGGCTGGACGGAGCCGCTGCCGACGGGGCGGGCGCCGACGCGGCGAGCACCGGAGACGGCGGCGGGCTCGCCTCCACCGCGGGCGCGGGCGCCGTGCGAGCGCGCTTGGCCTGCGCGAGCAGCGCATCGATCTCTCCCATCGAGACCTCGACCGGACGCGCGGCCTCGGTGCCCGAGCGCCCGCGCGGCTTGGGTGAGGGCGCGCGATCGGCTGGGGCAGGCCCGGGGCTCGGAGGCGCAAACCCGGCGCTCGGAGGCGCAAACCCGGGGCTCGGAGACGCACGCCCGACGCGCGCAGCGGGCTCCGCGGCAGGCTCGACACGCGTCGCCGGTGCGATGCCTGCGACCTCCACCGTGACCACACCGATCGCGCCGGCGTCGTGCTCGAAGCGCAGGAGCTCCGCGAGCTCGCCCGCGAGATCCGCCAGCGCGGCGAGGTCCGGGTCGATCGTGTCCGTCATGGCCTCGGCGCTATCACGCCGCTCGTCCAGCGGGCAATTCGGTTCGTGCTAAGGTCGGCGCCTTCGATGGCCCACGAAACGCCCCTTCTCTCCGTCGTCGTCCCCTGCTTCAACGAGCACGCGACCATTCACATGGCGCTCGAGCAGGTGCTCGGCTGTGGTGTCGAGCCGCTCGAGGTGATCGTCGTCGACGACGGAAGCACCGACGGGACGCGCGATCTCCTCACGCAGGGGCCCGCGCTCGACCCGCGCGTTCGCATCGTCCTGCACGGCCGCAACCAGGGCAAAGGCGCGGCGCTGCGCACCGGCTTCCGCGAGGCGCGCGGCCGCTTCGTGCTCGTTCAGGACGCGGACCTCGAGTACGACCCGCGCGACTACCCCTCGCTGCTCGAGCCGCTCCTCCAGGATCGCGCCGACGTGGTGTTCGGGACGCGCTTCGCAGGCGGCACGCACCGCGTCCTCTACTACTGGCACTCGGTCGGCAATCGCCTGCTCACCACGCTCTCGAACATGGTGACCGACCTGAACCTCACGGACATGGAGACCTGCTACAAGGTCTTCAGCCGCGAGATCCTCGACCAGATCACGCTCGAGGAGAACCGGTTCGGCATCGAGCCCGAGCTGACCGCGAAGGTCGCGGGCCTGGGCGCGCGGGTCTACGAAGTGCCCATCAGCTACCACGGCCGCACGTACGCCGAAGGCAAGAAGATCGGCCTCAAGGACGCGTTCCGCGCGGTCTACTGCATCGCCCGCTACGGCATCCCCGCGCGGGCCAGGGCACGTGAGTCGGTGGTGAAGCCGCGACCCGGCACCACGAAGAGCACGGTGCGTTCCGCACCGGGAGCGACCAAGCCGTCCTGAGGGCGTCGGGTCCAACCGCGCGCCGAAGGCGCGCATGGATGTTGTCAGCGCGACGCGGGTGTTGATAGCCTGCGTCGACTCCGGAGGTTCCCGAGTGGCGTCGAGTGCCCGCGTGCTTGTTGCCGGCGAGACAAACGTCGGCATGAAGCGCACCCACAACGAGGACAACTTCGACCTGCTCGAAGACGAGAAGCTGTTTCTCGTCGCGGATGGCATGGGCGGACATGCGTCCGGCGAGGTCGCGAGCAAGCTCGCCATCGAGACGCTGCGCGACTTCTTCTTGTCGACCGCCCAGGACCCCGAGGCGACCTGGCCCTACAAGATGGACAAGTCGCGGGGCTACGAAGAGAACCGGCTCATCACCGGGATCAAGCTCGCGAACCTGCGCATCCACGAGCACCAGCAGCGTGAGCCCAAGCTCCGCGGCATGGGCACGACGATGGTGGCGATCCTCATCATCGACGAGGGCGTGCTCGTCGCGCACGTCGGTGACTCCCGCGTCTATCGCCTGCGCCAGGGTCACCTCGAGCAGCTGACCGAGGACCACTCGCTGCTCAACGACTACATCAAGATGAAGCGTCTGAGCGAGGAAGAGATCGCGAACTTCCCGCACAAGAACGTCATCGTCCGCGCCCTGGGCATGAAGGACACCGTGAAGGTGGACACGCGCCTCGATGCGCCGCAGGTCGGCGACGTGTACCTCCTCTGCTCGGACGGCCTCTCGGGCCCGGTCACGGACGCGGAGATCCTCGAGATCGCCTCCTCGACGCCTGACCTCAAGCTCGCAGCCTCGCGGCTCATCGAGCGCGCGAACGCGAACGGCGGCCCCGACAACGTCACCGTCGTCTGCGCCAAGTGGATGGGCCGCGGCTGAGCCGCAGTCCGTTCTGACGAGTCACCCCGACGCGTTCGCGAGGCTGACGACGCGGCCATCCGGCAGGGCGATCGCGTCCTTCAGATCCGCATCGAGCTGCGCGTCCGGCCAGACGATGCTGCGCTCGACCATCACGGGACCGACGCGCGCCCCCGCACCGAGGACCGAGCGAACGATCCGGGCGCCGGGATCCACCGTCGCGCTCGCCGCGATCCACGCGGGCCCTGGCGCGATCCCCGCGAGCGCCCGCTCCCCGGCGAGCACCTCGAGATGCGCGTCGCGGTAGACCCGCGGCGTGCCGAGATCGAGCCACGGCGCGTCGCTCAGCGTGCCGAACACCGCCCGCCCCTCCGCGAGCCAGGCGCGGTAGCCCTGGCGGATCACGCAGCCCTCGGCGGGCAGGCGCTCGAGCACGCTCCGCGAGAGCACGTGCACGCCCGTGAACATCGCCGCGGTCCCCGCTGCGTGCGTGGCCGACTTGGCGAGCATGCTCACCACGCGACCCGCGGGATCGATCTCGATCGCGCCGAGCGAGAACGGGTCGGCCGTGTGGCGCAGGACCAGCGTGGCCTCGGCACGGCGGGCGCGGTGCTCGGCCACGATCGCCTCGAGATCGGGGGCAAAGAGGATGTCGCCGTTCATCGCGACGAGCACCTCGTCTTCGCTCATCGGGCCGCGCGCGCGCTCCTCGAGCTCCCACGCGCGCCGAAGCCCACCGCCCGTGCCGAGGAGCACGTCCTCGCGCGAGAACGAGAGGGCGAGCCGAGGGTGCGCCCGCGCCGTGTGCTCACGAAGCGACGCCTCCACGCGATCGGCCAGGTGGTGCGTGTTCACCACCACCGACCTCGCCCCAGCGCGCACGAGGTGATCGATCGTCCAGCCGGACAGGGGTCGATCGAAGAATGGGACGACGGGCTTGGGCAACAGCTCCGTCAGCGGCCGGAGGCGCGTGCCCAGGCCTGCACCGAACACCATCGCGCGCATCGCTCGGCACCCTACCTCATGCCTCACGCCCTCGTCGCGAATCCGCCAGCGCGTTTCGGCCCGGCCCAGGTGCGGCCCCGGTCGAAACGTTGTAGACCCGCCGGCCCATGACGCGCTCCCTCGTCACCGGTGGTGCCGGTTTCCTCGGCTCACACCTCGTGGACCGTCTCCTCGCTCGCGGAGACGAGGTGGTCGCTCTCGACAACTTCTACACGGGGCGCGCAGACAACGTCGCTCACCTGCGCGAAGAGCCGCGCTTCACGCTCGTCGAGCACGACGTGGTGACGCCCTTGCCGCGCGTCGGCCCGATGGCGGGTCGCTTCGACCGCATCTTCCACCTCGCCTGCCCCGCGAGCCCGCCCGCCTACCAGCGCGACCCGATCTACACGACGAAGATCAGCTTCCTCGGCACGCTGCACGCGCTCGAGCGCGCCCAGGCCGACGGCGCGCGCCTGCTCCAGGCCTCGACGAGCGAGGTCTACGGCGACCCCGAGCAGCACCCGCAGCGCGAGAGCTACCGCGGCGCGGTGAACACGCTCGGTCCGCGCGCCTGCTACGACGAGGGCAAGCGCGTCGCCGAGAGCCTCTGCATGGACTTCCGCCGTCAATACGGCGTCGATGCGCGCCTCGTGCGCATCTTCAACACGTACGGCCCGCGCATGGACCCGAACGACGGGCGCGTGGTGTCGAACTTCATCGTGCAGGCCTTGAACGGCGAGCCCCTCACGGTGTTCGGCGACGGCGAGCAGACGCGCTCGTTCTGCTACGTCGACGATCTCCTCACCGGCTTCCTCGCGCTCGTGGAGCATCCGACCGAGCACGGCCCGGTGAACCTGGGCAACGACGGCGAGTTCACGATGATCGAGCTCGCCCGCCTCGTGCTCGAGCTCACCGGCTCGCGCTCCGAGCTCGTCTGGCGCGAGCGCCCGCTCGACGACCCGATGCAGCGCCGCCCCGATCTCTCCCTCGCGCGGACGCGCCTGGGCTTCCAGCACACGGTGCCCTTGCGCGTGGGCCTCGAGCGCACCATCGCCTACTTCCGCATGCTGATGGTGTCTGGCGACGGGCTCACGCCTCAGGGAGCGCCGCGCGAGAGCCGTCCGTAGAACGTCGTGGCGCGCCGCGTGCACGAAGAGAGAAGGAGCTGCCGTGAAGATCTGCATGATTGGGTCGGGCTACGTGGGCCTCGTGAGCGGTGCTGGCTTCTCGGAGACCGGCCACGACGTGATCTGCGCCGACATCGACGCCTCCAAGATCGAGCGCCTCAAGCGCGGCGAGATCCCCATCTTCGAGCCCGGCCTGGACTCGATGGTCGCCCGCAACGTCGCGGCGGGGCGCCTCACGTTCTCGAACGACGTCGCTGGCTCGATCGCCCAGGCGCACGTCGTCTTCTGCGCCGTCGGCACGCCGATGCGGCAGGACGGTGCGGCCGATCTCTCGGCGGTGGACGCGGTCGCCCTCGAGGTCGCACGGAGCGCCACGCGCGAGTGCGTGCTCGTCATGAAGAGCACGGTGCCCGTGGGCACGAACGCCCGCGTCCGGCGCCTCGTCGCCAACGCGACGCACCCGGTCCACTGCGTGTCGAACCCCGAGTTCCTCAAGGAAGGCGACGCGATCGGCGACTTCATGCGCCCCGACCGCATCGTCGTCGGCGTGCACCCGGACGACGCCTTCTCGCGCGACCTGATGTCGCGCCTCTACCACCCGCTGAACCTCGATCAGGATCGCATCGTCTGGATGGATCCGGCCTCGGCCGAGCTCACGAAGTACGTGGCGAACACGATGCTCGCGATGCGCATCTCGTTCATGAACGAGATCGCGATGCTCTGCGAGAAGGTCGGCGCGGACGTGCACCACGTCCGCCACGGCGTCGGCAGCGACGCGCGCATCGGCCCGAAGTTCCTCTACGCGGGCCCGGGCTACGGCGGCTCGTGCTTCCCCAAGGACGTCTCGGCCCTCATCCACACCGCGCGCGATCACGGCATCGAGCTCGAGCTCGCGGTCGCCACCGACCAGATCAACCGTCGCCACAAGGGCGTGCTCTTCCGCAAGCTCCGCGCGCTCTTCGACGGCGATCTCCGCGGCAAGCGCATCGCCATCTGGGGCATCGCGTTCAAGCCGCGCACGGACGATCTGCGCGAGTCCCCCGCGCTCGCGCTCATCGACTCGCTCCTCGCCGAAGGCGCGCAGGTCGCCGCACACGACCCCGAGGCGCACGTGAACGCGCGCGCCCTCTACGGCGACCGCGTGGAGCTCCCGAGCGATCCGTACGCCGCGGCCGACAAGGCCGACGCCCTCGTGCTCGTCACCGAGTGGCGCCCCTACCAGAACCCCGACTTCGATCGCCTCAAGACCACGATGCGCCGCGCGGTGCTCCTCGACGGCCGCAACATCTGGTCCGGCTACGGCCTGCGCAAGCAGGGCTTCCTCTACGACGGCATCGGCGTGCACGGGACCTGAGCTCCCCGCTCCGAAAGCTCCTGGAGGCGAGACGACGGCGTCCGTGCTCAGCACGGGCGCCGTCCTCGTTCGTGTGCTTGTCGGCGAGGGCGACGCTGCTAGCACTGGCCGCTTCGCGGGGCAGTCACCGCCCCGTCACGTCTGCGACGAGGACTTCACATGCGCACGCTCATCCCTGGAATCGCTCTGGCTTCCACGCTCGCTGCGGCCTGCGGCTCGGGACCACGCACGGCCGACGCGTTCTTCGTCGGCGCCGACGCCGGCCCGCCGGACGCGCCGTTCTCGGACGCCTTCCGCCCGGCGATCGACGCCTTCATGCCGATGGGCACCGACTCGGGCGCCATGATGGGCACCGACTCGGGCGCCATGATGGGGATCGACTCCGGCGCCATGATGGGCATGGACTCCGGGCCGATGATCGGGACGGACTCGGGGCCGCCCGCGCCCGACGCGTTCGCCTCGTCCGATGCGAACCTGATGCCGCCTGCGAACGACACCTGCGCGACGGCCACGATGATCGGTGTCGGCACCTTCACCGGCACGACGCTCGGCGCGGTCAACGACTACGGTGACGGGACGATGTGCGCCAACGCCGACGGCGGCGACGTCGTGTACGCGATCGACGTGCCCGCCGGAAACGTCCTCAGTGTCTCGGTCACGACGAGCGACGGCAGCTTCGACCCCTCGATCAGCCTCGTGGACGCGAGCTGTGGCGGCACGCCGCGCGTGTGCCTCGACGGAGACGACACGGGCCTCGCGAGCGCGGTGAACGTCGCCGAGTACAACAACACGACCGGGGCCACGGTGCGCATCCTCGCCGTCGTCGACACGTACGACGACGCGACGCTCGGCGGCGAGTTCGACCTCACGGCCTCGCTGACCGCGCCGAGCAGCAACGACACGTGCGCCACCGCGACGCCGGTCTCGTCGGGCGCCAGCATCGACGGCAACACGCTCGGCGCGAGCAACGACTACACGAGCGGCACGAACTGCTCGGGCACGAGCGGCCCGGACGTCGTGTACGCGCTCGACGTGCCCGCGGGCCAGCGCGCCACCGTGACCGTGCGGGGCACGGGCAGCTTCGACCCCTCGATCAACCTCCTCGCGGGCCCCGCGGCGACGTGTGGCGGCACGCCCTTCGACTGCATCGACGGCGACGACTCGGGCTCGGCGAGCACCACGAACACGGTCGTGTGGACCAACGAGACGGGAAGCGACACGACGGTCTACGCGGTCGTCGACAGCGCCAGCACCGGCACGGGACCCTTCCGATTCACCGCGAACGTCGCGATGCCGGGTGTGGGCGAGACGTGCGCGAGCGCGCAGCGCATCATGGCGGGCACGTTCAGCGACTCGCTCGCCGGCTACGTCAACGACTACGGCAGCGGCACGTTGTGCTCGGGCGCCGGCGGCGTGGACCGCGTGTACGTCGTCAGCGTCGGCGCAGGGCAGACGCTGAGCGCCGACGTGGCCTCCGGTGACGGGAGCTTCGATCCCTCGATCAACCTCGAGCTCGCCTGCGGCGCGACGCCGCGCGTGTGTGTCGACGGAGACGACAGTGGCGGCGCGAGCACCACGAACTCGGTCGCCTACACGAACGCCGGTGCCGCGGCCGTCGACGTCCATGTCGTCGTCGAGACGTTCTCGACCACGTCCAGCGGCGGCCCGTTCACGCTGACGGTCGCCCTCACTCCCTGACGCCCACGCAGGCGCGCTCGCGTCTCACGGCGCGAGGGACCACCCGAGCCAGCCGAGCTGTGGAAGCAGCACGGTCGGCTCGGGTGTGATCGTTCCGTCGTCGGACACGGTTCCCGCACCCAGGCGCGCGAGCTCGGCCTCGGGCACCACGGTTCCGTCCGGCAGCTGCGTGTCGAGGCCACCGATCACGAAGAGCTCCACCGCGCTGCCCGCGGGCAGTCCGGTCGCGAGCAGACGAAACGGAGCGGCGAGCCGCTTCTCCGGCATCGAGACGATCAGGCCATCGAGCGCACGCGCGGCCGGCACGCACGAGCGCGCCGGATCGACGCGCACCGCGCCCAGGCGCGCGTAGTCGGCCTCGTCTCCGATCGACTCGGGCGCGAGCGTCACGACGAGCGCGTCGCCGAGCGGCACCTCGCGCGCCGCGCTCGGATCGCCGTACGCGGGCAGGCTCGCGCGCAGGACCTCGAAGAGCTCGATGTCCTCGGACAGCTCGAGCACACCCGCGCGCGGCATGAGCTCGATCGGGCAATAGCTCGTGCCGTACGAGCCTCCGGTCACGAGGACGCGCATCGCGGCCGAACGCATGCAGCGCACGTCCGCCGGCACGCGGATCTCGAAGCCTCCCTCCGCGTCGGTGAACGGCGGCATGAGGCACACGAGGCGGTCGTCCTCTGCCAGCCGCACGCAGAGCTGCGGACGAGCGCGCTCCACGGGCGCACCGAGCGCGTCGATCACGCGACCCCGCACGACGTCGACCGGCTCGACCTCGCACGCCGGTCGCGGCGCGTCGAGCGGGGCATCGGCGGGCGCGAGCACATCCTCGAGACCCGCGTCGAAGGAGGGCGTCGAACCGCAGCCGGACACACCCGCGAGGAGCAGAAACGCGCGAGCGAGCGTGGGGCGGCGCGCTCGAGTCCGTGGTGCGCGAGGCATGTTGACATCGTCGCACGAACGCACTGCGTCCTGTGATCGGATGCCCTCGGGCCCCACGAGGGTTCCACCGAGCCGCGCGTTCGCGAGGCCACCGCACGCTCTGGTAGGCTGTTCGGATGCTCCGCCGCGCTTCGCTGCCGTTCGCGATCGCCCTCACGCTCGGAGGCACCCTCGGCTGCGAGCAGCCCACGGAGGACGTGCCGGACGCGTTCCGCATGCGCCGAGACGCGGCGCTCGACGCGCCCGAGTCCGACGCAGGACCTCCGCCGATCTGCCCGCCCTCTCCGCCGTTCGGGGGCGAGGTCGGCGATGTGCTCGCCAACTTCACCGTGTACGACTGCGCTGGCACGCCCGTGCAGCTGCACTCGCTCTGCGAGACCGAGGTGGTCTGGGTGTGGGAGCTCGCGGAGTGGTGCAGCCCCTGCCGCCGCTTCGCCGACGGTCCGTACGACGACATCTACACGCGCTACGAGACCACCTACGGCGACCGCTTCGCGGGGCTCGCGGTGATCACGGCCGACGACGAGCTCAACCTGCCCAATGAGGCCATCTGCGCGGAGCTGCGCGACCGCTATGGGATCGAGGCGCCGCTCTACTTCGACCCGACGGGCACCTTCCGCGACCTGCTCGGGTCGGGCTTCTCGAACGACGTGCACGCGATCCTGACGCGCGGCATGCGGATCGCGTGGACGATGCAGTTCGGGGGCGAGTTCGTCGATCGGCGCCTGCGCGAGACCTTCGAGTCGCTCGACTCGGGCAGCGCGATCCCCGATGGCGGCGCGATCGATCTCGACGCCGGACCGCTCGACGACGTGACGCTCGCCACCGACGCTGGCCCGACCGACGACGCTGGCCCGACCGACGACGCTGGCGGTTGAGCCCGAGACGACGAGAGGGCGCCGGACCCGCCGACGCCCTCGAATCGTTCGTGACGACGCGCTCGCGCTCAGGCGCGTGCGTCGTCGAGATAGCCGCGCTTCTGCTGATCGCGCTCGATGGAGCGGAAGAGCGCGCCGAAGTTGCCTTCGCCGAAGCTGAGGTGGTTCTCGCGCTGGATGATCTCCACGAAGATCGGTCCGATGAGGTTCTTCGTGAAGATCTGGAGGAGGTAGCCCTCGTCGTCGCCGTCGACGAGCACCTGGAGGCGCTCGATCTCCTTCTGGTCCTCCCGCACGTTCGGCACGCGGTCGAAGACCGTCCGGTAGTACTCGGCGTCGATGTCGAGCGTCTCGATGCCGCTGCCCTCGAGACCGCGGAGCGAGCGGAGGATGTCGCGCGTGAGGAACGCGAGGTGCTGGACGCCCGGCCCCTTGTACTCCTCGAGGTACTCGTTGATCTGGCTCTTCTTGTCCGTGCCCTCGTTGATCGGGATGCTGAACGAGCCGTCGGGCGAGCGCAGCGCGTAGGACACGAGCCCCGTCTTCACCCCCTTGATGTCGAAGTAGCGGACCTCCGTGAAGCCGAACACGTCCTTGTAGAAGCTGGCCCACTTCTGCATGGTCCCCTTCTCGACGTTGTTCGTGAGGTGATCGATCGCGAGGAAGCCCTTGTCCGCGACCGTGACCGGGCTCGGGTGCGCGACGAAGCCGCGCGCCGCCCAGCGCGCCGGGCTCTGATCGCCGTCGACGAAGTAGAGGGCCATGCCGCCGATGCCCCAGATGGCCGGGAGGACCGAGCCGTCGCGCGCGACGAGATCTCCGGTGGTGCAGGCGCGCGCGCCGCGCTGTGTGGCCACGGCGAGCGCCGCCTCGGGCGAGGCGAAGCGCCAGCCCATCGCGCTGATCGACGGGCCGTGCGCGCGGTGGAACGCGCCGGCGAGCGAGCGCTCCTCACGGTTGAGCAGGAACGCGATCTGGTTCTGCTCGTAGAGATCGATGTCGCGCGCCGCGTGCTTCATCGTGCGCGAGAAGCCGAACGCGACGAGCAGCCGGTGCAGTGCCGCCGGATCGGGCGAGGCGAGCTCGACGAAGTCGATGCCGAGGAGGCCAGTGGGGTTCTTGGCGTTGGGGTCAGTCATCGTGTCTCTCACTTGCCCATCCAGCTCTTCCAGTAGTCGACGTTCTCGACACGAGCTGCCTCGGCGGTGGGGCGCAGAGGCAGCTTCGTGTCGAGCATCACCGCGATCTCCTCCGTGCGGAGGACGCCCTTGGCGCGCTCGGTCGCCTTCGCCTGCGGGCCGTGATCATGCCGGGGGCGATCCCGGCGCGGCTGAAGAACTCACCGCGGTGATAGAAGAGCACTTCGTCGAAGTCGATGTTCGAGTGGTAGAACGGCACGCGCAGGGCCTGCGGATCGCCGTTCTCGAGGGGACGCGGCGCGAAGGTGCAGATGACCGCGTTGCGCATCACGAACGTCGTGTGCGCCGAGGGCGGCAGGTGGTAGCGGTCCGAGAGCACCGGGCGGATGTCGCGCACGTTGAGCTGCATCGGGCAGAGCGTTCCCTTCCAGCCGACCACGTCGAGCGGCATGAAGGGATAGAAGACACGCGTGATCTCGCCCTCGCGCTGGATGCAGACCTCGTACTCGCCCTTCGCGTTGGGCTGGAGCGAGCTGCGCTCGTCGGGCGAGGGCACCTTGATGACGGCCGGGTCGAAGAGCGCGTGCTGGCCGAGCATGCCGCGATCCGGGAACGAGACCTCGGAGAACGCCTCGACGACGACGAGCTTGGTCGCCGTGCTCGGCGCGAAGCGGAACATCGTGCCGCGCGGGACGAGGAGGTAGTCGCCCGGCTCGTACGCGAGCGGGCCGAAGTCCGTCTCGAGGCGCCCCGAGCCGTCGTGGACGAAGAGGACCTCGTCGGCGTCCGCGTTGCGGAAGAGGTACGGCATGGGCTGGGCCACCGAGGCCACGCTCATGCGCACGTCGCCGTTCTCCAGGATCGGCTGGCGCCACGCGAGGTAGTCGCCGTCTTCCGCCGCGCCGAAGGCCTCGCGCACGTCGAACGCGCGCGGCTTGAGCGGCCCCTCGATGCGCGTCCAGCCGACCGGCGCGTTCTGCCGGTAGAGGTGGGCGTAGCGGCCGAAGAAGCCGTTGCGCGCGTACTCCTCCTCGACGGTGCCGTCGGGGAGCCCCACGTGGGCCTGGAGGGCCACACGACCACGAACGTACGGGATGTCCATGGGGAGATCGTTCTAGGGGCGGACACCTCTCACAGAAAGCACAAAGTTCGCACGATCTTTGTGCACCTCATCGACAGAGCTCCCTCACACTGTCGGGATGCACGTCACCCTCGAGCACGCGCGGACCCTCGACGCGCTCGCGCGCACCGGCACGCTCCAGGCGGCGGCGCGGGATCTCCACAAGTCGCACACGTCGATCCTCCACGCCCTGCGTGGCCTCGAGGCGCAGACGGAGCTCGTGCTGCTCGATCGCCGCGGCTACCGCCTGAAGCTGACGAGCGCGGGACTGCGCGTGCTCGATCACTGCCGGCAGCTGCTCGCGAACGAGCGGGCGCTCGTGGCCGCGTGTCAGGAGATGCGCACCGGCTGGGAGCCCTCGCTGCGCATCGTGTTCGACGGCGTCGTGTCGAGCGCGCCCATCCTCGAGGCCGTCGGCGCGCTGGTGAAGGAGGGCGCCGCGACGCGCATCTCGGTGAGCGGCGAGTTCCTCGGAGGCGTCGAGGCGGCGTTCGAGCGCGACGAGGCCGACCTGATGATCACGGTGCTGCCGCCGCGCCGCGAAGGTCTCGTCGGAAAGCGCCTCTCGCCGATCCGCGCGTTCCTCGTCGCACACCGGAGCCACGCGCTGGCCCGCGCGCGCGGCGTGCTCGGACGCGACGCGCTCGCGGCGCACGTGCTGCTCAACGTGCGCGGTGGCGATCCGCGCCTCGAGCTGCCGACGCAGGGCATCGAGCCGCGAGGCACGATCGCGCTCGCGGACTTCGAGGCCAAGAAGCGCGCGATCGTCGCCGGCATCGGCTACGGCTGGATCCCCGAGCACGTCGGCGAGCGCGAGCTCGCCAAGCGCGAGCTGCGGGTGCTGCGCTTCGAAGGCGGCAGCGAGCACACGTTCCAGCCTCGCCTCTACCATCGTCAGGGTGCGCGCCTCGGCCGCGCCGCCAAGCGTGTGGTCGAGGCGCTGGGGTGACACGGGGCGCAGCCGAGGTGCGTGGTACCGTCATCGCGCGCCTCGTGCGGGGCGCGATCCGTTCCGGCGTCCGCGTCTCGCCTCGGAGTCGTCCATGAAGCTGCGCTCGATGGCTCGTGTTCGCTGGCTCGTGACCCCGGGCGCGCTGTCGCTGTTCCTCGTGTGTCTCGCGGCGGGCTGCGCGCAGGGGACGCCGCCGGAGCCGACGACGCGCGATGCCGGACGCGATGCGCCTTCCCCCGCGACGCCCGACGCCTCCATGCCCCCGAGCCTCGACGCGTACACGCCGCCCACGACCGACGCGGGCGCGACGTGCATGCCTGCCTGTGGTGACACCGAGGAGTGTTGCGGCACCAGCTGCGTGAACACGGACACGAATCCGAACCACTGCGGACGCTGCGGCAATCGGTGCCCCATGGGCATGCTGTGCAGCGGCGGCACGTGTGGTGGCGCGACGTGCATGCCCGCGTGCGACACGGGCGAGACGTGCATGGGCGGCACGTGTCGGTGCGGCGCGGGCGCCGCCTGCACGGGGGCGAACACCTGCTGTGGCTCGGGCTGTGTCGACACGCAGACGAACGCGATGCACTGCGGCGGTTGCGACCGACCGTGTGGCACCGACGAGCGATGCACCGCAGGCCGATGCGTGAGCAGCCTGCCCTGCGGCGGCAGCTGCCCCTCGGGCCAGATGTGCTGCAGCGGCACCTGCACGCGCGTCGACACCGTCGCGAACTGCGGGGCGTGCGGGCGCACGTGCGGCGCCGCGCAGGAGTGCTGCGGTGGCTCGACGTGCGTGAACACGCAGACGGACCGCAACAACTGCGGCGGCTGCGGCGACGCGTGCGGCATGCGGGGGGATGGCTGCATGGGCGGAAGCTGCACGTGCGGCGGCGGCCCCGGCTGCATCGCTGCCTGCCTCGTCGGCATGTGCTTCCCCGCCTGAGCTGCGACCGCCCCCCCCTCTGGCGCATCCGGCGCGGGCCCTCAGAGCATGACGTGGCACTCGCATCGATCCATCCGAGTGCCACGTGCTCTCAGAAGCTGCCCGAGCCGCCCATCATGCAGCCGACACACTCGGGGCCGCTCGGATCGGTCGCGCAGCTGAGAGGGCAGTAGTTCACCCGGTTGAACACGTACTCGCCACCGCTGCCGTCGTCGATGGCCTCGCACTCGAGCGAGAGTCCGATGACGCTCATCTCGCCGTAGCCTCCCGACGTCGCGAACTGCGTGGCGCACGCCGAGTCCGAGCTCGACCACGACGGGAGATCCGGCAGACGCATCGTCATGCCCGCCTCGGGGTACCAGACGTCGCCGGTGCAGACGCGCGCCAGCATGCAGTCGCTCGGCGAAGGCGCCGCCGCATCGCCCGCGCGAAGCGTGTAGCAGAGGTTGAAGCGACCGGCGCAGTCGACGGTGAGCGTGTCGCCGCTCCACACGGTCCCTGCCATCGGCTCGGCGGGGGGCGAGTCGTCGGGCGGCAACGTCGGGCAGCGTGCCGCGCCGCCGCTCACGTACGTGGAGACCGCATACGTCCCGCGCCCCGGCCCGTAGTCGACGAAGCACGGGGAGAGGTTCTCGATCGCCCAGCGCCCCTCGGAGAAGCACTGACAGGCTTGCGGCCCCAGACGCGCGCCCTCGACCGGCAGCACGGCGCCGACGCACGGGCCCCACACGCCGGTGAACTCGTCGAAGGGCACGCACTCGGTCATGCCGTCGCGACAGATGCCGCGGTTTCGGTTCACGCGCAGGCCCGGCCAGCACGGCGCGCGCGTGCCGATCGGCTCGCAGCGACAGCCCTCGCGGTTCTTGTCGTCGGGGCACTCCGGCGTGCCGCCCGGCGGATCCGGCGGCGGCGACATGGAGCCGTCCTCGAGGCACTGCACCGGCGGCGGATCGTCCTCCCAGAACGCCTCGGGATTCGGCTCCACCGGCGGCGGGCCGGTGTCGATGTTGAGCGGGGCATCGGGGCGGTCGAACGTGCCGATATCGACCATCGAGCCCACGCCGCTGTCGGTGCCGCCGCCACCCGTGCCCGAGTCGCGACGACGTTCGATGTTCGTTCCACTGCAGTCGCAGCCCCCGAGCGAGAGCGCGAGCATGACGACGAGCCAGGACGGTGCGAGGAGCGAGATGGCGCGCATGCGGGCCTCCGAGGACGGCGCGTGCGCCGTTCGAGGCTCGAGCCTACACGAGAGATCCACGGGCTCGATACGGGGGCACCGACTCGGGCCCGAGCGGTGTGAGCCATCGCTCCGCCGCGTCCGCGTCGGCCTCCCAGTACGCGGCGGGCAGACCGTGGCAGCCCGCCGCGCGCGCCGCACAGTCCTCACACCGCCGGCCGAAGCGAGCGTCGCCCTCGAAGCTCTGTTCCTCCACGCGACCGCTCGCGGCCTCCACCTGCGTCGTCGCGACGTGCAGACATGCGACGCGCTCGGGCTCGTCGGGCACGAGGCACGCGGGCGCGTGGTGCACGAGCGGCTCGGCGCCGAGGCCCCGAGCGATCGCGATGGCCTCGGCGAGCCTCTCGCGCAGGCCCACGAGCGGCGGATAGAGGTGCCTGTTCTCGAAGAGGCGTCCGCGCATGCTCGGCAGGCCGAACGTGAGATCGATCGGCGCACCGGTGCGGTTGTGCGCGGCGATCCAGCGCACGTAGTCGGGCAGCGCATCCATCGTCTGCGCGAGGAGGATGCGATAGAGGTGGAGGTGGAGGTCCGTGCGCCCGAGCAGCATCGTGGCGACCTCCACGTAGCGTTCCCCCAGGCCCGGCACGTCCGCCAGCGCGCGCGCGACGTCCGCGCGGTGATCGTGGAGCGAGAAGCGCACGCCGGTCAGGCCCGCCTCGACGAGCCCATCGAGATAGCCCGGCCGCAGCAGCAACGTGCCGTTGGTGCAGACGTAGACCTTGCGAAAGCCGAGCGCGCGCGCGTGGCGCACGAAGCGCGGCAGATCCGGGTGTGCGGTGGGCTCGCCCCCGATGAAGTCGATCGTCGGTGTGCCGCGACCATCGTGGGTGCGGAGCACGCGCGCCGCCGCGGCCTCGAGGATCGCCTCGACGTACGCCGGCTCGTAGAGGCGCTGATCGTCGCCCCCGTGCACGTTGCAGTACGTGCAGCGGAGGTTGCAGAACGGCCCCACGTGCACGTGCGCCATGGGGAAGAAGTTGTCGTCGATCCACCGCGGATCGCGCACGCCATCGCGCAGGACGACCACGTCGTAGCGGAACTCGTTCGCGTGCGTCTCGACCGCGGGCTCGGGGTGCTCGATCGCGTCGTGGCCCGTCAGCGCGCGCGCGAGCGCGTGGTGGGCCTCGCTCGTGCGGCCCGCCGCGAGCGGAAAGGTCACGAGCACGCGCGAGCGCGTCGCGTCCTCGTCGAGCGCGCGCACGCGCGCGATGCCTGCGAGCGCCTGCTCGAACGAGCCCGGCACGCGCGTGTGCGCATCGTGCGCGGCCGCCTCGAGCCCGAAGAGCTTCACCACGAACCGCGTGACCCCGGCGCGCGAGAGCGTGGGCACCACCGGCGCCAGGCCCAGCATGCGGCCGTTGGTGAGCAGCGTGAGCGAGGCGGGGCCTTCGTCGGCGAGCGCGCGGATGCGCCTCGGGAGCGTGGTCTCGAGCGTCGGCTCGCGATCACGCACGACGACGTGCCTGCCCGCGAGGCTTCCGCCCTCGCCCTCGACGCGCTCGGTGAGGCAGGGAGCGCAGCCGTTGTTGCACGCCCCGCGCCCCGAGTCTCCGAGGCCGACGAGGAGCGGCCGCTCTCTCGTGCCGTCGGCGAGCACGGGCAGGCCCACGCGCAGGCGTGCCGGTCCAGTCGCGATGCGCTCCTTGCGTGCCAACGAGGCGAGAGCCTACGGCGTCGGCGCCCGCCCGCGCGAGTGCCCGTCTGGGCACTCCTGGACCCGTGTCAGGGCGAGGGCGCCCCCCTCGACACGTCGGGAGGCAGCTCGCCGCCCCACACCTCGACGTCGCGCGCCTCGAGCGCCGACCGCAGACGCAGCGCGAGCTCGCGCTGGACGCTCTCGCTCGCGAGCGGCGCGAGCGCCGGCGCACGGAAGCGCTCGGTGGCGCCGTAGGTCCCGCGGAGCACGTCCACTTGCGCCGAGCCGGCCGCAGAAGCGATCGCGTCCGCGAGCGGCGCGACGTCCTCGTCGAGGACCGGCTGCGCCATCACGAAGGTCCGGAGCCCTCGCGCGCGAGCCTCCGCGAGGATCGCGAGCCGCTCCTCGAAGGGCGCGCTCCGAGGCTCGAGCGCCGCGTGGATCTCGGGCCGCACGCTCGGCAGCGACACGCCCAGCCACGCCCCCGCGCGCACGAGGAGCGCGAGATCGTCCCGCACGAGCGCGCTCCGCGTGAGCACGAGCACCTCGCGCCGCGCGTCGTCCGCGAGCGCCTCGAGCACGCCGCGCGTGAGGCGCATCCGGCGCTCGATCGCGTGGTACGGGTCCGACACGATGGGGCAGAGCTTCACGGGCAGCGGCGCGCGATCGCTGGCGAGCTCGGCGCGGAGCACCTCGACCATGTTCGTGCGCGCATCGACCCACGAGCCCCACGGCACGGCGGGCAGGCCGAAGAGCGTGCGGGTGCGATGCAGGCGCTCCTGCGCATAACAGAAGGCGCAGCCGACGAGACAGCCCACGTAGGGCGAGATCGTCTCGAAGCGCTCGGCGCCCTCTCCGGCGGGCTCGAGCGCACGCGTCACGTCGACCTCGCGCACGCGCGCCTCGCCCTGCGTCGTCGCGCGTGCCGCCGCGGCTTCGTCCGCCAGCTCGGCGAGCACGCGCTCCTCACGACGCTCGAGGTGCGCCGCCAGGAGTGAGGCGAGCCTGCGCCCTTCCGAGGCCACGAGTGGCCGCGCCGGGTCGGCGCCGCGATAGGAGATGGCGAGCCTCTCTGTTCGCGCGGCGGCCGGGTAGGCGTCGTCGCGTGCGTCGACGTCGAGGAACACGCGCGAGCCCTCGCGGCCGAGCACGACGCGCATGCCGTGCGCCTCGCTCAGCTCCTCGATCCCGTAGCCGCCGAGCTCGCTCCCCTCGGCGAGCGGAGCGAGCAAACGCGCGAGGGCCTCGCGAGCATCCACGACGCCACGATCGCCCTCGGCCGAGCCACCCCGCAAGAGCGCGATGCGAGGCCCGGCCCAACACGGGGACGGGGCCACGCATCCAACGGAACATCCCGCCCCGTCCGTTCGTAGAGGCGGGGCGCCGCGCGACGTTCCGGTTCGTGTCGCGCGATGGCCGAAGGCAGCCAAAACCGCCAGACTCCACAGCGACCCAGACTCCACAGCAACAGAGTGTCCTCACCGCCCCCGAGCCCATCGCCTCCGTCGCGCACGGAGGAGCCGACGCCGCGCACCGATCGCGTGGCGCCGCGCGCGCTCGTGCCCTCCGCAGCCGTGCTCGCGATCGCGCTGCTCGTCTCGGGAGGCCTGCACGTCAACGTGTACGAGGGGCTCGCGGTGCTCGGTGCGCTCCTCGAGGCGCGACGCCCGCTGCCGCCGGCCGAGATCTCGCTCGTCGTCGTCGATCCGGGGGAGGCGACGGTGCCCACGCCCGAGCCACCGCCGCCGGAGGCGAGTGCGACGGACCCGAGCGCGACACCGCCCCCGCCCACGCCGACGCCTCGCGCGCGGCAGCGTGTCGAGGCGCCGCGCGAGCGCCCGCGCCCCGTGGTCGCGCCTCCGCCGCCTCCACCGCCCGAGCCGCCGCCGGAGCTCGCGGTGCCGATGCCCGCGGCGCCCGCGCCCACGCCCCCTCCGCCTCCGCCGGACGACGATCGACGCTCGATCGTGCAGCGCTCCGAGGACCCGAGCGTCGAGAACCCCGACGCGCGCTTCCTCGCGGATCAGGCGCGCGTGGTCGAAGAAGAGACGGTCGCGTCGCTGCGCAACACGCTGCGCGACGATCCCGATCCGGTGGCCGCCGACACGTCCGAGGCCGATCCGACCGCACAGCTCGAGGGCAACGCCGCCGAAGACGAGAGCGCCGACCTGCGCGAGGTGGATGGCGACGATCGTCGCCGCGTGACGCAGCACGAGGCCGAGCAGGATCCCGCGCGCGACACGGTGGCATCGACCTCCCGGCAGGCGAGCGATCAGGGCTCGGCGACCGCGGAGGCCGGCGGCGCACAGTCGCAGGCGGGCACGCCGTCGCGCGGGGAGGAAGGCGGCGCGCAGGCCCGCGGCGGAGGCCTTCCGCCGGGCCACGACGTGATCGTGAGCGATCGCTTCGGCAGCTTCGTCGTCCGCGTGCCCGACGCGCGCACCGGCTCCGGTCCGGGCACCGGCGGTGGCGCACGCGTCGAGGGCCCCGGCCAGGGGTCCACGGGCACTGGCAGGCTCGCAGGCCGTGCGGGCGAGCGCGGCGGCGGCGCCGAGGCGCGCACTGGCACGCGCGGCGGCGAGCAGCTCGGTCTCTCGTACGCCGAGTTCGAGTCGGTGTTCGGCGAAGAAGAGCTGCGACAGCAGCGCGAGGCGCGCCTCGAGGAGCGGCGCAGCCGCTCGCGCGGTCGTGCACGAGAGGCGGAGTGGAATGCGTTCCGCGCCGCGATCGAGAACTACACCCCCGAGGTGCGGCCGGGAAACCAGACCGCGCTCAACGCGGCGGCCTCGCCGTTCGCGACGTTCCTCTCCGACATGCACCGGCGCATCCACCGGGAGTTCGCCGACCGCTACATCGCGGGCCTGGGCCCGGACTCGCCCGGTGGCGTGAACGATCCCGCGCTGCGAACCACGCTCGAGATCTCGCTCAACGAAGACGGCTCGATCCACCGCGTGGGCATCGTGCGCACGAGCGGCAACACCCTGTACGACTTCGGCGCGTTCGCGTCGGTGTGGCGCGCGCAGCCCTTCCCTCGCCCGCCCGCGATCATCCTCTCCGGAGACGGCCGCGCGTGGCTGCGGTGGCACTTCGATCGTGGCCCGCGCCACTGCGGCACCTGGAACGCCGAGCCCTACATGCTCGCGAACGGTACCAGCCCCGTGGACCGCGGCGAGCCGCCCGAGGACGACACGCCGGCGCCCAGCAGCGCCGACGGGATCGAGATCGGTCCCGCGTTGCCGACGCGCGAGGGCTCGCCGGGGTGAGTGGCCTCGCCACGACCGACCTCGCGGCGCTCCGAGAGCGCGTTCGTGCGCGCGCGGTGGCCCATGGCTTCGATCGCGTGGGCTTCGCGCGCGTGACGCCGATCGAGCGCGAGGCCGACGCCCTGCGCCGCTGGCTCGCGGAGGGCATGCACGCCTCGATGGGCTGGATGGAGCGCGGCGTGGAGGTCCGCGTCGCGCCCGACCACGAGGAGCTCCTTCCCCGTGCCCGCACGGTCATCGTGCTCGCTGCCTCGGTGCTGCGACCCGACGAGGGTGAGGTCGGTCCCGCGCCCGGCGTCGTCGCGCGCTACGCCCGGGGCCGCGACTACCACAACGTGCTCGGCACGCGCGCGAAGAAGCTCGCGGCCGACCTCCGCCGCGAGGGCTTTCCGTCGCGCGCCACCGTCGACACGATGCCGCTGCTCGAGCGCGCCTGGGCGCAGCGCGCCGGCGTGGGCTTCGTGGGCAAGAACGCGATGCTCATCGTGCCGGGGCTCGGCTCCCACGTGATGCTCGCGACCGTGGTCACCACGGCGGAGCTGCCCGCCGACGCTCCGATGGAGGAGCGCTGCGGCAGCTGCACGCGCTGCCTCGAGGCGTGCCCGACGCGCGCGATCCCCGAGGCGCGCGTGGTCGATGCGCGACGCTGCATCTCGTACCTCACGATCGAGCACGACGGCCCCGTGGAGGCCTCGCTGCGCGAGTCGATCGGGAGCTGGTTCCTCGGCTGCGACGTGTGTCAGGACGTCTGCCCCTTCAACCGAACGCACGCGACACCTGGCCTTCTCGCGCGCGACCTCGCGCCCCACCCGCGCTGGAGCGAGCACGACGCGGGCTCGGTGCTGTCGATGAGCGAAGAGGCCTTCGACGCGTTCTCGCTGGGCTCCCCGGTGCGCCGGCCCGGTCGCGAGGGCGCCGCGCGCAACGCTGCCTACGTGCTCGGCAACCGCGGCGATCGACGGCACCTGCCGGTGCTGCGAGAGGCCTCGACGCGAGACGCGAGCGAGGTGGTTCGCGACGCGGCGCGCTGGGCGATCGCACGCATCGAGCGCCGCGACGACGGCTGACGCGCGGCTCAGATCAGGGCGCGGCGAGATCGATGGTCCGATCGGGACCGCATCCGTGGAGCGTCACGCTCGTGCCGTCGTAGCGAGCGAGGTCGGCAGGCAGCCGATCGGTCCCTTCTTCGCCCTCGTCCTCCCCGATCTCACGCGAGCCGAGCGCGATCACGAAGCGACCGGTCGCGGCGGAGATCACGACTTCTCGATCGTCGCGCGAGCGCCAGGCGCAGCCCTCGAGACAGCCCTCTTCGTCTTCGACATCGTCCTCGTCGCACTCGATCAGCTCGTTCACGAGCGTCGTCACGTGCGCGCTCACGAGCGGACCGTGGGTCGCGGTGGTGCTCCGGATCTCGTCGGTGCAGCGCGCGGCCATGCCGTTGCCCTGCGCGACGGGGACGAGGAAGTAGCCGCCCCCCGTGCGCGGGACGACGAGGTGTGCGCGCAGGCTCGACGACGACAGCGTGAGGGGCGCGACGAAGGGCGCGTTCGGAGGACAGCGCGCGACGTCGAGCCCTGCGCAGAGGAGGGCCGCCGCCTCCTCTTCCGTGGTCGGAGGTTCGAGGGGCTCGTCCGCCTCGTCCGCGAGCGAGCGAGCGATCTCGGCGACCACCGCGCGCAGATCGGCGTGCTGACTGGCTCCTTCGGGCTCCGCGAGCGCGCACGAGGCTGCGCCCCCTTCCGCCACGGGCGGCGTGGGTGTCGGCGTGGGCGGCGACGCGGGCGTGGAGGGCGGCGTCGGCACCGGCGGCGGCGGCGTGGGCACCGTCGAGGTCGCGGCAGGCGCGGGGGCCGCGGGCTCGCCTCCGCCGCTGCAAGCCGCGGTCAGCCACACGGCGAGGAGATCGAGGAGACGCGAGCGTGGACGCGCAGTGCCGACATGGCGACGAGCATACGTCCGAGCGCCGTCCCATCGCGGCCGCATCGCACGCGTCCGGCGTCGGACGTTGACCGAGCCTCGCACCACGACGGATGCTGCGGGGATGCCTCGGCGCGTCTCGCTCTGGTCCTCGCCCCGCCTCGCGTCGTTCGTCGGGACGCTCTGCGCGGCCTCGCTCCTCGCGCTCGGCTGCGGCGGCTCGAGCTCGCGCCCCGATTCGGGACGCGCCCGTCCCGACGGCGGCCACCTCGAGGGCCTCGACGCGTACGAGACGCCCCCCGCCTCGTGCGTGTCGGGTGGAGAGTGCGCCGAGTACCACGACTACTCCTCCGAGGAGCTCGCCACCCTCGAGAGCGTGTGCACGGGCACGTGGGCGATCGAGCGCTGCGACCCGGACACGGTCGTCGGCGGATGCCGCACCGACGATCCAGACGGCACGGGCTTCTACATCCAGTGGTTCCTCTCGCCGGGGACGACCGAGAGCGGGGCGCGAGACCTCTGCGCGCTCGCGATGCGAACGTTCGTACCGGCGCCGCGCTGAGCCTCCCGGAGCCGAGGCCCGCGCACGGGGAGACTCAAGGTGCCGGCGCGCTCGCACGATGAGTCGAGCAGAGGCTCCACGTGCAACCCCTTCGACTCTCCGCCCTCGCGCTCGGGATCCTGCTCGCCGCCAGCTGTGATCCAGGCGCTCCACCCATCACGGCACCGCTCGGTGAGCGAGACGCCGGTCTCGACGCATCGGGGCCCGACGCGGGACGCGACGCGCCCGCGATCGACGCAGGCCCACCCGTCTGCGAGCACGACGTCGACTGCCCCGCAGGCCTCCTCTGCTTCGGCGGCTTCTGTCAGCCCGATCCGTGCGCCTCGAACGATCCCTGTGCACGCGGCGAGCGCTGCCGCGCAGCGTGTGTGCCCACGGTCGATCCATGCGCGGGGATCGTCTGCGGTGCCGACGAGACGTGCATCGACGGCCAGTGCTTTCCCGGCTGTCTGCCCGTCGCCTGTGAGGGCGTGAGCTGCCCCGAAGGACAGTTCTGCGATCCGACGCGAGGCCGCTGCACCGATCTCGCGCCGTGCGACGCGCTCTGCGGCGAGGGCGCGGCCTGTCACCTCACGTGCACGCCGCGCTCTCTGTGCGAGGGCGTGCATTGCCCCGAGGGACAGTTCTGCCGCGCGGGCGCGTGCATCACGAACCCGTGTGCCGGCGTGACGTGCGAGCGCGGCGCGGTCTGCCACGACGGTCTCTGCGTCGCGACGTGCGGCTGCGAGCCGCCGTGTGCGGCGCCCGATCGATGCATCGGCGGCGTGTGCGCCTGCGTGCGACGCTGCCCGGCCGACGCGGCGTGCGGCACGCCGGATGGTTGTGGCGGATTCTGCTGGGGTCCGTGCGCGAGCGCCGACGAAGAGTGCAACCCCGACACGGGGCTCTGCGAGTGCGTGCCTTCGTGCGCCCCGGACGCTGCGTGCGGCGCGCCCGATGGCTGCGGCGGTCTCTGCGATGGCGCGTGTCCGCTCGGACAAGGCTGCGTCGACGGTCGCTGCGAGTGCAGCCGTGAGTGCCTCGCAGCGAGCGAGGTGGCGTGCGGCGTCGACATCCCCGCGACGTGCGCGGGCGGCGAGGCGTGCACGGGTCGCGGTACGCGGTGCGAGGCCGGCGGCGAGTGCCTCGACGGCGCGTGCTGTCCTCCGTGTCCCGCCGCGAGCGCGACCGCCTGCGGCGAGGCGATCACGAGCGTGAGCGACTCGCTGGGCCGCACCTGCCGCAGCTGCACTGGCGTCGGCACGTCGTGCGAGCCGGGCACCACGTGCACCGTGCCTCCGGGCGCGAGCGCCCCCACCGATCGCACGTGCTGCGGGCCCTGCGCGGCGGCCTCGAGCGTGGCGTGCGGCGCGGAGATCCCGGACGTGCTCGATGCCGACGGTCACGTCTGCCGCGAGTGCAGCGGCTACGGCACGGCAGGCTGCGCTGCGGGCACCACGTGCACCGGAGGTGCGGGCGGCATGTGCTGCGGCTCCTGCAGCGCGCCCTCGGCGATCGACTGTGGCGAGCCCATCCCCGCGTCGGACTGCCGCACCTGCACGGGCTTCGGCACGCGCTGCGATCCGGGCCTCTCGTGCGCGAGCCCACCGGGCACGAGCCGCCCCGACGATCGCGTGTGCTGCGAGAGCTGCCGAGCGCCCTCGACCGTCGCGTGCGGCGAGCCCATCCCCGATCCCACCGATCCCTCGGGCGCGCCCTGCCGCGACTGCGGCACCGGCACGATGTGCCCCGCGGGCGCCGACTGCATCGACGGAAGCTGCTGTCCGCGCTGCCCTTCGTCGTCGAGCATCGCGTGCGGCCTCGACATCCCCGACCAGCGCGACGTCTCGGGCGCGATCTGCCGCGTGTGCACCGAGGGCACGCAGTGCGAGGCCGGGAGCACCTGCACCGGCGGCGCGTGCTGCAACACGTGCGCGCCCGCGAGCACCCTCGCGTGCGGCGTCGATCCCGTGGAGGCCCCGGGCTGTCCGGCCTGCCCCATGGGCACACGCTGCGATGCAGGCGAGCGATGCGCGGGCGGTGGGTGCTGCGCGCCGAGCTGTGCGCCGCCTTCGACCCGGCCCTGCGGAGAGCGTCCGAGCGACGGCTGCGGCGGCACCTGCAGCGCGGGCACCGCGTGCGCGTCGCCGAGCGAGGTGTGCACGGGCTCGCGCTGCGTGTGCCGCCCGTCGTGCGAAGGCCGCCGCTGCGGCGAGTCCGACGGCTGCGGCGGCGAGTGTCCGGGCACCTGCGATCCGGGCTTCGCGTGCAGCGAGCGGCCGCCGCCGGCCGCGCCCGGCGACTTCCAGTGCGAGCCGAGCACGTGCGTTCCCTCCTGCGGGCTCTGCCAGTCCTGCGTGGCCGGCACGTGCGAGCCGATGGTCTGCGCGCCCGGCGAATCGCCGTGCCTGCTCAGCTGCCAGTGCTGTGGTGTCGACGAGGCCTGCACACCGAGCGGCTGCCAGACCGTGTCGTGATCGTGCCGCCGCGTTTTGCGCGACGTGGCCGCGTCGCGTACGACCGGCCGCCATGGCGATCCACCCCACCGTCCGCATCCACCCGACCGCCGACGTGTCCCCCTCTGCCGAGATCGGCGAGCGCACGGCGATCTGGAACCAGGCGCAGGTCCGCGAGCGCGCGCGCATCGGCGCCGAGTGCAACGTCGGCAAGGACGCCTACATCGACTTCGACGTCGTCGTCGGCGATCGCTGCAAGGTGCAGAACGGCGCGCTCCTCTATCACGGCGTGACGCTCGAGAACGGCGTGTTCGTGGGCCCCGGCGCGATCTTCACGAACGACCGCGTGCCGCGCGCGATCAACGCCGACGGCTCGCTCAAGGGCACCGACGACTGGACGGTCGGCAAGACGCACGTGCGCGAGGGCGCTTCGATCGGCGCGGGCGCAGTGGTGATCACCGGCGTCACGATCGGCCGCTTCGCGATGGTCGGCGCCGGCTCGGTCGTCACGCGCGACGTCGAGGACTACCAGCTCGTCTTCGGCAACCCGGCCCGCGTGCACGGCTGGGTCACCGCGGCGGGCGAGCGCGTCTCCTCGCGCTCGGAGGTCGAGCGAGGGCCGCGCGCGCCGAGCCCCGCGCCCTCGCGAGACGGCCACGACGACGGGAGCCGCTCGTGACCCTGCGCGTCGCGGTCGTCGGCGCCGGCTCGATGGGCAAGAACCACGCGCGCGTCCTCCAGACGCTGCCCGCCGCCGAGCTCGTCGCCGTGATCGACAGCGACCTCGCCACCGCGCGCGGCGTGACGCGCCTGCACGGCGGCAAGGCGCACACGAGCCTCGCCGATGCGCTCGAGAGCCCCATCGACGCGGCGATCGTCGCGGTGCCCACGCAGCACCACTTCGAGACCACCAAGGCCCTGCTCGCAGCAGGCGTGCACGTGCTCGTCGAGAAGCCGATCGCCGCGACCGTCGAGGAGGCGCGCACGCTCGGCGAGATCGCGCGGCGCGAGAAGCGCGTGCTCGCCGTGGGCCACGTCGAGCGCTTCAACCCGGCGATCCAGCTGCTCGCGAAGAAGCTCGCGGAGGGCGCGCTCGGCCGCGTGATCGAGGTGCGCGCGCGGCGCGTGGGCCCCTTCCCCGCGCGCATCCGCGACGTCGGCGTCGCGCTCGATCTCGGCACGCACGACCTCGACGTGATGCGCTTCGTGGTCGGGGCCGACGTGACCCGCGTCTACGCCGAGACCAAGCGCGCGATCCACACCTCGCGCGAGGATCTCGTCTCGGCGCTCCTGCGCTTCGACAACGACGTGGTCGGGGTGCTCGAGGTGAACTGGCTCACGCCGACGAAGGTCCGCGAGCTCACCGTCACCGGCGAGCGAGGCATGTTCCACGTCGACTACCTCACGCAGGACCTCTACTTCTACGAGAACGCCGACGCGGCGCCGATCGGGTGGACCGAGATGAGCATGCTGCGCGGCGTGAGCGAGGGATCGATGACCAAGCTCCTCGTGCGCAAGGTCGAGCCGCTCCGCACCGAGCTCGAGACCTTCCTCGCCGCCGCCGAGAGCGGCGACGTCTCGAAGATCGTCTCTCCCGAGGACGGCACGCGCGCCCTCGAGCTCGCGACCGCCGTCACCGAGGCCGCGGACCGCGAGGCGCCGGTGAACGTGCGCCGCACCGGAGTCTCGGCGTGAGCGCGCCCGGGGGGAGCTTCGAGGAGCGCGTCGCGGATCGTTCGCTGCGGCTCCTGGTCGTCGGCCTCGGCTACGTGGGCCTGCCCGTGGCCGCCACCTTCGCGTCCGCGGGCTTCCTCGTGACGGGCCTCGAGAAGAACGCCGAGCGCGCCGCGTCGATCGCGCGCGGCGAGTGTCCGATCGCCGGAGACGAGCCCGGGCTCGCGGCGCTGATCGCGGGCGAGGTCGCGCGAGGCCGCCTCACCGCCACCGCGGACCCCGCCGTGGTCCGCGACGCGGACGTCGTGATCGTCTGCGTGGACACGCCCGTCGAGACGAGCCACCGCCCCGAGTACCGCGCGCTGCGGAGCGCCCTCGACGCGCTCGCCCCGAACGTGAAGGACGGCGCGCTCGTGATCGTCGAGTCGACGCTCTCGCCCGGCACGATGGACCGGCTCGTGCGACCGGCGCTCGAGGCCAGTCGTGTCCTCGGCGCGACGATCTCGCTCGGTCACTGCCCCGAGCGGGTGATGCCGGGGCGTCTGCTCGCGAACCTGCGCGCGATGAGCCGCGTCTGCGGCGGCGACTCGCCGAGCACCTCGCGCAAGATGAAGGCCCTCTACCGGACGATCGTCGAGGCCGAGCTCGACGAGGCCTCGTGCGTCGTCGCGGAGCTCACCAAGACCGCCGAGAACGCTTACCGCGACGTGAACATCGCGTTCGCGAACGAGCTCGCGCGCGTGTGCGAGGAGGCCGGGGCGGACTTCCTCGAGGTCCGCGGCCTCGTGAACAAGAGCCCCGGTCGCAACGTGCTCCTCGCGGGCCTGGGCGTGGGCGGCCACTGCATCCCGAAGGATCCGTGGCTCCTCGCGGCGGCCGTGCCCGAGAGCGATCCGCTCGCGCTCGTGCCCGCAGCGCGTGCCGTGAACGACGGGATGCCGCTTCACGTCTCGGGGCTCGTCGAGGACGCGCTCGGCGCGCTCGGCAGGGGCATCGCGTCGGCGCGCGTGGCCGTGCTCGGCTTCGCGTACCTCGAGGAGAGCGACGACGAGCGCAACAGCCCGAGCGAGGCCCTCGTCACGGCGCTCGCCGCGTGTGGCGCGGAGGTGCGCGTTCACGATCCCTTCGTCGCGCGCTTCGCCGGCGCGATCGACGACGTGGTGCGCGACGCCGACGCGATCGTGATCGCCGTCGCGCACCGCGCCTACAGGGAGCTCGACTGGCCACACCTGCGCGCGCTGGTGCGCACGCCCGCCCTCATCGACGCCCGCTTCGTGATCAGCCCCGAGCTCGCGCGGTCGCACGGCTTCACCTTTCGCGGCGTAGGCCGCGGGGCGGGCCGCTGATCACTCGAGGATACGGAGCGAGCGACCGCGGACGCGGTACGCCGAGAGATGGAGCAAGAACCTCCGTCTTCGAATCGGGCCGCGGGAACTCGCACTGCGATCGTCTCTCGGTCCCTGAGACATCGCTCCGATCGTAGGTCCAGATCGTGGCTCGCTTCGGTGACCGCCTCGCACGACGCGAGCTCGACGCGCGCGCCTTGCCTCACGACCGGTAGTGCGGGACCCAGCCGGCCTGATCCTCGAAGAGCCGCACGGCGTGGATGGTGCGCGCCTCGCCGAGGAAGAAGCGGTGGTGTCGATCGCGCGGGACGACGATGAAGTCGCCCGGATGCACCACGACGCGCATCCACCGATCGTCTCGCGAGCGGATGTCGAAGATGCCCTCGCCCGCAAGCACGTAGCGGACTTCGTCGTCGGTGTGGAGGTGCTCGCGATCGAACTTCGCGAGGATCGCCTCGAGCCCCTCGGTGGCCGGAGAGAGCCGCACCTCGTCGCGGGTGCGGTAGCCGCGCTCGGCCATGATCGCGTCGATCGCGGGCTGCCAGCCCTCGGTCGCCACGAACGCGTGCGGCACGCCCTCGCGCTCGAGGGTCGCGCCGTCGATCGGCGCCCCTTCGCGTCGCCCCGTCTCGTCCTCGATCAGCCAGCTCGCGCGCATCTCACTCTCCGTCGTCGGTCGCGTCCTCGGTTGCGTCTTCGGGCGCTCTCGCTCCCCGTCACCGTGCCGCGGGCGCCCGCGCGACGTCGAGCCCGAGGCGCCGCAGCTCGAGCGCGGCGGCGAAGACGTAGTCGAGACACTCGGCCGTCGTCTTGGCCTTCTGCCAGCTCTCGCCCCACACGTAGACGCCGTGTCGGCGCACGAGCACCGCGCTCGTCTTCGGGTACGCGTCGATCGCCGCGCCGAGCGCGTCGGCGAGATCGCACTCGTGCGCGGTGTTCTCGAGGATCGGGATCACGAGCTCGTCGTGGTAGCCGTGCCCGGGCACGCCCTTGATCATCTCGAGGTGCGTGGCGCGAAAGACCGGCTCGTCCGAGAGCAGCGTCGCGCCCATCGCGTGCATCGAGTGGCTGTGGAGCACGGCGCCGGCGCTCCGCTTCTGGAACGCGTGGAGAAAGAGCGGCGCGCACGCGCTGAGCGTGAGCTTCGGATCGCGCGGGCGCTCGACGATCGCGCCGCTCGCATCGAGCACGAACAGATCCTCGGGCGCGATGAGCTCCTTCTGCACGCCGCTCGGCGCCATGACGATGCGCTCGCCGTCCTTGATCGAGATGCCACCGCCCGTGCCGCTCACCCAGCCGAGCGCGTAGAAGCGCCGCGCGAGCTCGCAGATCACCTCGCGCGCTCGCGTGCCGTCCCGGAGGATCGCGTCGCCGTCGCGGAGCTCGTTCATGCGAGGGACGCTGCCCGAGCCTCCGGAGCGCGGCAAGCCGCGCGTGCGTGACGACTCGTTCGCACTGACGCGGACGCGGGCTGGCGAGGCGCCCATTCATGCTACACAAGCAACATGAAGCAGGGAACGCCACGCCGCGCCGGCGCCACGGCCACGTTCTCGATCTCGGTCGATCCCGAGACCAAGGCCGCCCTGCGCGCCCTCGCCGACTCCGAGTTCGGCGGCAACCTCTCGGCCGCGGTGACGGACCTGGCGGAGGACGCGCGGCGGAGGCTCGCTGCGGCGCGTCTGCTCGGTCGCCTCGGTGTGCCCAAGGCCTCGCGCGAGGAAGCGCGCGCGATCCAGGCCGAGATCGACGCGGAGCTCGCGGCGCAGCCCGGCAAGACGAGGCGTCGCCAGGCCCGGAGCGTCGCGTGATCCCCACGTACGTCTTCGACACGGGCGCGTGCGTCGGCGTCGAGCGACGAAAGGCCCGCGCCACGCGCTTCGTCCGCCTCGCGCAGGTGGGGCTGGCCCGCATCGTGATCCCGCTCGCCACCCTTCCCGAGTGGTGGCGCGGGCGCACCGACGTTCGTGAAGACCTGCTCGCGGCGGCACGCATCGACACCTCGATCGCGGCCGCGAAGGCCGCTGGCGCCGCCCTCGAGGGACTTCGACGCGTGGACGCCTCGCTCACGATCGACGCCGTCGTGGTCGCCACGGCCGCGCTCCTCGACGGCATCGTGGTGACGAGCGATCCCGACGACCTCGCGCGCCTGGTCGTGCGCTTCCCGGGCGTCCGCCTCCTCACCGTGTAGCGAAGCTCACCGAACGACGCTCCGGTCGACGCCTCGCGCTCGTGCGTGCCCGACTGCGCGGGCACGGGCTCCGCGGACTGCGCGCGCTAAGCTCGCGCGCGTGTACAAGGTCTTGCCTGATCTCGCGCCACCTGCGACCGCGCTCGAGCGCCTGCCCGAGGAGTGGAGCGCGCAGCTCGAGGCATGGGGCGAGCCGAAGTACCGCGGCAAGCAGGTCTTCGAGTGGCTCCACAAGAAGGGCGTGCTCGATCCGAACGCGATGACGAACCTGCCGAAGTCGCTCCGCGAGCGGCTCGCCACGGACCTCGTGATCGACGCCGCGATCCAGGTGAGCTCCGTGCACGACTCGGACGACGGCACCAAGAAGCTCCTCCTCGCCACGCACGACGGCCGCACGAGCGAGGCCGTGCTCATCCCGATGCCCTCGGCCGAGCGCGGGGATCTCTACGCGGCCGAGGATCCGAGCGGCGAGGACGCGGCCGAGGCCGAGGCCGCGACCGGCACGCCCACGAACGAGAGCGTGCCCGTCACGCAGTGCATCTCGACACAGATCGGCTGCGCGATGGGCTGTGTGTTCTGCGCGTCGGGCCTCGCGGGCCTCAAGCGTCACATGAGCGCGGGCGAGATCGTGGGTCAGGTGATCCAGGGCCGCGCGCACACGGCCGCGGGACACCGCCTGCGCAACGTCGTCTTCATGGGCATGGGCGAGCCCCTCCACAACTACGCCGCGGTCGCACGCGCGCTCACGCTGCTCACGCACCCGGACGGCCTCGCGCTCAGCAAGCGCCGCGTGACCATCTCCACGTCTGGGCTCGTGCCCGAGATCGATCGGCTCGGTCGGGACTTCGGCGGCGAGGTGCAGCTCGCGGTGTCGCTGCACTCGCCCGACGACGCGCAGCGCAGCGAGATCATGCCGATCAACAAGAAGCATCCGCTGCCGGAGCTGATGGAGGCGCTGCGACGCTATCCGCTGCCCAAGCGCCGGCGGATCACCATCGAGTACACGCTCATCCGCGGCTTCAACGCGAGCCCGACGGACGCGAAGAAGCTCAGCGAGCTCCTGCGTGGCCTGCCGGTGAAGGTGAACCTCATCCCGCTCAACCGCGTGGAAGGCAATCCGCTCGAGCCGCCCAGCTGGGACGACGTGGACGCGTTCCAGGCGGTCCTTCGTGATCGTGGCGTCGCCAACTTCGTGCGCCGCCGCAAGGGAGACGACATCGCCGCCGCCTGCGGCCAGCTCGCGCTCCGCAACGAGCCGAAGAAGATCCGGGTCGCCCTCCCCCAGCTCCGCGACTGACCGCCATGCACGCGCTCGTCGAAGCTGCAGAGGTCGCGTTCGCGCCGCTCGTCAGCCGGCGTCGCGTGAAGAAGGGGGCCTCGCTCGCGCGGCCCGGCGAGCACTGCGGGCGGCTCTACCTGGTGCGATCCGGGCTGCTTCGTTCCTTTCACGTGGTGGAGGCCCGAGAGGTCAACGCCCACTTCGCCTTCGAGGGCGGCATCGTCGGCGCGGTGGACAGCATCGTGCACGGGCGACCGACCCGATACGGCATCGACGCCCTCGAAGACACCGAGTGTGCCGTGCTCGAGTACACGGAGGTCGAGGCCTACCTCGAACGAAACCCGCAACACGAGCGCATCGCGCGGCAGCTCACCCAGGCTCTCTACGCAGACCTGGTGGAGCGCTTCGAGGGGATGCTCTTTCTGTCCGCGAAGGAGCGGTACGACCACCTGCTCGCCCGCTGTCCCGGCATCAGCCAGCGCGTCGGCCTGGGCCACATCGCGTCGTATCTCGGCATGACGCAAGAGACGCTGAGCCGAGTCCGCAGCGAACGCTGAGTTCGCCGGGTCGAGGGACCTCTGGCCCCTCGAGCTCCCCGTCGCTCACTCCGGCGCTAGGCGCCTCCGCATCGCTCCTGCTCCAGGGGTCAGCTACGCTGACCCCGCCGCAGGGCGCCCCATCGATTCCTTCTCGGTCCCTGATCTGATCCGAGCGAGAAAACAATCGGTCGGGTCTTCGAATTTGACCTGCGTCAAGGCGCGCGGCGCGGTGGGCGGGCACGGTGCGTCGATGCGAGAGAACTCGGTGCGATCGGTCGCGGCGACGCTCACCGTCCGGCAGTCGTTCGCGATCGATGCGATCGGCGCCGCCGTCACCGCCGCGATGCTCGGAGTGGTCTTGCCCGCCCTGGAGCCCTACCTCGGGATGCCGCCACGGGTGCTCGTGCCCCTGTGTTTCGTGGCGCTCGGCTTCGCTGTGTACTCGTCCTCGTGCTTCGCGCTGCGCGCGAGCCCGCGATGGCTGCTCGTCATCGCCGCAGCGAACGCGGCGTATTGTCTCTGCACACTGACCCTCGTCGTGGTGCTCTGGAACACGTTGACGCCGCTCGGCGTCGCGTACTTCCTGGGGGAGGTGGCGTTGATCCTCGGGCTCGTGGCGCTCGAGGTGCACGTCGCGTCGCGCGAGCGCGTCCGCGTGGCGCCGCCGTGAGCAGCGCCCCGCGCGGGTTGTCCCGAGCCTCCTCTGACGGTGGAACGAAACGCGCGTGATAACGTCGAAGCCCTCATGCGGTCTTCGCGCTCTTCGTGCTCGCTCTCCGCCCTCGTCTCCACCGCGGCGCTCCACCTCCTGGGCCTCCTGGGCCTCGTGGGCCTGGGGCCGCTCCTGCCCGCGACGACCCACGCGCAGGTCGCGCTCCCGATCACGCAGCTCGACGAAGGCGCGGTGCGCGTCGACGGCATGCTGCGCGACTGGAACGGCGCGCACATGTCGAGCCTCGGCGAGGGGACCGACGCCTCGATGCGCTACGTGCTCGGCTACGACTCGCGCGGCCTCTACGTCGCGTGCGAGGTCACCGACGAGCGCCTCATCCGCAACCGAGAGCCCGGCGACGGCGACGACGCGGTGATCGTCACGCTCGCGATGCCGAGCGGTCGCGGCTTCACTGCGACCGAGCTCTGGCTCCATGCGGGCGAGAGCGGGCGCTCGGCGGCGGCGGCGACGAGCGGCGCTCCGGGCGCGCGAAGGCGCAGCGCGATCCGCGGCGCGACGGTCGTCGAGGCCCCGCGCACGGGCGGCGCGGGCTACACGCTCGAGGCATTCGTCCCGTTCGCGGCGATCCAGGGCGCGGCGCGCTGGCAGGAAGGCCGCGGCTCGATTCGCCTGCACGACGTCGACTCGCTCTCGCACCCCGAGGCCGAGAGCGAGCCCGCGTTCGCGCCCGTCGATCGCGCGCACCTCGATCGCCTCCCGCCGCTGCGCCCTTCGGGCGGGCAGAGCGCGGTCCTCGATCGCTTCCTCCACGAGCACGAGCTCGACGGCACGGCGCCCCGCTTCGATCTGCGCGGCGACGTCGCCGGCGACGCACAGGCCGAGCGCGTCGTGCTCGTCGATCGCTTCGTCGTCGCGTTCGGGCCGACGATCCAGGGCGGCCGCGGCTTCGTGTTCGTGCAGCTCGGCATCGACGTCGCCGCGGATCTGCGCGACGCGCACCTCGAGGACCTCACGGGCGATGGCAAGAGCGAGCTCGTCGTCACGATCCGCCAGCGCGGCGGCGGTGGCTCGCGCGATCTCTTCCAGCTCCTGCGGATCGACGAGCAGGCCATCGCGCCGCTCTGGGCGATCGAGACGCGCAAGGAGGTGGGGACCGGCTCGGTGGAGAGCACGGTGCGCGTGCAGCGCGGGCGTCGCGGTCAGGCCCCGACGATCACGGTGCGCGTCGGCGAGGCGCGCGGCCTCGACGCGGGCACGCTGCGCGAGGCGCCGCCGACTGACGTCGAGCCGATGCTCCTTCCGTGGGGCCCGGCGCTCGAGCGCAGCTACCGCTGGGACGGCCGCACCTTCGCGCGCACCGGCGAGCGCCCGAACCCGCGCTACGTCGATCCCGCGACCGCCGAGGCGCAGGCGCGCGCGGCGCGTGAGCGCGACGCGGCCACCCAGGCCCAGGCGCAGGCGCCCGTCGCACCGACCACCGACGCCGTGCTGACGGAGTTCCGTCGACAGCGCGGCCTGCCCGCGAGCGCCCGGCCCGCGCGTGATCTGAGCGCGAACGTGGCCGCGACACCAGCGGCCGAGCGCGTGGTGCTCTACGGCCTCGATCTCGTCGTGGTCGGTGCGGAGTTCCGCAACGGCACGGGCTGGTTCCAGTACCAGCTGCCGGCAGCGAGCGCGGCCGACATCATCGACCTGCGCACCGCCGACGTCACGGGCGATGGCCGCCACGAGATCGTCGTGCGCATCCGCCAGACGCTGCGTGGGGCCGATGGGGGAGACATCCGCCGCGAGGTGCTGCTGGTCCACCAGTTCACGCCGACGGGCTTCCCCGCGATCCTCCAGCGCGAGGTCGCGCGCGAGCAGGGCCGCAACCGCATCGAGAACGAGGTCCGCCTCGAGGGCGGCGCGCTCGAGATCCGCGCGGGCACCTCGCGCGGCTGGGATCAGGCGAGCTGGCCCTACGCGCCCGCCACGGGCCCCGGCGCCGACGGCATCGAGCCCTTGATCCTCCCGTGGACCGGCCAGAGCGCCCGCTACCGCTTCGCCGGCGGCCGCCTCTCCGCGAGCTGACCCGACGCACCCACACGAGCTCCGCCTCGACGTGAGCTGGACACTCCCGAGGACACCGCGGGCCCCCGACGAGATCATCGTCTGCACGCCGCGCCTCACGTTGTCCGCTACGCTGCGAGCCTCATGTCCGGGCAACTCGCGTCCCTCGGCGGCAAGCACATCGTCCTCGGCGTCACGGGCGGCATCGCGGCGTACAAGGCCGCGCTCGTCGCGCGTGAGCTGATCGCCCGCGGGGCCTCGGTGCGCGTCGCGATGACCCACACCGCGACGAAGCTGATCGGGCCGCTGACGTTCACGGGCCTCACCGGCACACCACCGGTGACCGACCTCTGGGATCCGTCGTACGCGGGCGAGGTCCACGTCGATCTCGCGCGCTGGGCCGATGCCCTGCTCGTCGCGCCCGCCACGGCCAACGTGATCGCGCGCCTCGCGCACGGCCTCGCCGAGGATCCCGTGAGCGCGACGGCGCTGTGCTTCGACGGCCCCTTGCTCGTCGCCCCCGCGATGCATCACCGGATGTGGCAGCACGCGGCGAGCGCCGCGAACGCGGCCACGCTCGCGCGGCGCGGGGTGACCATCGTCGGTCCGGTCTTCGGCAAGCTCGCCAGCGGCGAAGAAGGCGTGGGGCGCATGAGCGAGCCCGTCGCGATCGTCGAGGCGCTCGAGGCCTTGCTCGCTTCGCGCGGCCGCCGCGACCTCGAGGGCGTGCGCCTCCTCGTCTCCGCGGGGCCCACGTTCGAGGCGCTCGATCCCGTGCGCTTCCTCGGCAACCGCAGCTCGGGCCGCATGGGCTGGGCGCTCGCCGAGCGCGCGCGCGATCGCGGCGCCAGCGTGACGCTCGTGGCGGGGCCCGTGTCCTTGCCCGATCCTCCGGGCATCGAGGTCGTGCACGTGCGCTCCGCGCTCGACATGGAGGCGGCGATCGGCGCGCGACGCGATCGGGTCGACGCCATCGTGATGGCGGCGGCCGTGGCCGACTTCCGACCGCGCGAGATCGCCAAGGACAAGATCAAGAAGCGCGACGGCGAGGACGCACCCTCGATCGCGCTCGTGCGGAACCCGGACATCCTCGCGGGCCTCGGAGCCTCGCGCACCGGGCCGCGGCCGTTCCTCGTCGGCTTCGCCGTGGAGACGACCGACCTCGTCGCCGCCGCGCAGCGAAAGCTCGAGACGAAGAAGGTCGACCTCGTCGTCGCCAACCACGCCTCGGTCGCGTTCGAAGGCGACGACAACGAGGCCTTCCTCGTGCGGGCCGACGGCGTGACGCCCACGGGCAAGCTCGCCAAGCGAGACCTCGCCGACCGGATCCTCGACGCCGTGCGCGCGGGGCTCGCGCCGAAAAGTTGACGGAACGCGGCCCGCTCGCGAGCGTCGGCCCGATGTCGCGCGCGAACCGAGACGAGGCCCGTGATCTCGAGGACCACCTCGAGGGCGATCACGCGTCCTCGGTCCACGACGGCGACGACGACGATGGCCTCGACGAGGCTGCCATCCAGGCCGCCATCGCTCGTGCCCTCGAGGCCGACCAGGCACACGCACCTCCGCCGGCGGCGCCGGTTCCGTCTTCGCCGCCTCGGGCCGCCGCACCCGCGTCTCCTCTCCTGGCGCGCGCCCGCATGCTCGCAGGCGCCGCGTCGCTCCTGCTCGCGGCCGGCCTCGCGGGGCTCGCGCTGTCCGAGCACGCGCGGGCCTCCCGCCCGCCACCCAGCGTGGACATCGAGATCGCCTCCGAGCGCGTGAGCGGCGATCCGGCAGCGGTGGCGCGCGCCCTGGCCGACCGCTGGGACGCGACGCCCTTCACGCTCGAGATCGAAGGCGAGCGCATCGAGGGGACGCGCGCGCGCTTCGGTGTCCGCGTCGATCGTGCGGCGCTCGAACGATCGATCAGGCAGGCCGAGGATCCCGGCTCGCTCATGCGTCGCTTCCACGTGCAGACGCACGGCGGCGAAGCGCAGGCGGCGATCGGCGCACCGCTCGTGTTGCCCGTGCCGATCGAGCACGCGCCCGCCGAGATCCTCGCGCTCCTCACGGAGCACAAGGACGGCTTCGACACCCGCGCGCGCGATGCGCGCATCGAGGCCCGCACGGGCCGCGTGATCGAAGAGACGGTGGGCCTGCACCTCGACGTGCTCGCGAGCATCGAGGCGGTCCACGACGCGATCGCCGAAGGCCGGTCGAGCGCCCGCGCGCTCGTCGTGCGCGAAGAGCCTCACCGCACCGCGCGTGATCTCGCGAACGTCCGCATCGAGGCCGTGCTCGGCACCTACGAGACGCGCTACTCGACGCTCGAGGACGCGCGCGATCGCTCCTTCAACCTCCGGGTCGCGGCCAGCAAGGTCGACGGCTACGTGCTCATGCCCGGCGAGACCTTCGACTTCAACGCGGTGGTCGGAGAGCGCAGCGAGGCCAACGGGTTCCGACCCGCGCCCGAGATCGCGGGCGGCGAGCTCATCGACGGCGTCGGCGGCGGCACCTGCCAGGTCGCGGGCACGCTGCACGCCGCGGCCTTCTTCGCGGGCCTGCCCATCGTCGAGCGCTCACCCCACTCGCGCCCCAGCGGCTACATCTGGATGGGCCTCGACGCCGTCGTCGTGTATCCGCAGCTCGATCTGCGCTTCACGAACGACTTCGACTTCCCCGTCGTGATCGGCATGACCGTCGAGGCGGGCACGGTGCGGGCGGAGCTGCGGGGCGCGCACAGCGATCGCATGGTCACCTTCACGCGGCGCGTCGACGAGGTGCGACCGTTCGGCGAGCGAGACGTGCCCGACCCGTCGCTCCCGAGCGGCGTGCGCGTGCTGCGCCAGCGCGGCGTGCCGGGCTTCGAGATCACGCGCTTCCGCATCGTGCGCGACGTCGCGCACAACCAGGCGCGCCGCATGCGCTGGGAAGACACGTATCCGCCGACCGAGCAGATCTGGCGCGTGGGCACCAGTGGCCCGGCGCCCGTGGGCTACGTGCCGCCCGAGGGTGACCAGCACCTCGAGTACACCGCCGACGAGCTGCTCTCCGCGAGCTTCGGCGCGACCGTCGAGGGCTTCGAGGTCACGCGACGCGCGGGCCGCACGGGCGAGCCCGGCTGGATCGTGCGCGCCGGCATGCCCGACTCGCTGCCCTGAGAGCGCGAGGCCCGTCCGCGCCGGAGGCGCGAGCGATCAGCGCGCGGGGCGCTTCTTCGGGCGCGGCGGCATCGGCTCGCGGCCGATCGAGAAGAGCCAGTCGGCGATCGCGAGATCCTTGTTCGCGTTCACCGCGATGAGCTCCTCGACCTCGCGCAGGCCCGCGACGGCCTCGGCGGCGTGGCGCGCGTCCACCACGCCCGCGCGCGCGCGGATGCGCTCGGCCTCGTGTCGGAACGCGAGCGCGTGGTCGGGCATGCCGAGCGCCGCGCGCGCGACGTCTCGATAGAACGCGGTGAGCGCCTCGAGCACGCCCGCGAGATCGGGCGAGCGCGAGAGCTCTTCGGCCATGCCCACGACCGCGCCGGGGCGACCGTCGGCCGCGACCTCGTCGGTGCGGAGCGCGAGATCGAAGAGGAGATCCGCGGCGGAGCGGCCGTCCTCGCCCACGCGGCCCACCGCGAGCGCCTTGTCCGCGCGACCGTCGGCGAGCGCGACGGCGACGACGCGGCTCGCCTCGGGCACCCCTGCCTCCTCGAGGATCCGGTGCAGGACATCGTCTGGCAGCCGCTGGAAGCGCACGCGCTGGCAGCGCGAGCGGATCGTCTGGAGCAGGCGATCGGGCCGCGACGAGAGCAGGATGAAGCCCACGCCAGGGCGCGGCTCCTCGAGCGTCTTGAGCATCGCGTTGGCCGCCTCGGGGTGCTGCTCGGGGAACGACACGTCGGCGTCGGGGAAGATCACGAAGGCCGACTTCGACTCGAACGGTGCGAACTGCGCGAAGGGCAGCACCTCGTTGCGCACGACGTCGACCTGGAGGTTGCGGTTGCCCTCGGTGCGCGGGCTGAAGACGCGCACGTCCGGGTGCGCCCCGGCGGCGATGCGACGGCCGAGGTCCGCGCGCTGCGCCTCGGGCGTCGAGAGCGCGATGACCGCCTCGGCGAGCGCGAAGGCCGCCTTGCCCTTGCCCGTGCCGCTCGGCCCCTCGAACAGATACGCCGACGCGAGCTTGTCGCGCGCGATCGCCGCGCGGAGGGTCTCGATGGCCGGCCCCTGGGCCAGCACCGAGGCGAAGGGATCGGACGCGCTGGAAGGGCTCACGCGCCCGACCTCGCGTCGACGGGCGCGGGCTCGAACAGACCCGCCGCCATCGACTCGACCGCCACGAGCAGGCCCGCCTCGTCGATCGCACCCGGATCGACGTAGTGCTGCATCGCGAGGCCATCGAGCAGGCCGACCAGGATCCGCGGCACGAGCTCCCCCGGCACACGGAGGCGCAGGCCCATCGAGGCCAGGTGCGGCACGAGGGTCTGCGTGACCTGCTGCGCCGCGAAGCGGAAGTAGCCCGCGAGCTGCGGCTTGAGCGACTCGTCGTAGAGCGCCTGCGCCATGAGATCGGCCACCACGGCCACCTCGTCGGTCCGCGTGCGACGCACGAACCAGAGCTCCTTCACCGAGGATCGCAGCGCCTGGATCGGATCACCCGAGGACGCGATCCACGCATCGAGCGTGCGGTTCGCGATGGACTCGAGCGCGCTCTCGAGCACCTTCGAGACGAGCGCTTCCTTCGAGGGGAAGTGGTAGTGCAGCGCGCCCTTGGACATGCCCGCCTCGCGCGCGATGTCGAGCAAGCTCGTCCGCGCGTAGCCCTGGCGCGCCAGCACGCGCGTCGCCGCGGCCACGATCTGCGCCGCGCTGCGCTCGGTCTTCGCGTACGCCACCGCTCGCTCCGCTGGGATCAGGGCGTCGAGCGAGGACGGCAGACACTCAGCGTCGGCGTCGTGGGCACGCCCTCGCAGAACTCGGTCGCGGCGCAGTCGGCCTGCGAGGTGCACGCGGCGCGGCACGTGAACGTGCTCCACGTCGGATCGTCGTCGGTGCCCCGCACCGTGCCGCGATCGTCCTCGACGCAGTACGCGCCCTCCTCGCAGCCACCGAGCTGGGGGCTGCCCGAGCACGGCTCACCGACCTTCGGCGTTCCGCAGCCAGCGAGCGCGCCGAACAGCGCGATCGAGGTTCCGACCATGGCGAGACGAGCGAACATGCGACCTCCGGGGCCGCGCAACCTACTCCGGCCCAGCGGGCCCCTGCAACGGCTCACCGCTGGATCTGGAAGTGCCCCACCGCGCAGGCCGCCGGGAGGTTCTCGGGGAACTCCTCGACGAAGGGCGCGTACTCGGGCTCGATCGCGCCCGCGGCGCACTGGTCCGCGAGGTTGTTCAGCACCGGGAAGCAGTCGTTCACGATCTCGTCGGGCTCGCTCACCGAGCTCACGATCCCGCAGCCGCGCCGGGTGACGTTCATCGGGTCGAAGGGCTGCGTGAGGGCGTCGAGGTCTTCCTCGGACAGCGCCGTGCACGCGAGGCCCGTCGAGATGACCGTCTGGCGCCACTCCTCGCACAGGGAGCCCGGCGTGCGGCAGCTGCCGAGGAGCGCGCTGCCAGCGAGCACGCCCGCGGCGACGAGGCGGACCGGGAGCCGAGACGTGGAGATCGATCGCGACGACATGTGGCACCTAAGGTCGCCGACGGGGCGGCGGGAAGTCAACGCGAGACGCGGCCCGCCGGTCAGGGCATCGGGGCCTCGACGAGCGGCGACGGAAACGCGAGGTCGGCCTCGCGCACCACGTGGAGCGCGCCGGCGCTGACACCCGCCGGAGCGCTCGCGCCGGCACCAAGCGCCTCGTACGGGCGCACGTACACGCGCGCGGTTCCGGAGGGCACCACGAGCGTGGGGATCGCGTCGGTGCGCGTGGCGCAGACGGCGAGGCCGATGAGCGCGCGATCGGTGATGCGATCGGTCGGAGACCAGCTGCCCATCGGGTCGCCACCGCCCACGACCACAGCGACCATCGGGACGCACCCGCTCGAGACCGTGCGAGCCGTCGGGATCGTCTGCGTGCCCGGACCGCTCGGCACCTCGAGCACGGCCACCTCGTCGCGCGGCACGAGGTTGCGCGCACGAAGGAGCACCTCCGCCTCGGCGTGCGCGAGCACGACGTCGGCAGGCAGCGTCGTCGCCGACACCACGTCGGGCGTGAGCCCCGGGTAGTGCCAGACGTGCGCGGCCGCCGCGCCGGTGCCGAGCACGCGCACGCGATGCGCCCCGCAGAGCGGCACGGCGAGCGCGCTCGGATCATGGGCCGTGAAGGTCTCGCTCGCGCCCTCTGCGCCCACCTCGGCCCGCGTGATCGTGCCGGCGCCGTCCGCGACCACGACGAGCACGCCGCAGCTGCCCTCCATCGCGGGCGTCTCGAAGTCACCGGGCAGCGTGACCACCGCCGCGAGGCCCTCGGCGGGCGCAGGCACGTAGCCGCGCGTGCGCAGCGAGGACTCGACGAGCGTGCGCGCGGACGCCGCATCCGGGGCCACGCCGGTGGCGCCGTTGCGCACGCGCTCGGTGTCACGCCACGAGAGAGAGTGGAAGCTCGCGATGGTGCCGACGAAGGGCTCCGGCGTCGGGGCCACACCCACGGGCGGCGCGTTGCACTCGCGCGTCGTCAGCGCGACGCCGGTGATGGCGCAGAGACAGAACGCGAGGAACGCCGCACCGATCGCCGCGCCTGGAAAGGAAGGTCGCTCCTTGGGTGACTCACCGCGAGCCACCGGAGGGCTCCTCTCGGCTCGGATGCGCCTCGACGATCTTCGAGGCATCCCAGGCTTCGGGCCCGACGAAGATCACGCAGCCGAGCGGCGGCAGCGTGACGGTGAGCCGGTGCGCGAAGCCATCGCAGGGCTCGTCGGTCGCGTCGAGCCCGCCGAGGTTTCCGACGCCGCTGCCGCCGTAGGCGTCCGCGTCCGTGTTGAGCACCTCCGTCCAGCGGCCCGCGAGCGGGACGCCCACGGCGTAGTGCGCGCGCACGACGGGCGTGAAGCCGAGGATCGCGAGCACGGGCCGCGTGCCCGGTCCGCCCAGGCGCAGGAACGCGAGCACCGAGTGATCCGCGTCGGTGCCGTCGACCCAGCGGAAGCCCTCCGACGAGCCGTCCAGCCGATGCAGCGCGGGCTCGCGAGCGTAGAGACGGTTGAGGTCGCCGACGAGCCGCGAGAGGCCCTGGTGCGCCGGATCGTCGAGCAGGCCCCAGTCGATCTCCGAGTCGTGGTTCCACTCGCGCCACTGGCCGATCTCGTCGCCCATGAAGACGAGCTTCTTGCCGGGCGTCACGCACTGGAACGCGAAGAGGAGGCGCAAGCCGGCGAACTTCTGCCAGCGGTCTCCGGGCATCTTGTTGAGCAGCGAGCCCTTGCCGTGCACGACCTCGTCGTGGCTCAGCGGGAGCACGAAGTGCTCGCTGAACGCGTAGACGGATCGGAACGTGATCTCCTCGTGGTGGTAGCGGCGGTGGATCGGATCGCGCGCGAGGTAGCGGAGCGTGTCGTGCATCCAGCCGAGATCCCACTTCATCGAGAACCCGAGGCCTCCCTCGCGCGTGGGGCGCGAGACCTTGGGCCAGCTCGTCGACTCCTCGGCGATGACGAGCGCGTCGGGGAAGCGGCGCGCGACCGTGTCGTTCAGCTGCTGGAGCAACGAGACCGCCTCCAGGTTCTCGCGCCCACCGTGCTCGTTCGGCACCCACTCGCCCGCGGCGCGCGAGTAGTCGAGGTAGAGCATCGAGGCGACGCCGTCGACGCGCAGTCCATCGACGTGGAAGCGGTCGAGCCAGAAGCACGCGGACGAGAGAAGGAAGCTCCGCACCTCGTGCCGGCCGTAGTTGAAGATGTGGGACTTCCAATCGGGGTGGAAGCCCTTGCGCGGATCCTCGTGCTCGAAGAGGTGCGTGCCGTCGAAGAGCGCGAGCGCGTGCGCGTCGTTCGGGAAGTGCGCCGGAGCCCAGTCGAAGATCACCCCCAGCCCGCGCTGGTGCAGGTGATCCACGAGGTACATCAGATCCTCCGGGCGGCCGTAGCGGTGCGTCGGCGCGAAGTAGCCGGTGATCTGGTAGCCCCAGCTGCCGAAGAACGGGTGCTCCATGAGCGGCAGGAGCTCGACGTGCGTGAAGCCGTGCGCGAGCGCGTGCTCGGCCAGGCGTGGTGCGAGCTCGCGGTACGTCAGCGAGCGCCAGCCTTCGTCCGGGATGCGCGCGAAGGAGCCGGCGTGCACTTCGTAGATCGAGATCGGCGCCGAGTGCGCGTTGCGCTCTCGCCGTTCGCGGCACCACTTCTCGTCGCCCCAGCGGTACGTGTGATCCGACACGATCGAGGCGGTCGCCGGCGGCGTCTCGTGGAGCCACGCGAACGGATCGGCCTTCTCGAAGATCCGACCGCGTGACTGGATGCGGAGCTTGTAGAGCGCGCCCTTGCCGACGCCCGGCACGAACGCCTCCCAGATCCCCGAGCCACCGACACGCGCCATCGGGCACGCGGCGGGATCCCAGCCGTTGAAGGAGCCCACCACGGACACCGCGTCCGCGTTGGGCGCCCACACCGAGAAGCCCGTCCCCCACGCGCCATCGACGACGCGAGGATGCGCGCCGAGCTTCTCGTAGAGGCGGTCGTGCGTGCCCTCGTTGAAGAAGTGGAGATCGTCGGCGCCGAGGATCGAGGCCAGAGGAGCGGCCATGGGGCCAGTGGGGAGCGCGGCCATGCACGACTCATATCACGCACGCCGCGCGGGCTGGGCGCGTGAGAAGAGCGTCACTGGCACCCGCCGCACGTCTATCATCGACGGCTCGATGACGCGCTACGTGTGCATCCACGGCCACTTCTACCAGCCACCCCGCGAGAACCCGTGGCTCGACGCGATCGAGCGGCAGGACTCGGCCGCGCCGTTCCACGACTGGAACGAGCGCATCACGGCGGAGTGCTACCGGCCCAACGCCTTCGCCCGCGTCCTCGATCGACAGGGCCGCATCGACCGGCTCGTGAACAACTACGCGCGCATCAGCTTCAACGTCGGGCCCACGCTGATGACGTGGCTCGCGCAGAGCTGTCCGGACGTGCACGAGGCCGTGGTCGAGGCCGACCGTCTCGCGATCGCGCGCACCGGCTCGGGCGCCGCCATCGCCCAGGCCCACGGGCACCTCATCCTGCCGCTGACGAGCCCGCGCGACCGCCGCACGCAGGTGCGCTGGGGCGCGCGCGACTTCGAGATCCGCTTCGGTCGACGCCCGCGCGGCATGTGGCTGCCCGAGACCGCGTGCGACACGCCCACCCTCGAAACCCTCGCGGACGAAGGCATCGAGTTCACCGTCCTGGCGCCGTCGCAGGCGGCCCGGATCCGACCCAAGGCAGGTGCGGCGTGGACGGATGTGCGCGGCGGCCGCGTCGAGACGCGACGCCCCTACCGCGTCCCGCTGCCTTCCGGTCGCGCCGTCACGGTGTTCTTCTACGACGGCCCGACCTCGCGCGCGGTCGCGTTCGAGCGCCTCCTCGACGACGGCGAAGGCTTCGCGCGGCGGCTCACGAGCCTGCTCCAGCCGAACGCACGCGAGCCGCAGCTCGTGCACATCGCCACCGACGGCGAGACGTACGGCCACCACCACCGCTTCGGGGAGATGGCGCTCGCGTACGCGCTCGACGCGATCGAGCGAGACGGCGCGGCGCGCGTCACGACCTACGAGGCCTATCTCCGTGCGCACCCGGCGACGTGGGAGGCGGAGATCGTGGAGGGCACCGCGTGGAGCTGTGCGCACGGCGTCGAGCGATGGAAGAGCCACTGCGGGTGCAGCTCCGGCGCGCACCCGAGCTGGTCGCAGGCCTGGCGCACGCCGCTGCGCGACGCGCTCGACGTGCTGCGCGATCGCACGAGCGAGCTCGTCGATCGAGACGGGCGCGCGCTCTTCGCCGACCCGTGGGCGGCGCGCGACGAGTACGTCGACGTGGTCGCGGAGACCGATCCCTCGCGCGCGCGCGCCGCTCAGGCGCGCTTCCTCGAGAACCACGTGCGTCCGGAGCTCGCGCACCGCGAACCCCGGCGCGAAGCCGACGAGCCGGAGTGGGTGGTGCGTGCGCTCTCGATCATGGAGCTCACGCGGCACGCGATGTCGATGTACACGAGCTGCGGCTGGTTCTTCGACGACCTCTCGGGCATCGAGACCACGCAGGTCCTCACCTACGCGCTGCGCGTCGTCGAGCTCACGCGTCAGCTCTTCGCCGTGGATCTCGAGCCTGCCGTCCTCGAGGTCCTGGGCAACGCGCGCTCGAACCTCTCCGATCAAGGAGATGGGCGCGCCGTCTATCGAGGCCACGTCCTTCCGCGCAGCGCCACGCTGGATCGCGCGGCCGCGCACTTCGCCGTCGCGTCGCTCTTCAACGAGTACGGTGACGACGAGACCCGTCTCGGCTTCGCGGTGCACTTCGAGCAGCGCGAGGTGCGGACCGCGGGTCGGGCGCGCCTGGCGCTCGGTGTCGCCGCGGTGACCTCGCGCGCGACGCTCGAGCGCGAGCGCTTCGAGTACGCGGTGATCCACCTCGGCGATCACCACCTCGGCGTGGGCGTGCGCCCCGCCGACGGTGCGCGCGCGAACGAGACCATGCGCACCGAGCTCGCGCTCGCCTTCGGCCAGGCCGATCTGACACAGATGCTCCGGGCGCTCGAGCACCACTTCGCGCGCGGCATCGCGTCGCGGGTGAGTGATCTGCCCGGCCTGCCACCGACGCCGCCGGGCCGCGCGAGCTACTCGCTGCGCTCGCTCTTCAAGGACGAGCAGAAGCGCATCCTCGACGTGGTGCTCGCGTCCACGCTCGAGAGCGTCGAGCGTGCGTATGTCGCGATCTACGAGCAGCACGCGCCGCTCATGCGCTACCTCGCCGGGCTCGGTCAGCCCGTGCCGCGCGCGTTCCTCCAGGCCGCGCAGTACACGCTGCTCGCGTCCATCCGCCGTGAGCTCGCGCGCGGGGACGAGCTCGACCTCGTCTCGCTCGAGGCCCTCGTCCAGGAGGCCCGAGAGACCGGTGTCGTGCGGCGTGGCGGCGCGACGCAGCCACAGGGTGCGAGCCCGCTCGACGACGGCGATCTCGCCGAGACCGCGCGCGAGGCGCTGCGACAGATCGTGGAGGCGGCGGCGCGAGACGACGCGAGCGTCGAGCGCATCACGCTCGCGGCGGGGCTGGCGCGCTTCCTCGTCGGCGCAGGCATCACCATCGACCACGATCCAGCGCAGGACCGCGCGACGCTCCTCCGCGATCGACTCGCCGTCACGGGCATGCCCGAGGGATGGCAGGCGCCGTTCTCCTCGCTGCTCGATGCGCTCCGGATCGCGCCGCGCCCCTCGAGCCTCGAGCGGAAGTAGCCGCGCGCCCGCGCGGCCCGCTCACGGCGTGGGCTCGAGCGCCACGTGGATGGTCTGGTCGCGATCCGAGCGCAGATCGACGCGCGCGTCGACGAAGCCAGGGGCCGAGACCTCGAGCACGTGCCGCGTGCCGCGACGAATGCGGATCGGCGAGGTCGCGCCGGGGATGCCGTCGAGGCGCATGCGCGCGTCGGCGTCGGCGGGCTGCACCTCGATGGTGAGCTGCACGAACTGAGGCCCGGTCACCTGCTTGGTGGGCGGCGGGCGCGGGTCGGTGCTCGGCGGCGTCGGCACCGAGGTGCTCGGCAACGTCGTCGGTGGAGGCCGCGTCACCCAGCTGCGCAGCCCGAACGCGACGAGCCCCACCGCGCAGAACGCGGCGATCCCGATGAGCGCCCAGCGCACGAAGGGAGAGCCCGACTCGGTCGGCGCCTCGGCGGCAGTGACCGCGATGCGCGGCGCCGACACGGCGGGAGGCGGCTGCGCGGGCGTCGGGCTCGGACGAGGCGGCTCGATCGGCGCGCTCGCCGTGGCGACCGCCGGGATGTTGCCGCTCGAGCTGCGCGTGGTGGAGGCCGCGGGCAGCCGCGACACGCTCGATCGCGTCGGGGGCCCGGCCTGCTTGCGCGCGAGCGCTCGTTCGTCGATCTCGAGGCCCGCGCTGCTCGGGCTCTCCGAGAGCGCGTCGAGCCCGTCACCGCTGCGCCGCGGCGGATCGTGTCGAGGCGGCGTGTCGAGCCGCGGCAGCGCGACCTCCGGACGCGACTTCGGCGCGACCACCGCTGCCTCCGGGCGCGACTTCGGCGCGGGCTCGTGCTCGAGATCGGCGCCCAGCCAGCGCGCAGCGACCGAGTCCTCGGTGCGCTGGGTGGGGAGCCCGAGGCCCTGGCCCGGATCCGACAGCTCGGTGAGCGCGCTCTTGCTCGCGACGAGCCCCGCCTTGGACGAGGGCGCGGGCTCCTCGCCGCGGCTGGCGCGAAGCAGCATCTGCCGCATCTCGGCCGCGGTGCTCGGGCGATCTTCTTTGCGCTTCGAGAGCGCCTTGAGGATGACCGCCTCGACGGCCGGCGAGACCTTCGCGCCTCGCTTGCTCGGCGGGGTCGGATCGTTGTCGAGGATGATCCGCAGGAGCTTGTTGTAGTTGGCGCCCTCGAACGGCACGGCGCCCACCACGCACTCGTAGAGCACGACGCCCGCGGCGTAGATGTCGACGCGGCGATCGGTGTCGGTGTCGCCCATCGCCTGCTCGGGCGACATGTAGTGCGGTGTGCCGAGCACCGACCCGGTGACGGTGAGCTTCGCGTCCTGCTCGTCGTCCTTCCAGGAGATGCCGAAGTCGAGGATCTTGATGCGCTCGCCGCGCGCACCGGGGATCACGTAGATGTTGTCGGGCTTGAGATCGCGGTGGACGACGCCGCTCTCGTGCGCGGCGTGGAGCGCGTCGAGCAGCTGCGCGCCGAGCGAGAGCACCTGGTCCTCGGTCATGCGCGCGCCGTAGTCGATGCGGTGCGCGAGCGACTCGCCCTCGAGGAATTCCATGACGAGGAAGGGGATGCCCTCCTCGGTCTGATCGAGATCGAGGACCTCGACGATGCCCTCGTGCGCGATGGAGCTGGCGGCCCGGGCCTCACGGCCGAAGCGCTGCACGACGTTGGCGTTGGAGAGGAACTTCTCGTCGAGGATCTTCACCGCGATCTTGCGGCCCGTGATCGAGTGCGTGCCCCGCCAGACGGAGCCCATCCCGCCCTGCCCGAGCATCTTCTCGATTCGGTACTTCCCGACGAGTGTTCGACCTGCGAAATCCAATGCGCCCGCGCCGAGGGTACATCGCCGCGCGAACCGTTGGAAACCAACGACGGCTCAAAGTGCACGGTCGTCCGCTCCCGAGCCGGGAGGACCTCACCAGCGAGCGACGAAGGTGTCCACGTCGTCGCCGAGGGCGGCGCACTTGAGGACGGACACGTCCGCCCGAGGGCCGGCCGCGTGCCGCAGGAGCGTGCGGATCATCGCTGCGAAGAGCCCGGAGAGCTCGAGCGAAGCCCCGTGTTGCTCGGCGATCACGAGCCTGGCGGAGCGCTCCTCGCGGACCTGGACCGTGCCTCGGCCTCGGCGCCGGACGCGGCTCCAGAGGAATGGAAAGCCGTCGACCACCGCTTCCGCCGAGGGATTCGGGGGCAGCTCCGGGAACACCCTGTGTGCGCCCTTCTCGATCATCCCCTCGGCGATCTCGGCGAGGAAGCCGAGGTCGTCCTGGCCGCCCACGTGGTCGGCCGCCTCGAGCACCTTCTCGAAGAGCTCGATCGGGACACCGTTGACGCCGTAGCGCCCCGTCTGCCCCGCCGAAGGAAGCAGGGACTCGACGGCCGGCACCTCGTCGACGAGGCGGGCCCACACCTGCCTGCCGACACGGCGGTAGATCGCCTCGATCGCGATCAGCGCGAACGAGAGCTCGACCGTCGCGTTCGCACGATCACCCGCCATCGAGCTGCCGTGTCGCGTGCGACGGCGGAGCGTGAGGTAGTGGAGATCGCGAACCAGCGGATCCTCGGGGAGCTTCGCGCGGGTCTGCGGGACCTCGTCGGGCGGCGCGCACACGGCCACCGCCTGCATGCAGACCTCGGCCGTCGGGAAGCGCTCGTCCGGATCGTCGCTCGTGGCGCGGAGGATCGCGCGGCCTGCGAGCTCGTCGCGGACCTCGCCGCCGTTCGTCTTGCCGGTCACGAGGTGGCGGAACAGGGCCCCCACCGAGTAGATGTCGACCCGCACGTCGCGGCCGTCGCCGCCACGTCGGATCTCGGGCGCGAGGTACGGCGAGAACGGCACGGGCAGCTCCGAGGCCCCGGCGTCGAGGAACTCGGCGCGGTCCAGGCCGCGCAGCTTCACGATCTCTCCGTCGCGCTTGGTGACCACGACGAAGCTCTCGGGGGAGAGGGAGCGCACGACGATCCGGTTCGCGTGCAGGGCGCGCAGCGCCGCCAGGGTCTGCATGACGAGACGGGCCGCGCGGTCGACCTCCATCGGCTGCTGCGCGACGAGCTCGGCGACGGTCGGACCGTCGAGGGCCTCGAGCACCACGTAGGGGCGGCCGTTCTCGACGCCGCTGTCGATGACGCTCTGGATGTGCGGACTCGGCGAAGAGCCGAGCGTGCGTGCCTCGCGCTCGAGCAGGCGCTGGGCCAGACCGTCGAGATCGGCGCGCGGGGCGAGCATGCGGAGCTCGACCATTCGACCGATGCCGGGATGCTCGGCGAGCAGGCGCATCAGGTCGCCCTTGCCGGGGAGCAGCCGGATCACGTGGTACTTCCCGTCGACCACGCGAGAGCTCGACTGCCCCGGATCGTTGGCGTTCGGGGGCACGAGCCGACTCTATCACGAAGCTCGTCGGGAACGGGCCTTCCCGCGCGTTGTCAGCACGAGTAGCGTCACCGCCATGCGCGCACCCTCCCTCCGCCAGAGCGTCGCCCTCGCCACGATCACCCTCGCCCTGTTCACGGGCTGCGAGACGGCCGAGCACGCGCAGCACGTCATCCACGAGACGCACGCACCTCGGATCACGGCGATCGTGCACGAGGACATCGAGCGCGCCGACCGAGGCCTCACGGCCGCGTCGGAGCGGATCGGCCGCGGCTTCGTCGTCGAGGACCCCACCCAGCGGGCGCGCGAGATGCGCCGGGCCCTCGAGCTGCTCACACAGCCCCCCCGGGGAATCCCCGAGCTGATGATCTCGCCGATGACCTTCATCGCGGTGACCGACGCCAACGGCGTCGTCATCTGCCGCGATCGCGATCCCGATCCGATGGCGGGCCAGAACGCGGCGGAGATGTTCCCGCACGTGCGCCGCGCGCTCACCGAGGGCGTCTCCACGCGCGAGGTCGTCGAGTGGCCGGGCCTCCTGCCCGACGAGCCGCCCGCCGTCCTCATGGTCCACGCGGTGCCGACCTACTACCAGGGTCGGCTCTCGGGCCTGATCCTCGGCGGGACTCCGCTCTGGCGCACCGCGCAGCGCCTCACGCGACAGCTCCAGGCCGAGGCCGCGAGCGAAGGCGGCACGATCCTCTGGGTCTACCTCTACCGCGGCGACGCGCTCCACCACCGCGGCACGCCCGCCGATCTCGACACGATCGTCCCGGACGCGGCCGCGCGCGCTGCGGGCTTCGGCACGAGCCCCGGCGGCTTCACGGGCGAGGTCGCGCAGTTCGGCCGCTGGTATGCGTACGGCGTCGTCCCCCTGCCCGAGCTCGGCCCCGACGTCGGCTTCATCGTCTGGCGCAGCGATCCCGTCTGAGCGCTGCACATGGAGGGCGATCGCACGGCCGAGGACGACCTCGCGCAGAGCACCTGGGTGCGCCGCGACGCGACGCGCGGCGAGCACGCGCACGTGCGGGCGTGCACGCTCGAGGTGCTCGAGGGCCCCGACGCCGGCAAGCGCATCCGCGTCGCGGCGCAGCGCATGCGCATCGGTCGAGAGCGCGCCGATCTCGAGCTGACGGACAAGCGCGTGTCGGCGCTGCACGCCGAGATCGAGCTCGACGCGCGGGGCTATCGCCTGCGCGATCTCGGCTCGACGAACGGGACGTTCGTGGCGGGTGTCCGCGTGATCGATGCGTACCTGCCGCACGATGCCGTGATCGTGATCGGCGATGATCGCATCCGCTTCGGTGTCGAGGCGAGCTCGGTCGAGCTGCCCCTGCACGACGAGCCGCGCCTGGCGGGCATGCTCGGACGAAGCCCCGTGATGCGGCGCCTCTTCGCCGATCTCGATCGCGTCGCGGCGACCGATGCAACCGTGCTGATCACGGGGGAGACCGGGGTCGGCAAGGAGCGCGTGGCGGAGGCCATCCACGAGCGGAGCGCCCGCAGCGCCGGGCCCTTCGTGGTGCTCGACTGCGGTGCCGTGCCACCGCAGCTCTTCGAGGCGCAGCTCTTCGGGCACGAACAAGGCGCGTTCACCGACGCGAAGAAGGCAGCGCCCGGCGTCTTCGAGCTCGCGGAGGGCGGCACCGTCTTCCTCGACGAGATCGGCGAGCTGCCGCTCGAGCTCCAGAGCCGCCTCTTGCGCGTCGTCGAGACGCGCACCGTGCGTCGCCTCGGTGGCCAGCGGACGCGCGAGCTCGACGTGCGCGTGCTCGCCGCCACCAACCGCGATCTCGCGGCCGAGGTGAACCGCCACACGTTCCGCAGCGATCTCTACTACCGGCTCTCGGTGGTGGAGGTGTACGTGCCACCGCTGCGTGAGCGCCCCGAGGACGTCGAGCTCCTCGTGGAGCACTTCCGCGCCGACATCGATCCCAAGGGCCGCGGCTCGCTGCCTCCCGACTTCCTCGCATGGGCCCGGAGTCACCCGTGGCCGGGCAACGTCCGCCAGCTGCGCAACGCCGTGGAGCGCGCGCTCACGCTCGGCCCCTCGATGAGCGTGCCGCCGCCACCGCCTGGCACGACGAGCCCGATCGATCTCGGCGTCCCGTTCCGCGAGGCCAAGCAGCGCGTCGTGGACGACTTCGATCGCCGCTACATCACCGCGCTGCTCGCGAAGCACCAGGGCAACGTCTCGGCGGCGGCGCGCGCGGCGGGCCTCGATCGCATGTCGATCTACAAGGCCATCCAGCGCCTCGGGCTCGGCGAGGGCACGCGCTGAGGGAACCTCGCCTGGCCCATCCGCACCACACCCGATCGGGCACGAGCTCGCGAGCTCCGCGGGCTGGCACGGGAGCAGGCGTTCCTCCATTCGTTCTCGCGCTCGATCCGTCGGTCGGCTCGAGCACGCCGCGGCCGACGCGCGCGGGAGTCGATGTGCTCCGCGCGCTGTCGATCGCGGCCCTCGTCGGCATCCCCCTCGTGCTCGCGATCGGCCGCGAAGCGGCGCCGCGCCATGCGGCGATCGTCGCGCTCCTCGTGCTCGCGCCCACGCTCCACGCGATCGGTGCGCTCGATCGTCGCGAGCGCGAGTTGCCGGCGCTGCGCACCACGCTGCTCGTGGTCGCGAGCGCGTGCGTGGCACCGCTCGGCTGGCTCTTCGGCCCGAACGCGGGCGTGATGGCGGCCGTCGCGCTGCTCTCGCTCCTCACGGGCCTCTCGTCCCGGCGGCGAGGCGCGTGGCAGAGCACGCTCGTGCTCGCCGTGATCGCGGGTGGCCAGGTGCTCGTCACGGTGCTCGTGCTCCTGCGCGCCCTGCCCGACGCGTCTCTGTCACCCGTGATCGTGCCGGGGCACCCGGACTGGCAGCACCTCGCGGCGCATGCGAGCGCGCAGCTCGTCGTGGCCGGCGCGTTCGTCGCAGGCCGCTCCCTCCGCGATCGCTACGCCGACGTGCACGCACGGATGCGCCGCGCCTCGCACGCGGTGGTGCTCCAGGGCGCGCTCCTCGAGGAGGCCCGAGAGGACTATCGGCGTGCGGTGCGTACGGCCCGCGGGACGGGCGCGAGCGGCGTGCTCCTCGAGGGGGCGATCGATCACGGCCGCACGCTCGAGCCTCCCGCGAGCACGACCGATCGCGCGGCGCCTCCGACCTCCACGGCGCGCGGCCCGATCGCGAGCGAGCCTTCGACGGCGAGCACGAGCCTCTGGATGGACGCGCACCGAGGGCGCATGGAGCTCCAGCACGGCGCGGTGCTCGGCCTCTCGTCGCTGGGCATCGCCATCCTCGCGGTGATCGGACGAAACCCCGTGCCGACGATCGTCGGCCTCGTGTGCATGGCGAGCATCGCCGTCCTCTCGCTCGTGCAGCGCGAGTTCTCGCGGCGGCGCGGCGGCGACGAGTCGTTCTATGCGCCGTACGCGCTCATCGGTGCGCTCTCCGCCGGGCCAGCGTTCGCCTTCGGTCTGCACTCGGCGTTCGCGACGGTGATCGCGGCCCTGCTCTTCTACGGTGGCGCCTTCCGCGCGCAGGCCAGCACCGATCGTCTCGGCCGACGGCTGCCGGTCTACCTCGCCGTGGCCCTCACGCATGGCGTCGTCTTCGCCCTCGTCTGGCGTGGCGTGATCCCCGACGCAGGCAACCAGCCGATCCTCGCGCCGGGCCACGCGCCGCTCGAGCCGCTCGCGCTCCACCTCCTCCTCCAGGCCACGTACGGCGCGGCGTTCGCAGGCGGATGGTTCCTCGACGCCCGCTTCCAGCGCGCGCTGCGAGAGGCCGCGCACGCGGAAGCGTCGCTCCGCGCCGGTTCGGAGGTCCTCGCGCGCACGGACGCGGAGATCGCCGCCGTGCTCGAAGAGACCGGCGGCGGTCTCTTCTCCGGGCAGCGCATCGGCCGCTACCGCGTGGGTCGCCTCCTCGCTTCGGGCGGTCTGGGCGACGTCTACGAGGCGCGCCGCGAGGGCGACGACGCCGCGGTCGCGCTCAAGCTGGTGCGGCGGGACCGCGCCTCCGAGCCCGTGGCCCTCGAGCTCCTCGCGCGCGAGGCCTCGGCGCTGGCGCGCGTCCAGAGCCCGTGCGTCGCGCGCATCTTCGAGGCGGGCATCGCGAACGAGCTGCCCTTCGTCGCGATGGAGCGCATCGAGGGCCAGTCGCTCGCCGAGGTGCTCCGTGCGGAACGACGCCTCGAGCTCGACGCGATCCGTGGCCTCTCGCGCGACCTCTTCCATGGCCTCCGAGACGTGCACGACGCAGGCGTCGTCCACCGCGACATCAAGCCGCACAACGTGATGCGGACGCGCGACGCGGACGGCGCGACGCGCTGGAAGATCGTGGACTTCGGGCTCGCGCTCCACGGCCTGCCGAGCGGGGCGAGCACCCTCGGCGGCACCGCGGCGTACGTCGCGCCCGAGCAGGCGCTCGGCGAGCGCGTCGATCCGCGCGCCGATCTCTACAGCGCCACGCTCGTCCTCTACCGAGCGCTCACGGGCCGCCCTGCGTTCGTCGGCCAGGATCCACGCGAGGTCGCCGAGCGCGCGCGACAGCAGGGCCCGCCCGACCCGACGGCGCTCGTGCTCGTGCTCCGGCTGGGCCTCGCGGCCGATCCGAAGGATCGGTTCGCGACCGCACGCGAAGCGGCCAAGGCGATCTCGGCCGCATTCGACGGCGAGATCAGCGAGGCGCACCGCGCGCGTGCCCTCGCCCTCCTCGAGCGCGCTCCCTGGTCCTGAGCGGCCGCCGTCCGTCGACCGCGATCGGCACGTTGTCGACCGCGGTCTACACCCGAGCCCAGCGACCGATGCTGCCTCGAGGCAGCACTGCCGAGCGTCTGGGTGTGCACGAACGTTGCTCACCCCGTCGTTCATGATCTGTCCGCGTCGCCTCTGGGTCTCTCTCGTCGTGCTCGCGCTGGTGCTGGTGGCCTGTGAGCCCGTCGGCGGCCTTCGCCGTCGGCGACCGAGCTTCGCCGATCACGGCGATCAGGAAGCGGCGGTCACGGCCACCACGATCGACGACCAGTGGCGTCGCGACGAGGGCTGGGCCGTCGCGCCGGTGCTCGAGACGCCCGAGGGCGCGACGCGGGTGAGCGCGCTCCTCACGATGCTCTCGGCCGACGCGCCGCTGCCCGACCTCGCGGCACGGGGGCTCGTCTCCGGCGCCCCCGCGACCGACTGGCTCCCGCTCGCGCTCTACTTCGAAGACGGTGAGGCGCGCGTCGCGACGGTGGACTTCGGCCTCGCCGTCGAGGGCATCGAGCTGCGTGTGCTCGAGAGCCAGCTCGAGAGCCTCTCGGCCCTGCGGTTCAGCGGCTCGGATCCGACTCTCGCCCTCGAGGAAGAGGAGCTCGGCGCGAGCACCGCGGGCCTCGCGCGCGAAGAGCTCCGCGCCGAGCTCACGGGCCTGGGCATCGTCACGCGCGAGGAGTGGGGCGCCAGCCGCGGGACGTGCACGAGCCGCGACGGTGCGCGCCGCCGCATCTCGATCCACCACACCGAGACCGGCTCGATCGACCCCGCGCGTCAGCTCCGCAGCATCCAGAGCTATCACCGCAGCAAGGGCTGGTGTGACGTCGGCTACCACTTCCTCGTCGGCGCAGACGGCCGCATCTACGAGGGCCGGCCGGTGGAGCTGCTCAGCGCGCACGTGCGCGACAACAACGCAGGCAACCTCGGCATCTCCTTCATCGGCTGCTTCGACGCGCGCGACTGCGCGACGCCGACCACGATCACCGACGCCATGATCGAGAGCGCCGGTCGCCTCGTCGGCACGCTCGCGGATCTCCACGGCATCACCGTCTCGAGCTCGACGGTCCGGGGCCACCGCGATCAGGTCTCGACCACGTGCCCGGGCGATGCGCTCTACGCGCGCCTCGGAGACATCGTCGCGATCGGACGCACCTCACGCCTCGGCAGCGACGCGCCGCCGCCGGTCACCCCGCCGCCTGGCGAGCCGCCTCCCAGCAGCGCCCCGTGCCGGCACAGTCTCGGTGGCACCTACGCCGCGGGCGCGTGCTCGGAGGGCTACCAGTGCTGCGCGGGCTCTTGGCGCTCGCGCTCGCCGGGCTGCGGCGCGTGCACCTGCGTGGAGAGCACGGGCGCGATCGGCTGCACGGGCACGAGCACGCCGCCCGCGGATCCGCCGGCCGAGCCCGCGCCCTCCGATCCCACGCCGCCGGCCCCTTCGGGCCCACCCGCGGGCGCGAGCTGCGCGCACAGCTTCGGCGGCGCCTACGCGAACACCGCATGCTCGGCGAGCTACCAGTGCTGCGACGGCAGCTGGCGCACGCGTGGCGCCTGCGGTGCTTGCTACTGCGTCGAGGAGTCCGGCACGAGCGGCTGTGGCGCGAGCAGCGCACCGCCCGCGCCCGCGCCTGGCGGGAGCGGTCTGCCGTATGCGGGGCTCACGCTCGGCGGCTCCGAGATCCCTCGCGCAGGCCTCGCGAACGCCACGCTGCGCTCCGCCCTCGGCCTCTCCACCGAGCCCTACGGCACCGTCAGCACCTTCGAGGGATCGAGCTACGTGCGCGGCCGCGTGAGCTGGTTCGGTGGCCCGCGCGACACCGGCGTCACCACCACGGAGACCGGCGCGATCACCGGCGAGCGTCTGCGCTCGCTCAACGATCCGATGGATCCGAGCGCCTCCACGCTGAGCGCGCGCCCCGCGGACTACTACTACGTCGCGATGCGCTGGGCCTACGCGCCCAACGGCACGCGCTGGTGGCGCGATGCGCGCCTCGTCGTCGTGAACCCCGCGAACGGTCGCGCGATCGTGGTGCGCCCGGTGGACTGGGGCCCGAACACCTCGACGCGTCGCGTGCTCGATCTCTCGCCGCAGGCGCTGACGGACCTCGGGCTCTCGACCGACGGCGAGGCGCTCGTCGCCTTCGCGCCCGCGGGCACCCGGCTCGGCCGCGTGCGCTGATCGCGTCGCACGCACGCACTCCCTCGCGCGCATGCGGCCCGCGCATTGCAGTGCACGAAGGCATGGAGACGTCGCTCGGATCCGAGGCCGATGCGGCGGGCACCTCGCGCACGGACGCGTCGACGCTCACCGAGGACGCGGCCTCCTCGAACGACGCGTTCGTGCCTCCGAGCCGTGATCTGCGCTGCGGAGACGCCATCCCCGACGGCGCCGAGGTCGCGCCCGCGCTCCCCGCATACAGCAGCGGCGCGTGTCCTCCGATCGTCGCGGGCAGGAACACGCTCCGCAGCGGCGGCGTGGATCGTGAGCTCGTCGTGGTGGTGCCGAGCGACTACGACCCGAGCGAGCGACTGCCCGTGGTCTTCATGTGGCACTGGCTGGAGGGCAGTGCGGACTCGATGGTCATGCACGGTCAGGCGCAAGAGAGCGCCGACGCGCTGCGCTTCATCGCGGTCGTGCCCGAGAGCCGCGGCGATCTCGCGATCCGCGTCCCATTCGCGGGCGAGTTCGATCCGCAGTGGCCCTACCTCGAGAGCGCGAGCGAGGCGCGCGTCGAGCAGGAAGCGGTGTTCTTCGACGACATGCTCGCGTGCGTGAGCGAGGCCTTCGCCGTCGACGAGAACTGCGTCTCGTCGGTGGGCGTCAGCGCCGGCGCGCTCTGGAACGCGCAGCTCATCCAGCGGCGCGGCGAGCGGCTCGCGAGCGCGATCGTCATGTCCGGCGGCATCGGCCCGGCGACGAGCGGCCTGGGCGCGAGCCTCGGCCTCGAGGTGCGCGACTGGTCGGGCACCGACCACCGCATGCCCATCCTCCTCGGCTGGGGCGGTCCGAGCGATCAATGTGGCCTCGCCTTCGAGCGCGCGTCGCTGAACCTCGAGACGCACCTCGAGGGGCACTTCGTGCTCGAGTGCATCCACAACTGCGGCCACACGGTCCCGCCCGTCGATCCCGCCGCGGGGCTGCGAGCGCTCTGGGGCTTCGCCCTCGATCACCCCTACTGGCTGCGCGACGGCGAGAGCCGCTACCTCACCGCCACGGGCCTGCCGAGCGACGTGCCCGACTGGTGCGCGATCGGCGTCGGCCACGCCACGCCGCGCACCGGCGCGTGCATGCCGATCGAGGGCGCCGGCGGCCTCTCCTCCTGCCCCGTCCCCGCCCTCTGAACCCGGGGTCACTCCCGCCCTTGCAACCCCTCGAAATCATTGAGCCGAAAGGCGTCCGTTGACGCGCTCGCGAACACACGAGGAATTCCATGCGCCCCCTGCACCTCTGGCTCCTGCTCACACTGCCCTTCGCCTTCGTCCTCCTCGGCTGCCGCACGCGCAGCGTGAGCGACGACGCAGCGGCCTCGTCGCTCGACGACGCAGGCACGGCCGACGCGCCGTTCGTCTTCGCCGACGCGGGCTCGTTCGACGCGGGGCCCACACCCGAGTGTCGCGCGGTCGACGTGCTCTTCGTGATCGACGACTCGGCCTCGATGGCCGACCAGCAGGCCGCGCTCATCGCGAGCTTCGACGGCTTCGTCGCCGGCACGCGCGAGCGCCTCGCCAACGCGCTCGACTTCCACGTCGGCGTCGTGTCCACGGACGACTACGCCGGCAACGAAGCAGGCTGTCGGGAGATCGGCGACCTCGTCACCCAGACCGGCGGCATCGAGTCGAGCGACCGCGCGTGTGGCCCTTTCGGCTCGGGCGCACGCTACCTCGACAACCTCGACACGCAGCTCGCCTCGCGCTTCGCGTGCATCGCGCAGCTCGGCGTCGGCGGCAACGACGACGAGCGCGTCGCGCGCGCGCTCCTCAACGCCATCCAGCCCGATCGCCCCTGCAACGCGGGCTTTCTCCGCCCCGACGCGCTGCTCGTCGTGGTGATCATCACCGACGAAGACGATCTCCGCGACGGCTGCGACGGCTCGAGCGGCTTCGAGACGTGCCAGAGCTACGGCTCGGGGGGCCTCCCCGACGACTGGTTCGCCGAGCTCTCGAGCGTCCGCGACCCCGCGAGTGTCGTGGTGCTCTCGCTCATCGCACGCCGCGGCGACAACCCCTGCGGCGCCGTGCCCGCCGCGCGCATCCTCGGCTTCACGAACCGCTTCGGCGACAACGGCTTCCTCGGCGACGTCTGCGCCTCGAGCTACGACGAGTTCTTCACGCAGTCTCTGCCCGTGATCGCGACCGCCTGCGAGAACCTGATCTGATCGCCGAAGGACGAACGCACGCCGCCCTCGCCGTTCCTGACCGGGCCCGAAGATCGCGCGGCCAGCCGTCGCGCGAAGACGAGCACGCCTCGGTCGCGATCGCTCGCGGAAGATCCGACGCGACTGAGAGCACGTGGCACTCGGATTGATCGATGCGAGTGCCACGGGCTCGATTCGGCGGGAGGGAGGCTCTCGCCGATTCCGGTGATCGGACACCGCGCGCAGGCCCAAGGCCGAGCACGGGGAGAACCCGCGGCGAGAGGGAGGGGCTGCGGCCAGACCCTCCGGCGAAAAATGTGAGCGTGAGTCAATGCAAGTGACTCACGCTCCGAGAGCGCGCGAAGGTCGACGTCATGCGTCGCGCGCACGACGCAACGTTCCGCCACCGTCGCTCGATCCCGCACTCCTCGGAACATGCGTGTCGAGGGAGGCGCTGCGCTCTAGACTCCACGCGTGCTCGTGCTGGGCGACAGCGTGGTGGTCCGGGGACCGACAGGAAGCGCAGTGAGGCACCACCGCGACGGCACGACGCGCACGTACGCCCACAACGGCCACGTGATCGTCGCGCTCGACGAGGACGGCGACACGATCGTCACCTCCGACGGCGCATCGATCTGGATCTGGGAGCACGGCCTCGCGCGCAGCGGCCTCGACGTACGCGCGGTCGCGGCGCGCACGCTCCGCCACACGCCCGAGGTCGCCGTCGCACGTGTCGAGCGCTGCGCTGCGCAGGCGCTGAGCTGCGACACCCTCGGCCGCGCGGTGAACGTGCCGCCCCAACCTCCGTACGGCACGTTCGCGAGGCGCGCGCCGATCGAGCACCTACCGAGCGTCGTCTTCGGGATCGGCCTCGACACACTCGTCGCCGTGCAGCTCGGCCACGCAGAGCTCTGCCTCGCAGACGAGCACGCCTATCGGAGCATCGCGGCGACGCCCCCGGGAGACGAGGCGATCCGAGAGCGGCGTCTCCTCGCGTGGTCGGACGACGAGCAGGAGAGGTTCTTCGCCATCGTCGAGCTGTCGGACGGGCGCATGGCGATCGGAGAACCCGGCGCGGTCGAGATCGCGTTCGACGGAACGCTGCCCCAGCGCGTCGTGATCGAGGACATTCCCATCGCCGATGTGCTCGTGTCGCATGTCGTGCGACCCACGCGGGAGCGTGGATGGCGCGCCGTGATCGCGTTCCGTCACTATGTCACCACGCTCGAAGAGCGCGACGGAGTGCTCGTGAGTCGCGCCGTCGTCGCGCGCAGTCGGGACGAGCAGCTCGTCGGCGCCGACGCCGAGGCGCGACCGATCGTGCGAAGCGGCCGTGACCTCTTCCTCGTCCACGCGGACGGAACGCGCAGACCGCTCGCATCGGACGTCGACGGAGAGCTCGGCGTCTCTGCCGACGGCCGCGTCCTCGCGCACCGCCTCGCGGCCGATCGATTCGCCTGGATCGATCTCGCTGCGCGCTGAGCTCGTCGCGCCCGGGGCTCACGTGCGCTATCGACACCACGTGTCCTCGCCCCTCGCATGGCCTGCCGGTGTGCGTGCGGTGGCCGTGTATCACTTCGAGGGTTGCTCGTACTGCACCCGGGTGCGCGCGGCCGCGGCGCGGCTCGACCTCACGCGGCGAGGGCTCGCCCTCGAGTGGCGCGACATCGACGCGCACGATCAGCACCGACGCGCGCTGGCACGGGCGCGCGGCCGCACGACGGTGCCCGTGCTCCGCATCGAGCGCGACGACGCACCCGACGTGTGGATGCCCGAGTCGCTCGACATCGTCACGTGGCTCGAGTCCGTGGCGGAGGGCACGGCGGTCGTGCCGGACGCGCCCCTACCCACCGGCTGGCTCGGCCGGCTCAGGCGCCTCTGGCCGCTCTGATCACGTGATCGCCTTGCCGACCTGGATCGACAAGGGGACCGCCGCGAGGAAGCCGACGGCGGCCGAGGCGAGGATCGCCATGCCGAGGTGGGCTTGGAGCGACGGCACGAGCAGCACGCCCGTGATGATCATGCCCGTGAGGACGGGCGCGGCGAGAGACCAGACGAAGAAGGCCGGCTTGGAGAACACGTGGACCTCCGGTGAGCCCCGCTTCCCTGGGCCCTACGCGCGGACGCGCTGCCTCCCGTGAGCAATCCCTCACGAGCGATCGCGTGTCGCTTCGCGCTCCTCGAAGAGACCCGCGAGTTCGCGCTGCGCCGGACACAGAGGCCGCGAGAGCCTGCAGCGCCTGTTGCAATGCACGCAGTCAAGAGAGGCCGACGCGCACGGTCAGCGAGCACACGTCGCGCGCCGTTCGCGACGACGTGATCGCGAATGCTCCCGGCAGGATCGAAGGGCGGGCGAGCTGCTTCGCGTGCTCCTCGACGAGACCTGCGAGCTCGCAGCGCATGATGTGAACCGCGAGCTGACGGCATGTGGAAAGACAGCTCCGAGAGCGGCGACGCCTGTTGCAATGCACGCAGTCGCGCGAGGCCGCCGAGCACGGTCGCCGAGCACACGTCGCACGCTGTTCGCGACGACGTGATCGCGAATGCTCCCGGCAGGTTCGAGGGGAGGTGCGAGCACCTGGACCTCCCGATCGGCCACGACGCAACAGTCGCCACGGCGCTCTGGTCGAGGCGACCACGTGATCGAGTGCAGACGGGACACGTGCCACGGCGTCGGGCCGTCGCGACGCGAGCCACGGCCATCGCGCGTCGGGCCTCTCCCCTCGAAGCGCGTCGAGGCGGTGTCAGCGGAGCTCGACGATCTTCTCGCCGAAGAGGCGCTCGAGGTTCGCGAGCAGCGCGTCGCTGGGCTCCACGGTGAGGCCCGTCTGCGCGACGCTGACGACCCAGCGCTCCACGCTCTTGAGCTCGAGCGAGACGGGGCACGGGCCGGGGAACTGGCCCAGGGCCTCGCGGAGCGCGGCGAGCTTCTTGCGATCGACCTTCTCGACCGTGACGCTCACGCGCACGCTCTTGGTCTTCTCGCGCAGGGCCTGCGCGAGCGGCTTCACCGCGTCGAGCACGAGCTTGGGCTCGGCCTGCGCGGCGTTCTCGTCCTCGTTGCCGTTGCGGTCACGCTCGAAGCGCACCGTGGCCTCGACGAAGACCGGCTCGTTGTTCTTGCTCGCGGCCTCGAGGACCTCACGGTTCGCCTCGAGCACGCGATCGCGCACGATCACCTCGATGCGCCCGCTCGCGTCCTCGAGCGAGAAGAAGCCGATCTTGCCGCCGGTGCGCGTCGGCCGCTCGCGAAGGCCCTCGATGGTGCCGCCGATCTTCACCTGCGCGCCGTCGTCCTTGCCGTCGATGGACGCGGTGGACGCGTTGCCGAAGCGCGCGAGCTCCGTCTTGTAGCGATCGAGCGGGTGGCCCGAGACGTAGAAACCGAGCGCGTTCTTCTCGCGACCGAGCAGCTCGCGCAGATCCCAGGGCGGCACGTTCGGGTACGTGCCCGTGCTCGACTTCTTGCTGCCGCTGCCCGCGCCCGCGTCGAAGAGACCGAAGAGGTTCGTCTGCCCGCTCGCGCGCTCGGCCGAGTCGCGCTTGCCGCGCTCGATCGCCGCCTCGATGGCCGCGAACGCCTGCGCGCGCGAAACGCTGGCGCGCTCGTGCGCGGTGTCGAACGCACCGCTCTGCACGAGGGCCTCGATCACGCTCTTGTTCACGCGCCGCATGTCGACGCGCGAGCAGAAGTCGAAGAGATCGAGGAAGCGCTGCTCGACGCCTGGGCCGCCATCGACACCGACGCCTGCGCGCGACTCGAACACCGACTCGAGCGCCGCCGAGCCGATGCCCTTCACGCCACCGAGGCCGAAGCGGATCCTCGGCTCGACGGGGTCGCGCATCACGCCGCCCATCGAGACCGGCTTGTCGGGGCGACGCTTGGTGCCCTTGGTGCGGCCGCCCTCCACGTCGTAGACGACGGCGAAGTCGATCTGAGACTCGTTCACGTCCGGCGGCAGCACCGTGATGCCCATCGCCTTGGCCTCGGCGACCGTGCGCACGACCTTCTCGATCTTCTCCTTGTCGGCCGAGAGCGTCGCGCAGACGAACTCCGCGGGGAAATGCGCCTTGAGGTAGGCCGTCTGGTACGTGATGAGCGCGTACGCGGCCGAGTGCGACTTGTTGAAGCCGTAGCCCGCGAACTTCTCGACGAGGTCGAAGATCTCGCCCGCCTTGCCGCCGTCGTGGCCGAGGCTCACCGCGCCGTCGACGAAGGTGCCGCGCTGCTTGGCCATCTCCTCGGCCTTCTTCTTGCCCATCGCGCGGCGCAGCAGATCGGCGCCGCCGAGCGAGTAGCCCGCGAGCGTGCGGGCGATCTCCATGACCTGCTCCTGGTAGACGATGACGCCGTACGTCTCCTTGAGCGCGTTCTCGAGCGCCGGGTGCGGATAGACCACCTTCACGCGCCCGTGCTTTCGCTGGACGAAGTCGTCGACCATGCCGGTCTCGAGCGGGCCGGGTCGGTAGAGCGCGACGGCCGCGACGATGTCGGCGAAGCAGTCGGGGCGGAGCTTCTTGAAGAGGCCCTGCATGCCCTGCGACTCGAGCTGGAAGACGTTCGTCGTCTCGCCCGACTGGAGGAGCGCGAAGGTCGCCTTGTCGTCCATCGGGATCGCGTTGAGGTCGAACGGCTCGACCGTTCCGTCCGCGCGCTTGGGTCGATCGGGGCGCTTGTCGATCAGGCGCACCGCGAGATCGATCACCGTGAGCGTCTTGAGGCCGAGGAAGTCGAACTTGACCAGGCCCGCGTACTCGACGTCGTCCTTGTGGTACTGCGTCACGAGCACGCCGGGCTCGGGGCAGAACACGGGGACGTGGTTCCAGAGCGCGCCCTCGCTGATCACGATGCCCGCCGCGTGCATGCCCGCGTGGCGGTTCAGATCCTCGAGCGTCATCGCCGTGTCGAGGAGCTCCTTGATGGGCGCCTCTTCCTCGTAGGTCGCCTTGAGCTTGGGCTCCTGCTCCATGGCCTTGGCGATGGAGACGGTCTTTCCCTGCACGGGCTCGGGGACCATCGACGCGATGCGGTTCGTGTCGACGGGCTGCATGCCGAAGGCGCGCCCCACGTCCTTGACGACGCTGCGGCTCTTGAGCTGGTGGAAGGTCGCGATCTGACCGACCGAGTCGTGGCCGTACTTGCCGCGCACGTACTCGATGACGCGATCGCGCCGGTCCATGCAGAAGTCGACGTCGAAGTCGGGCATGGACACGCGCTCGGGGTTGAGGAAGCGCTCGAAGAGGAGGCCGTGCTCGATGGGATCGAGATCCGTGATGCGCAGCGAGTACGCGACGATCGAGCCTGCGCCCGAGCCACGGCCCGGACCGACCGGCACGTCGTTCTTCTTCGCCCAGTTGATGAAGTCCTGGACGATGAGGAAGTAGCCGGGGAAGCCCATCGACACGATCGTCTTGGTCTCGAAGTCGAGGCGCGCGCGGTAGGCCTCGTGGTCGATCGAGCGGCCGGTCTTCTGGATCTCCGCGAAGCGCGCCTCGAGACCCTCGCGCGCGAGCGTGGCCATCCAGTCGGCCTCGGTGACGCCCTCGGGCACCGAGAAGCGCGGCAGCTTCGGCTTGTGCTTGGGGTTCACGTTGCCGCCGCAGCGCTCGGCCACGAGCAGCGTGTTCGAGAGCGCCTCGGGGTACGCCGAGAAGCGCTGCGCCATCTCCTCGGCGCTCTTGAGGAACATCTCGCTCGAGCCGTGGTGCGCGCGCTCCATGTCCGCGAGCTGCCGGCTCGCGCCGATGCACTGGAGGACGATCTGCGCGCGCGCTTCCTTCTGCTCGAGGTAGTGGCAGTCGTTGGTCGCCACGACGGGCAGGTCCATCGACTTCGCCATCGACGCGAGGATCTCGTTGAGCGCTTCCTGCTCGGGGAAGCCGTGATCCTGGAGCTCGACGAAGAGGTTGCCCTTCCCCATCACGTCCGAGAGGCGCCCGAGCGCGTTGCGTCCCGCCTCCTCGCCCTTGAGGAGGATCTCCTGCGCGACCCAGCCGCCCATGCACGCCGTCGTCGCGATGAGGCCCGCGCGGTTCTGCTCGAGGAGCTCGAGATCGACGCGCGCCGCGCCGTCGTGCATGCCCTCGACCCAGCCGAGGCTCACGATCCGCGAGAGGTTCGCGTAGCCCTCCATGTTCTCCGCGAGGAGCACGAGGTGCGTGTGCGGGCGAGGGCTCGTGTCCTTCCGCGAGCCCGTGACGAGGTTCACCTCGCAGCCGACGATCGGCTTGACCCCCGCGTCCTTGCACGCGCCCACGAACTGCAGCGTGCCGTGCATGTTCGCGTGATCGGTGAGCGCGACGGCCTTCTGCCCGAGCGCGGCGGCGCGTTGCGCGAGCTTCTTCAGCCGGATCGCACCGTCCAGCATCGAGAACTCGGAGTGGACGTGGAGGTGGACGAGCTCGGCCGACATCGGTCGGCCAAGGTACACCGATCGACGCGCGCGCGTGCGTCGGTCCACCGCCGGGCGCAGCTTCGGCGGCGATGTCGGCGGAGAGGCCCGCGGACAACCGTTTCGTCCGCCGGTCTTGCGCGGCTCCAGACCCCTTGCTAGAAACCGCGCCCTTTCGCCCGACCCGCCGTCGGTGCTCGTTTCGTAGGAGATCTGTGATGAAGACCCCGCTCGCGCTGGTCAAGGAGCGTTTCACCGACAAGCCCGGCCTCGTGAAGGCCGTGCAGGCGCTCGCGACGGAGGAGCTCTGGCTCGGTCGCGTGAGCGAGGACAAGGGCCTCGACAGCGTCTCGAACAAGAAGCTGCTCCACCTCCACGACGTCCTGTCGGAGGTCAAGAAGAGCTTCGGCTCGCGCTCCGGCCTGATCGACGCGATCCTCAAGGCGGAGAAGCGCGAGAAGGACACCGGCCGCAAGACGCGCCTCGAGGGCTGGCCGACGCCGCGCCTTCTCGACGCGATGAAGGCCGCCAAGAAGAACGCCAAGAAGAGCTGAGCACGGGCCTGGAAGTGCGGGGCCTGGAAGTGCGGGGCCTGGACGTGCGGGGCCTGGAACTGCGGGGCCTGGAACTACGGGCCTCGGTCGATTCCGCGGCGCATTCGCCTCCCGCCACGCTGCCGCTTCGCTCCACGACGCGCGATCGTTCCGACGGTCGCGCGTCGGCGTTCTTGTCACCCCGCGCTGGGTGGGCGACGCTGCCCCGGTGAGCGCGCCCCCGAGCATCGATCGGAACGACGACGTCGCCCTGCGCGCGGCGCTCGAGCGTGCCGGCGTGCGGTTCGCGCCGGGAGGCTCGTCGCTCGTGCGGATCACGAGCTGCGATCCCGTCGACGGGTGCCCCGACGTGATGGTCCTGAGCGGCCTCGACGGTGCCGGTCGTCTCGTCATCGAGCGTGCGTCGATGCGCCCCCTCGACGGGCAGGAGCACGACTGGAGCTTCGACGTGATCGATCAGGCGACGACGCTCTGCGATCGCGCCGAGCACGCGCTCGGATCGCCCGTCTCGCTCGAGCTCGCGCAGGATGCGCGCGCGCTCGCGTGCACGCAGGCAGCGCGCGTGGCCCCGATGCCGGCGTACCTGCCTGCGCCCTACCGCCTCGTGTCGATCCTCTCGCGCGACGAAGGGCCGATCGCCCCGCTCGCGGTCGATGCGCTGGCCCTGGCGCTCGAGAAGGACGCCGAAGGCGGTGTGCTCCGCGTGTTCGCGCGCGCGTATCGGCGGACCTCCGACGCGCGCAGCACCTCGGACGCGCCTCGGCCCTCGCTCGTCGCCGCGACGCGCAGGGCCGCCGAGGTCGCGCTCGACGCGACCGAGCCTCTCGGCGAGGCACGCGCGCTCCGGACCTCCGTCGTCCAGCGATGCGTGGAGCTCGACGCCATCGACGTGACGCGACTGCCGGGCTCTTCGCTCGGACGCGCGCTCCGTGCGCGCCGCGAGCTGGTCGCCGATCCGCAGCGCTGGCTCGATCGCGCGCGCGCCGCGACGGGCGCCGCGCTCGACGTGCTTCGCTCCACGATCGGCACGATCCCCGAGGACGTGATCGCGGATCTCGTCGCCGTGCGCGCACCCGAGGATCGTCGCCGTCGCGAAGAAGAGCTCACGCGCTTCGGGCGAGAAGCGCTCGCCGCGTGCCAGGAGGATCGCCAGCGCATCGACGCGCTCGCGCGCGGCACGCTGCCCGAGCGCATGCACGAGAGCGCCGAGCAGCTCCGGACGCGTCTCGCGGATCTGCGCCCGATCGGCCTCGACGTTCGGCCTGCGCCGTATGGCAGCTCGCTCTCGACCCTCGCGATGGCGGCCGAGCAGCTCGCGCGGAGCGAGGACGCGGAGGAGCGGCGCAAGCGCGCGCACGACGCGATCGTGGCGCTCGGCCCCCGCGGCGTGACCTCGCCCGCGCGCCAGGGCCTCGTGCGCGGCCTGCTCTCTCTCTTCGATCGTCTCGCCACCGCCAAGGGTGAGATCGCCGACGCCATGTCCCTCGCGCTCTTGCGCCTCAGGGTCTGCGCCTGCGAGGCCGGCGCGCGCCTGGTCGACGAGGGCATCCTCGAGCAGCCGGACGACGCGCTCTACCTCTCGGTCGCCGAGATCGAAGAGGCCCTGCGCGGCGAGGCCGTCGCGTTCGCGTCCCGCGCGCGCGCCCGCCGCGAGGAGGACGCGCGCTTCCGCAACCTCCGCCCGCCCCGCCGCCTCGCCGCACGCGGCTGGTGACGCGCAGGCGAGGGGCGAGCGAGCTCAGGGCACGTAGCCCGCGAGCTCGGCGATCTTGCCCCAGAGGCGCGGCCAGCCCTCGGGGCCGATGGAGTTCGTCTCCTCGTAGTGCTGCCCCGGCGCCTCGGCGAGGAACGGCACGCCGCTGTTGAGCTCGTAGTCGAACTCGGGGACGAAGTAGCCGAGGAAGTCGTTCGTGAGCCCGAGCAGCCACACGTCCTCCGGCTCCACGTCGTCGTCGCGCAGCTGGAGGATGTGCGGGATCTCCTCGGCCGGGATCTCGGGCGGGTTCTCGAGGCCGTCGGGCACCGGGCGCCCACCGTTGTAGCTCGGCGGCGTGTGCGCGCGATCGCCGCGCGTGCCCACGAAGAGCATGGGATCGAGCTCGCCGGGGATCGTGAAGAGCTGCGCGGGGCCGATGCGCGCGACCGCGATCTCCGTGATCGCCTCGGGGATGTTGCGGTTGCGCTCGAAGCTGATCGGGCGGCCCTCTTCGTAGTTGTAGACCTCGCGATCGAAGAGGCCGCTGCGGAACGCCACGTGATACGCGGTGTTCTGGATGCGCACGAAGAAGCGCGCGCGGCGGAACGAGAGCGGCACCGCGCTGCCGTCGAGCTCGGTGCGCCGCACGGGGATGCCGCTGGCCGGATCGAGCGCCTGGAGCGCGCGGAAGCCGATGCGCGATCCCACGTGCTCCGAGCTGGCGTGATCGTCCTCGGGGATCTCGGTGCCGTCCCAGTCGCGGAGCTCGAGCTCGTTGGGCCCGATCTGGCTGCCGAGCGCGCCGTTCCAGAAGAGCGCGATGCCACCGGTGCCGGGGAGCTCCGGATCGGTGTCGGCGTCGGGGCCGTCCGCGCCGTTCTCGATCGTCGTCCGGACCCAGTGGCCGATGTCGCTCGAGAGCTCGCGCTGATCGGAGCCCTCGTACTCGGGGTGCGACGCGAAGTTGATGAAGGTCGCGATCGTCGACGTGCTCGGGCCTGCGGGGGCGCGCGAGCCGCTCGCGTCCGGCGTCGGCGGCGTGCCCGGCGCGTTCATGCCGTCGGCGCGCACGAAGCGCATGAGGCGGATCTGATCGTCGAGGATGTACGGGTCGCGGTTGTCGCCGAGGTAGCGGCGCGTCTCGGGCTGCACGCCCGGCATCACCGGATCTTCGTCGAGCTCGCTCAGGCGGAAGCTCACCATCTCCACGGTCGCGGGCTCGAGGCGCTCGACCGCCTCGCGGATCGCCTGCGCGGCCCGCTCCTGCACGAAGCGCATGTGATCCGGATCGAGGCCGGAGGAGCTGATGTCCGCGCCCCAGATGCCGACCGTGTCGCGCGCCTCGTGCACGTGCGTCGCGGCCATGAACACGTAGTCCACGCCGAGCTCCGAGGGGACCATGTCCCGCACGAGATCCATGTGGTTGATCATGAAGCCCACGCTGTCGATCACGCAGAACGCGATGGTCGTCTCGCCGTTGCGCAGGACGAGCGCGCGCGCCCACTGATCGTTGTGCACGCCGGTGGCGCCGCGGCCCATGCCGAAGCCCGCGATCCACGCGGGGTCCTCGCGACCGTTGCCGTTGGTGTCCTCGATGGAGTCGCCGTCGCCGGCAGGGTCGTAGTCCGGGTCGTCGTCGGGCATTCCGTCCGGACCGAGCACGAGATCGAAGGTGCCGGGCTCGGGCGTGATGGACACCGCGCTCGCACCGGCCTCGAGCATGCCGTCGTTGGTCGTGCACCCGGGGCCCGGGCAGATCTGATCGGGCACGAGCGGCGGATCCGGCGCCGCGTCGCGGCCACCATCGGTGCCCGCATCCGAGGAGAACGCGTCCTCGGTGCTGCCCGCATCGAGGCCCGCATCCGCGGGCGTCTCGCCGCCGCCACAACCGACGACGACCGTGACGCACGAGCCGAAGAGCAGAGCCGACCAGGAGCGGAGACGCGTGGCCATGGGCACCTCGCGGGCTTCGTCTCACAGATCGGGCGCGCAGAGAAGACCACCGCGCGCGGAGCCGCTTGAAACCGCACGCGCGCGGGGGTAGTCCCGCGGCCAGTCGAGCAGGGAGAATCCACGTGAGCGAGATCCGCATCTTCGGAGTGATCGGGGCCGGCCAGATGGGCCAGGGCATCGCGCAGGTCGCGGCGCAGCTGTCCTCCAGTGGGGCGGCGGGCATGGAGGTGCGCCTCCTCGACGCGAAGCTCGAGCTCGCCGAGAAGGGCAAGGCCTCGATCGCCAAGCAGCTCGGCAAGCTCGTCGAGAAGGGCAAGCTCCCCAAGGACGAGGCCGACGCGACGCTGGCGCGCCTCACGCCCGTCGGCGACTACGCCGCGCTGCGCGACTGCGACATCGTCGTCGAGGCCGCGACGGAGAACGTCGAGCTCAAGAAGAAGATCTTCGTGATGGCCGACGAGGCGATGAAGCCCGGCGCGATCCTCGCGAGCAACACCTCGAGCATCTCGCTCACCAAGCTCGCGGCCGCGACCAAGCGCCCCGAGCTCGTCGTGGGCATGCACTTCATGAACCCCGTGCCGCTCATGAAGCTCGTCGAGATCATCCGCGCGCTCCAGACGAGCGAGGAGACGTTCGCGTCCACCAAGGCGCTCGCCGAGCGCATGGGCAAGACCGTCGTCGTCTCGAAGGACATGCCCGGCTTCATCGTGAACCGGATGCTCATCCCCTTCCTCAACGAGGCCTGCTTCGTCCTGCAGGAGGGGATCGGCACGCCGGAGGACATCGACAACGGCGCCAAGCTCGGCCTGAACCACCCCCTGGGCCCCCTGGCCCTCGCGGACCTCATCGGCCTCGACACCTGCCTCTTCATCGCCGAGGTGCTCCACCGCGACCTCGGCGACGACAAGTACCGCGCCGCGCCGATCCTCAAGCAGTACGTCGATGCTGGCTGGCTCGGTCGCAAGACCGGCCGCGGCTTCTACAAGTACGACGCGAAGTGAGCACCGCCATGAGCAGCGAACGCCTCGTCACCAAGCTCGATCACGAAGGGCCCTTCTCGGTCCTGACGATCCACCGGCCCGACAAGCTCAACGCCCTCAACCGCCAGGTGATCGCGGAGATCGCGTCGGCGGCCGAGGAGGTGTGGAACCGCCCCGGCGTGCACGCGCTCGTGGTGACGGGCTCGGGCGACAAGTCGTTCGTCGCGGGCGCGGACATCGCCGAGATGCGCGACATGCGCCTCGAGGAGGCGCGCGCGTTCGCACGTGCCGGCCATGCGGCGCTCGACGCGCTCGAGAACCTGCCGATCCCCGTGATCGCGGCGGTCAACGGCTTCGCGCTCGGCGGTGGCTGCGAGCTCGCGCTCGCGTGCGACTTCATCTACGCGAGCGACAAGGCCAAGTTCGGTCAGCCCGAGGTGAAGCTCGGCGTGATCCCGGGCTTCGGCGGCACGCAGCGCCTCTTGCGCCGCGTGGGCAACGCCATGGCCCGCGAGCTCGTCATGACGGGCGCGATGATCGACGCGCAGGAAGCGCTGCGCATCGGCCTCGTGAACAAGGTGCTCGCGCCCGATCAGCTGCTCGAGGCCGCGCGCAACACCGCCAAGACGATCGCCGCGATGGGCCCGCTCGCGGTCGCCGAGGCCAAGAAGGTCATGCGCGAGGGCGAGGGGCGCCTCCTCCGCGACGCGAACGCGCTCGAGATCGAGGGCTTCGCGGGCTGCTTCGAGACCGAGGATCAGAAGGAAGGCATGCAGGCCTTCCTCGAGCGGCGCAGCCCTTCGTTCGGTCGCGCATGATCACGACGCACGGCGCGGCGACATGAAGCTCCAGGTCATCGTCCTCAACTTCCGCACCGCCGCGATGACGCTCGAGGCCGTCGCGGCGGCGCACCGCGCGCTCGCGCGCATCCCTTCGGCCCGCATCGACGTGGTCGACAACGCCTCCGGCGACGGCAGCGTCGAGGCGCTGCGCGAGGGGATCGCGAAGGCCGGCTACGCGCCCGAGCGCGTCCAGCTACTCGCGAGCCCGAGCAACGGCGGCTTCGGCGCCGGCAACAACTTCGCGATCCGCAAGGCGCTGGCGTCCGAGGATCCGCCCGACTTCGTCTACATCCTCAACTCGGACGCGTTCCCTGCCGAGGACGCGATCGACGTGCTCCTCGCGTTCCTCGAGCAGCACCCCGAGGTCGGCCTCGCGGGCAGCTACATCCACGGCACCGACGGCGTGCCGCACGAGACCGCGTTCCGCTTCCCCTCGTTCTGGAGCGAGCTCGAGTCGGGGCTCGCGCTGGGCGTCGTCTCGAAGGTGCTCGCGGACAAGAAGGTGCCGATCATCCCGATGCCGGCCGTGAGCCGACAGGTGGACTGGCTCGCCGGCGCGAGCGTGATGATCCGCCGCAGGGTGCTCGAGGACGTGGGCCTCTTCGACGAGACGTTCTTTCTCTACTTCGAGGAGACCGACCTCTGTCGGCGCGCGTTCCTCGCGGGCTGGCCCACCTGGTACGTCGTCGAGAGCCGCGTCGCGCACGTGGGCTCCGCCTCGACGGGCATGAAGAAGTGGAAGCGCATCCCGCGCTACTGGCTCGACTCGCGCGCGCACTACTTCCGCAAGAACCACGGCGACGCGTACCTCGCGGCCTCCAACGTGGCCTTCGCGCTGGCCAACGCCACGTTCCGGCTGCGCAGGCGCCTGCAGGGCAAGGCGGACCCTCACCCGCCTGGCTTCTATCGGGACTTCGTCGAGTACGCGTTCACGAACCGCGGCTGATCGACCAGACTCCGCCTGCATCCGTGCTCACGAGGCGCGTCACCTCGAAGGGGAGCGACCATGGCCAAGACGATGTTCACGACGCAGGTCCGCGTTCTCTTCTGCGAGAACTGCGGCGGACCTCTCGAGACGGCAGTGCAAGGCGGCGCCGTGCCTTGCGGTTACTGCAAGGTCACGAACGCGGTGCGGCCGCGCCTCGACCGCTTCCAGCAGCACACACAGGCGATCTCCGAGCCCGAGCGCCTCGGGCGTCTGCGCATGCAGGACGGCGTGCCGCTCAAGCCGCCGCCGAGCCTGCAGTCGCTCGTCGCGGGCAACACGATCCCCGACTACAAGCTCAACGAGGCCTTCGACATCTTCCAGGCGACGCGCCGCGAGGTGAAGACGACGAACAGCCCCGAGGCGTCCGAGCGGCTCTACTTCCTGAGCGTGCTGGTGGCCGGGACGCTCGCGCTCAAGGGCGACTTCACGCGCGTGCGCGCGCTGCTCGAGACGGCCCTCGACGTCGTCGTGCTCCAGCGCCACCAGAACTGCCTCCGCGCGATGCTCGCGCGCAACGCGGTGCGCGAGGGCGATCTGGCGTCCGCCGAGCAGTGGCTCTCGGGCTGTGACCCGCGCTCGGACGATCTCCCGAGCGACTCGGACTACCGCGTGTCGCGCGGCCTGCTCGACACGGCGCGGGGGGACTACCAGACCGTGCTCGCGACGCTCGGCCGCAACAACGAGGAGATCCCGATCGCCGACTCGCTCGACGAGGCCGCGGCCGTGGTCCGCGCGAACGCGCTCGAGCGGCTGGGCGACATGAACGGCGCCGTGTCGGTCCTGCGCGCGCGCATGGCGCGCTCGAACGCGTTCGGCCGCCAGGCCCTCGAGCACTTCGCCAAGGTCTACCCGAGCCTCCAGCTCTGCGCGGGCAGCCTGCCGCAGGCGAGCACGCAGCACACCACCGTCGCGGCCAAGGGCGCAGCGTCGCGCGCCGGTGGCAACACCGGCATCATCCTGATCGCGGCGGGCGTGGGCTCGCTCCTGCTGACCGGCGTGATCCTGGCCGCGACGATGCTGCCGATGGCAGCCGCGATTCCCGCGGCGTTCATGGGCGGCGGCAACGGCCCCGGCGGCGCGATGGCAGGCCTCGCCATCGGAGGCACCGAGATCTTCGTGTGCTTCATCGTCGGCGTCTCGACGATCCTCCCGCTCGGCATCGTGGGCGCGCTCGGCTACGGCCTCATCAAGCGCAGTCGCGAGGCCGCGTGGCTCCGCCAGAACGGCATCTCGGCGCAGGGGCAGGTCCGCGCGCTGAGCGGCACCGGCACGCGCATCAACGGCGTGCCGCTGATGAAGGTCGACGTGAGCTACGCGAGCCCGCAGGGACCGCGCGAGGCGAGCACGCAGATGCTGCTCCCGCTGCACCTCCAGATGCAGCTCGTGCCCGGCGCGACCGTGCCCATCCGCGTGCACCCGCAGGATCCGTCCAAGATCGTCATCGAGATGGATTGAGCCGCCCATTCCCGTTCCCATTCCCGTTCCCATTCCCGTGCCCGTGCCCGTGCCCGTGCCCGTGATGGATTGAGCCCCCCACCCCGTGCCCGTGCCCGTGCCCGTGCGCGTTGCGCGGAATCGCCGCGCGATGATAGGACGCGCGCCATGGACAAGGTCCTCGCGAGCGCACGCGAAGCGGTGCGTGACATCCCCGACGGCGCCACCATCGCCGCGGGCGGCTTCGGTCTCTGCGGCATCCCCGAGCTCGCCATCGCGGCGCTCGCGGAGCGCTTCGTCGCGGAGGGGGGCCCCAAGGGGCTGACCTTCGTGTCGAACAACTGCGGCGTCGACGACTTCGGCCTCGGGATCCTGCTCAAGAACAAGCAGATCAAGAAGATGGTCTCGAGCTACGTCGGCGAGAACAAGGAGTTCGAGCGGCAGTTCCTGTCGGGCGAGCTCGAGGTGGAGCTCACGCCGCAGGGCACCCTCGCCGAGCGCCTGCGCGCCGGCGGCGCGGGCATCGGCGGCTTCTACACGCCGACGGGCTACGGCACCGTGGTCGCGGAGGGCAAGGAGACGCGCGAGCTCGACGGCAAGCACTACGTGCTCGAGCGCGGCATCACGACCGACTTCGCCATCGTGAAGGCGTGGCGCGCGGACCGCTTCGGCAACCTGCAGTACCGCCTCGCGGCGAAGAACTTCAACCCGCTCGCGGCCATGGCCGGGCGCATCACGATCGCGGAGGTCGAGGAGATCGTGCCGGTGGGCACCATCGCCCCGCACGAGATCGACACGCCCGCCGTGTACGTGCAGCGGCTGATCGTCGGCAAGCACGAGAAGCGCATCGAGCGTCGGACCGTTCGCTGACCGGCCCGTTTTCGAGGAGACGACATGCCCCTTTCCCGTGAACAGCTCGCGATGCGCGCCGCCCAGGAGCTGCGCGACGGCTTCTACGTCAACCTCGGCATCGGCATCCCGACGCTCGTGGCCAACTACATCCCGGCCGGCTTCGAGGTGATGCTCCAGAGCGAGAACGGCATCCTCGGCGTGGGGCCCTTCCCGACCGAGGGCGAGGTCGATGCGGACCTCATCAACGCAGGCAAGCAGACCGTGACGATGCTTCCGGGCGCCTCGCTCTTCGACAGCGCCGAGTCCTTCGCGATGATCCGCGGCGGCCACATCGATCTCGCCATCCTCGGCGCGATGGAGGTCAGCGAGCAGGGCGATCTCGCGAACTGGATGATCCCCGGCAAGATGGTCAAGGGCATGGGCGGCGCGATGGATCTCGTCGCGGGGGCCAAGCGCGTCGTGGTCGTGATGGAGCACTGCAACAAGGAGGGCCAGAGCAAGGTCCTTCGCGAGTGCGCCCTCCCCCTCACCGGCAAGCGCGTCGTCCACCGCATCATCTCGGACCTCGCCGTGATGGACGTGACGAGCGACGGCTTGCGGCTCATCGAGATCGCGCCGGGCATCAGCGCACGCGAGGTGCAGGAGAAGACCGAGGCGCGCCTCGTCGTGGGGCCGGACCTCGGCGAGATGCGCTTCGCGTGAACGGCCGGCCAAGCGGCTGTTGCCCAAGTGGGGGGCTCGGGTTAGCGTCCGGCCCTCGAAGGAGAGACGGATGACCTCGAAGAGCGTGTGGATGACCGTGGTGGTGGGCGTGCTGGGCCTCGCGATGCTGGTGCCAGCGTGCGGTGGACGGCAGCGTCCGCCCGAGTCCGGCTCCTGCCGCGCGGGTCGCGAGTGGGTCGCTCCGCATCAGGAGAACGGCCAGTGGGTCGACGGCTACTGCCGCAGCGTGGAGTGAGGACCGACCCCTGGGTCTGAAGGGAGCCGTGGCCCGCTGGGCCGCGGCTCTTTTCGTTCGTGCGTTTCGTTCCTGCCGTTTCGTTCGCCTGGGGGGCGAATGGCGATCGGCGCGCCGTGCGTACACCCTTGCATCATGACCGACGCCGACGACAAGCCCGACTCCAAGGCCCCCGACGCTGCCGCGGACACGCCCGCCCCGAGCGACGAGCTCCGAAAGGCCTTCGATCACCTCGGCAAGGCCGCGCTCTCGTTTCGCGATCGCTACCTCAGCGACGAGAAGATCCACGAGGTCTCGGAGAAGGCCCGCGTGAACGCGGAGCACATCGCCGAGGACGCCGAGAAGGTGCTGCGCAAGGCGGGTGGCTCGCTCGACGAGATCGCGGTGGACGCCGAGAAGTCGGTCGGCAAGGTGGCCGCGGAGGCCGAGCAGGCGCTGCGCGAGGCGCAGAAGGCCGCCGCCCCCGCGTTGCGCGCGGGCATCGCGAAGCTCAGCGCCTTGCTCGACGGCAAGCGCGAGCCGCTGCCCGAGGTCGATGAGCCCAAGGACGAGCCGGGCGAGACCAAGAGCGATCCCACCGAGCCCAGCTGACGCGACGACGCCCGAGCTGCGCTTGCCGCTCGGGCGTCGAGCCTTCGCATGGCCAGGCCAACGCTTCGGCGTGGGCTTCGGTCAGCGGGGCCGCACGACCACACGACCTGCGGGGCCACGCGGGCTCACCACGACCGAGCCACCGCCTCCGCCGCCCGACGGAGCGGGGCGGACCACGACGCGGCCCGGGGCGGGCTGAGGCGCCACCACCACACCACCGCCGCTCGGTGCGGCGGGCGTGACCACCACGCGTCCGGGCGCGGGCTGGGGCGCCACCACCACACCGCCCGACGGGCGACCGGGGCTCACCACGACGCCGCCACCCTGCGGACGGCCGGGGCTCACGACGACGGTGCCAGGGCGCCCTTGCGGCTGCACGACGACCGTGCCGCCTCCGCCGTAGCCGCCACGAGGGCCCTGCACGACGACGCCACCGCCGCCCGACCAGCCACCATCGACGTAGACGTAGCCGCCGCCTCGACGCTCCCAGCGGGGCTGCACGTAGACGTAGCCGGGGCGGGCCTGCACCCAGTAGCCCTCGACCCAGACGTACTGCGCGCCGTTCCACTCCCAGTGGCCCTCGATCCACTGCGCGCCGGCATAGGGCGGCGGCGGCGCGTACGTCTGCATCGGCGGAGGAGGAGCCTGGTAGACGACGCCGTACTGCGCGGGGTACTGCGCTTGGTACTGGGTCTGCGCGTAGACCGTGGTGGGAGCGACGCGCGCGCGATAGCCGCCGTAGCAGCCGCCCGACGCGAGCGCGACGACGCTCACCAAGCCTGCGACGACGACCGTGGAGAAGGACCGACGGGCAAGGCGGGGTGCGAAAGATGTCGCAGTCATCGTGTCCTCCTGTTCACGGCCACCGCGCGGGAGCGCGGGAAACGTGGGTTCGCCTGGGCGTGGGCTCGGACTGAGCAACGTGCATGCCCGCGCCGAGGTCGGCGTGTGTATGCTGCGGCGCTCGTGTTCGAAGCATGGCAGCTCCGACGCCGCGCGGCTCACCGAGATTCGCTCGCGTGCGTGGATGGCGGAACCTCTGGGCCGCCCGCGTGTCGCGTGGACGTGCCGTCGCCGCACATCGAGCAGACCACGCGCCGCCTCCGGCTGCCGACGCCGTCCGCGGGGCGCGTCGCGAAGGGCATCGTGCTCGCCGTGGCCTCCGCGGTCGCGGGCTGTGCGGGCGAGCACCGCATCCTCGAGGACGGCTGCGAGCTCGGCGACGAGGCGGAGATCGCGGAGCTCATCGGCCCCGCGCCGCACGACGTCGTGCTCGTCGGCGACGAGGCTCCGACGCACATCGCGTGGTCCGAGCGTGCGGGCCTCTTCGTGCGATCGCTCGAGGGCGGGGAGATCGTGCGTGTCGGAGCGCCGTGCGATGCGGGCATGGCGACGGCGGGCTCGTGGCTCGCGTGCGCGCAGCGCGGCGACGACGACAAGGCGCAGCGCGGACACGTCACCGTCACCGATCTCGCGACGGGCGCGCGCATCGACGAGGTGAGCGGCGTGGGCCCGAGCTCGGCGGGGGTCGGTCTCGCGCGGGCGGGCGATCGACGCGCGATCGTCTGGAACGACGCGCACGGCGCGAGCGCTGCGGTCTGGCTGCGACGAGACGCGAGCGACCCGGTGCGCCTCTCGACGGAGCGGATGCGCGCGGGGCGGCCTTCGGCGCGCTTCGAGACCGACGAGGACGGCGAGCTCGTGCTCACGTGGGCAGAGACCTGGGTGGGTGAAGCCGGCGTCGAAGGGACACTCCGCGTGCAACGTGGTGAGCGCCTGCTCGATCTCGAGCAGCTCGCCTACGACGCCGCCGAGCCCACGCTCGCGCTCGACGTCGAAGGGCGCGCCGCGGTCGTGTTCCGCGATCGGCGACCCGCGCGCACGCGTCCACGCCTGTACCTGCGCCGGCTCGGGCGCGAAGACGAAGCGCACGAGGGCGTTCACGCGAACGCCGACGGCGAGGCGCTCGGTGTCGTGTGCGCGGGCGCGATGGTGCTCGTCTCTCCGCGGACGCACTCACGCGCCGAGCGCCTGGTCGCGGTGCGTCGCCACGACCTCGTCACCCTCGATGGCTCGGGCCCCGAGCACCAGATCTACATGCACGGTGCGGCCTTCGAGCACGCAGACGCTCGGTGTGTCGGCAACGACGTCCTCGTGGCGGTGGCGTCCCACGCGACGATCGAGCGCCCTCACGGCGCCGTCAGCACCGTGCGCTTCCGCTGCCCGGACCCCCGCACCGAGTAGCTCACCGCCGAGTCGCTGCTCGACGAACGCGTGCGCATGGGCCTCGAGAAACCGCTGCACGAGCTCGTCGCTGCCCGAGGCGCGCTTGCTGGTCGAACCTCGCGGGCGCGGGGCGCGTGATATGAAGCGCGCGAGATGTCGAACCCCGTGAACGAGAGCACCGCGAACGAAGGCGGCTCGAGCGTCGAGCCCGGCCGCTACAACCCCGCCGAGATCGAGCCCAAGTGGCAGGCCTTCTGGGAGAAGGACCGCACCTTCGCCACGCCGGACCTCCTCGCCGACCCGGGCCGCAAGAAGGCCTACGTGCTCGACATGTTCCCGTACCCGTCGGGCGCAGGCCTGCACGTGGGACACCCCGAGGGCTACACGGCGACCGACATCTACTCGCGCTGGCTCCGCTCGACGGGCGTCGCGGTGCTCCACCCGATGGGCTGGGACGCGTTCGGCCTGCCGGCCGAGCAGTACGCGATCCAGACAGGCACGCACCCGTCGATCACCACCGCGAAGAACATCGAGACCTTCCGCCGACAGATCAAGTCGCTCGGCCTCTCGTACGACTGGGACCGCGAGGTCGACACGACCGATCCCGCGTACGTGAAGTGGACGCAGTGGATCTTCCTCCAGATGTTCCACCGCGGCCTCGCGTTCCAGAGCGAGATGCCGGTGAACTGGTGCCCCGCCCTCGGCACCGTCCTCGCCAACGAAGAGGTGAAGGACGGAAAGAGCGAGCGCGGCGGTCACCCCGTGTTCCGCACGCCGCTGCGCCAGTGGATGCTCAAGATCACCGCCTACGCGGATCGCCTGCTCGAGGACCTCGCGCTCTGCGAGTGGCCCGAGGGCACGCGCGTCATGCAGACCGAGTGGATCGGTCGCAGCGTCGGCGCGGAGGTGACCTTCGCGATCGACGGCCCCGCTGGATCGACCGGCAAGACGGTCGAGATCTTCACGACGCGCCCCGACACGCTCTTCGGCGCGACCTTCATGGTCGTCGCGCCCGAGCACCCGATCGTGAAGGAGATCACGACGCCCGAGCGCAAGGCCGAGGTGGACGCGTACGTCACGCGCTCGATCAACCGCTCCGAGCGCGAGCGACGCGAGGCCAAGGAGAAGACCGGCGTCGCGACCGGCGGCTTCTGCGTGAACCCGGTCAACGGCGCCAAGGTGCCGGTCTGGGTCGCCGACTACGTGCTCTGGGGCTACGGCACGGGCGCGATCATGGCCGTGCCCGGCCACGACGAGCGCGACTTCGAGTTCGCCAGGAAGTTCGGCATCGACGTGATCCGCGTGGTCGCGAAGGACCCGTCCGAGAAGGACGCGCCGCTCACGGTCGCGTTCGTCGAGGAGGGCATCGCGGTGAACAGCGGCGCCTACGACGGCCTCACGACCGCCGAGCTCAAGACGAAGATCACGGCCGACCTCGAGGCGCGCGGCCAGGGCAAGAAGCGCGTCGAGTACAAGCTGCGCGACTGGATCTTCTCGCGTCAGCGCTACTGGGGCGAGCCCTTCCCCATCTACTTTCCCGTCGAGCTCGAGGATCCGAGCGGCGATCCGCGCAAGGGCGCCAAGCACACCGTGCGCTTCGATCAGCCCATCGCCGTCGAGGAGAGCGAGCTGCCGCTGCGCCTGCCGCAGCTCGAGGACTACAAGCCCGGCGAGGATCCCGCCGGGCCGCTCGCGCGCGCGCTCGACTGGCGCTTCTTCCAGAAGGCCGACGCGGACGGAACGCTCCGCTGGTACGCGCGCGAGACCAACACGATGCCGCAGTGGGCCGGCAGTTGCTGGTACTACCTGCGCTTCCTCGACCCGAAGAACCCGAGCGCAGGCTGGGATCGCAACCTCGCGGACGCGTGGCTGCCGGTCGACCTCTACGTCGGCGGCGCCGAGCACGCGGTGCTCCACCTCCTCTACGCGCGCTTCTGGCACAAGGTCCTCTTCGACGCGGGCTACGTCTCGCAGCCCGAGCCGTTCAAGCGCCTCGTGCACCAGGGCATGATCCTCGGCGAGGTCGAGCACACGGCCTACGTCGACCCGACCGGCAAGCTCGTCTCGCGCGACTCGGTCGGCGAGCGCGTGAACGACGCGGGCGAAGACGAGCCGTTCGACAAGTCGAGCGCCCTCACCCTCAGCACCAAGAAGATCACGATCGACGACGTGGTGAAGAAGGGCGGCGACTTCGTCCTCAAAGCGCAGCCCGAGATCGTCATCGACGCGCGCGCCCACAAGATGAGCAAGTCGCGCGGCAACGTCGTGAACCCCGACGCGATCGTGAAGCAGTTCGGCGCCGACGCGCTGCGGCTCTACGAGATGTTCATGGGGCCGCTCGAGGCGACCAAGCCGTGGAGCACGGACTCGATCCAGGGCGTACGCCGCTTCCTCGATCGCGCGTACACGGTGGGCACGCGCAAGCCGAGCGAGTCGGCCCCCGAGGACGCGCTCCTCCGCACGCTGCACCGCACGATCCGCAAGGTCGGCGACGACATCGCGGGCCTGCGCTTCAACACCGCGATCAGCGCGCTCATGCAGCTCGTCAACGAGATCTACCCGCTCGAGGCGCCGCCGCGCTTCGCGCTCGAGACCCTCGCGCTCCTCGTGCATCCGTTCGCGCCGCACCTCGGTGAGGAGCTCTGGGAGAAGCTCGGCAACGCTCCTTCGGCCCAGCGCGCGCCGTGGCCGAGCTTCGATCCCGCGCTCTGCGTGGACGCAGAGCTCGAGATCCCCGTGCAGGTGAACGGCAAGGTGCGTGGGCGCGTGAAGGTGCCCGCGGACGCGAGCGAAGCCACCGTCATCGCGGCGGCGCTGGCCGACGAGGGCGTGAAGAAGCACGTCGAGGGCAAGCCGGTCGTGAAGCAGCAGTACGTGACGGGACGGATCCTCACGATCGTCGTGAAGGGCTGAGGCGCGGTCGGCGCGTGATGACGCGGTCACGCGCTGCGGCGACGCGCCGAGCGCTTGCCCCGTTGCGGACGCTCCCGCACCATCGAGGCCCATGAAGCGCCGGCGCGGCGACGACGACGCGAAGACTCACCCGCATGCACGCGCCCTCGAGCCGCGCGCCGAGGGCAGCGCGGACGCGATCTTCCGTTCGTTCGTGCAGCGCGCGAGCGGCGTGCCGGAGGTGCCCGCCGACACGGGCACCTCCCCCGACGTGACACCCGCCGACGGCGTGTCGCTGGAAGACGACGAGTCCGCGGTGCCGCTGGGGGACGCGACGGATCCGCGCATCCCGTTCCGATGGGTCGAGACCGTCGAGATGCTCCTCGAGCAGGGGCGCTCGGAGGTGCAGCGCGAAGAGGCGGTCACCCGCCTGACGCCGGCCGAGGGCGTGCTGCTGCTCACCGCGCGCAAGACGGCACCACCCGAGACGCGCGCACCTGCGCCGCACGACCTCGACGACGACGACGATGTGCGCACGGTGTCGATCCAGGCGAGCCGCCTCGTCGAGGAGCTGCGGCGCGCGGGCCCGCCGGCGACCACGCAGATCGTCCCGAACCTCCCGTCGCACGCGCAGACGGTGATGGAGCGGCCCGGCAGCGGACGCATGCGCGCGCAGCTCGAGCCTCCCGTCGAGGTCGAGCGGCCGCGCACTGGCAGCGGACGCATCCCCGCCCAGGTCGTTTCTCCCGTCGAGGTCGAGCGGCCGCGCACCGGCAGCGGACGCATCCCCGCGCAGGTCGAGCCACCGCCCGAGGTGCTCGAGCGGCCGCGCACCGACAGCGGGCGCATGCGCGCGCCGCTCCAGACACCGAGCGAGCCGATCGAGCTGCGCCTGCCCTCGAGCGCGCCGAAGTCCAACAGCCGGCCGCCGGCCGGGAACGAGCCCGCCGCGCAGGCCGAGCCGTGGGAGAGCGTGGTGCGCGCCCCCTCCGAGACGACGCAGCGGCGCGAGGCGCTCAAGCTCGTGCCCGACGTCGCGCAGGTCCACGTCGCGGCGCCGCCCCCGAGCGAGCGCAGCGAGGACGGGCTCATCCCCAGCGCGCTCCTGGACCGCAAGCTCACCGACATGGCCGTGCTCCTCCGCTACGGCCACGAGCCACAGGTGCGGAACGAGCTCGATCAGCTTCGCTCGCGCTATCCGCAGGATCTGCTGCTCGCGCGCCGCATCGCCGAGTTCTACCTGACCAACGAGCGTCCCGCGCTCGCGCTCGAGCAGCTCTTCTCGCTCGCGACGGGCCTCTTCGAGCGCCGCAACGTCGAGGGCATGAAGCAGGCGCTCGGGCAGGTGCTCGTGATCGATCCGAACAACGAGCGCGCCTCGCGCCTGCTCGGGCTGCTCGAGCAGCGGCCCTCGGATCCGCCTCCCGACCGGAAGCCGCGTTGAGGGGGAATCCGCGTTGAACGGGAGCGCCTCGAGCGACGTGCGCGCGTGCGAGCGCGTGTGCTTCATCGGTGGCGCCCCGCACTCCGGCTCGACGCTGCTCGGGATGATCCTCGGCGCGCACCCTGCGGTGTTCTACGGAGGCGAGCTCCGCAAGAGCACCTTCCTCGGCGACGAGGACAAGCCGCTCAAGAAGCGGGTCTGCAAGCTCTGCGGCGCGGCGTGCCCCGTGTGGGGCGAGCTCCGCGCGCCGCTCGTGCCCGACGTGTACGAGGTGCTCGCGCGCAGGACCGGCGTGCACGTCGTCGTCGACTCGAGCAAGGGGGCCGAGTGGCAGCGCGAGCAGATCACCGCGCTCGCCGGGACCGGCTCGCAGTTGCACCTCGTCGTGCTCGAGCGCGACGGGCGCGCCGTGCTCGCCTCGCGCATGCGCAAGTATCCCGAGCAGCCTCCTCGCGCGATCGTCCTCGACTGGATGGAGCAGATCGCGCGCACGGACGCGCTCGCAGCCTCGTTTCCGGGTCCGGTGCTGCGCGTCGCGTACGAGGCGCTCGCGACGGATCCGGAGCGAGAGACCCGCCGCGTCACCGACCTCCTGGGGCTCGCGTTCGATCCCGCGATGCTCCGCTTCTGGGAGGCCGAGCAGCACCCACTCGGCGGCAACGACGGCACGCAGTACCTCGTGGCCCGCGAGCGCGCGCGGCGTGCCTCGCTCGATCGGCGCGAGCCACCGGCCCGCGGCGACGACGTGCTCGATCTCGCCGCGAAGAACCTCGCGTACTACGAGCCACACCCGCCCGCGATCGTGCTCGATCAGCGCTGGCAGCGTGAGCTCGACGCCGAGACCTCGACGCTCTTCGGGGAGATCGCGGGCCCTCTCAACGAACGCTTCGCATGGCCCAAGACCTGAGCGACGCTCCCGGAGCCGGCTGCGGGCCTCGCCGTGGGTCAGCCGGCACAAGGAGGACGTCGTGAGCGGAAGCGCCAGTCGCTCGGAAGGTGTCGTTCGCACGCTCGAGGGAGACTTCGCGCCCAAGGGCAGCAAGCACATCGAGCTCGTGTTCCGATCGGTCGGAGAGCGCACGAGCGCGCTCGCGCTCGAGCTCGCGATCCAGAACGTGAAGCCGCAGCGCGTGCACGTGATCGAGGACGTGAAGCCGTTCGCGCTCGCCGTGCGGCGCATGCTCGAGCTGCCGCACGCGACCGATCCGTCGAGCCCGTGCAGTCACGTCGTCCACATGGACGCCGACTGCTTGATCCTCGAGGACATGCGGCCGTTCCTCGACGCGAACACGCTGCCGTACGTCGACTGCTACGTGCAGGACCGCTTCCGCGGGCGCATCCACTGCGGCGTGCACGTCACGCGCGCGGACGTCGTGCGGATGATGGCGACCGTGCCGGTGCCCAAGGACGATCTGCCCTACGTGCTCCGCCCGGAGTCGCGCCTGCGCAACCTCGCGCTCGCCGAGCTCGGCCTCGAGAAGCAGCTCAAGAGCTTCCACATCCTCCACGATCACTTCCAGGACCTCGCGGACATCTTCGCGAAGTACGCGCTGCGCGAGCTGCGGAGCCGCACCGAGTTCCAGCGCAAGCGCCTCGATGCCTCGATGTCCAAGTGGGGCGCGGGCGCCGACCTCGACGTCGCACGCCACGCGGTCGCGCACGCGGCGCGGGTGGTTCCGCCCGGCGCCAAGCCCAAGCACGTCGAGGCCTACATCCAGAACCTGCCGCAGATCGCGCACGAGGAGCTCTCGGCGATGGGCCTGGCCGATCAAGGCAGCTTCGGTCGCGCAGAGCTCGAGCGCGCCCTCGCCAGCGATCGTTCGCTCGCTGCGCGCAGGCCCCCGCCGAAGATCTTCGGCCTCGGACTCTCGCGCACCGGGACGCGGAGCCTGACCGCCGCGCTCCACGTGCTCGGCATCGACACGGTCCACTACCCGATCGATCGCGGCACGCTCGAGACGCTGCGTCGCGGCGACGGGCGCTTTCCGCTGCTCGATCACTACGACGGCATCACCGACATCACGACCGTGCCGTGCTTCGAGACACTCGACCGGCTGCACCCGGGCGCCAAGTTCATCCTCACCACGCGCGACGAAGCGAGCTGGCTGAAGTCGTGCAAGACGCACTGGGGCGGGCGACCGCCGCTCGAGGGCGGCCTCGGCGACGAGCACCGCGTGCAGATGGAGGTGCGTCGCCTCCTCCGCGACGCGGTCTACGGCGGCTACGAGTTCGACGCGACGCGCTTCCTCCATGCGCGGCGCGCGCACCACGAGCGCGTGATGCACCACTTCCGCGATCGGCCGAACGATCTCCTCGTGCTCGATCTGGTCGGCGGCGACCGCTGGGAGAAGCTCGCGGCCTTCCTCGGGCTCGAGATCCCCACGCACCCCTTCCCGCACAAGGGGAAGAAGCTCTCCGAGAAGCTCGCGAGCCTCGAGATCGACGACTGATCTCGGCGCGCGCGACGCGTGCGGCAGGGCGCGCTTCGATCAGCGGCGAGCCCTCGCGCTCGCGGTGGACGTGTGCACACCGAGCTCCTCGTCGACCTCGAAGCGGAGCGTCTGCGCCGTGTCGGGGCGGCCGCGGTCCATCTCGCGGCGCACTGCGTGGGTCACGCACGCCCGGTCCACGCGATCGACGCCGACGTCCTCGGGCTCGCCGGGCATCAGCTCGAGGCGGACGCTCCCACCAGCCTCGCGGCGGCAGAGCGCGAGCACGGCCCGCAGCCGCTCCGCGCGCGCAGAAAGGAACTGCGGCGTCGACGCCTCGGCCGTCGTGGGCAACCGACGCGACGGTTGCGGCGCGAGCGCAGCCGGCACGCGCAGGCCGGGCCAGTCCTCGCGCTCGAGCCCATCTTCCGGCTCGCCGGGCAGCGCATCGGCCGGCTTCCCAGTGTCCTCCTCCGAGGCGCCATCGAGCGGTTCGTTGCTCGCCGCGTCGAGCGGATCCAACGATGCGTCGGTCGACGCGCGAGAAGCTTCGGACGACACGCGAAAAGCTTCGGACGACACGCGAGAAGCGTCGGTCGGGCCCGCTTCCAGCGGGTCGAGGGGCGTCGTGTCGGTCGGCACGTCGGCGTCGAGCGTGTTCGTCGCCGCCGCGCCCGCAGCGTTCGGCTCGGCGTCGATGGCGACGATCGGCTCGGAGCGCGTGGCGAGGAGGAGCGCGCTCGCGGCGCCCAGCGTCACGAGCACGGCGACGAGCGCGCCGAGGCGGCGGCCCACGGTCTGGCGCGAGAGGCCCGTCTGGGTCGCGATCTCGGCGTGCTCGTAGCCCGCCGCGCGCAGACCGAGGAGCGTCGCGCTCTCCGGACCGAGCTCGCGCTGGAGCTCGCGCACCTCGAGCGCGCGTTCGGGGCTCGGCGCGGCGCTCGCGAGCAGTGCGCCTCGCGCGCCCGCGTCGGTCTCCACGAGCGCGTTGCCTGGCACCGCCCCGCCGAGCAACGCGCCGCGTCGCTCCGCGCGTCGCCGCAGATCCCGCAGGTGATCGCGCAGGCGATCACGCAGGAAGATCCCGAGCGACACCTCACCCGCTCCGGCCAGCCACTCCTCGAGCCAGCGCTCGTGCGTGCGAAGCGCGAGCTCGCCGAGCAGATCGTCGGCCGAGCAGACGTCGCGATACGCAGGCGCGAGACCCCGCGCGATCTCTCGCAGCCCCTCGAGGAGCCAAGGCCAGTCGTCGCGATCGCGCCGCGCCAGCCGGGCACGCAACGCGCGCCCCTCCGCGGTCTGCGGCGCGCTCGTGAGGGGGAACGAAGGCGCGGGGCTGGGCATGACCGGGCGTGGGCTCATGATGCTCGCGGGGGCACCACCGGTTCCAGACGCTCACCCACCGCGAAAAAAAAAAATCGGCGCACCTCGCACGACTCGAAGGCGCGAGGGACACCGAGCGTCAGCCAGGGCCGGCGGCGGGGGTGAAGACGAGACGCCGCTCGGTGTCGCCGACGCCGAGCTCGCCGCTGCGATTCGCGCCCGCGCAGAGCACGCGCCCGTCGCGCTTCTGCGCGCACGTGGAGAAGCGACCGACGGCGACGCGCGCCCAATCGGTGTCGGAGCCGATCTGCGTGGGCACCTCCGCCGTGATCGACGTGTCGCCGAGGCCGAGCTGGCCCTCGGCGTTGCGGCCCCAGCACCAGAGCGTGCCGTCGGTGCGCACGCCGCACGTGTGGAACGTGTCGGTGGACAGCACGTCCCAGTCGCCGCGATCGTCGACCAGCTCGGGCACGTCGTGCGTGCCGCTGCCCGCGAGGCCCGCTGGCCCCGCATGGCCGTCGGCGTCGTGGTCCTGGCCCCAGCAGAGCACGTCGCCGTCGACGCGGATCGCGCACGTGTGCGACTGCCCCGCGACGACACTGCGGAAGCGACCACTCGGCACGTCCATGGGCCGACGGATCTGCACCGGCATGCCGGGCCCCAGGCCGAGCTCGCCGCCGGTGTTGCGCCCCCAGCACGACAGCGTCCCGTCGATCGCGATCGCGCACGTGTGGCCCTGCCCCGCCGAGACGTCGGAGAACGCGACGCCGGGCGAGACCTCCACGGGCTCGCTGCGATCGGCCGAGTCGGGTGGGTCGTCCTGCCCGAGCTCTCCTTCGAAGTTCGAGCCCCAGCACCAGAGCGCGCCGGTGCGCAGGATCGCGCAGCCGTGCTCGAAGCGCTGCGTGACACGCGCCGCCAGGCCGGGCAGGGGCACGCGCCCGAGCACCGGGCCACCGGGCACGTCACCCCGTCCGAGCTGGCCGCGCGCGTTGCTGCCGAACGTGAGCACGTCGCCATCGGCCGTGAGCACGGCGCTCGACTGGTATCCGAGCGTGACGTCGAGGAACTGCGGTCGGTCGTCGATCCGCGTGAGCTCGCTGCGATCCAGGCGGTCGCGCAGGCCGAGCTGGCCGTCGGCGTTGGCGCCGGTGCACTCGAGCACGCTCGCGAGCAGCGCGCAGGAGTGATCGACGCCCATCGCGAGCGCGATGCGCGGCTCGAAGCTGCCGGCGTCGCGCGGGCCCGCGTCGACGTCGTGGATCAGCACCACGCGCGTCGTGCAGCCCGCGAGGCCGAACGAGAGCGCCGTGAGCGGCGCGAGGATCGCGATCGCGTGCGCGCGCCTCATGGCCAGAGCTCCACGCCCACGTCGACGAGCACGGTCGGTCCGGCGATCGAGGCCACGTCGCGCACACCATCGCTCGCGACCGCCGCGAGCGCCGGCGCACCGACCGCGAGGCCGAGCGTGAGCTGCGTGCCGCGCGAGAGCGCGACGCCTCCTCGGAGGCCTCCGAGCACGAGCAGGGTCGGCAGGACCTCGCTGCCTCCGACGAGGCCTTCTGCCGCGCTCGCGGAGATCACGAGCGCGCCTGCGCGCGCGAGCGCGACGAGCGCGAGCCGAACGTCACCGCGACGAGGCACGAGCGCCAGGCGCGCTTCGAGGTCGCCGACGAGCCACGCACCTTCGAAGCGGCCGCGCTCGGAGACCTGCGGCACGAGGCCGAGCGCCGCGACCGAGAGCGAGAGCACGAGCGGATCGAGCGAGGCCTGCAAGAGGCCCACGCGACCGCCGACGAAGAGACCACCCTCGCCCGCCGCGAGCTCGGCCTCGACGCCGAGGCCCCACGCGCCGTCGGACGGAAGGGGAGGATCGATCGAGCGTGCGACCACCTCGCGCACGACCTCGGGTGGCTCGACGCTCGGCGACGGCGCGTCGGGCATGCTCAGCTCGATCCATGACGCGCGGAGCAGCTCGTCGGCAGCGCTGGCGAGGAGCACGCTCCACACGTCGAGCGGCTCACCACCGAGCGGCACCACGCGCTCGACGAGCTTGCGGGTCAGTCGATCTCGCACGGTGATCGTGCTCGCCGGATCGGCCAGCGAGGGTGCGCTGATCGTGATCGTCGCGAGCGTCGGCGCCTCGAGCTCGGGCGGAGCCTCACCTTCGGAGGTGTCGAGCACCACCGCGATCCCACGACCGCGCGCCTCGACCGTGAAGCCCTGTCGCACGTCCTCGCGCAGCTCCGCGGGCCAGTCTCCTTCGAGGCGCAGCGTCACCGAAGGGGCGGCGGCCTCGGCCTCTGCACGGCGGGTCACCGCGGAGGTCGCGAGCACCGCGACGACGATCACGACCATCGGCGCGCCGTGGTACGAGGCCATGCCCGTTCGTATCCCAACCGGCGCCGCTCGTCTGCCGGTTGCAGCACGTGGTCACGCGAGCACGACTCGTGTTCACCGGGTCACGTAGAGGAACGTCAGGCACATCTCGTCCTGAGTGGTCTCGCCCCAGCGGATCGCCTGGTCCGAGCTCATCGTGTCGTAGCCGCACGTCGTCTCGACGGTCTGGCCGCCCCGGAGCGTGACGGGGCGCTCGTAGAAGTACGCGAGCTGCCATTGGTAGTCGTACTGACCGATGTCGAGCAGACACTCGCTCTCGGCGCCGGGGTCGAGCATCACGCGCTGCGAGCGCGCGAACTGGTGCATGTGCGCCATCGCTCCCCACACCTGCACCGTGGACGACGATGGGCCTGGCACGCGAATCGAGGTGCTCGTGTAGACCGACGACAGACGCGGAGCGAGCTCCATGTCGAGATCCGCGATCGGGTAGAGGAGCATCTCGCGGGTGGCGCGCGGCGAGAGCGTCAGGTCGACCGTCGTGTGATCGGACAGGCCGGGCGCCGCGAGCGTGTTGTAGTGAATCTGGAGCACGAGCGGCCGCCCGGCCGGCACACGCACGCCGTTGCCGTCCGGGTACGTCGTCGCGCCGTTCCCGGGCACCCAGACGAGCACGGGGGAGTTGTCGCCCATCGCCACGCTGCAGGTCCATCCGGGCCCCGCATCGCTCGCGTCTGCAGCGCGGGCTTCGTCGACGGCCGCCGCGTCCGCGAGCGCATAGACGATGGAGTGGTGCACGATCCTCGGCTCCCCCGGATGGAGCTCGAAGGCGGTGAGGAAGAGGTCCGTCGTCAGCGCCGGATCCACGAGGTAGCAGCGTGTCTCGTCGACCGCCGTCGGCGTGTACGTCACGCCGGCGTCGAGCGTGTGTGTGACGGTCTCGAGCGTGGGGAGCGGGATCGGATCGGGCGGGGCGATGGACGGATCACCCAAGGGTGCACCCGCCGCGGCCCAGGCCTCGAGCGTGGCGATCTCGCTCTCGTCGAGCCAGCGCGCATCCCGAAACGTCTGGCAGTCTCCGGAGTTGTCGGCGAGGAAGGGCGGCATCGTTCGCGCCCTGGTCACCTCGGCGAGCCGACCCGCCAGAGACGACGCGAGCTCGTAGGTCGTCAGTGCGAACGGCGCGACACCTCCGGCCACGTGGCAAGCGGTGCAGCGACGCACGAGGATGGGCCGCACATCGGCGGTGTACGTCGGCGCGGCGCCGGAGGGCGAGTCGATCACGGCCGCGCCATCGGCAGGATCCACACGACCGGCATCCACGGTGGGCTCGCCCCCGCAGCCGCTCAGGAGGGAGGTCAGGAGGACGAGGAAAGAGACCACGCGCTTGGACATGCGGCCGACGTCGCAACGCACGTGCCGCGCGACGCGTCGAGGAATCGGCGGTTGTCGCGTCGCCGGACCGGAGGATCGATCCTTCGATCGGAGGATCGCGCCCTCAGCCACCGAGAGCATCGACGGCGCTCACGGACAGAGCGCACCGCTCACGGACAGAGCGCACCGACCTCCGCGCGATGGACGCCCGCGCCGAAGGTGGCGAGGTAGGCCTCACGGGCGGAGCGACACTCGCGGTCGCGACCGAGACGATCCAGGAGCACGGCCCGCCGCGCCATCGCATCTTCGCGGAAGGCACCACCACCGCCGGAGAGCGACCGATCGATCGCGCGCAGGGCGCCGCGCGGATCGCCCAGGTGATCCATGCGCAGGCGCGCGAGCTCGAATGCAGCCACGTCGGCGCGCGGGTCGTCGTCGTGGTGCGTCACGATCTCGCCGTAGAGGCGCGCGGCCTCGGCCACCGAGCCCGCCTGCCTCGCCTCGCGCGCCTGCTCGAAGAGCGCGCGCGCATCGAGCGTCTCGCGCGGGCGCGTGGCGCGGTGATCGGAGGCCGCGAGGGCCTCGGACGGCAGCACGTCGGACACACCCGCGGAGCCTTGCGAACGCTCCCGCAAGGCTTCCGAAGGCTCCGACAAGGCTTCCGAAGGCTCTGGCAGGGCCTCCGAAGGCTCCGGCAAGGCTTCCGAAGGCTCTGGCAGGGCCTCCGAAGGCAGGGCCTCCGAAGGTGCCGACGAGCGTTCCGAAGTCACGCCCTCGGTCGCGCTCGATCGCCAGGCCTCCCCCGCGGTGAGCCGCGCGACGCTTCCTGCCGCGTGCACCTCGACGATGCCGCGCTCGACGCGAACCGAGACCTCGGCGTCCTCGTGCGCCACCGTGAACGCCGTGCCCACCACGACCACCTCGACCGGCTCGCCGCGCGCGGTGGCGGCATGCACGCGGAAGGCGCCCGACGACCGGTGCGCGACGTCGAAGCGCGCCTGGCCACGATCGATGCGAACCGCGACGTCCTCTCCCCGCGTCTCCTCCACGGCGAGGCGACTCTCGGCCGCGACGTCGATGCGCGTGCCTTCCTCGAGCGCGACGCGTACGGGCTCACGCGTCGTCTCGACCGCGCTTCCCTCCGCGAGCACCGTCGTGTCCGCGTCCGTGCGATCGGGCTGCCACGCGCCCAGCTGCCAGGAACCCAGCACCACCACCGCGGCGGCGAGCGTGGCCGCGAGGCTCCACGCCCACCACGGCCTCGCGCTCTGCGCGTCGAGTCGATCGCGAACGTGCGTCCACTGGCGCTCGATCCGCGCAGGCGGAAGAGACGGCTCGGGACGCGCCACGTGCTCGTCGGGGCTCATGCGCCACCTCCGTGTTCTCGATCGGCTTGCGCGCTCGCGAGCACGGCCTCGGCCTTCGCGAGGCGTCGCTTCACCGTCGCGAGCGAGAGGCCCATGCGATCGGCGACCTCCGTGAGCTCGAGGCCCTCCACGCGGCGGAGCACGAGCGCGATGCGCTCCTCGGGATCCATGGACTCGAGCACGGCATAGACACGGCGCAGCGCGAGCGCGTGCTCGGCGGAGCTGCTCGAGCCCACGACGGCGTCGAGATCGATCGGCTCGCGGCGGCGGAGGCCGAGACGCTCCATCAGGCGGCGGCGGCGGATCCGCTTGTGCGCCGTGCGCACGACGATCGAGCCGAGCCAGCCCTTGAACGCCGCCGGATCCTCGAGCCGCGCGAGGCTCGAGAAGGCCTCGACGAAGCTGTCCTGCACGAGGTCGTCGAGCTCCGCGTCCCGCGGCAAGAGGCGGAAGGCCAGCCCGTTCACGAAGCGCGTGTGACGGCGGAAGAGCGCCTCGGTCGCCCAGCCCTGCCCGTCGCGCGCGGCCTCGACGAGCTGCGCGTCCGACGGTCCCGCGCCAGGGAACGGCACGACCTCGCCGCCGCGCGCAGGCACCTCGCGGTCGACCGGCTTGCTCATCGCGAACCACGGTAGACCGGAGCGCAGCGCGGCGCATAGGGCGAAGGACAGCCGACTCCCCCCGAAGGCGCCAGCAACACCGACAGCGATGCTCATGGCGCCTCCACCACACAGCGGGCCCAGGCGAGCTCGTCCTCACGCAGCCGCACGCTCGGCCCGATCGAGAGATCGAGCCCGACGCGCTCCCCCGCCGACTGCGCCGCGCTGGAGGACCACGTGGGCCCCGCCTCGCCCCCGAGCGTCGCGAGATCGATCGCGGGCGCGCTCCGCGTGTCGTCGACGAGGCCCGCGAGCTCGTCGAGCGTCGGAAGGCGCAGACCGAGCGCCTCGCAGCCGGCGCTCGCATCCGCGTGGCTGCGACGATCTGCGAGCACGTCCCAGCGCAGGCCGCTGCCGCGATCGATCACGCGTCCGTCCGCCTCTCTCACCGGACCGGCGCCCTCCCCGCCTCCGCCGCGCACGCAGCGAACGACCGCGCTCGGATCCCGCGCGAGCGCGAACACGATCTCGGCCGCACCGAAGTACGCGGTCGAGGCGCTCGTGTCGCGCAGCGGGTGGAGCGAGCGCGTCCAGTGATACTCGGCCAGCGTGCCCTCGAAGATCGGATCGATCGTCGGGCTGCGCGTCGAAGCGAGCAGCGTCACGAGCTCGAGGCGAGAAGGCACGCGGAAGTCGTCGTGTCCCTCGAGCACGAGCGCGCCGCAGTGCGCCTCGGCGTCGGCGAGCGAGCGCCGTGTCGCATCGACCGTGGCCTGCCACGTGAGGCCCGTGATCGCGTCCTCGATCACCGCGCCACGCGCGAGGTAGCGACGCGCGGCAGGCCCCGGCAGCGCGCCGCCCGCGAACCCCGCGGTGCGCGCGGCACGCGGCCCCGCGTCGAGCGCGCTCGCCGACGCGTCCCCCGGCACATCGCCGTTCGGTGCGTCGCTCGCCACGGTGGCGTCCACCGCACGCCCAGCGTCGTGCGGGTGCGCGTCCGCGTGGTCGCCGCCCGCGTCGACGGGCGACGGCGGCGCGGCACACGCCGCACCTCCGAGCCACACCGTCGCTGCGAGGAGCTCCACGCGCATCTCCGATCAGGCCAGGAGCTCGGGCCGCGCGCCGGTCAGCGAGAGCGTCTCGCCGCCCGGGCTGAGCTCGATCGAGCGCATGCCGAAGCCGTCGTCGGGCATCCCGAGGAACTGCATCAGCGTCGCGTAGATCTGGTTCATCGATCCGCCGACGTACGCCGAGCCGCCCCAGCGCGCCGAGAAGCGTCGGTCGGAGGGCAGTCGTACGTACCGACCCTGGCCGAGCGCGGTCCCGCCCCCGACGATCACGACGGGGCAGTCCACGAGCTCGTGCGTGCCGGTGCCGAGCTCGGAGATCCACACGACCGCGGTGTGATCGAGCAGCGTGCCGTCGCCCTCGGGGATCGAGTCGAGCTCGGTGAGCAGGCGCGCGAAGTGACGCGCGTACGTGCGGTTGTACGCGACCATGCCGGCCTCGGCCTCGGGTGTGTACGCCGCGCCGCCCGAGCCCTCGATCGAGTTGTGCGCGTAATTCTGGTGCACGTTCGCGTCGCACTCGAGGCCGAACTCGTGCGCGGGGAGGTTCGGCACCTGGAAGTTCACGACGCGCGTGAGGTCGCACGCGAGCGCGAGCGCGACGACCTGCGAGAAGTCGTCGATCGAGATGTTCGTGCGGCAGCGATCGGCCGCCGTCGCGCACGCGTGGATGTCCGCGTCGCAGCTCGAGGGCACGAGGCGCGGGTCGCACATCGCGGCCGAGCCCGTGCCCTGGAAGGCGCGCTCGAGGTCACGCACGAGGTCGCGGTGGCGCTCGAGCTTCTGGCGATCGTCGCCCGACAGACGCGGCGCGATGCGGTCGTACTCGTTCGCGACGAGATCGAGGGCGCTCCCGCGCCCGACGCGCAGGAGATCCGCGCGCGTCGGACCGCCCGTCGCAGGAGGCACGTAGGTGCCCATGATGTCCGCGAACGCCTCCTCGGGGCGGTACACGATCGGCGCAGCCTCACCGGGCGCGACGAACGAGTACGGGTGCTGGTGGTTGGCGCCGTACACGCGCGAGGCCCACGCGCGCGTCCCGCGCGTCGCCTGCCCCATGTACTGGTCGACCGAGAGCGCGTTGCCGATCGCGGTCGCGCCGGAGCGCTGCATCGCGATCGCACAGGTGAGGAGGTTGGCCTGCGCGATGTGGTGGCGGTTCACGTCCTCGCCCTCGGCCGCCTCGCGCTCGTTGACGAGGGTCGTCAGCTGCGCGACCCCCTCGACGATCTGGAGCTTGCTCGCGTGCATCGCGAGCGGGCGGAGGATCTCGGGCCACTCGCTCTCGGGCAGGCCCACGAGCGAGCGCGTGCCGCCGACCGTGGCCGCCGTGAGCGGGTTGGCGTCGGGCGCGCCGGGGATCGACATCTTCCAGTGGTTCCACACGGTGCCGTGCGGCGTGATGAAGAAGACGACGCGCGTGGGCGCGACGAAGCCACCGGCGCGCGCGCGGCTCGCGCCTCCGGGCACGTTGCTCGAGAGCGCACCGGTCGACAGCGCGAGGCCGGAGAGGCCCATCGCCTGGAGGAACCTGCGTCGGTCGTGGCGGATCATCGGGAGCCTCGCGGAGTGAGCGTGGAGGTCGGGGTCACGGCGAGAGGGCGCGTCATGGCGTGACCTCGGGGCGCAGGCGGAACTCGGGGCGACGGACCATCGAGACGAGCAGCTCGCGGATGTCGCCGCCCGAGCGCACGAAGCGACGCTCGAGCGAGTCGAGGTGACATGCGTCGGCGTCCTCGGGCGCGCGGCCCTGCGAGAAGCGGAACCAGCGCTGCACCACGCACTGCTGCACGTGCTGGCTCTCCGCGAGGCGCTCCGAGAGCTCGATCGCGCCATCGACGGGGCCATCGACGTCGGTGCCCGAGATCGCGCCGGTCGCGTCCACCGGGAGCGTGTTGTCGACGCTGCGGAAGACCCCGCGCTCGTCGAAATTCTCGAAGAGGAAGCCGTAGCCGTCGATGCGGTTGTGGCAGCCCTGACAGGTGGGCCCCGAGGTGCGGATCTCGAAGAGATCGCGGTTGGTCTGCGGGCCCGCACCAGGAGCGGGCATCGGCGGCGACAGATCCGCATCGGGCGGCGGCGAGGGACGCGGCTCGCAGAGCACCCGCTCCATCACGTACACACCGCGCAGCGGCGGCGAGCTGTTGCCCGCGTGCGCGTGCGACGCGAGCGGCCCGATGCGCGTGAGGAGGCCCGCGCGCTCACCGGCCGGCAGCTCCACCTCGCGCCACTCGGTCGTGCTCGAGGGGCCATCGACGCCGTAGAGACCGGCGAGCGTCGAGTTCACGAACGATCGACGGCTCGTGAAGAGCGACGCGAGCGTGCCTTCGCCGTCGAACACCTCGGCCGCGACGAAGCGCGACAGCTCCTCGTGCGCGGCGCTCTGCGCGTCGGGGGCGAAGAGGCCCTCCGCGTCGTGCACGCGCGAGCCGTGCTCGGGCTCGAGCACCCGATCGAAGTCGAGCCACTGGCGGTGGAAGTCCGCGACCAGATCGCGGGCGCGCGGATCCTCGAGCATGCGGCGCGCCTCGGCCTCGAGCGCGTCGGCATCGGAGAGCTCCCCCGCTTCGGCCGCCGCGAAGAGGGCCTCGTCGGGCATCGTGCCCCAGAGGAGGAACGAGAGGCGCGAGGCGAGCTCGTACTGCGTCAGCGCGACGGCGGGCCCGCCCGTCGTGGTCTGCGCCGTGCCCGCCTCGATCTCGAGGCGGTAGAGGAACGGCGGCGCCTGCAGCATCGCCATCGCGGTGAGCTGCACGGCCGCGGCGAAGTCGATCTCGGCGCGCTGCGCCTCGAAGAACGCCGCGTAGCGCGTGCGCTCGTCGTCGGTGAGCGGCCGGCGGTGCGTGAGCAGGCCGAAGCGCGACACGAACGCCGCGCCGCAGGCCATCGCCTCGGCGTCGGTCGCGAACGCGTCGCAGCCCGTGAACGTGCGCAGCGCCGCGTCGTCGCGGGTGGCCTCGCTCGTGTAGCGGAACGCGATCTCCTCGTAGCGCGCGACACCGACGTCGGTCGGGCCGAGCGAGCGCGCGTCGTTCTCGAAGCCGATGACCTCCGCGTCCTCCGGCAACGAGGGCAACGCCGGCGCGCTGCCCGGGAAGAGGAGGCGCAGCGTCCGTGCGTACTCGACGTTCGAGAGGCGACGCATCGGCGCGGTGCCGAGCACGATCTCGTCCGAGCACAGCCCGGCGCTGACCGGCGGGGCCGGTCCCGCGTCGAGGTTGCCCTGGCAGGCAGCGGCGCCCAGCACGGTCAGGGCGAACGCGGCGTGGATGGCTCTCATGCGGGGTCGGTACCGCGACCGCCCCGAGACGGCTCACGCACGCAGAAAGCGCCGAGTACACGGTCTGGGCTCTGCGAAGCAGGTGGGGCGCCCTGCGGCGGGGTTGCGAGGCAACCCCTCGAGCAGCGAGGAGAAGGAGTCTTCGACGATCGACGAGCGGGGGGATTAGGGGGGGCCGTCCTAGGCTCCCCCAGCGCGCCGAAGGCGCAGCAACTCTGAGCCGTCCACGCGCGCTCGCGGTACCTGCTCGCGTGCACCTCCGACGCCTCACGTCCGTCACCCTGGTCTCCGCCCTCCTCGGCCTGCTCGCATGCGAGACCTCCACGCCCTCGGCCCCCGACGCGACCGTCGCCTCCGACGCACCCCGCGCTGACGCGCCTGGGCTCGACGCCGCGAGCCTGGAGGACGCGTTCGTGCCGGGCGCCGACGCCCCCGGAGCCGACGCGCCGTCGACGGGCGAGCGCGTCGGCGTGTTCGTCGCCCAGGGCTATGCCGGCCGCGTCTCGGTCTCGTGCGACGACGGCCGCACGTGGACGTTCGACCGCGAGGACGCGCTCACCGACGAGATGGGCATGCCGCTCTCGCCGGTCGAGCGCTGCTTCGACGGCGTCGACTGCGATCACCACCCCGGCCGCGCCAAGGGCATCGTCTTCCACCACGGCTGGTTCGTGCGCACCAACGGCTGGGGCCCGCCGGGCGCGGTGCGCCGCAGCAGGAACGGCATCACGTGGGAAGAGACGCTCGAGGGCACCACGTTCGGAGGCATCGCGACGAGCAGCGATGGCGCGAGCGAAGGCGTGGTCCTCCTGGGCGCACGCACCCCGCGCCGCAGCGCGGATGACGCGACGAGCTTCGTCGAGTCCGAGAACGAAGCGATCCCTGGCTGGAACGTCCGGCGCGCCGGCCACGCGCTGGGGCGCTTCGTGATCGTCGGCAACGACGGCACCGAGGTCGGTGTCTCCACCGACGGCGTGCGCTGGACCGCGCCGAGCTCGATCGACGCGAGCTGCGGTGGCGGCATCCAGAACGACGGCGGCATCGCGGAGATCGGCGATGCGATGGTGATCGTGGGCGGCAACGGCACGGTCTGTCGCTCGACGGACGGCGGCGTGACGTGGACGACACACGCGTTGCCCGACGGCGCGACGCCCTCGTCGAGCGACGTGATCAGCACGGGCTCCGAGCTCTTCGTGTGGGCCGGCGGCGCCGTGCTCCGCTCGATCGACGGCGCCACGTGGACGAGCACGCCCACCGAGCCTCGCATCACCGTCGGCGCCGTCGCGCGCTCACCCTCGGGCACCTTCGTCGCCGTGCGCGGCGGCTGGAACACGTGGAACGAAGAGCAGCGCTTCTACCGCAGCACCGACGGCGTGCGCTGGGAGGAGCTGTCGGTGGAGGCGGCGCGTCGCTCGCACCCGATCGGCTGGATCGCGTGGGGCGAGATCGACGCGGCCCTCGCATGCCACGAGTAGCGCCACGAGATCCACGCTCACCGCCACTCGATCTCGTGCGTCGCTTCGCGCTCGTCTCGGTGCTCGCGCTCGCTGCATGCGGCCGCGTGAGCTACGCGTCCCACGACCTCGTCGGCGGCGTGGCGATGGGCAACGACCACGCCTGCGTGCTGAGCGCCGGTGGGCTCCGATGCGCGGGGAGCAACACCCTCGGACAGCTCGGGCGCGGCGACGCATCCGCGTCGCTCTCGTTCGTGGCGGTCGCGCTGGGCGAGGCCTCGACGGGCGTCGAGGTGAGCGCTGCCTACGGCGCGACTGCGGTGCGAGACGTCAGGGGTGCGGTGTGGACGTTCGGCGCCGGCGATCGCGGGCAGCTCGGTCGTGCCGTCAGCGGGCCCGCCGTCGGGCTCGTCGCGCTGCCCGGCCCGAGCACGCGGGTGTCGCTCCGCTTCGAGCACGGCTGCGCGATCGTCGAAGAGGCCCTCTTCTGCTGGGGGTCCAACGCGGAAGGCGAGCTCGGGCAAGACGATCCCGTGGGCAGCGCCGATCGATCGAGCCCTGTGCGTGTCGCGCCCTCGATGGCCTTCGCCGACGTCTCGTGCGGACAAGGGCACACGTGCGCGGTGACGACGAGCGGCGCGCTCCTCTGCTGGGGCCGCAACACCGAGGGCGAGCTCGGCCTCGGCGATGGCGTGCCCGGGCAGCTCCGGGCTCCGACGGAGGTCAGCGGCCGCTGGTCGTCGGTCGCGGCAGGCCAGTCACACACGTGTGCGATCCGCGACGACGGCGACCTCTACTGCTGGGGTGACGACTTCGACGCCGACGGCCACGCCGGGCCGCTCGGCCTCGAGGGCACCGCCGTGCACACGCTGCCGACCCTCGTCGATGGCGGCGGCGACTGGGTCGCGCTCTCCACCGACACGTTCCACACGTGCGGCGTGCGAGCGGACGGCTCGCTCTGGTGCTGGGGTCGCAACGCCGAAGGTCAGGGCGGCCTGGGCGACAGGACCGCGCGGGCCGACGCACCGCGTCGCGTCGGCAGCGAGCACGTGTGGGCCGAGGTGGCGGTGGGACGCTTCACCACGTGCGCGCGCACGCGCGACGGGCGGCTCTTCTGCGCGGGCGACAACCGCGACGGTCAGCTCGGGCTCGGCGATCGCGACCTCCGCGATCGCTTCACCCAGGTCCAGCTGCCCTGAGAGATGAGAAACAAGTGCCCGTGCCCGTGCCCGTGCCCGTTTCCGACGCATCGCACCACGCAGCTTCCGCTCAGATCGATGCCTTCTCGCTCCCTGAAGATCGAGAGGGCCCGCGTGGGACGCGCTTCAGCCCGCTTCGCGCGCGCGCCGATCCATCCAGCGGCCGATCCCATCGACGAGCGGCGTGGCGACGCGATCGATCGCGTCGTCGTTCACCTTCATCGCCGAGAGCGCGGTGTAGGTCTCGACCACGAGATCGCGGCGCACCTCGAGGCAGAGGACCTGCTCGGGGTAGCGCGTGACGTAGCGCCACGTCTGCGTGCTCGGCACGAGGCGGTACGCGCTGCCTTCCGTGGGCGTGAAGCCCGCTGCCGCGTAGCCCGCGAGCAGGTCCTCGACGATGCCCTCGGGCGCGAGGCGGACGCCGTCCTTGGTGCGCGTCAGCAGATCGATCTCGGGGCGCACGGGCAGCGTCGGCACGACCTCGGGGCGGTGGCACGCGCGGAGGTTCTCGACGATGGCGCGATCGATCTGCGCGATCGGCAGCTCGTACGGGCCGTACGTGTGCGGCGTCAGCGCGAAGCCGCCCGCGTCGCACACGTCGGCGTAGTGCGCCTCGATCACGGCGACGTACGCGCGGTGGAGCGAGAGGAGGAGCGCGCGATCGTCGGGGTGATCCACGTAGGGCGCCACGCCCGCGGTCACACCGCCGGAGGCCGCCGCGTCCTCGAGGCGGTTGCAGTCGATGAACGTGCGCGGGATGAGCGAGCGCACGAGCACGGCCGAGAGCGTGGGCCGCGCCGCCACGAGACGCTCGACCACGCGGCGCCCGTACTGCCACGCGCCGATGTCGGTGTTCGCGTGGAAGAACTCGTGCAGGTCGGCGGGGAGATCCCCGACGAGCCGCGCGCGCAGCGCGTCGTAGTGGGCGCGCTCGTCGGCGCCGTGCGGCACCTCGACGAGCAGGGTCGCCGCGGCGTCGGGCGCGGCCTCGGCGCCTCGCCAGCGCTCGACGTGCGCGACGCCGGGGTGGGTCTCGATCTCGATGGTGGCAGACACGCCGCGAGCCTACGCGAGCGCCCGTTCCGGATCGATCGTGTTCGCCCACCCCCTGCGACGTCATGCCGCATGGTGACGCTCGCACGAGAGCGTACACCCGCGCCGTGCTCGCTCGTCGCGCCGCATCGCTCGCGCTCCTGGCCCTCTCCGCGTTCCTCGCGCCGCTCCTCGGGACGCCACGCGCCCGGGCGTGCGCGACGTGCGGGGCAGGAGACACGGCCCGGCAGATCGCCGGCGCCGAGCAGCCGTTCCGCGGCCGCGTGCGCCTCGCCGCCGTGGCGGTCCACACGTCGTACGCCGACGACGACGCGCAGATCTGGGATCAGCGGCTCGTGCTCGGCGCGAGCGTCGCCATCGAGGATGTGGCGCTGCTCTCGGCCGCGCTGCCGCTGGCCTGGCGCGAGACCAGCGACGCCTCCTTGGCGCGCGACACGAGCCTCGGGATCGGCGACCTCGATCTGCGCGTGCGTGTCGTGGTCCTGCGCGATCGAGCCTTCGCGCCCGCGCACCGGCTCCTGCTCGAGCTGGGCTCGCGCCTGCCGACCGCCCCACTCCTCTCCCGCGCCGATGGCACACGCGCCCCGCTCGCCTCTCAGCTCGGCACCGGCGCGTTCGAGCCGCTGCTCGGCCTCGCCTGGCTCTCGGTGATCGACGACACCTCTCTCTCGCTCTCGATCCAGGGCGCGTTCCCGATGACGGGCTTCGAGGGCTGGCGCAACGGAGCGGCCCTGCGCACGGCGCTCGCGGTGCAGTGGCAGCCGCTGCTCGAGCTCGCGGTGCGAGCGAGCCTCGATGCGCGCCTCGAGGCGCCCTCGGGGCTCGAGGCGCAGCGGCCGAGCGGCGAGACGTTCTTGCTCCACGCGGGCGGAGGGGTCCTGGTCGCGCCGACGAGCGATCTCGTGCTGCACGTGATCGTGCGCGTGCCCGTGCTCGGTCTCTACGACACCGCGCATGGCGCGCGGTGGGACGGCGTGACGGTGGAAGGAGGCTTCGCGCTCGATGTCTGAACGTTCGAACCATCGCGTCCTCGCGCGCCTCGTGCGCCGCGCCCTGCCCTGGCTCGCGGGCCTGGCCACGAGCGGCTGCGTCACCCACACGCCCGGCCTCGAGGTCGCGCTGGTGCTCGAGGTCGCCCCGCCACCTGCGATCCACGACGCCCGCCTCACGCTGGTCGAGCTCCTGCCCTGCCCGGGCACCACTCGAGGCACGGCGCACAGCCACGGAGACAGCGCGCCCTGGTCCATGTCGCTCGGCGATCGCGACACGGCGATGCTCACGCCTCGTGTCGGGCGCTATTGCGATCTCCGCCTGCAGATCGAGGGCTCCTCGATCGCCCCGCGACAGGCGGTGCTCCCGCTCACGTGTGGCGCCGAGCGCGCGGAGCTCGTGCTCGACGACGCGAGCCTCGACACGGTGCACGTCGTGCGAGTGCGCGCGCCGGGCCTGCGCGACGACGGCTCGCTCGAGGATCCGCCACACGCGCTCGAGCAGCTGGTGCGTGTGCTCGAGGTCTCCACCTGCGAATGAGCACTCCATCCCTGGACGAGCGCGGCGCCCCACGGCGTGCGGCATGGTGTCGCACCCGCAGGCATCGCGGCCGAAGCTCCTGTACGGTCTCACCATGCGCACCTCCCTCCCCCTCCTCTTCGCGCTCGCTCTCGCCGGTTGTCCGGACAACACCACCCCGCCCGCCTCCGACAGCGGCGTCGATGCCCACGCGCACGACGAGACCGATGCGCCGGTCGGCGGTGGCCCCTCGTGCGAGAGCATCATCGCGGTCTGCCACGACGTCGACATCGGCACCGGCCGCATCGCGGAGTGCCACGACACGGCGCACGACGCCGCGAGCACGGAGGCGACGTGTGCGGCCATCGTCGAAGAGTGCGTCGCGCTCTGCACGGCGGTCGACGCCGGACCGCCGTCCGATCAGGACGCGGGACCGCACATGCACATGCACTGAGCGCGCGCCTCGTCCATCCTGAGCGTGTCGCATGCACCGCTCGCCCGACACGCGCTGGCTCACGACGCTGCGCTGGCTGTTCGTGATCGGCGAGCTGCTCGTCGTGGCCTCGTGGGCCTCGGGCCGTGAGGTGCCCTGGCCCGCGCTGCTCGCCGCGATCGGCGCGCAGTCGATCTCGAACGCGGCGCTGTCGCGGCACGCCGAGACCTGGCCCGACGGCGTGCTCTTCGGTCTCGTGATCGACGTGATCGCGCTCGCGACGCTCCTCGCGAGCGGCGGGGGCTCCTCGAGCCCGTACTGCGTCGTGCTCCTCGTGCAGGTCACCGTGGCCGCCGTGGCCCTGCGCGGCGTGCGCCTCTGGAGCGTGGTCGCGCTCGCGATCGGTGCGTACGCGGCCCTGTTCGCGTTCGCCGACGCGGGGCACGCGAGCCTCGCGGAGCACCTGCGCGAGATGTTCCTCGCGTTCACGCTCACGGCGATCTCGATCGCGTTCGCGGTGGGCCGGCTCGCCGTGGAGCTCGAGCGAGCGCGCGCACGCGCCGACGCGAGCTCGCGTGTCATGGGCATGACCACCCTCGCCGCCGGCGCCGCGCACGAGCTCTCGACGCCGCTCGCGACCATCAAGACCGTCGTCGGCGAGCTCGAGCGCGAGCTCCGCGCGCGCGAGGATCTCGGCCACGTGCGAGAGGATCTCCTGCTCGTACGCGCCGAGGTCGAGCGCAGCCGCGCGATCCTCGATCAGCTGTCGATCGCGGCCGGCGAGCTGCGCGGTGAGGCCCCCACGTCCGTGTCGCTCTCCTCGCTGCGCGATGCGGTCGCGGGCTGGCCGGAGGCCATGCGCGCGCGCGTCCGGTGGGACCTGCCCGACGCCTCCGCACGCATCCCGGCGCGCGCGATCGCGCAGGCGCTCGGGGCGCTCGTGAAGAACGCGATCGATGCGAGCCCAGCCGACGGAGACGTGGAGGTCCGCGCGGCCCTGCGCCGGGATCGCCTCGCGCTCTCTGTGAGCGACCGAGGCGCCGGCATGAGCGCCGAGACGCTCGCGCGCGTCGGCGAGCCCTTCTTCACGACCAAGGATCCCGGGCACGGCATGGGCCTCGGCCTCTTCCTGGTGAAGGCGCTGGCCGCGCACCTCGGCGGCGAGCTCGCCATCGACTCGAGCCCCGGACGAGGCACCACGATCACCCTCGAGCTCCCGGTCTCGAGCGAAGAGGCGCACGTCACGGAGCAGGCACACGCATGAGCGACGACTCGTCACCCACGCTGCTCCTCGTCGACGACGACGAGGTCTTCCGCAAGCGGCTGGCCCGCGCGATGACGGGCCGCGGCTACGCCGTGCGCGAAGCGGGCTCGCTCGAGGAGGCGTGTGTGCACGCGCGCAGCGACAGCCCCGAGCTGGCCCTCGTGGACCTGCGACTGCCGGGCGCGTCGGGGCTCGACGTCGTGCGGGCGCTCGCCGAGATCGATCCGGCGACGAACGTGGTGGTGCTCACGGGCTACGGCTCCATCGCGACCGCCCTCGAGGCCGTACGCCTGGGAGCCACGCACTACCTCACCAAGCCCGTCGACGTGGACGAGATCCTCGCGGCCTTCGCACGCAAGGACGCGCCCGATCAGCCATTCACCTCCGAGCGCGACGACGAGCACGTGCCCTCGCTCGCACGGGTCGAGTGGGAGCACATCCACCGCGTGCTCACCGACTGCCAGGGCAACGTGTCCAAGGCCGCGCGGCTGCTGGGCGTCCACCGCCGCTCGCTCCAGCGCAAGCTCCACAAGATGCCGATGCCGAGGTAGCCGCGGCTCGGGGGACTGGCCGCACGGCCCCTCGGGAAATCAATGCCGCTTGCCGCGCGCGAGCACGGTGATCGCGAAGACCGCGCTCATGACGAGGATGATCGTCGCGCCGCTCGCGACGTCGAGGTGATAGCTGAGGAAGAGACCGACTGCGGCGCCGCCGGAGCCGAGGCCCAGCGCGACGAGGGCCACGCCCGGCAGCGTCTTGCCGATCATGCGCGCGCTGGCGGCGGGGATGATCACGAACGACGACACGAGCGCGACGCCCACCGTCTTGACGGCCACGACGATCACGACCGCCACGAGCGCGAGCAGGAGGTAGTCGAGCGCCGCGACGGGCACGCCCGAGAGCGTCGCGAGCTCCGCGTCGAAGGTCGCGTACGCGAGGCGCGACCACGTCGCACCGAGGATGGCGAGCGAGACCGCCGTGACGCCCGCGATGATCCAGAGGTCGTGCTCCGACACCGCGAGGATCGACCCGAAGAGCACGCTCTCCACGTTCACGACGGGCGCATCCGGCGGGCGCAGGCCGAGGAACAGCACGCCGAGCGCGAAGCTGAACGAGAAGAACACGCCGACCGCCACGTCTCCGCGCAGGCGTCCACGACGGAGCACGTACGCGATGCCCAGCGCGACGAGCACGGTGAACGGCAGCGCGACGAGCGTGGAGGTCTCGAGCGCGGTGCCGAGGAGGAGGCCGAGCGCGATGCCGCCGAAGCACGCGTGCGCGAGACCGTCGCCGATGAACGACAGGCCCCGCTGCACGACGAAGACGCCCAGCGTCGCGCAGAGGCCGCCCACCATGATGCCGGCGAGCATCGCGTGGATCATGAAGGGCTGCGACAGCGGCTCGGTGAAAAAGTCCATCGGGGTCGTTTCGAGCGTTCGGGAGGTGGGCAGTCGGGATCTTCGAGCAAGCGGGGTTGGGGCCCCGCGCGCAGCGGCCGCTCGCGGCCGGAGCGGGAGGGGCCCCGTGTCGGGGAGGGTCCGCACGGACCCTCGGAAGAAAAACTAGTCCTCGTCGGCGAAGGGCGTCGCCGCAGGTGACTCGTCGGCGCTCGCCTCGCCGTGATCGGCGTGCAGGGCCTCGAGGCTGCGCCGGCCCATCAGCTCACCGGGCAGGCCCCAGGCCGCGAGGTGGCCGTCCTGGAGGTAGACCACGCGCTCCGCAGTGCGCGCGATCGCTGCGAGGTTGTGCGTCACGAGGATCGCGGCGAGCTCGTCGGATCGCGAGATCTCGCTCAGCACATCCATGAACTCCGCGCGACCCTTGGTGTCGACGCCGGCCGTGGGCTCGTCGAGGATCAGCAGCACGGGATCGTTGATGAGCGCCCGCGCGAGGAACACGCGCTGCGTCTCGCCACCCGAGAGGCCCGCGATCGGCTTGTCGATGAGCTTCTCGCCGCCGACGCGCGCGAGCGCCTTGCGCGCGCGCTCGCGCTCGGGATCGGTCACGCGGAACGGCCACGCGCCGCGCAGCGTCGCGACGAGCAGATCGATCGCGCGCGCCGGGAAGTCGCGATCGAAGCTCTTGCGCTGCGGAACGTAGCCGACGGCCGAGCGCGCCTCGTGGGCGGGCTTGCCGAGGATCTCGATGGAGCCGGAGGTCGGACGCACGAGCCCGAGCACCGCCTTGAGGAACGTGCTCTTGCCCGCGCCGTTGGGCCCCGTGAGGCAGACGAACTCGCCCTTCGGGATGAAGAACGTGATGCCGTGGAGGATCACCTTGTCGTCGATGACGACCGAGACGCCCTTGGCGTCGAGGACCACCGGCAGCGCCGCGCGATCGGGCCGTGTGAACGGGCGCTTGTCGTGGCTCATGCGAGCGCCCGCGCGAGCACGTCGGTGTTCGCACGAAGGAGCGCCTCGTAGGACTCCGTCGCGCCCGTGCCGATCGGATCGAGCTCGAAGAGCGGCACGTGCGCCGAGTCCGCGATCACCTGTGCCGGGTGTCGATCGAGCTGCGGCTCGGAGAAGAGCGCCGCCGCGTGTGCGGCAGCGACGGCACCGAGCACCTCCTGGATGTAGCGGGGCGTGGGCTCACGACCGGGGAACGGCTCGATCACCGCGGCGATGGTGAGCCCGTAGCGCTCGGCGTAGTAGCCGAACGAGCCGTGGGACGTGACGATGGTGCGGCGCGTCCAGCTGCGCGCCCTGCCCTCGATCTCGCGGTGCAGCGCGTCGAGCTCGCCGCGCACGCGCTCCGCGCGCTCCGTGTAGCCGGCGGCCCCTTCGGGATCGAGCCGCGAAAAGAGCTCGGCCATGCGATCGACCGCCGTCTGCGCGCGCACGGGATCGAGCCAGAAGTGCGGATCGAAGGCGCCGTGGTGGTGGTGCTCCTCGTGCGCCTCGCCACCCTCGTGGTGCGCCTCGCCTTCGTGCGCCTCGCCTTCGTGGTGGTCTTCGGCCTCTTCGTGCGCCTCGCCCTCGTGCGCTTCGCCCTCGTGGTGGTCGCCGTGCTCCTCGAGCTCGAGACCGACCTCGTGCGCCGTGAGGCGACGCGGATCCACCGACGGTCCGAGGCGGAGCATCTCGGGCGTCGTCCCGGTCGCTGCGCCCGTGACGATGCGCTCGGCCCACTCGTCCATCTCGAGCCCCACGACGATGCCCGCGCGCGCGCCCGACACGGCAGCCACCTCGCGCGGGCTGGGATCGAAGCCGTGCTCGGAGCGACCGGGCGGGAGCACGCAGACCACCTCGAGCCGCTCGCCCGCGACGCGACGCGCGAGATCGAAGAGCGGAAAGATCGAGACGGCCACGCGGAGGCGCGAAGGCGCGCTCGTGCCGCTGCTGCAGCCCGAGAGGAGCGCCACGCCGACCGGCAAGGACGCGAGCATGAATCGTCGAGAGACCCGCACGGGCCGACGATACCCAATTCGCGCGCGAGACGCGCGACGGCGGCATCGCGTGCCCACCCGTGCCCACCCGTGCCCGGATCAGAGCTCGACGAGATCCTCGGCGTGGGCCCAGCCCTCGCGCCCACCGCCCAGGCGCACCCGCGCCCACTCGCCGTCGCGCGAGATCACCTCGCAGCGCTCGCCCTCGAGCGCACGCGCGCGCACGCTCGCCTCGTCGCGCGGCCCCTCGCGCAGAGCCGCATCGTCGCGCACGACGATCGCCGTGGGTCCCGCCGCGAACGCACCTCGTCGCGAGAGCAAGCCCAGGCCCGTCGTCGCGAGCACGACCAGGAGCAGCGGCGCGGCAACACCGAGGCCGATGCGCGCGCGCTCGTGCGTGACGAAGAAGAGCGCGAGCAGCACACCGGAGAGCGCGAGCGCGAGGACGAGCACGACGATCGCGAGCGCATCTTCGGAGAGGAACGCGAAGAGCGCTTCGCCGAACGGCGCGCCCGCCTCGACGACGGCCTCGCCTTCTCGCTCGGCATGGCGCCGGCCCACGATCGCGCGACTCGCGTCGAGCGCCACGCGCGCGCCTTCGTCCGAGGGCCGCAGGCGCACCGCGCGCTCGAGCTCGACGATCGCGCGGCCGTGGCGCCCCTGTCGCGCGTACGTCGCGCCGAGGTTGTAGTGCACGTCGGGGTCGTCGACGCCCGCCTCCTCGAGCGCCTCGTAGCGCGCCGCAGCCGTCGCGTAGTCGCCGCGGAAGAAGGCCTCGTTGCCCTCGCGCAAGAGCGTGTCGAACGACTGGGCCGAGGCGGAGGTGACCGGCCCGAGGCTCACGAGCGCGAGCACGACCATCGTCGCGACCGCGAGGGCGGCGATGCGCATCACTCGTCCTCCGCGCTCGGCGTGAACCGCAGGATCTCCGCGAACAGCTCGCGTGCGCGCCCGAGCGTCGTGCGCATCTCCTTCTCTTCCCCGCCGGCCGCCGAGAAGCGCGCCATCTCGGCGCCCTCGAGCTCGTCCTTGATCTTCGTCGCCAGCGCGCTCGGCATCCCCCGGTCGACGAGCAGGCGCTTGAGCTCCGCGTGCGTGAGGCTGCCGATCGCGCGCCCGAGGCGCGTCTCGAGGCCCTGCTTGAGCGCCTGCATCACGGCTGCGTAGAACGCTCGTGTGTCGCGGCCCTCGATCGCCTTGGCGGCGTCGTCGAGCTTCTTGCGCGCCTCGCGCACCGCGCGATCGGCCGCGCCCGCCTCGACGCGCGCGGCGCTGCGACGACGCTGGAGGATCACGAGCGAGGTCACCACGAGCGCGAGCGGGCCGACGGCGAGGCCCAGGCCGAACCACGGCGTGCTCGCGAGCCGCGCGCTGCGACGCGCGAACGCCGACGACGTGCGCACGGGCCCGAACGCCGCGGTCTCGTCCTCGGTGGGCGCGTCGTCGGTCTCGGGCTCGTCGTCGCGCGACACGTCGGGCGGCGGCTGCGTCGCGTTGCCCGCCGCCACGAGCGTGCGCGCGGGCGCCTCCGCCGTGCTCCACGTGCCCGTCGCGGGATCGAGCACCGCCCAGCGGAACGGCCCGATCGTGTACGTGCCCGGCCTCTCGGGCACGAGCAGCCAGCGCACGCTCCGGTCGCCGCCGACGAGCTCGTTCGCCGCCGTCGTGCGCTGATCGACCTCGGGCTGGAGCACACGGAGGCCATCGATCTCGATGTCGGGGGTGGCGAGCGCGTCGATCTGCCCCAGGCCCGTCATGCGCAGATCGAACGTCACGGCGTCGCCCGTGGGCACCTGCGCACGGTCGAGCGCGGACTCGACGCTCAGCGAGCCCACGTGCACGGGCAGGCCCGCGGGCGCGCCTTCGGGCGCGGGCCGCACCGTGATCTCGACGGGCACGCTCGTGCGCACGAGGTCCGACTGCGGACCACCGAAGATCATGTCGAGGGGATTGCCCACCGGGACGTGCATCTCCATCGCGCCGATGGAGAGCGCGCCCTCGCGCAGCGGGAACGCGGCGAAGCGGCGCAGCGTGTACACGCGGAACGTCGTCGCGCCCACGCGCTGCATCACGGCATCGGGCGGCGCGTTGCGGTCGAGGAGATCGTGTACCCAGAAGCCGTCGGTGGTCGGCTGCTGCGTGATCTGCGGCTGCGTCGCGAGCGAGCGCACGTAGAGATAGAACGTGACGGTGATCTGCTGGCCGACGACGGCCTCGTGGCGATCGACCACCGTGCGGAGAAAGGCCTGATCGTCGTAGATCGCGCCGTCGAGCGGGCCCGATGGTGGGCCGTTGCCGCCGGGCGGTGGTGCGGGGGTCGCAGGCTGACCGGGGTTCATCAGCGGCTGGCCCGGCTGCGTCGGATCGGGCGGCGCAGACCCGTTGCCGCCCACGCTGATCGTGATGGTGCCGCTCGAGATCCGTGTGCCCCCGACGGTCGCGCTCGCAGGCCCGACCTCGAAGCGCCCCGTGCGGCGCGGCCTCACGAGCACCGCGAGGCGCGTCGTGCTCTCGACGATCTGCTGCTGACCTCCGACGCCGAACGTGAACTGCATCGGCCGCGAGACCTGACGGCTCATCACCTCGAAGTCGGAGAGATCGAGCTCGGGCATCCCCGCCTCGGCCCCTTGCGCATGACAGGTCGCCTCGATGCGGAAGGCCTGCCCCAGCGCGACCGAGGTCGTCTCGGCCGCGAGCCGGCACTCACCGGCCTGCGCACCCGCGCGTGAAGGGACCAGCGCGACGAGGCACACGAGCGCCGCGATCGCCCACGAAACAGGGCGATCCAGCGGCCATCGAGCCAGAGGCGCGCACTCGGTCAACGCTCACCAGTCCTGCGTCGGCCGGCGACGCTCGCGCTGTCCGCGCGCTCGCGCACGGGCGCGCTCGAGGTTCTCTTCGCTGTCCTGCAGCGCGTCGAGCACGCGTTGCTGATCGGGCGGCAACGATCGCTCCATCGTGCCGGCCGCCTCTTCGTCGCTCGGGTCCTGATCGCCGGGCTGCCCCGACTCGCCGTCCTGAGGCTGCTGGTCCTGCGGCTGGTTCTGCTCACCAGGCTGACCCGCTTGGTCCTGCTGACCGTCCTGGCCGTCCTCCTGACCTTCCTGCTGCTGCTGGTCCTGCTGCTGCTGATCCTGCTGCTGCTGGTCTTGCTGCTGCTGGTCTTGCTGCTGCTGGTCTTGCTGCTGCTGGTCCTGCTGCTGCTGATCCTGCTGCTGCTGGTCTTGCTGCTGCTGGTCCTGCTGCTGCTGGTCCTGCTGCTGCTGGTCCTGCTGCTGCTGCTGCTCCTGCTCCTCGCGCTCCTGCTCTTCCTCTTCCTGCGTCTCTCGACGGAGGGCGAGCTCGAGGTTCCACGCCGCGTCGCGGTTGCCGGGCACCTGGCGCAGCGACTGACGGAACTGCTCGGCGGCCTGGCCGAAGAGATCGCGCGCTCGCGCGTGGTCGCCCTCGGTCGCGGCCGCGTCGGCCTCTCGGTAGAACGAGAGGCCCGTGTCGTAGTAGGCCGACGCGCGGATCTCGCGGGGCGCTGGCGGCTCGGTCGCGCGGAGGAACGCCTCGCGCGCCTGATCGTGCTGGTCCTGCGCGAGGAGCGCGAGGCCACGGTTCAGGTGCACGCCCGGCTCCGACGGAAGCTCCGCGGCGGCCCGGTCGTACTCGGCCTGCGCGGCCTGGGCGTCACCCGCGCGCAGGGCCTCGTTGCCATCGCGCACGTGGCCGTTCTCCGAGCGGAGCCAGTCCCACGCGAGCGCGCGTGGAGCCTGCGCCAGCGAGAGCGCGATCGAAGCGACGAGGGTGCAGCACGCCACCAGCGTTCGTGACGACATCACGCGTTCGTTCCCTTCTTCGCGGCGCCCTTGGCCGGCGCGCGGCGACGACGGCGCAGCGCGCCGATCCACGCATCCGGAAGGAGCGCCTCGAACACGATGAGGAGGAAGCCCGGCACGAGGAACAGAGCGTAGCGCCCTTCCTGCACCGTCACGCGGCGGGAGCGCTGCTCGTCCTGGTGCATGCGCCGGATGTCGGCGCGGATCTGATCGATGCCCACCGCGCCGCGGCCCGCGGCGTAGTAGCGCCCTCCGGTGATCTCGGCGATCTCGCGGAGCTGCGCCTCCGCCTCCTCGGTGAGCGCCGTGTGCACGATGTTGCCCGAGTCGTCGCGCTGGTAGCCGGTCCACGTGCCGTCGGGCGCATACGTCGGGATCGGCTCGCCCGTCGAGGTGCCGATGCCGATCGTGTAGACGCGGATGCCGGCCTCCGCGAGCTCGCGCGCGGCCGCGATGGGATCGCCCTCGTGATCCTCGCCGTCGGTCAGCAGCACCACGACGCGCGAGCGCGGGCGGCCTTCCTGCTCGTCGGCCTGCCGACCGTCGCGTGTGCTCGCGCGCTCGAAGAGGCGCTTGCTCGCGACGAGCGCGCGCGCGATCGCGGTGCCACCGACGGGCATGTCGTAGGGGCCGAGGTCGCGGAAGAAGAGCGCGAGCGCCGCGTAGTCGACCGTCATCGGGAACTCGATGGTCTCACCCGCGAACGCGACGCAGCCGACGCGATCACCGTCGAGCTCCTCGACGAAGCGGAGCACCTCGGCCTTGGCGCGCTCGATGCGGCTCGGGCGCACGTCGCGCGCGAGCATGGACTTCGAGAAGTCGAGCGCGACGATGATGTCCACGCCGCGCCGTCGCAGGATGCGCGTGCGGCTGCCGTACTGCGGGCCGGCCATCGCGATCACGATCAGCGTGACGCCGAGCGTGAAGAGCACGGCCCGCGCGGCGCGCAGCCGCCGGGCGTCACCGACGACGAGGTTCTGGATCGCGGCGGGGCTGCCCATGCGCGCGGCCGCGCGCTGCCGCCACCACGACGCGAAGAACGACAGCGCCGCGAGCACCGGCACGCCCAGCAGCATCCAGAGCAGCTCGCCGTGGGCGAAGGTCACGGCCACCTCCGGAGGTAGAGCGAGGCCACGAGGAGCTCGAGCACCAGGAGGCCGAGCGCCGGCCAGACGAACGCGGGGAAGAGGTCGCCGTAGACGCGGCCCTGGTCCTCGATCTCGCTCTGCTCGAGGCGATCGAGGATCGTGTGGAAGCTGCGCTCGAGCGACTCGCGGTCGCCGACGACGAAGGACTCGCCGCCCGTGCGCTCCGAGATGCGGCGCATGAGCGCGGGGTTGATCGGGAACTCGCCGCGATCCCAGATGGGGCGGCCGACCTGATCGGTGCCCTGCTGGACCATCGCCTCGTCGCTCTGGCCCATCAGCACCGTGTAGACCTTCACGTCCATGTTCGCGGCGAACTCCGCGGCCTGCTCGGGCGCGACGTTGCCGGAGTTCGAGTCACCGTCGGTCAGCAGGATGATCACGCGGCTCGCGGCGCGGGACTGGCGCAGGCGGTTGAGCGAGACGCCGAGCGCGTTGCCGATCGCGGTGCCCTGGCCGTCGATGTTGCCGAGCTCGAGCTCCGCGATGACGCCACGCAGGGCCTCCTTGTCGGTCGTGAGCGGCAGGAGCGTGTAGGCGTCCACGCCGAAGACGACCGCGCCGATGCGGTCGTTGGGGCGGCGGCGGATGAACTCGTCGACCACGGCCTGCATGGCCTGGAAGCGGTTCGGGTAGATGTCGCTCGCCTGCATCGAGAGCGAGCAGTCGAGCGTGAGCACGATGTCGATGCCGCGGACCTCGGTGTCCTCGCGCGCATGGATCGACTGCGGGCCCATGAGGCCCACCGCCAGCAGCATCACCGCGACGAGGCGCGCGCCCACGGTCATCGGCGCGATCCACTGGCGCGCCTTGGGTCGCGCGACGGCGGCGAGGTCCTTGGCCCGCGAGACCTGGAGGCGCGGCGCGGCGTCGCGCAGGAGCACGCGCGCGATCCACACGAGCGGCGCGGCGAGCAAGAGCAGTGCGGCCCACGGCCGCTCGAAGCGAAAGCTCTCGGGCGCGAGCGGCACCTCGTAGATGCGCTCGATCGCCCACGCGCAGACGTAGAGGATCGGCACGAGCAGAAAGAGCGCCCAGCCCAGGCCGAGGAGGATCTCCTGCCAGCGCTTCACTGCCCACCTCCGGGCTTTGCGTCGCGGGCATCGTGCGGATCGGTGAAGCCGATCGGCGTGGCGCGGCCGACGAGCGCGCGCTCGGCTGCGGCGTCGACCTCGCGGTGCGAGAGCACGACGCGCTTGCGACCCGCGTTGAGCGAGACCACGCGGAAGGCGCGCTCCTCTCCGACGAGGCCGTCGGCGTCGAGGCCGCCGAGCTGCGCCTCGGGAAGGACGCCGTGCACACCGGCGCCGAGCCCGACGAGGAAGCCCTCCTCGCGCCGCGCGATCACCTTGCCCACGACGAGCCGATCCATCGCGACGGCGTCGTCGAGCGCCGTCCACACGTCGTCCTCGCTCGTGCGCTCGACGCCGCCGAAGACCGCGGTGGTCATCGCCGCGGGCGCCGCGAGCGGCTCCGAAGGCTTCGCGACGGGCTCCGAAGGCTTCGCGAGGGGCTCCGAAGGCTTCGCGACGGGCTCCGAAGGCTTGGCCTGGTCGTCCGAAGGCTTGGCCTGGTCGTCCGAAGGCTTCGCGGCCGCACCGGAGGCCTTGGCGAGCGCATCGGCGACCTTCGCGAGCAAGAGGTCGGGCGGCGCGGGCGTGAGATCGACGTCGCTGTCTCGCGGCTCGGGAGGCGGCACCGGCGTCTCGGGGATGGCGAACGAGGGCGTTCCCACCGTCTCGATCGTCTTGGCGTCGGGCGCGGGCGGTGGGTTCGTGAGCGGGATCGCGCGCGAGCCCGCGGGGCGCGTGGGCTCGGCAGACGACTCGGGCGCGGGCGCGGACGACTCGGGCACGGGCACGGGCGACTCGGGCACGGGCACGGGCACGGCGGCCTCCGGCGGAGAGACGGGGGCGGGCGTGGGCGGGGTGAGTGGCTCGGGGCGCGGGGTCTGAGCAGGATCCGGGAGCGCGGGCTCCTTCATCGTCGGGGCCGACGCTGGCGCGGGCGGGGTGATGGCCACGACGTTGGTGTGCATCGTGCGCTGCACGATCCGCTCGGCCTCGCCGATGACCTTCTCGCAGTCGTTCTCGTCGGGGACGGCCTTGGCGAACTTCACGAGATCGCACTCGCCGAGCAGCGACGTGATCTCCGCGAGCGTCGTGCCCGCGAGGCGCTGCTGCCGCATGCGCGCGATCACCTCGTCGGTCGTGCTCTCGAGGCCGTTGAAGCCGAAGCGGTGACCGAGGTACTCGCGGAGGGCGTCCGAGGCGCCATCGACGATGCGCGCCTGCGAGCCATCCGCGATGGCCGGCGTGAGCTCGCGCCGGAGCGCGCGCAGCTTCTCCATCGCGACCTCGTGCGCGGGCCGCGGCGGCGGCGGCGGCGGCAGCTCCTTGGGGCGCGCGCGCCACCAGCGGAGGAAGAGCCACGTGAAGAGCGCCGTGATCGCCATGAGGCCGAGCGCGCCCGCGACGTACGCGAGCGTGTAGTCGTCCTGCATGACCACGACGGGTTCGGTCGGCGGCCTCGGCTGCGCGTCGGGCTCGTTCGCGACGAGCGAGCCGATGCTCACGTGCTGCGCGTCGGTGCGCACCGTGCCGACCACGCCGTCGGCGGTGATCACGCGCACGAGCAGCGCGGGGATCGTGATCTCGCCCGGCTCGAGCGCGAGGAGATCGAGCGTGTAGACGAAGCGCCGTCGGCCGTTCGCTGTGGACTCGGTGTGGTCCTGTCCGACGAGCTCGAGCGGCGCGTAGCTCTGCCGCGGGAGGTTCACGTCATCGCCCTCGGGCACCTCGACGGTGAGCTCGTAGTGGACGACGTCGCCGGTCATCAGCCCGCTCTCGGGCGTGAGGCGCACGGTGATCGTGGGCACGTGCCCCTCGGGCAGCGCCGGCTCCTCTTCGTCGGGCACCACCGGCTCGCCCGGCTCTGCGCCCGGCTCTGCGCCTGGCTCTGCGCCCGGCTCGGCCCCCGTGCCCGTGCCCGTGCCCGCGCCCGCGTCTTCCGCGCCCGTGCCCGTGCCCGCGCCCGCGTCTTGCGCGCCCACGCCCGTGCCCGTGCCCGCGTCCTCCGCCTCGTCGAGCAGGCCCGTGATGTCGCGCTGCTGCGCAGACACCGGCGCCGCCGCGACGAGCGCGACGCAGAGCGCGACGAGACCGAGCACGCGCGCCTTCATCCGTACCCCTTCATGCGGCGCTGGCGCCGGCGGAAGAGATCCCCGATCGGCTTCACGTAGTCCCGATCGGTGTGGACGACGACGTGGTCCATGCCGAGGCGGCCGAAGAACTGCTCGCGCGCCGCGCGCTCCTTGGCCACGCGCTTGGCGAAGGCCTTTCGCACGCGCTCGTCACTCGTGTCGATCTCGACGAGGTCGCCCGTCTCGAGATCCTCGACGAGCGCGAGGCCGATGTCGGGCAGCTCTTCCTCGCGCGGATCCACGACCTGGATCGGGATGAGGTCGTGGCGCGCCGCCGCGATGCGGAGCGAGCGCTCGTAGTCCTCGGCGACGAGATCGGAGACGAGGAACGAGACCGCGCGACGGCGCTGCACGCCGCCCAGGAGATCGAGCGCGCACGAGAGATCGGTCCCGCGGCCCTCGGGGCGCGCGTTGAGGATCTCGGTGACGACGCGCATGACGTGGCCCTTGCCCTTCTTGGGCGGCACGAAGCGCTCGACGCGATCGGTGAAGACGATGAGGCCCACGCGGTCGTTGTTCTTGATGGCGCTGAACGCCAGGAGGGCGGAGACCTCGGCGACGGTCTCGACCTTGGGCCGCCCTGCCGCGCCGAACTTCTCGGAGGCCGAGAGATCGACGAGCAGCATGACGGTCATCTCGCGCTCCTCCGTGAACACCTTCACGTAGGTCTCGTTCATGCGCGCCGAGACGTTCCAGTCGATGAAGCGCACGTCGTCGCCCGGCTGGTACTGCCGCACCTCGCTGAAGGCCATGCCGCGGCCCTTGAAGACGGAGTGATACCCACCCGCGAGCTGCTCGTTGGCGAGCCGAGCCGTGCGGATCTCGATCTTCTTCAGCTTCTTGATGATCTCGCGAGGAATCACGACGTACGAGCGGGGTTCGGGAGGTCAGCGAGGAGCACAGCCACGAGCGTTCCTGTTCGACGGAGTCTGGAGCGTGTCAGCCAGCACGGGGCGCCCTGCGGCGGGGGAGCGAAGCTCCCCCTGGAGCAGCGAGGGAGAGGAACGGAGCGAAGCGGAGTGGAGCGTACGAGCAGGGGGGAGTGGGGGGGAGCTGCCGGCTCCCCCCGGCCCGAGCGCCGGAGGCGCGGAAAATCAGGGCACTTCCACTTTGTCGAAGATCCTGCGGACCACCTGATCGCTCGTGATCTCCTCGGCCTCGGCCTCGTAGGTGAGGATGATGCGGTGCCGCAGCACGTCGGGGCCCACGGCCTTCACGTCCTCGGGCGTGACGTAGCCGCGGTGGCGGACGAACGCGTGCGCGCGCGCCGCGAGGTTCAGGGCGATCGAGGCGCGCGGCGAGGCGCCGTGCGCGACCATGCCCGCGAGGTCCTTGAGGCCTGCCTTCTTCGGGTCGCGCGTCGCGACGACGACGTCGAGGATGTAGTCGTTGATCTTGTCGTCGACGATCACGTGCGCGATCGTCTCGCGCGCCTTGAGCACCTGCTCGGTGGAGGTGACGGCCTGGATCGCGAGCTCGTTGCCGCTGCGCTGCTTGCCGAGGTGCGCACCGAGCGCGAGCTTCGTCATGCGCTCCATGACGCGCTTCTCTTCTTCACGCGTGGGGTAGCCGACGAGCACGTGGAGCATGAAGCGGTCGACCTGCGCCTCGGGCAGCGGGTAGGTGCCCTCCTGCTCGACGGGGTTCTGCGTCGCCATGACCATGAACGGCGCCTCGAGCCCGAAGGTCGTGTCGCCGATGGTGACCTGACGCTCCTGCATCGCCTCGAGCAGCGCGCTCTGCACCTTCGCCGGCGCGCGGTTGATCTCGTCGGCGAGCACGAGGTTCGCGAAGATCGGGCCGCGCTTGGCCGAGAACTCACCGCGCTGCTGGTTGTAGATGACGGTGCCGATCACGTCGGCCGGCAGCATGTCGGGCGTGAACTGGATGCGGGAGAACTTGGCGGAGATGGTCTCGCAGACCGTCTTGACGGTGAGCGTCTTGGCCAGGCCGGGCACACCCTCGAGCAGCACGTGACCGCCCGTGAGCAGGCCGATCAGGATTCGCTCGATCATGTGCTCCTGACCGACGATGACCTTGCCCACCTCGTGGAGGATCGCGTCGGTGAAGGCGCTCTCGCGCTGGACGAGCTCGTTGATGGCGCGGACGTCGGTGTACATGCGGGGTCAGACCTGCGTGGGGAGCCGGCCCGGCGGGGAGCGCCGGGGCGAAGGGCGCGGGAGGATAGCGCCACACGGCTCTCTCGTCTGCGACGGCATCCAGCGGGGGCGGGCGTGCTCGAGCCACCTGGAGGAAGGCATGTTCAGGAGGGAGGGAGGAGAACGTGCCGGAGGGGGACGAGCGCACCCGTCATCGTTGGAACCGTGGTCGCAGCCGAGAGAGCCTCGCGGCCCGCCCGCGGCGAAACGGACGGGTCACGCGTGACGAGCCCGAAACCCGCGACGAAGTCGGCTTATTTCGCGACGACACGTGCTCCCTCCGCGGCCTCGCGGACGACCATGCGCAAGTGCCCCATCTCTCAGGGACCGAGACACAATCGACTCGAGACGTGAAGGGACGCGGGGGTGGGGGGTCCAGGGCGAGTTCCGCAGGCCGAAGGCCGAGGATGTCTGAGCATCGGACCCCCCTCCCCCGCGGCCCGATTCGAAGACGGAGACTCTTTCGCCATCTCTCAGAGCGTGAGTCACTTGCATTGACTCACGCTCTGACGTTTCTTGCCGGAGGGTCTGGCCGCAGCCCCTCCCTCTCGCCGAGTGAATCGGCGAGAGCCTCCCTCCCGCCGAATCGAGCCCGTGGCACTCGCATCGATCAATCCGAGTGCCACGTGCTCTCAGTCTCGGCGCATGCGCTGGCCGCCGATGGTGGCCTCGTCGTCGCATCGGACGCGGCGCGCGGGTCGGCACTCGGTGTGATCGCGACCGAGGGCGGCCTGCTCGCGCTCGCAGGCGGTCTGCGTGGGCTCGCACGAGATCCCGAAGTCGGAGCCGTGGATCCAGTCGAAGCAGAAGCACGCCCGCTCCGGCAGAGGAGCGAGCGCGAGCGTCCAGACGACGGTCGTGAAGCTCGCGGCCCGCGTCGGGACGCGCCAACCCGCCACGAGCGGCTGCACACACGCGCTCGCCTCCGGGTCGAGCCCTTCGCCCTCTCTCGCGCGCACCTCGAGCAGCGAGCCGTCGGGGGCGATCGCGAAGGTGAGCGTGACGCTGGCCTCGAGGCGCTCACGACACGGCTCGAGAAGGCGCGCGCTGCGCGAGAGCCACACCCGCACCGACGCCGTCCTCCGTGGACCGATCACGTCGAGTGAGCGCGTCGTGATCGCCGGCGGCCTCGCCCGCCGCGCGAGCGCGCGCGAGGCGTCCGACGCCGCGAAGGCGAGCACCGCGAGGACGAGCGCGCCAGCGAGACGCCGCGCCGTCCGCCACGGCGCTCGTGCCGTCACTGCGCGCCGCCCTGCTGTGCAGCGGCCGCCGCGAACGCCGCGCGGATGCACGTCGTCATCGCCTCGCACTCCGGCGCGTTCGTGCCGAAGGGCCCCGCGCCACACGGATCGGCGCGCATCGCGAGCAGACACGCCATGTACTCCGCGAGGTTCATGGTGCACTGCGCCTGCGCGAGCTGATTGGCCATCTGCATGAGGCCCTCGGTCTCGCAGCCCGCGCCGATGTGCACGGTCGAGCCATCGGGGCAGCTCTCGTTCACCTCGGTGGTCTGCACGTGCGTCGCGGCCCAGGGGCAGAGCGCGTCCGCTTGCTCCGTCGTGATCGACGCGAACTGCGTGCTCCACGGGAGCGGCGGCGCGGGCACGCTCGCGATGCGCGCGGTGACGGCCGCGTTGCCCACGGGCGCGGCCTCGGCCTGCGGGGTCGAGCCCTCGGATGACGACGACGACGAGCCACCACCACAACCGATCACGAGCGAGAGCGACGCGAGCACGAGATGACGCATGGAGCCTCCGAGCCGGGACGGTACCAAAGTCGCGATCGGGATCTCGCTCACGAAGGCCCACGAGGTGCACGATTGCACTGTCCCGGTTCGTGCTCGACGCGCGCGATCGGGAGTCGGTAGAGTGCCCGCATGGATGGGATCCGATGGGAGGAGGCCCTGGCCGAGCTGGACGCGCTCGCCTTGCCGCCGGTGGTCCGTGACGCGTTCGTCGAGCCCGAGAAGGTGCCCGAGGTCTTGCGCTGGCTGATGCGCGCTCCGGGCGAGCTCTTCGAAGAGCCCGTCGATCCGAGCTTCTACCCAGCCGGCGCGATCACCCCGCTCTGGGCCGATCACACGGGACAGATCCTCGTGGGACATCGCAGGAGCGGCGGGCCGATCGGCTTCCTGCGCTTCCTCCTCGAGGAGCCCGAGACGCTCGAGGAGGGGCTCACGTTCGATCAGCTGATCGTGCACGAGCTCATCGGCGTGTGGGAGCGCGCGAACGACGACGCGCACGCCGAGTCGCAGCTCTACGAGGCCGCGCGGCACCTGCGCTTCGCCCACGCAGCGCGTCTCGTCGAGGCACTGCGCGCGCGTGGCCACGCGAGCTCGCGCGATCATGAGGTCTTCGTCGCCGCCTTCCGCGCGACGCTCTGACCTCGCTCACAAGAACGAAGCGATCTTCGGCAGGAGCACGTCGCGCTCGTCCTCGAGCACGTAGTGGCCCGCGTCCTCGAAGCGCAGCACCTCCGCCTTCGGGAAGTGGCGCTCCCAGTCGGCGAGGAAGTGGCGATCGAAGACGAAGTCCTCGAGGCCGAAGGCGAGCAGCATCGGCTTGTCGGCCAGGCGCGCGAGCTTGCCCTCCGTGTCGGCGACCACGCGGTAGGCGCGATCGGTGGGCCGGAGCGGGATGTCCTCGACGAAGCGCAGCGTAGCGATGCGATCGGCCCAGCTGCGGTAAGGAGCCGTGTACGCCTTGCGGACGTCGCTCGGGAGCGCGCCCTTCGTCACGCAGACGCGCGCGGCCGTGCGCGAGAACGCGTTGCCGCCGCGCACGAGCAGCGCGCCGAGCGGGGTGCGCGTGAGGGCCAGCGGGGCGGGGAAGCGCTTGCTCTTCGGCAGCGGGAACGCGGCCGTGTTCATCACGACCATCTTCGCGACGCGATCGGCGTGGTCCACGGCCCAGGCGGTGCCGATCATCCCGCCCCAGTCGTGAACGACCAAGCTCACCGGCCCGCTCGGCGCCACCGCGTCGAGGAGCGAGGTGAGGTCGGCCACGCGCGAGGCGAGCGTGTAGTCGTAGGCGTCATCGCCCGGCTTGTCCGAGAGGCCCATCCCGATGTGATCGGGGACGATGCAGCGGTGCGTCGCGCGCAAGCGGAGCACGAGCTCGCGGTAGAAGAACGACCACGTCGGGTTGCCGTGCACCATCACCACGACGGGCGCGTCCTCGGGCCCCTCGTCGAGGTACGAGAGCGCGAGCTCGCCGCGGCCGTCGCGCGCCTTCACGCGGTGGACGCGGCCCTGGAAGGGATAGAGCTCGCGGGCGATGCCGAGCTCGGACAGACGCGCCGAGAGATCCACGGCCGCCGCCTTCGCACGAGCAGGCGAGCCCTCCGCGCGGCCCGCCGAGCTCACCAGACCACCTCGGCCATCGCGCAGTTGAGGCCGCTCCCGATGCCCATGAGCGCGACGCGGTGACCCTTGCGCAGGCGCCCGAGCTCGGCGGCCTGGCTGAGCACCAGCGGGATCGAGGCCGGGCCGACGTTGCCGAGCTCGGGGAAGATCGCGTGCACCCGCGAGGGCGCGAGGCCGAGGCGCTCGGTCAGCTTGTCGGTGTGCTGGCGGCTCACCTGATGGATCGCCACCTCGTCGAGCAGCTCCGGCGACCAGCCGAGCTCCTTGCGCGCGAGCTCGAAGGTGCGCTGCGCGAGCTCGAGCCCCGCCTGGAGCAGGCGCTGGCCGTCGGTGACCATTCCGTCCACCTGGCCGCGGCAGAGGTGGCTGTGCTCGGTGGCGGCGAGGCTGACCGAGCCGACGTAGCGGTGCGCCACCGTGCTCGGCACGAGATCCGAGCGCGCGAGGACCATCGCGGCTGCGCCCGAGCCCAGCGTGAGCGTGGCGAAGTGATCGGCGAACGCGCGCGCGTCGCCCGTCGCGTTGAGGCGCTCGATGGTCTTGTCGACCACGAAGCGGCTGCTCTCACCGTCGACCACGAGGCCGTAGTCGATCACGCCTCGCTCGATCGACTGCGCGACGAGGTCCATGCCGTTGATGAAGCCGAGGCAGGCGTTGGCGACGTCGAAGTTGAGGCACTCGGGGCTTAGCGAGAGCTTGCCGTGCACGAGGCACGCGGTGCTCGGCTCGACGTAGTCGCGACAGACGCTCGTGTTCACGAGCAGGCCCACGCGCGCGCGATCGATGCCCGACTGCGCGAGCGCGAGCTCGGCGGCCCGCGCGGCCGCATCCGAGGGCTGGGTGCCTTCGTCCCAGAAGCGCCGCGCCAGCACACCGCTCAGCGACGCGAGCACACCGGGCGCGAAGCCGAGGCGCTTGAGGAACGGCGCCAACCGCGCCTCGAGCTCGGCGGACGTGATGCGGTTCGGCGCCTCGACGGAGGCGACGCTCAGGATGGACACGTTCTCGAACCGCATGAAGGGCGCGCTTCTATCCCAGGGTTCCGAGGGCGGCAATCGAGCGAGGCTCCGCGAGCGGTCGGGATCAGAGCCCGTAGAGGCGATCGAGGAGCGCGACCACCTCCGCCTCGCGGCTCGGCGGTGTCGGCGCGAGCACGCCGTGCTGCTGCAGGACCTCGATGAGGAGCCGCGGCGGCACGAGGTTCTCGCCCACGGCGGCCGCGTGCCCGACCGCGATCTCCTCCGTCGCGACGCGGGGGTCGGCGGTCACGACGTCGCTGTACTGCTCGTCGAGGCTGAAGACGAAGTCGTCCGTGCGGCACTCCCCATGCTCGTCTTCTTCGCGACAGCTGCCGCGCTCGTCCGTCACGATCTGGAGGTGGGACGTGACCTCGCCCACGAGCGGCGCGGGGTTGGTCATGAAGCGCGAGCCCGGTGGGATCTCGTTCCACTTGTTGCCCGCGATGGCCATGCAGGCCGCGACGGTGGCCGAGAGCGTGAGCACGTGGAGCCACACGAGGCTGCAGTCCGAAGAAGACGCGATCCCATCGAATGGAGAGGAGACCGTGACGAGACGGTACGTGAAGCCCGGTTGCGTCACGAGCGGGCGGGGCAGGTCCGCCTGCAAGGCGCGGCGCGCGATCAGGCCTCCCTGACTGTGACCCAGCACCGTGATCGTCTGCGGCTCCCAGCGGCGCTCGAGGGCGCTCAGGGCGATCGCGAGCTGCGTGGCCGAGGTGTTGAGGAAGTCGCGGTCGTTGTAGTTGAAGCAGACCGTCTGCTGATCGTGGGCCTCGAAGACCTGCGCGAGCGTGCGGAACCGCGCTCCCGACGAGGTGCACCCGTGCACGAGGACCGCGAGGGGCCTGTGCGGATCGAGCTCGACCTCGTCGGGCCTGCCCTCCATGCAAGGGTAGAGGCCGACGATGCGCTGCCCTGCGTCGTCGGGGCCGGTGCGCACGATCGAGCCCAGGTTCCTCGTGCATCCCGAGCCGACGAAGAGCGCAGTGAGCCACAGCGCGGCGAGCGCGGTGGACATCGCTGCACGTGACGAATGCACAGCCCAGGGTAGCGCGCGCGCTGCGGCGCAGACAACCGATGACGGGGCTCGCCATTCGGGGCGATGGGATCATCCTCCTCTCCGTGACTGCCCGCCCACAGCTCGTCATCGCTGGCGCCTCCGGATTCGTCGGCCGTGAGCTCGGTCGGGCGCTCGCGGCCGAGGGGCGGTTCCGGATCGTGGGCCTCAGCCGCGGCGCGCAGGAGCCGGGCCACGGCTACGACGAGTGGAGGGCGGTGGACCTCTTCTCGATGCTCGACACCGAGCGAGCGCTCGAGGGCGCGAGCCTCGCCGTCTACCTCGTGCACTCGATGATGCCGAACGACGGCCTCACGCAGGCGCGCTTCGAGGACCTGGACCTCCTCTGCGCGGACAACTTCGCGCGTGCGGCGGCCAAGGCCGGTGTGCGCCAGATCGTGTACCTCGGAGGTCTGGTGCCTCGCGAAGGGGCGCTCTCCACGCACCTCGAGTCGCGGCTCGAGGTGGAGCGAACGCTCGCCGCGCACGGCGTGCCGGTGACGACGCTGCGCGCCGGAATGGTCGTGGGCCCTGGCAGCTCGTCCTTCGAGATCCTCGTGCGACTCGTCCAGCGCTTGCCCGTGATGCTGTGTCCCGCGTGGACGGCCACGCGCTCTCAACCGATCGCGCTGAGCGACTGTGTCCAGCTGATCTCGTACGTCGTCGATCGAGCGGGCTCTTTCGGCCGCACCTACGACATCGGCGGACCGGACGTGCTCACGTACCGCCAGATGATGGAGCTGACCGCCGAGGCGGTGGGCAAGCGCCGGTGGTTCCTCACGGTCCCGCTCTTCTCGCCGTCGATCTCGACGCTCTGGGTCTCGCTGTTCTCGGGCGCATCGCACGCGCTCGTGCGCCCCCTGGTCCAGAGCCTGCGCCACGAGATGGTGGCTCGTGACCGAACGCTCGCGGACGAAGCGGGCGTCCGCGGCGTGACGTTCCGCGAGGTCCTCCGGCAGTCGGTGGCCGCGCTCGACGCTCCGAGGACGTCGACCGCCGCGCCGCCGCGCCGCGCGACCGCGAGCGAGGCCTCGTCGGCCCGCGCCTCGTCCCGTGCGCACGGAGCGGGGCCCAGGCGCGTGCGGAGCGTGCAGCGGCTCCCCCTTCCGCCTGGCCGTCGCGCGCGATGGGCCGCCACCGAGTACTTCCGCTGGCTCGAGCGCGCGATGCGCCCGTTGCTCCGAGTCGACCTGTCCGAAGGCGGAGCACACGCGCGCATCGCGATCGCGGGGACGAAGATCTCGCTGCTCGAGCTCCGCTTCTCGCCGGAGCGCAGCACGGAGGATCGGCCACTGCTCTACATCGTCGGCGGGCTCCTCTCGAACGACGACGGGCGCGGACGGCTGGAGCTCCGCGAGCTACGAGGGACGCAGACCCTGCTCGCAGCGATCCACGACTACGTCCCGCGCCTGCCGTGGTTCGTGTACCGCCACACGCAGGCGCTCGCCCACCTCTGGGTCATGTGGCGCTTCGCCCGACACCTCGCGCGAGCTCGAGGTGCCGGTGGGGCCAGCGCCGTCGCGCCGATCCGCGACGTGTCCGCCTGAGAGCCCGTGGCACTCGGATTGATCGATGCGAGTGCCACGGGCTCGATTCGGCGGGAGGGAGGCTCTCGCCGATTCCGGCGATCGGACACCGCGCGCAGGCCCAAGGCCGAGCACGGGGAGAACCCGCGGCGAGAGGGAGGGGCTGCGGCCAGACCCTCCGGCAAGAAACG
>JBILLJ010000200.1:0-12987 GCA_044376125.1 Sandaracinaceae bacterium
GGAAGGACACAGTCTTGGCGGGGACGCTGCGGATCGCCGTGAGAGCGCACGCGAGCTGCGGACGCGAGGTCGTCTCGCTCTCCTTCATCCTCGCTCCGGCTTCTCGCGCTCGTCGCGCCGAGGAAGGACGCAGTCTTGGCGGGGACGCTGCGGATCGCCGTGGGAGCGCACGAGAGCCGCAGACGCGAGGTCGTCTCGCTCTCCTTCGTCCTCGTTCCGGCTTGTCGCGCTCGTCGCGCCGAGGAAGGACGCAGTCTTGGCGGGGACGTCGCGCATCGCCGTGGGAGCGCACGCGAGCCGCAGACGCGACATGGCCTCGTTCTCTTTCGTCCTCGCTCAGGCTTCTCGCGCTCGTCGCGGCTGGCGATGCTCGACCAAGCCGAGCGCGGGGTGCCGCGGCTCGCTCGACGGCCGCGAGGCCCTCGGGTAGACGGTCGCCCCGATGAAGCGCCCTCTCCACGCAGTGATCCTCGGTGGCACGTCCGGCATGGGCCGCGCCGTGGCGCGCGCGCTCGCGCAGCGCGGTGACCGCGTGTTCCTCCTCGGCATCGACGAGCCCGAGCTCGACAAGAGCGCCGCCGATCTCTCCGTGCGTGGCAAGAGCCGCGTGGGCTGGGCGCACTGCGATCTGCTGCGCCCCGAGACCTTCGCGCCCGCGCTGGATCGTGCGCACACGGAGCTGGGTGGCGTCGACACCGTCATCGTCACGGCGGCGATCTTCGCGGGGCAGGACGAGCTCGAGAAGGATCGCAAGCTCGCCGAGCGCCTCCTCACCGCGGACTTCACCAACACGGTGCTCTTCTGCGAGGAGGCCAAGGAGCGCCTGCTCGCGCGCGGCGGCGGCACGCTCTGCGTGTTCAGCTCCGTCGCCGGTGAGCGCGGCCGCAAGCCCGTCGGCATCTACGGCGCCGCCAAGGCGGGCCTCTCGCGCTACCTCGAGGCGCTCGATCACAAGCACCACGGCAAGGGCCTGCGCGTGATCACCGTGAAGCCCGGCTTCGTGAAGACGGCGATGACCGCCCACCTCAAGCCGCCTCCGTTCGCCGGCGAGCCCGACGAGGTCGCCGCGCTCGTCGTCGGCGCGATCGATCTCGGCCTCCCCGTCGTCTACGCCCCGCTCGCGTGGGGCCCCATCATGGCAGTCATCCGCAACATGCCCCGCTTCGTCATGCGCCGGATCGGCTTCTGAGAGGCGAGCTCGCGCCAGACCTCAACTCCATGGACTCGATGCTCGTGCGGGCGCCGATTCCCATGACGAGGCGGCCGAGCTGTTCCATGACTTGGGTGCGGATCGCGTCGTTCGGCGTGAAATCGTCGAACGGCCAGCTGTCGTGGCAGCAAGGGTCCTCGGGCGGGCAGTCCGACGCGGCGACCGCCACGAAACCACCGACAGTCCCCCGTCTCGCGATCGCAACCGATCACTGACTCTCCGATGCCGCCGCAGTCGCGCAGGCGACCGGCTCCCGCTCCTCGGCAGTGCACTCGCGAAAGCCGGGCAGAGTCACATCGGGATTCGCAACGAAGAAGGCGACGCCAGTGGCCTCTTCGACGAGGCACACCACGGTCTCCCGCGAGTTCGTCGTCTCGTGGCACCAATGCCCGGTCGTGCGGTCACACGACACGTACCCGATCGACACGCCCTCACAGCCGGGCGCGCAGTTGTCGTTGCCCTGCACCAACGCACCGTCGCAGGGTGAGCCACATCCAACGAAGAGGAGCGCGAAAAGGATACAGGTCACGGCAGAACGCATCGTCAGCTCCGCTGCGGAAGAGGGAGTGCAGACATAGAGAGACCCCGGCGCCGATGGGGGGTAGCGCCGAGGCCTTGCGCTCCCGTGGGGGGGAAGGGGAGGGAGCGCTCGGCACGTCTAGCCGATCTCCCTCCCATGTCGAACCTCGTTGGCGGAGCCGGCTTCACCCTCCGGGACCGAAGCTTGATCCATCGGTCGCGTAGCTTGGTGGGTGGTGGCAAGGGCTTCGCTGGTGGCGACCGAAGCTCCAGCGGTGCGGACCGAAGTTCCAGGATCCTCGCCCCCAAGCGCGACGACGGTGGCACGAAGCGCCCGGGCCGCGCCGGGAGCTTCCTCGGCGGCGGCCTTGGTTCGGACGGCGGCGCCGGAAGCTCCGGGACCCGCGCCGGAAGCTCCAGGACCCGCGCCGGAAGCTCCAGGACCGGCCGATCGGGCCTACCTGCCGGCGGTGTCGCTCGAAAAACCGATGGATCGCCGGACGAAACCGGAGCCGGTCCGGTTCGGATTGGATTCGCCACGGTTTCCAAAGGAGACGGCTCGGTTCCGACCGGCGCCGGCCACGCTCGGATCGGCCCCGTCCCGCGACGAGCCGGCGGCAGCCCCGGCGCGAGCGGAGCATCCGTCTGGAAAACCGGGGCCGGCTCGCTCGCCACGCAGATCCGTCGCGTCGCCCACCGTCTCGTGCCAGCTGAGCGCGGTAGGGCGCGACGCAGCGGCGGGCGTTTGGAATCCCGCGATGCGCCGCTCGGAGGTTGTCGCGGTGCATCCAACGACCGCCTCGTAGGTCGCGCTCGCATTCAAGTCAGGCGAACGTAGACGAGGCAGTGGTCAGTGCAGGTGGATGGCGGTGATGGCGCGCTCGATGGACTCGCGCTCTGTCTCGAAGTGATCGCGGCGGCCGCCGGCCTCGATGAGGAAGAGACGGTCGTGCGTGACGAAGACCGTGATCCAGTAGTCGTAGGGGTGCCGGCCCTCGTCGCGGCCGAAGCGGAGCTGGTGGCCGGCGGTGCCATCGGCCGAGCGCACGTCGCTCTCGCTCACGAGCGCATAGCCGCCGGCGCGGCGCACGCGGTTCCGGATGGCCTCCACCCAGAACTCCGCGCTCGCGTGTCGATCGTTGTCGATCTCGCGCACGCCGATCACCGCGCCGTTCGCCGTCGTCGCGCGGTACGCGAAGCCCATGCGCTCCTGCATCCCGGGCTCGAGCTCGACGAAGCGCTCGGGCGCACGGAGCTCGAAGTGGTGGCCGCAGCCTGCAGTCCCGAGCAGGCCGAGCAGCACGATCTGGATGAGGGGCCTGAGGGCTACGCTCGTCATGTGTCTTCTCCCTCTCATCACCGCACATCCAGGAGCGCTGGCAGGCCGAGCTGTTCGAGCCAGCGGAAGGGGAGCTGGAAGATCTCTTCTTCCGCGAGCTGCTCGCGCGGCAGCGCGCGGAAGACGAACGTGATCGTCGAGAACGCAATGCGGTCCGCGAGGAAGCGCTGCCGGCCGCGAAGCGCCTCGAGCTCGGTCGTGATGCGCTCGAGCTCGCGCTGCACCGCGAGCGCCTGCTCCACGTCCCTCGCCTGCGCGAGCAGCGCCTCCACGCGCTGGCGCGTGACCTCGAGGTTGCGGATCCGGATCGCGACGTCGCGGAACTCCTCGCCCACGTCTTGTGCCTGGATGTCGCGCGCGAGCACGTCGCCGAGCTCGCCGACGCCCGAGAGGAACTCGTGGAAGCGCTCCGCCGGCACGCGGAGCACCAGGCGATCGTCGGTCTGGGTCGCGAGCACTCCCCCCATGCCGCGTGCGCGCTCGAGCAGCTGCGCCTCGGTCGCTCTCACCTCGAACACCGCCATCGTGAGCGTGGCCGTGTAGATGAGCAGCGGCCCCGAGGTGTCGCGCGCGTCGGTGGCCGCCGGCTGGCTCCGAGCGCTCGACGCCGCAGTCGTGGCGCCGCTCGACGCGATTCCCGTCTCGGCCTGGGCGTACATCGCCTGTGCGTACTGCGGCGCTGCGACACTTCCGCCGCCCGTGCTCGAGGTGTCGAGGTCCATCACGACCTCTCCGCCGTAGGCCGCATGCGCCGCGGGCGCGTCCGAGGCCATCGCGCGGTAGCTGCCGCCGCACGCGGTGGCGAAGGGCAGGGCCGCGAGCGAGAGCAGCCAGAGCGCGAGAGAGGCTCGCATCCTCGTCGTCGTCATGTCGCTCACTCCACGAAGCGCGTCGCGTCGCTCTCGGACACGTCGGGCGCGCTCGGCTCGATCACGATCGCGCGCGTCGCGTCGAGCGCGACGGTCACGCGCTCGCCCACGGCGAAGGCCTGACGCAGCTCCGGGCGGCGCGCGAGGATCGCGAAGTAGGCACGCGAGAGCGCGCGGATGTGGATCACGCGCATCGAGCTGCGGAAGTTCGGGTCGACGTAGCCGCCGTCCTGGTACTGGAAGGCGCGTCCGAGCGCGAAGCGCGTGCCTCGGCTGGTCGCCTCGTCCGCGCGATCGGCTGTCTCCATCTCACGCAGCTCTTGGGAGATGCGTCGGCCTCGCTCGCCGGTCGCGCCGCTCGGGGCCATCGGCATCGGAGCGCTCGGCCGAGGAGGAGCCGTGCTGCTCGAGGTGGCGGCGCCCGAGCCGGTGCCGGTGGCGTATCCGCCCGCGATCCCCGGGTCGGCCGAAGGCGCGACGACCGTCGAGTCGAAGCCCGCGAACCGGTCGGCCTCGGTGCGCGGAGGTGCGCTCGGCGAGGGTGCGGTCGGCACGTCCGCACGCGGCCTCCGGAGGTTGCCCTCGACCTGCTGCTGCTCGAACTGGAACTGCACGCGACCATCGAGCGTGATCGTGGGCGACGTCGTCGTGGGCTGCGCGACGCGCATCTCTTCGTCGGGCGCGACGAGGAAGCTCGTGTACGGCGTGACGAGGCCGAAGCGACGCGCGAGCGTCGTGACCTCTTCGCGCAGCTCCGGCCGCTCGCCGTTCAGGCGGATCTCCTCGAGCAGCGAGCCGACCTTTCGCACGGCCCACACACGCGGCACGAAGTCGTTGCGCAGCTCGTGCGGCGGAAAGCTCACGTCGAAGCCGAAGCTACGGCTCGTGGCCTCGGCGCCGACGCGGCCCTCGAGCACCACGCGCGCGGGGCCCTCGCCGCGGTAGCGACCGACCACGAGCACCTGCTCGCCGCGGTAGAGCTCGTGGAGCTCGCGCGGATAGATGTCGTACGCGCTCGCGCCCGGGAACGTGAGGCGCACGTTCGTGACCGCGGGGTAGGCGATGCGGTCGTAGAAGAGCGACAGGCGCCGCTCCATCTCCGTGCCGTCGCGGAAGTACTCGCCGTGGCCCGCGGCGCTGCGCGCGAGCGCGTCGAGGAACGTGGTGTTCACGTCGTCGCCCACGCCGAATGCGAAGAGGCGTGCGCCGCCGGGGGCCGACTGCTGCGCGGCCGCGGTGATGCTGCGGACGATGGTGCCCGGATCGGTCGTGCCGACCGTGGGCATGCCGTCCGTGAGGAAGACGACCATGCGCGGGCTGGTCGCGCTCGCGCCGTTCGTGCGCAGGGCCTCGCGGAGCGCGGGCTCGATCGCGGTGCCGCCCGCGGCGACGAAGTGGCTCGCGAAGTAGCGCGCGCGCGCGACGTTCTCGGGCGTCGCGGGCATCGAGGCGCCGCCATCGAAGAGCACCTCGACGTCGGTCGAGAAGCGGATCACCTGGAAGCGATCGTTGGGTCCCAGGCGCTGCAGCATGTAGTCGAGCGCGGCCCGGGCGCGCGCGATCTTGTCGCCGGCCATCGAGCCGGAGGTGTCGAACACGAAGAGCACTTCCTTGCTCGCGAGCTCGTGCTCGGTGAGCTCCGTGCGCGGCGCGATCATCGCGAGGAAGTAGCCGTCCTCGCCGGGCGGGCGGTGCGTGAGGAGCGAGAGCCCGACGTCGCCGTCGTCGACCGCGTAGTAGAGGTCGAAGTCCTGATCGAGCGCGGCGCGGGTGCCCTCGTAGCTCGCGATCACGTGGTGATCGTTCTCGCGGCTCACCGAGACGTTGTGTGTGGGCGAGTACACCGCGCGGATCGCCGTTCGCGACGCGATGTCGAAGCTGACGGTGAAGTCGGCGAGCGTCTGCGTGGAGGGGCCGCTCGTGCGGAGCGGGTAGCGGTAGTGGACGACCGAGCCCTGGTACTCGAGCGTCTGCGAGAAGCGGATCTCCACGCGCTGCTCGCTGTGTGGGGCGATCGGGAACACGCGCGCACGGAAGAGGTTGCCGCCGATGTGCTCGACGAGGCCTGGGTCGCGCATGCGCGCGACGATCGACTCGTAGACGCTGCGCGCCTGCGCCGAGTCGAGCAGCTCGCCCTCGAGGCGTTGGCCGTTCACCCACATCGCGAAGCCGCTCACGGTCGCCCCCTCGGGGACCGGGAAGATGTACGTCGCCTCGAGCGTGCGGTCGGTCGTGTTGAGGAAGGTCTGCTCGACGCGCGTCTCGGCGATGCGCTCGCGCACGTCCACCGACACGCGGTGGTGGTGGATGCGCATCGGCTCGAGCGAGCCGTCGGTCGGCACGAGGAAGCCGATCGCGAAGGCCCTCTCGGGCGCACCGAAGAGGGCGAGCGAGGTGAGGACGACGCCGAGGAGGGCGCGCGTGAGGACGTGCGTGGGCGAAGGACGCATCGGCCCTCGGACGTGCCGCGTCGGGGACGGATCTCGGCGCGCCGAAAAAACTTCGGCGCGGGCACGGGCACGGGCACGGGGAGGACGGGGGCGCGGGCACGGGGAGGACGGGGGCGCGGGCACGGGCACGGGCAGGAGGAGGATGCGGAGAATTTGACGGGTGCACGTCCGTTGCGTAACCCTTTGTCGCACCTGCTCAGGTGAGCAGCCTGAACGCCGTGGCCGCTCCCGGCGAATTCCCACAGTTCCCGCGGTGTTCCGCGGCCCCGAGAGGAAACGATGCTCGACCCGATGCCCGCCCCCGCCGACAAGTCCTCCTCGGCCGACCGCGCGCTCACCGAGCGTCAGCGCTTGGTGCTCGAGTACATCTGCCGCTCCATCGAGGACTGCGGCTACCCCCCGACGCTCCGCGAGATCGGCAACAAGCTCGGCATCCGCAGCACGAACGGCGTGAACGACCACCTGCGCGCCCTCGAGCGCAAGGGCTACCTGACGCGCGAGGACATGAAGTCGCGCACCCTGCGCCCCACGCAGCTGACGCTCTCGGTCGTGGGCGGGAGCAAGGAGCCGCCCGCGCGCTCGAGCCTCGGGCTCGCGCGGGAGATCGACGACTCGGGCCCGGCCGCCAACGACGACATGCTGTCGATCCCCGTGCTCGGTCGCGTCGCGGCCGGTCCGCTCACGACCGCGTTCCAGGAGGTCGAGGACACGGTCCGGATCGATCGCGTGATGCTCGGTCGCGCGGCGGGCAGCGTGACGAGCGACAACGTCTTCGGCCTCAAGGTGCGCGGTGACTCGATGATCGAGGCCGGCATCCACGACGGCGACTACGTCTTCGTCAGGAAGACGATCGAGGCGCCCAAGGGCTCGATCGTGATCGCGATGGTCGGCGACGAGGCGACCTGCAAGTACTACTTCCCCGAGGCGAGCCAGATCCGCCTCGAGCCCGCCAACGCCGCGCTCAAGCCGATCCTCATCCCGCGCTCGGACTGGCGCGAGACGCAGATCCTCGGCCGCGTCGTCGGCATGTACCGCAAGATGGGATGACCGCGACCGAGGCGGCGTCGAGGTGCGCTCGGCGTCGCGATTCCGTGTCGGAGGTCGTCGGGCTCGCGTACTCTCGTCGCGGTGAAGGGCGATGAGCTCGACCCGTTCGGCGGCAAGACCGACGTGATGCAGTTGCCCGGTCCCGAGGCCGACGACGACGACGACGATCCGTGGGGAGACGAAGAGACCGTCGCGCTCGGTCCCTCCGACGTCGGCGGTGTGTTCGGGGGTCGCTTCCGCGTGGAGGGCGAGCTCGGCGAAGGTGCGATGGGGCGCGTCGTGACGGCGCTCGACATGCAGAGCGGGCAGCGCGTCGCGCTCAAGATCCTCCATCCACCGCGGAAGAAGAGCGCGCGCAGCACGCGCCCGCGCTCGGACGTGACGCCGGGAGCCGCAGGCTCGGAGGAGCGCTTCATCCGCGAGGTGGTCGCGCTCAGCGCCATCGATCACCCGGCGGTCGTGAAGATCGTCGCCCACGACCGCGCGAGCGACGGTCGGTGGTGGATCGCGATGGAGCTGCTCCATGGCGAGACGCTCGGCGCGCGTCTCAAGCGGGTCGGTGCTCTGCCGCTCGGCGAGGCCTGGCCGATCCTCGGCACGCTCTCGGGTGCCCTCGCCGCGGCCCACCGCGCGGGCTTCGTCCACCGCGACCTCAAGCCCGACAACGTGTTCCTGCCCGAGCGCGGCAGGCCGGCGTGCAAGATCCTCGACTTCGGCTTCGCGCGACACCGCACCAAGCAGCAGCGCATCACGGCCACCGGCGCGATGATCGGCACGCCTCGCTTCATGGCCCCCGAGATCCTCGCGGACGCCAAGATCGTCGACGCGCGCACCGACGTGTACTCGGTGGGCGTGCTCGCGTTCGAGATGCTGACGGGCCGCTCGATCTACCCGGCCGACGACTTCAACCAGCTCGTCGGCTGCATCCTCACGGGCCGCACGATCCCGCTCCGCAGCGTGCTGCCGGACGCAGCGCCCGAGCTCGAGGCGTTGCTCCAGCGCGCGACGGCCCGCGACCCCGCGCAGCGGCTCGCGAGCGCCGAGGCCTTCGCGACGGAGCTCGCGCAGATCGTCGGCCTGCGCTCCGATGGGCCTCGGACCGCGAGCGAGCGGCCTCCGCCCCTGGTCGCGTCCGGCCCCCCGCCCGCGGCCGCCCCCGCGCGCGTCGCGCCCTCGACACGCCCACCCTCGCGGCGTGCCGCGGCACCTGCGAGCGGCGGTCGCGCCTGGCTCGCGTGGCTCGGGGTCGGTGGACTCGTCGTCGTGGCGGTCGTCCTGCTCGCCATCGCGTGGCACATGGCGCACTGAGGCTCTTGCGCGGCGCCGCGTTCCGAGGCCTCGATCGGTCATGGACGCCGATCTGCACGTCGAGGACGACATCCGCGTGGCCGAGACCTTGCCGGCGCGGGCCTTCCGCGACGAGGCCGTGGCCGAGAGAGAGCGAGAGACGGTCTTCACGAGGCACTGGCTCATGCTGCCGGAGCGCACGACCGCGGAGCGGCGCGACGACGGGCGCACGCTCGCCGAGCAGGTCGCCGCCCGCGGCAGCCGCACGCCGCTCTCGTTCCTCGATCGCGCGCTCTTTCTCCAGCGCGGCTGGGACGACGACACGCTGCGCCTCTTCCCCAACGCGTGCACGCACGCGTGGTACCCGCTCGTGCATGGGCCCTCGCGCGGCAACACGATCGTGTGCGGCCAGCACGGCCGGAAGTTCGACTGCGCCGGTCGCTTCCTCGCGCAGCCGGGCTTCAAGGATCTGCCATCGTTCCCGCGCGCGTGTGATCACCTGAAGGGCCACGCCGTGAGCGAGTGGCGTGGCCTGCTCTTCGCCTCGCTCGGTGTGCCGCACGTGCCGCTCGCCGAGGCCTTCGCGGAGATCGACGCGAGCCTCGCGCGCATGCCGCTCGACGCGCTGCGCCCCGCGCCGCTCGATCACGAAGTGCGCGACGTCGCGGGCAACTGGAAGCAGCACGCGTGGAACTACATGGACAGCTTCCACGTCACCTTCATCCACCGCGCGCCGGGCGGGCTCGCCGATGCGATCGACATGAGCTCGTACCGCACCGAGCTCTACCGCTCGAGCGCGCTCCAGTGGGCCTATGCGCGTGACGCGGCAGCGGGCTTCGATCCCGACGAGCTGCCCGATCGATTCCGCGACGCGTCGGGCCGTCGCGTCTTTGCCCTGTGGTGGTTCGTGTTCCCGAACCTCACGCTGAACTTCTATCCGTGGGGCCTCTCGGTGAACCTCTACCTGCCGATCCCCGGCAAGCCCGAGTCGACGCGCTTCTGCTGGTACCACCGCGTGCGCGACGAGCAGAAGTACGCGCGCCGCGAGCGCGACTGGCTCAGCGCACAGGTCGACGCGGAGGACGTCGACGCGATGGCCCAAGTCCAGCGCGGCCTCCGCTCCGGCGTGACCCCACGCGGCCGCTTCTCCCCCGAAGGCGAGACCGGCCCTCACTGGTTCCACCGCCTCGTCTCCCGCGAGCTCCTCGGCTGATCCGCCAGACGCCCCCTGCTACGCCCGATCGCATGGCCGACCGAATCCGCACCACGATGCGCTCGAACGCGCTGTTGCTCTTGCCCCTCGCGATCGGCGGCGCGACCGCCGCAGCCACGTGGCTGCTCGCGACCCGCCTGCACGCGTCCCCTGGTATCGCCATCATCGTCGCGCCGCTGGTGGGGATGGGGGCCGGGTGGCTCGCTTCGACGGCGCTCTCCTCGCGCGCGGTGGCAGAGGTGGAGGTGAGCGCGGACGCGGTGCGCATCGGCCAGCGTTCGTTCTCGCTCGCGGAAGGCGCCGCGCGGCTCAGGGGTCGCGAGGTGGCGGACTGGATGGTGATCCGCACACTCGAAGTCACCTTGCTTCGCAAGAAGGGCAAGCGCGCGACGCTCCCGGTTCAAGACCTGCATGCGCTGCTCACCTACTTCGACCGCAACGACGGCCTACGCGGACCGCTGGAGGCGGAGGCGTGGGGCATGGTCGACCGAGGCGAGAAGGACGGCAGCAAGGGCCCAGAGCTCAAGGTGTGGGTGGCCGAGGGCCGCGTCGTGCGCGGTGAGTTCGTCGCCGTGCGAGGCCGTGTGACACCCGACCCCGACGAGCGCGCCCCGCTGCCCGACGATGCCGCGTGTTACCTCGTGCCCACGCGCTTTGGGCTTCCAAGCCAAGGTCGCGCTTGGCTCAAGACCGAGGTGGAGCGCGCCAAGCGAGCCGCGGGCGAAACGCCTTCGTGAGACCGCGATGCATCGCGCTCGGGCTCGCCTGCCTGTCGAGCGACGCATCGAGCGCATCGTCCGTGTCCGCGTGGCGAGTGAGCGCCCCGTGCACCGTGCGATACCACTCGACAGCCCTTCGATCGCCTGTGGGGGGTCGCGGTCAGCTCGGCACGCCGCGTCGTCAGAACGCGGAAGGTCGGTCTTCGAGGGCGCGCTTGACGAGGGCCTGCACGGCGCTGCGCACCTCCTCGGTGAGGTGCTGCACGCGCACGGGGTCGTGCTGCGTGCGCTCGGGCTCGTCGCTCAGGTCGATGGGCTTGCCGAAGCGGAGCACCCAGCGGCTCGGCAGCGGCACGAGGCCGAGCGGGCCGAGGAAGGGGAAGGTCGGCGTGATCGGGAGGAACGGGACGCCGAAGAGGCGCGCGAGGCGATCGGTGCGGAAGAGCGTGGGGTGCGTCTCTTCGGAACCGACGATCGCGACCGGGATGATCGGCGTGCGCGTGCGGAGCGCGAGCTTCACGAAGCCGCCGCGGCCGAAGCGCTGGATCTCGTAGCGGCTCGCCCACGGCTTGCCGAGGCCCTTCTCACCTTCGGGAAACACCGCGACGAGCTTCTCGTCGGCGAGCAGACGCTCCGCGTTCTCCGGGCACGCGCGCACCGCGCCGAGGCGATTCGTGATCGCGCCGAGGAACGGCGAGTGCGCGACGAAGTCCTCCGCGAGCCAGCGCACCTCGCGGTGTGCAGGGTGCTCGAGGCGGATCGCCGTCTGGAGCATGAGGCCATCCCACGGGAGCGCGCCGGCGTGGTTGCCCACGAGGAGCGCGCGGCCTTCGCTCGGCACGTGCGAGAGGCCATGGGCCTGCGCGCGGAACCAGCGTCGGTAGAGCGCCTCGAGCACGGGGCGGGTGCGCTGCTCGTAGCTGCGATCGAGGCCGAAGTCGTCGACCTCCTCGCTGCGGTTGCGCATCGCGACGCGGCCCCACTGCTTCACGTAGTACTCGGGGCTGAGCAGCTCCTTCGCCGTCGCGAGTAGGCCCGGATCTTCGGTCTCCGGCAACGCGTCGCCGCCGAGCTCGCGCGCGATCTCCGAGAAGGCCTCCGCCATGCGCGCGCGAGCGGCGGGATCGTCGGCCGCGCGCGCGGCGTCATCGAGCAGGCGATCGATCCGCGCCTCGGGCAGGCCGACGTCGTCCTCGTCGGCCTCGGCCTCGGCCTCTGCGGAGGGTGCAGCGGTGATGAGCTCGAACGGAGGCTCGTGCTCTTCACTCACCTCGGCTTCGCGATCTCGCCGCGGGGCTCGGGGCTCGGTGTCGCTCGCGCCGAAGTCCAAGAGATCCGGCAGCGGCGAGCTGTCCTCGCCTGCGGCGTCCTCGTCGTCGTCGCGACCGAGGAGGTCGACACCGTGGAGGTCGACGCCGTCGTCACCCGCGCTGCCCTCCAGGCCCGGTGCAGGGGGTGCCGCCTCGACCGTCCAGATCGGCGCATCCTCCGAGGCGCTCGGCGCGCTCTCGACGAACGGCGCGGGGTCGGCGGGCGTGATGGCGGCGGGCACGTCGACCGCGGGGCTCGCGTCGATCACGCGCGGCGCGTCGAAGGCGGGGCCCATGTCGAGGGCGGGGCCCGTGTCGAGGGCGGGGCCCGTGTCGATGGCGGGGCTCGAGTCGAGGATGGGGCTCGGATCGCTCGCGACGATCACGGACGGCGGCTCGATGATCTCCGCGTCGACGATCACCGGCGGTCGCGAGGGCTTGCGCGCGCTCGGTCGAGCGCGTGTGGCCACGAGCTCGGGCGTGAGCACGTCGCCCGAGGACGACGGCGCCGGCGGCGGAGCGCTCGGTCGGGCGCTCGCGTCGGACCTGGGTGCGCGTGCGCTGACACGCGTCGCCGGCTCCGGGGGCTTCGCGCTCGTGTCCGTCTCGTTCGCCGTGACGACGGCCTCGGAGGGCTTCGCGGTGCTGTCGGAGGGCTTCGCGGTGCTGTCGGAGGGCTTCGCGGTGCTGTCGGAGGGCTTCGCGGTGCTGTCGGAGGGCTTCGCGGTGCTGTCGGAGGGCTTCGCGGTGCTGTCGGAGGGCTTCGTGGTGCTGTCGGACGGGGTCGGGGTGCGTACGACGGGCCGCTTCGCAGCGATCAGCGTGCGCTTGGGCGCTGGTGTGAGCGGGGTGGAAGCGGTCGAGTCGCGAGAGGCCTCGACGCTCGACTTCGTGCCGTCGAGGCTCGGCGACTCGGTGCCTGCGACGCTGGGTGCCTCGGTGCCTGCGACGCTGGGAGCCTTGGTGCCTGCGACGCTGGGTGCCTCGGTGCCTGCACCGCTGAGCGTCTGGCTCGAGCTCACGG
>JBILLJ010000201.1:0-12912 GCA_044376125.1 Sandaracinaceae bacterium
TCGCGCGGAACGGCGTCTCGTACGGGGTGAGCGCGAACGCGTCGGTCTCTTCGCGCGCGCGCATCGCGGCCTCGAGCGCATCGACCGGCGCCGGCCGTGGCGGGGGCGGCGGCGGCGCGGGCGCGGCCTCCGCCTGCTCCTCGCCGCCACAGCCGGGCGCGGCCAGGAGGCCGACGCCAGAGAGCCCAGCGAGGAGGAGCGTGGCCGGGACGGAGGAGCGAGCCTTCATGACGACCTCGACACCGGGTTCATCGCCGGGTTCCTCACCCGATCGGTCAGAGCGACGTCATCTGCTGCGGCGCGAAGATCGCCTGCCGCGTGCCGGTGCCGACCTCGTGGTTGTCGTTGTTGCCCCAGCACCAGACCGTGCCGCCCATGCGGATCACGCAGCTGTGCTGGCGGCCGACGTCGAGCGCGACCGCGTCGGAGATCCCCACGACCTGCACGGGCACCGAGGAGCAGTCGATCAGCGAGGTGCCGTTCATGCACTGCGGCTCCGGGTGATCGGTCATGCCGTCGCCCAGCTGGCCGAGATCGTTCGAGCCCCAGCACCAGACCGTGCCGTCGTCGCGGCGGGCGCAGGAGTGGCGCGCACCGAGGTCGATCTCCGCGATGCTGGTGAGGTTCGGGATCTCGGTCGGCACGAGTCGCTGCGTGGTGTCCTGCGTCGTGTCGGTGCCGAGCGCGAGCTCGCCGTTGCGGTTCTGCCCCCAGCACCACACCGCGCCATCGTCGAGGAGCGCGCAGGTGTGCTGCGAGCCCATCGAGAGGCGCGTGATGCGCGCGGCGTCCGCGAAGTCGATCGCGACCGCGTGCGGGCTGCAGTCGAACTCGTCGATGCCCGAGACGCAGGTCGTGTGCGGCGTGTTGTCGCCCATCTGCCCCTGATCGTTCTGACCCCAGCAGTAGAGCTGGTCCGCCGAGCGCGCGCACACCGTGCCGCCGAAGGTCGTGGAGGTCGCGATCTCGACCAGGCCCGCGAGCGGCGCGGTGCCTTCGGCCGTCTCGAGCAGCGGCTGGACCGAATCGAGGCGGAACATGAAGTCGCCGGTCGCGAGCTGACCGACGCTGTTGTCACCGATGCACGACGGCGTGCCGCTCGCGTCGAGCCAGCACGTGGAGATGTAGGCGTTCGCGAAGCTGCGCGCGCCCTGGTAGGTCGGCGCGAGCTCGGGGCGGAGGCGATCGCCTTCCATCGCGCCCGTGATCATGTAGCCGCGCGATCCCCAGCAGTAGAAGTCGCGGTCCGCCGTCTCGGCGCAGAAGTCGAAGCCGCCCTGCGCGTAGAGCTGCGTCGCGGGCTCGGGGAGCGCCACCTGCACGGCGGTGTCGGAGCAGTCCGTGCGCTCGCTGCCGCCCACGCGCGGGCACCCAGGCAGGTGCCGCGAGCCGCCGTCTCCGAGCTCGCCCGACTGTCCGCGGCCCCAGCACCACACCTCGCCGTTGCCGCGGCGTGCGCATGTGGTCTCGAACGCGAGCGCGATCTCGACGATCTCGCAGCCCGCGCCTTCGCAGCGCGGCGCGGGCGCGTCCGGGCCACGGAACGCGTCCACCGGCTCGGCGGCGTCCGGTGTGCGGAACGCGTCGGTCGTGGGATCGCTGGCGTCCGCAGCCGACGGGCCAGCGTCGACCTGGGCGGGGGTGTCACCGCAGCCTGCAGTGGCGAGCGCGGCGAAGGTGAACGTGGTCACGAGGGCCGGAGCACGGCGCATGAGGGATCTCCCGAGAGAAAGAGGCATCGTCTATCCGAGGGCCTCGACGCGAGCAAACCCGCCCTGCGGATGGCGGCTTCGGGGGCCGACGGCCTCGCGCCTCGCGCCTCATCGGGTACAGAGGCGCGGATGAAGCGTGCAGAGAAGGCGGCGCGGATCGTCGCGATCCTCGACGAGCTCCACCCCGAGACGCCCATCCCGCTCGATCACGCGGATCCCTTCACGCTGCTCGTCGCGGTCGTGCTCTCCGCGCAGACGACCGACAAGAAAGTGAACGAGGTCACGCCCGCGCTCTTCCGCCGTGCGCCCGACGCCGCGTCGATGGCTGCGCTCGAGGTCGACGAGGTGCGCCGGCTCATCCGCGAGATCGGTCTGGCGCCGCAGAAGGCCAAGGCGCTCGTCGGGCTCTCGAAGCTGCTGGTCGAGAAGCATGGAGGCGAGGTGCCGCAGACCTTCGAGGCGCTCGAGGCGCTGCCGGGCGTCGGCCACAAGACCGCGTCGGTCGTGATGGCGCAGGCCTTCGGTGTGCCCGCGTTCCCCGTCGACACGCACATCCACCGCCTCGCGTGGCGCTGGGGCCTCTCGGATGGATCGAGCGTCGAGCAGACCGAGCGCGACCTCAAGCGCACCTTCGATCGCGCGATCTGGAACCGCCTCCACCTGCAGATCATCTACTTCGGTCGCGCGCACTGCCCGGCGCTGCGGCACGACCACGCGGCCTGCCCGATCTGCAGCTGGGCCGCGAGCCGCACGGTGCGCGCTGCCGAGGCGGCGGCCGAAGAAGCGACCCGCGACAAGCGCGCCTCGCGCAGCGCCGAGCGCGCGAAGCCATCGCGAGCCCGCGCGGCGAAGAAGAAGAGCCCGGCGCGCTGAGAGCACGTGCTCGAATCGGCGGGGGGGAGGCTCTCGTCCGAGAGCGCACCGCGACAAAGGCCCGCCGGGCGATCGACGCTGCTACGATCGTCCGCGATGCCCGGGCTCGAGTCACTTCCGCCGTGGATGATGCCGCTCCTCGCAGCGCTCGCGATCCTCCTCGTGGCGCTCGTGATCGTGCAGGGCCTCTTGCCCGTCCTGCGCCGTCCGCCCGGCGCGCCACAGGCGCGTGCTCGCCTGAGCGCTGCGGTCGCGCGCGGCAGCGACACGAGCAAGCCTGCGGAGGAGCGCGCGCGAGCGTTCGTCGACGCGGGCAAGGAGGCGCGCGATGCGCTGCATCGTCCGCGTCTGGCCGCGCGTTATGCCCACCACGCCCACGCGCTCGCGCCGGGTGATCCCGACGTCGTCGGCTTCGTGATCACGACGATGCGGGCTGCCAAGCGGCACGTGGGCCTCGAGCGCGCGCTCTGGGTCTCGCTCGATCGGGCCGCCGACGACGCGACGTTCGAGACCGCCCGCGCAGCGCTCGCCACGCTCTACGAGGGCCCGCTCAAGCGCCCCGAGCGTGCGCGGGTGCTGAAGGGGCTGCGTCGGAACGGCGCGGGCGAATGAGCGAGGGGGCCGCCACGTCCGAGCGCGCGATGCATGCACGTGTGGGTGCCGCGCTCGCGACCCTGGCGGCGACGCTGATCTCGCTCGCGGCCCTCGAGGGCGCGGGGGCACAGGACAGACACGGAGGCTTCGATGTGGACGAGCGCGCGCGCCTCTCGGCAGGGCAGCTCGTCTCTCGGCCGCATCCACCGACGCAGCGCGATCCCTGGCTCGGAGGTGTGTCGTTCCAGGTCGTCGACAGGCCTCCCGACGAGGTGTGGCGCGCCCTGCTCGACCTCGAAGCGTACGCCTACATGCTGCCCGGCACCGACCGCACGCGCGACGACGGGCTCGAGGGCGGTGCGCGCATCCTCTACGTGCGCCAGTCGCAGATGGGCATCTCGGCCCAGTACTCGCTGCGTCTGCGGCACGACGGCGTCACGCGGCGCGTGGAGTTCGAGATGGATCGCGATCGCCCGCACGACGTCGAGGACGCGCGCGGCTTCGTCGAGATCCAACCCTACCGGCGCGCCCGCACGCTCGTGACGTGGGGCGTGCGCGCGGTGCTCGGCATGGGGGCGATCGAGCCGATGGTGCGCGGCCTCGTCGAGCCGTGGCTGCTCCGCGTCCCCACGACGATCAAGGAGTACCTCGAGGGCCGCGGGCGCGATCGCTACCGAGAGTGATCGCGACGCGGCTGTGGCGGATCAGGGCCCGAGGATCTCCTGGAGGTACATCGGCTCGTCGTCGCAGAAGACCGAGCGGGCTGCGCCGGGCTGGGCGGAGCGCTCGTTCAGCGGGCGGTCGCCGCCACGGTCCATCACGCAGCCGTCGCCGTCGTCGTCGCGGTGGAACGCAGTGGTCGGGCCGTACGGCTGCGCCATGCCGAGCGAGTGGCCGAGCTCGTGGGCCGTCGTCTCGCCGATGATCGACGAGAGCGCCGCGATCGCGCGCTCGATGTCGGCCAGGCGCGCGGCGCTCGCGTCACCCTCGATCTCCGCGCGCGAGGCGGGGCGTGTGCGCACGGGATCGAAGATCTCGTCGAAGAGCGGCTCGGGGTCGGGCGAGCTCGGCGGGCGATCGCCGGGCAGATCCGGGTGCGACGACCACCACAGCATCGACTCCACGAACACGCCGCCGAAGCCGGGGAAGCCATCGGCCTGCGTCTGCGCGTTGGTGCCGCCGATCGCGTCGAACATGCGGACGTTGCCGACGTCCTTGCCGGGCGAGTTGTCGTAGCCGAAGAGGCCGTTGCCGTTCGGATCGGGCCCGCCGATCTCGATCACCGTCGTGGCCGTGTCGTCGAAGTCGTCCGGATCGTCGAGGCGCACGTCGACGTTCACGCCTTCGTAGATCTCCTCCATGCGGCGCACGATGCCCTCGGCGATCTCCGGCTCCGCGGAGGCCAGACCGAAGCGCGCGAGGCTGTCGTAGTAGCCGGGCAGGAAGCGGAGATGCACGACCTGCACGGGCGGGCCGAGCACGAGCCTGAGGGGCACCGCCGCGCCGGCCACCTCGTCGCGCCCCGCGATCGTGATGGGCGTCGCGGTGCCCTCGAAGGTGCCGCGCTGCGCGCCGAAGAGCTGCGCGATCACCACACCGTCGCGCAGCTCGGTCTCGATGACGATGCGAACCTCCGCGCCGCTGACGAAGCGCGGCACGAGCTCTCCGTCGAGCGGTGCAGGTGAGCCGCCGCTCGGCGTGAAGCGGCCCGAGATGCGGAGCAGCGTCGTCTCGGTCGGGCGATCGGCGCCGCCGAGGAAGCCGGCGCCGCGCACGGTGACGAGGCGACCGACCGAGGCCATCGCACCGTCGAACGAGAAGAGCTCGGGGCCGAGGAAGGTGAGGGAGACGGACTGCGGTTCGGTGCTCGCGGTCGCGCCTCCCGCGAGGGTGCGCTCGAGACGCGCGGTGCCGGTGAGCTCGCCGGCGAACACACCGCCGAGGTCGGTGGTGAGCACGACCACGCCCCTCGAGCGATCGGTGCTCTCCACGAGCGAGACCGGCAGGCGCGCGTCGATCGTGCTCGAGCTCCCGCCTTCGCGCACGAAGCTCGCTTCCACGTGGAGGACGACGTCGCCCTCCTCGCCGCCGACGAAGCCGTCTCCGTCGAGCACCACGACGTCGTTGCGGTGCACCGTGCCCGAGAGGCCCTCGCCGAGCACGAGCGGCAGATCGAGCGCGATGTCGAGCGCGAGCGTGTAGCGCTCGCTCGTGAGGCCACGCCCTTCGACCACGACGTCGACCGTGTGCGAGCCCTCGCCGAGCGCGTCGACGGCCGTGCGCGAGAGTCGGAACACGAGCGCGTCGTCGTCACCGCTCGGCGCCTCCGAGAGCGTGAAGATCGGCGAGGCGCCCTCGAGCGCCGAGAGGGTCGGGTCGCTGCCGAGCCGATCGAGATCGACGCCCGTCACCCGGAGGAAGCTCCCCGGCAGGGCAGGGGAGGGCACCTCGATCGCGAGGATGCGCGGTGGCGGAAGGGCCGCATCGCTCGGCCCCTCACCGCCGGGACAGCCCGCGAGGGCGGTCATCGCGATCGCGAGGAGCGCGAGCGTGAAGCGCAGGTCGCCGCGGGCGATCACGGCGCACACACGAAGCGAGAGGAGCCGCTCACGTCGGTGATCGAGCGACACGTGTAGCCGCTTCGGCAGCGACCCATGTCGGTCGAGCAGTCGAGCGCACAGGCGCGCACGCCACCGACGTCGGCGCAGTAGGTTCCGCTCTCGCAGTCCGAGTTCCGCGTGCAGCCCGCGCGTGTGCAGAAGCCGCCGGGCCAGTCGACGCAGGTGCGCTGCACACCGCAGTCGCGGAAGCTCGAGCAGGTGGCACCCAGCGCGCCCGCGCCGGTGCGCGCGCAGCCGCGGCCCTCCGCGAACCACTTGCACGCCTCGCCAGCGCGACAGTCCGCGTTCACCACGCAGCTCGCCGCGCAGTCGCTCGCGCCGCTCGCGGGGCCCGGATCCGGACAGAGGTGCATCGCGGGGCAGCTCGCGCCGGCGCCCGCGGTGCAGTCGTCTGGCACGCACGCGCTCGACGCGCAGACCTGGCCCGCCGCACAGTCGCGCGTCGCGGTGCAGCTCGGGCCGGCCGCCGAGAGCTCGATCGTGCCGAGGTACGCGTCGCCCTCGTTCATGTAGCCGAACACGCGCACCGCGTACCGACCCGGCGCGAGGGTGCGGTCGATCGTCAGCGTGCCACCCACGTCGGTCGAGGTCGCCAGGCGGGTGCCGCTCGCGTCGTAGAGCTCGAAGTCCACGACGGCGAGTCCATCGGCGACCACGGTGATCACGACGCGGCTCGTCGAGGCGACGTCGAAGGCGCGGAAGTCGTCGTCGTCGTAGCAGAGCGTCCCTTCGAAGTCGGTGCTCGTGACGAGGCGCGCGGCGCCGACCGAGTCGTCGGGCTCCTGCGTGTCGTTCACGCAGCAGCCGCCCGGGTTGATCGTCACGTCGAGGTCGTAGGCGTTCTGTGCGCCCGAGTAGCCGAACACCTCTGCGTACAGCGTGCCGCTCGTGCCCGCGCAGTAGCGAACCGTCTCGGAGTCCATCACGCCCGCGCTCGAGCCCAGGATGCGGCCCATGCCGTCGAGCACGCGGAGATCGAGGTCGCCTTCGGACGAGGTGAAGCCGTCGAGCACGACGACGACCTCCGACATCGCGCTGGCGCCCGAGATGCGGAACACGTCGCGATCACCGCTGCAGATCTGACCGGACGTCGCGCCCGAGAGTGTCGTCGCGGCGCCCACGGTGTCGTTGGGCTCCGCGCCGTCGTTGACACACACGGCGGTGCAGGCCGCCGACACGCTGCCGCCCGCGCCGGTGCACGCCTCGGTCGAGCCACCTTCGCTCGTCGTGACGCTCGCGCACGCGAGGCCGCCGCCACACGCACCGCCCGCGCACGCCTCGAGACAGCGCGCGCCGCCCGCCGAGGGGGCACAGATGCCGGAGGCGCACTCCACCGAGGCCGTGCAGCGCGCGCACGTCGCGAGCGCGCCGCCTTCGCCGCCCACGGCGAAGAACGACGAGAGCAGCGTGTCGGTGCGGTGATCGCATGCCGTGCCGCTCGCGTCGTCGTTGTCGGTGGCCGACACGACGAAGAACACCTCGCGCGACTCGCCGGTCGGCAGGCCGAGCGAAGGCACGCGGGCGCGGAATCCATCGCCCCCTTCGCTCTCGAACAGGGCCTGCTCGAAGAGCGTCACGTCGAGGCGCGTGGGATCGCTCGGCGCTTCGGTCGACCAGTAGAGGATCGGCGGCTCGCGCAGGCCGACGTCGTCGGTCGCGGTGACGACCACGTCGTAGCCCGTGCCGCTCGTCACGCGCTCGCCGCCGCCGGGGGAGACGATCGTCACGACGGGCGCCGCGCCGTCGCAGCCCGTGCCACCACCGCTGCGCAGGACGACGACGTAGTCGTGCGGCACGGCGGCGTGATCACCATCGTCGGCTTCGAGCCCGATCGTCCAGCGCTCGGCAGCCGAGATCTGGTCCGGCTGGGGACACCACTCGAAGTCCGCGCTCTTTCCTCCATCGGGCGTGAGCGCCGCGCCCGTCGGCAGCTCGCCGCGCGCACGGATCTCCACGCCGGGGCTGTCGTCGTCGCGGATCTCGACGCGGAACCGCACGCACGGATCGCGCGCGAGATCGAACGTGCCCCCGGCGCCGGGCTCGAGGAACACGGGCGCGGCGTCGCTCGAGGGGAGGATCTCGACGAGCGCCGTCGTGCGGTCGTACTCGTCCCCCGAGGGCGACTCGATCACGATGTCGATCTCGTGCGTGCCCACGTGGCTCGCGAGCGGCGTCCAGCGCAGCTCTCCGCCCGAGGGCGAGCCGCTGATCGACGCGACCGACTCGATCGCGGGGATGGGCCGCGAGGGCTCGAAGCGATAGCGGATCGCCGTACCGCTCGGGTTCGTCACCGGGATCGTGATGCGCAGCGTGCTCGACACCGTGCCGGTCGTGCGCTCGATCGCGCCGAGCATCGGACGCTCGGTGCCGGGGCAGCCGAGGAGGCTCGCGAGCGCGAGTGACGCGAGGCAGAGGGCGAGGGAGCGCGACGTGGCGCGAGGCGAGGCCGCGAGCGAACGAGAGGAGAGGGCGCGAGCGATCGCGCGAAGCGAGGCGGTCATGGCCCGCCATTGTCGCACGAACGCCGAGCGACGCTGCGAGCCCCGAGCCCGCCCGGGCTGGACCCGGAGGGAGCGAGCGCCAGCGCGGGTCCGCGGACCGCCTCAGCGCCAGCGGATCGTGACGCTGCTCTTGTCGTCGCCGCGCCCTCGCGAGCTCATGGCCACGACCTTCACGTCGCGCGCTCCGGCGAGCTCGAGCATGCGCTGCCAGAACCCCGACAACCACGCCACGAGCGACGGCGACTCGGCCCCCAGGCCATCGACCTCGATGCGCGTGCCGTGGCTCGTCGCGGGGTTGGTCACCGCGCTCACGCGCGCCTCACCTCGTGAGAAGTACACGCGGTGCAAGTGCGGGAGTCGATCGAGGACGCTGGCCGGCGTTGCGGTCTGGAGGAAGAGGCGGTGCGTGGTGGAGAGCTCGCGCTCCGCGGCGGCGCGTCCTGCGGCGGCCGCACGCGTCGCCTCGCCGTGATCGCGGTCGGCCGCGGCGAGGAGCCCGTCGAAGAGGCCCAGTGGCAGCCAGGCCATGGGGAGGATCACGCCTTCGAGCTTGCGGCGCAGCGCGAGGTCCACGGTGCCGAGCGCATGCGCGAGGCCCGAGCCGCCGAGCTCGAGCTCGAGGTGATCGAGCAGCGCCACCACGAGCGCTCCCTTCACCGAGGCGTCTCGCCCGGCACCTGCGTCGTCCCGCGGCGCACGCGCGGCCTCGCGCGCGAGCTCCGTCGAGCTCCGCTCGGCGGACGCGACGGCCCGCGCGAGCGAAGAGGGCTGCGTCGGGGCGGTCATCGAGGTCGCGTGGACACCCGAGCTCGCCGGGGCCGGCGGGATCGAGGCTGGGGTGGGTGTCGAGCCCGACCCCGAATGCAGCGAGCCCGACTGCAGTGAGCCCGACTGCAGTGACCCGGACTGCGGCGAGCCGGACTGCAGCGAGCCGGACTGCAGCGAGCCGGACTGCAAGGACGAGGCGCCGCTCTGGGGCGCGCTCGTGAGGGCGGCGCTGGTGCGGCCCGCACGCTCGTGCACCCAGTCGTCGGATGCCGCGAAGAAGTAGCGTGGGCCCGTCGCCGTCGACGGCTTGGGCGACGGTGGGCTCTGGCGCGCCGTCGAGCGCGTCGCGCGCACGTCGGTCGACGTGGGTGTCGCGTGCTGCGTCGGCAGCAGCGCCGGGGACGAGGCGAGCGCCGGCGTCGCGGTGCTCGGGCGCGAGCGCATGGTCTCGGAGCGTCGCGTCGCGTCGCGGCCACCACCAGCCGGTCCGGGAAGCGGCGGTGGGGCCGTCACGGCAGCCAGGTCCGGGCGAGACGCTTCGGACGACACGCGAGAAGCTTCACCCGACACGCGAGACGCTTCGGACGACACGCGAGACGCTTCACCCGACACGCGAGACGCTTCGGACGACACGCGAGAAGCTTCACCCGATACGCGAGCGCCCTCTCGTGGCCAGCCAGGAGCATCGGGCTGGGCACGGGACGCCTCACCGGTCGAGGCGCCGCCGCTCACGGCCTCCGTCGGCGCGCGCGCATCGACGCGAGACGCCTCGAGCACCGGCTCGAGGCGCGCTGCGCTGATCGGCTGCGTCGCGATCATCGCGGTCACGTCCCCCACACGCACGCCGAACGGCGCGAGCGCGTCGATCATCTCGGCTGCGGTCGCGTAGCGTTGCGCGGGATCTTTGGCGAGGCCCTTGAGGATCGCCGCGTCCAGCGCAGCGGGCAGCGCGGGCACCACGGCTGAAGGCGGGATGGGCTCGACGCGCAGGATCTGCTGCAGGAGCGCGTGGTAGTTGTCGCCCATCAGCGGCAACCGGCCCGTGAGGCACTCGTACATGATCACCGCGACGGCGTAGAGGTCGACGCGGTGGTCGAGCTTGCGGATGCCTCGCGCTTGCTCGGGGCTCATGTAGTACGGCGTGCCCATCGTCACGCCGGTGCGCGTGAGGTTCGTCGGCTCGCCCTCGTCCTGCTTCATCTTCGAGATGCCGAAGTCGAGGACCTTCACGTAATCGGGCACACCGCCACGACGCGTGAGGAAGACGTTGTCCGGCTTGAGATCGCGGTGGACGATCTCGCGCTGGTGCACCGCCGAGAGCGCAGCGAGCACCTGGCCGATGATGTTGGCCGTGCGCGGCAGCGGCAGCCGGCCCTCCTGCTTGAGCACCTGCGCGAGCGCCGAGCCGCGCAGGTACTCCATGACGAGGTAGGGGGCGCCGTCTTCGGCGTAGCCGAGGTCGAGCACCTCCACGATGTGCTCGTGGCCCGTCGCGGCGGCGGCGCGTGCCTCGCGCTGGAAGCGCGCGACGGCCTTCTCGTCCCCCGTGAGCTCGGGATGCAGGCGCTTGATCGCGACCTTGCGTCCGAGCAGCAGGTGCTCCGCGATGTAGACGGCTCCCATACCGCCTTCACCGAGTATTCCTGTGACTCTGTAGCGCCCGGCGATGACACGGCCCACGAGCGCAGGGCCGGTCTGCAGCGGCTTTCCCGTGCGAGGACAGTGCGAGTAGGTCGGCGGATGCGGCTCTCCGCAGTGCGGACAGCGCACGGGATCGAGCTTCGCGTGCTCACCCGAGGTGGTGCCCGAGGCGGCTGCGCTCGTGGAGGTCCCCGAGGTCGAGGTGGTGCCCTGGAGGGGCTCGGCTCCCTCGGCGAGGCGGACGGCTCCGTCGCGCGGCGTCTTGGCCATGGGCGACCTCCATGCTCGCCCCTCCCCCCTCGCGAGCGCAATAGGAAGCAGCGCCGCGGGGCCTCACCGTCAGGGGGGCGCGCGGCGCAGCGCCTCGACCCGCGGCACGGCGAGGCTGACGAGGCCGAATCCCTCGAGGCGGACGTCCTCTCTCCAGCGCGTGTAGCGCGTCAGCCGCACGTGGCCCCCCGCGTTCCCTTCCACCGCGTACAGCGTGGAGCCCTCCGCGTACCGGACGATGGCGCTGTGGTTCCACGTCGGCGTGGAGATCCGGACGTAGTCGCCCGGTCGCGGCTGGAAGCTGCCGTAGCCCCGCTCGGTCCGGCCGACCCAGGTGCCGCGTCGCTCGAACCACCCGCGGATCGCCTCGTTGTTCGGCAGCATCCAGCCGCCCTCGTACCCGCCGGTGAACGGAACGCCCGCCGCGCGGTACACCCACGAGACGAAGTCGCTGCACCACAGCCCGCCCGCGCGCACGTAGCGCGCGAGCGGTCCAGGCGGCAGCGAGCGGCCCTCGCCGACGTGCGCGAGATCGCGACCGTCCTCCGCGATCGCGACCTGCACGATCGAGAGGCCGATGGAGGAGGGCTGCGACACGAGGGCCCGCGCGGGCTGGACGGCGCGACACGCGAGGCCGCTGGCGGCGTAGCCCTCCTCGCAGAAGCAGAAGGCGTCCTCCATCTCCGACACGCAGCGGCCGTGGCCGCAGTGCACGTCGCGACACGGGTCGCGCCTCGGAGGCGGAGCGTTCTGCGCGTGTGCGAGCCCCGCGACGATCCCGGTCAGGAGCGCGCACACCCACACGAGCCCGAGGGCTTCACGTCGCATCGGCCTTCGGACGAGCGTACCGCGACCTCGGTCTGTCGGGCGCAGCAACCCGTTCCGGCTGTCCGGGCGCCGCGCGAGCGTGCTTAACTGCCGCCCCCGCCGCGCGATCCGCGGATCGGGAAGAGCCTCCGATGTCGCACCACTGCTGTCGCCACCTGTCGCTGTTCCGGCACCTCGACTCCGAAGCCGATCACCTCTCGAGCCACCACCACGAGGCCTCCGAGGCCGAGAGCGGTCGTGAGGCGCGCGCCTCCGACGGCGCCCGGGGCTTCCACCTTCCCGGTGACGCGCCTCGCTGGTCGCGCGCGCGGCCGTTCGCGATCGAGCACCTCCACGCCGAGATCACGCTCGACCTCGCCGCGCGCGCCGTCGACGGCGAGGCGATGCTGCTCGCGCGGCGGATCGATCCCGAGGCGCGAGAGCTGCTGCTCGACGCGGTCGACTTCGACATCCACGAGGTGATGCTGTGTCACCCGCAGCGCGGAGATCACGTCGCGCGTCATCGGTACGACGGGCGCGTCCTCGCCGTCGAGGTGGGCAGCAACGGCCACTCCGCCGCGGCGGATCTCGCGATCCGGGTGCGCTACCGCGCGACGCCGCGCCGCGGCCTCTACTTCGTCACCGCCACCCCGCCGCTCACCACGCCCGATCCCGCGCTGGCACCCACCGAGGTCTGGTCGCAGGGACAAGACGAGGACAATCGCTGCTGGTTGCCGCTGGCGGATCATCCGGGCGAGCGCATGACGACGGAGATCGTGGCGAACGTGCCCAAGGGCTGGTTCGCGCTCTCGAACGGCGTGCTGGTGGATCGCCGGGCCGACGCGGCCCGCGAGACCTTCCGGTGGCGCCAGTCGGATCCGCACGCGCCGTACCTCATCACGCTGGCGTGCGGTCGCTTCGACGAGGCCCACGACACGCACGGAACGCTCCCCGTCGACTACTACGTGCCCGTCGGCCGCGCCGGGGACATCGCCCGCTCGCTCGGGCGTACGCCCCAGATGATCGCACTCTTCGAGAGCCGCCTCGGCACGAAGTACCCGTGGGCCAAGTACGCGCAGGTCGTCGTCCACGACTTCATCTTCGGCGGCATGGAGAACACGAGCG
>JBILLJ010000006.1:0-129691 GCA_044376125.1 Sandaracinaceae bacterium
ACGCGCAAGAGTCTCGTCCAAGGAGAGCACGTGGTCGACACACCCCTCTCGAGCTGCTCGGTCTGCGAACGGACGTTCGAGGTTCGCTTCCGCTACCAGGTCCGCGAGGACGCGAGCGGCTTCGTGTATTTCTGCTCGCAGATCTGCCAGCAGCGCTCGCTCGCGGGCGGCGTGGAGCGCGGTGAACGCGTCACGCCGGGCCCGACCGCAGCGCCCGCGGCGGTGATGCGTTCGCGCCCGAGCGGGCCGCGGCCCACGGTCGGCAGAACGAGCCTCGTGGTGCCGCGACCGACGGCCGCGCCGACGTCCACGAGCAGCGCCGGCGACGAAGAGTCTCCGGCAGCCAACAGCGCCGGCTGCGCGTGCGACGTGTGCGGCAAGCGCTTCCAGTTCGAGTTCCCGTTCCAGGTGTGCGTCTCGGATCGAGGCGCGAGCTACTACTGCACGATGGCGTGTCGCAGCGCGGCGCGCGCGGGCGTGGCCGGTGTGAGCCGCGCCGGGGCCAAGCACGGCACGGGCCCGCGCCGCATCGCCGTGTTCAACCACAAGGGCGGCACGGGCAAGACCACCACGGCGGTCAACCTCGCGGCCGGCCTCGCGGAGGCGGGCAACCGCGTCCTCCTCATCGACGCCGACGGTCAGGGCAACGTGGGCGCGAGCCTCGGCATCCGCGGCGAGCACACGCTCTATCACGTGCTCGTGCAGGGCATCCCCGCGGACCGCGCGGCGGTGCCGGTTCGCCAGAACCTCGACGTGCTGACCTCGAACGAGATGCTCGCGGCGGCCGAGCTGCACCTCGCGACGCGGCCCAACCGCGACCGCATCCTGCGCGAGCGTCTCGGAGATCGCGTCTCCAGTTACGACGTCGTCGTCATCGACTGCGCGCCAGCGCTCTCGCTGATGAACCAGAACGCGCTCGTGTACGCGGACTCCGTGCTCGTGCCGGTCTCGTGCGACTACCTCTCGCTGGTCGGCGTCAAGCAAGTGCTCCGCACCCTGAAGAACGTGCGTGAGCTGCTCAAGCACGACGTGTCCATCCTGGGCGTGCTGCCGACCTTCTACGACGCGCGCGCCAAGATCGCGCGCGACTCCATCGAGGCGCTTCGCGATCACTTCGGCGATCGTTGCCTCCCGGCCGTGCGCGCGAGCACGAAGCTCCGCGAGGCCCCCAGCGTGCGCAAGACCATCTTCGAGCACGCCCCCGACAGCCACGGCGCGGAGGACTACCGCGCCCTCGTCGAGCACGTGCGTCGCGTGCGCGGCGACGCGGGCCTCATCGACCGCGAGAGCGCGAGCTCCTCGGCCGTCGGTCTGCGGGCAGAGGCCGACGTGCTCTCCGCCTCCTCCCTCGTCGCGGCCGACGCCGCGATGGCCGTGTGAGCTCGGCGGAGCCGACACGAGGATTCTTTCGCCCGATCCCCTGGCGCCCGATCCCCTGGAGCCCACCATGACCGAGACGTCCGCAGCCCACGCGCTCTTCGACCGCGACGAGATCCGAGAGGTCCTCGAGACCTCGTTCTACCGGAGCGAGGCCGACGAAGCGCCCGCTCCTGCGCGTCGCGTGCGTGCAGGCCTCGCCAAGGCGGGGCTGTCGCGCGGGAGCGCGAAGAAGGCCAAGCCCGCGCGCAAGCCCAAGCCCGATCACTACGAGATCATCTGCATCTCGATGTACGTCGAGGATCTCTCGTCGCTCGATGCGAAGGTCGAGGCGCTCAAGCAGAAGGGGCATCGGCGCATGACGCGGAGCGCGCTCATCCGCTACGCGCTCGAGCGGCTCGCGATCGACGACGTGCCGCGACCCACGCTGTGATCCTCGTGCTCGGCAGGCTCAGGACGCGGCGAGGTGGTCCTCGCCAGCGACGAGGCCACGCCGGGTGAGCTCGGCGACGATCAGGTCGCGGGCACCCCGCGCGCCGACGGCGACGACGACGAAGGGGCGAGCGGGGCGATCGAGCAGCGACGCGTCGTGCACGAGGGCACCGCGGCGTGTGCGGCCGATCTTGTCGGGATCGATGTCGAGGAACGCGCGCGCTCGAACGCCATGGGGCTCGAGTGCGCGCGCGAGGCGCTTGCCCGTCGGGCCTGCGCCCCAGATCGCGACGCCGTGCTCCATCGCGCGGGGTGTCTCGCGGAGGCGCGCGGCGAGGAAGCGCGCCTTGAGCGCGCGGTGGGCATCGAGCGAGTAGCGCGGATCCAGGAACGTGAGGCGCGCGTCGCGATGCCTCCAGCTGAGGCCGAGGCGCGGCACCTTCGCCAGGCCGTGTCCCGCACGATCGAGGCGCAGCCAGAGGTCGTAGTCCTCGGGGAAGGGGCCGTCGCGGTAGCCGCCGATCGCCTCGAGCGCGCTCGCGCGAAGCACGACCGAAGGGTGACAGAGGGGCGCCTCGACGAAGAGCGCGTCGCGGTGCTCGCGCGGAGTGATGATGGCGTTCTGCCACGCGACGTAGCGCCGCAGGCCCTCGGCCACGTGCTCGTCCGGGAAGGCCTCCACCAGCGAGCCGACGGCGCCGAGCGACGCGTCGCGCTCGAGCACCGCGACGGCGCGACCGATGCGGTCGGGGATCGACACGTCGTCGCCGTCCATGCGCGCGAGGTAGGGCGCGCGCGTGCGGGTCCGCGCGAGCTCGAGGGCGGCGACGAGCCCGAGCCCCTCGGTGCGCAGGAGCTCGATGCGTGGATCCTCGGCGAGATGGCGGCGCGCGATCGCGGAGCTCTCGTCGCGGGAGCCGTCGTCGACGAGCAGGAGCTGCTCCACGCACGCCTCGGCGCGCACGCTCGCGATGGCCTCGTCGAGCCACGGTGCGACGTCGCGGAAGGGCAGGATCACCGCGACGCGCGCGGCCACGTCAGCCCTGCTTCTGCTTCACGATGATGCGACCGAAGGCCTCCTCGATGGCTGTCGCGAGGAGCTCGAGTCTCTGCTGGCCTTGCGGGCCTGCGCGCACGTCGTCGCATGCGAGCAGGCCCACCACCTTGCCCGAAACCTTGATCGGCAGGAGCGCGAGATCACCGCCACGCGAGCCGACGGCAGCGCGGAAGAGGCCGTCTGCGATCGCGTTCCCGTATGGGCCGAAGTAGCCGACACCGCTCTCGACGACGCGCTGGAAGAGCGACGCCGTGGACGTCGGGATCCAGAGGTGTCGCGCGGAGTCCTGCGTCACGCCCGAGCCGATGCCATCCCAGCCCTTGAGGAGCCCCTTGCGCAGGGCGAAGAACACCGCGCTCCGTGACACCGAGAGCGCTCCGTCGAGGCCGAGCCGCACCACGTCGTCGCGGTCGTTCGCCTGCCGGATCGAGGCCAGGACGCCGCGCACGTCGCCGAGCGGCGCCTTGACGGACACGAGCTCACGCGCCGCGCGCGAGCTCAGCTTGTTCGTGTTCCGCGCTGCGGGCGCGGCGGCTGCGCGCACCGGCGCCGCGGGCGGCACATCCCAGCGCTCGTCCGGCGTGGGGCGAGGCTCGGTCGGCGGCTGGCTCGCTGGGGCCTCACTCGTGCTCGCCGAGGCCGTGGTCGGCGCGCGAGGAGTCTCGGGCGCCTCGTGCGTGTGGGGTGCGACCTCGTCCGCCGCCGGCGGTCGGAGCTTCGTCTCGAACGTCGCCTCGACGAGATCGGGCGGTGGGGCCGGCTCGGTCCTCGGCCCCGGCTCGAGGTCGGGGGGGACGATGGAGGGCGCGATCGAAGGCGGAGCCTTCTCCGCGTCAGCCCGAAGCGATGGGACAGCGCTCGTGCCCGCGGCCTCGTCCGACCCCGCCGAGGGTGCCGACGTGGATGGGGCCGAGGCGGCGTCGGCCTTGGGAGGAGCGAGCCGCGCAGGCAAGCCAGGCGCGGCGGGCGGCAGCGTGGGCTTGCGGGGCACGTACGGGTCCGAAGGACGCGGGACCACGATCGCCTTGGGCGCGACGGACGGCGTGTGGCCAGCGCTCGAACGATGCTCGGCCGCGGGCAGGGCATCGACGGCGCTCGCCGTCGCGATCTCGAGGGCCGTGGGCGCCGGGGCCGAGCCCGCGGAGCTCGCGCTCACCGAGGCCTCGAGCGCGGCCGCGATCTCCTCGACCGGGCGCGTGTCCTGTCGCGAGCGCCCCCAGAGACCTCGCTGCGGTGTGGTCTCGCGTGGTGGGCCGAACGACTTCGCGATGATCTTCTCCGGAGGCGGCGCCGAGCTCGTGCGCGTCACGGGCTTGTGTCGCACGAGCGGGACCGCGTCGTCGGGGTCGAGCGTCACCTTGACGTCGGCCACCGCGGCGGGTGGGGCCGAGCGATAGCCCGTGTCGGGCGGCGCGTGCGACGGACGTCGGCGCACCAGCTCGATCACCGGAGGCTCCGAGGGCGGACGCGGCGGGTCGTCGGCCTCGTCGTCGTCGTCGTCTCGCTCTTGGACCTTCGACGCGCCGACGTCGGCCAGGGCCGCGCGCAGATCGCTCCAGCGCGCAGCGGCCGGAATCACTTTCACGCCCGCGATGCGCTCGACCTCGGCCACGACGTGGCGCTCCGTGGGGGCCACCATCGCCACGACCCACTGGTCACCCGCGGCGCGGATGGGGAGCACCGCGAACTCCCGCAGTACGCCCACCGGAATGCGCGACACGAGGGCAGGATCGGCGCCGTGGAGGTCGCTCGGCCCGAGGAGGGGACCGAAGCCCTCGGCGACGAAGTAGCCGACCAGCGCATCCTCCGGCACCCCGCGCTTGAGCAGCGCTCGCACGAGCGCCGATCCGTGGAGCGGCGCCGTCGCGAGCGTCTCGGCGAGCTGCTCGCGCGTGATCAGCCCTGCGCGCTGCAGGCGGGCGCCAAGATCGGCGGACATCGGCCGGGAAGTACCGGCTCGGGGCCGGGCGGGTCAAGCGCCCGCCGTCTGCCTGCGGGCTCGGTCGTTCGGGGAGGAGCATTCCCGCCGCGAAACGCGTATCCTCGTCGAAGTGCGTGAGCCGCATCGGAACACGGTCGAGGGGAACGGCGTTCCGCACCCATGCCCAAGGGTTTCGCGCGAAGCGGGTCTTCTGCTTCACGTGGCCAGCCCCAAGCTTCCAGCATGCCCGCAAAGAGGAGCCCGATGACGACCCGCACGACGTGGACTGCGATGAAGTCTCGCTTCGAGCTGCGCTCGGCGCGCACGCTGGCCCTGGCTGCGGCGCTGTCGCTCGGCGCTCCGATCGCGGCCACGCTCGTCGCGCCCACAGCGCACGCGCAGGAGCTCACGGAGTCGCGGCGTGTGCGCATCGCCCGTCGCCTCGCGCAGAGCACCGTCTCCGTGCTCTGCGGTCCCTCGACGGGCTCCGGTTTCGTCGTCGGGCCCGAGCGCTGGGTCATCACGAACCACCACGTGGTCGAGGCCGCGCGCCTCGGCGTGCAGGTGCGCTTCGGCAGCGGCACGACGCTCCAGGCGCGCGTGATCCGGCTCGATCCCTCGCACGATCTCGCGATCCTCGAGGTCGTGGGCGGGCGGGTCCCGTCGCCGCCGCTCGATCTCGCGAACTCCGACGACGTCGAGGTGGGCCAGACGGTGCTCGCGTTCGGCAGCCCCTTCGGGCTCGAGGGCACGCTCACCGAAGGCATCGTGAGCGCGCGGCGCGACGTCCCCGACGTGGGCGGCGGCATGGCGCGCCGGCTGATCCAGACCGACGCCCCCATCAACCCGGGCAACAGCGGCGGTCCCCTCGTGGATCGACGCGGACGGGTCATCGGCGTGAACACGGCGATCCTGAGCCGCACGGGCGGCAGCCACGGCATCGGCTTCGCGGTCCCGTCGAACTACGTGGGCGAGCTGCTCGCCAACACGCGCGAGCAGCGACGCACGGACCCGCGGCCCGCGGTCGGCACGGGTCAGCAGGGCAACCAGCAGTCGGGGCAGCAGGGAACGCAAGGCACGCAGCCGCAGGGCGCTGGCCCCGCGTTTCTCGGCGTGCGTGGCCGTGACTTCGTCGGCGGCGGCTTCGTGGGCGTGCAGATCGACACCGTCGAGGCGGGCTCTCCCGCCCAGCACGCTGGTCTGCTCGGCGTCCGCGACAACCCGCCCGAGCTGGTGGCGCGCCTCGGCATCCCCTGGACGGGCCACATCATCACGGCGATCGACGGACGACCCATTCGCTCGGGCGCCGAGCTCGAGCAGGCCATTCGCGCGCATGCGCCGGGCGAAGCGGTCGAGGTCACGGTGACGGTGGGCCCCGGGCTCCTGAACGGCACGCGCCGCATCTCGCTGTCCGCCGCGCCCTGACGCACGTCACGCGCGCATCTCGCTGTCCGCCGCGGCCCTGACGCGCCGTCACACCCGAACGGGTGGTGGCGCGGACCGGGGGCCCGCTCATACTCGCGCGCGTGCTCCCCGCCGAACGTGCGCTGATCGAGCGAGCCCTGCGATCTCGCTCTCGCGACGAAGTGTTCGCCCTCATCGCACCCCTGCGCGACCGCGTCACCCAGGACCGCGAGATCGCCGAGGCTTGGCTCACCTTCCTCGAGGCGGCGCCAGGGCGCGAGGGGCTCGTCGACGACGTTCGCGCCGCGCTCTGGGCGTTCCCGAACGACCTGCCGCTGCTGTTCGCCGGTCTGCGCGCGCTTCTTCGTGCCGACGAGCGACGCGGGCCGGACGAGCCCGCGCTCGCGAGTGCGCCCGCCCGCGTGGCCATCGAGCTCGGTGAGCGTGCGCTCGCGTCCGTGATCGGCCCCGGCGATCGCGCCGTGCTCTCCGCGCTGCTCGGCAACGCACATCGCAGGCTCGGGCCTCGCCACGACGCCCAGGCCGTCGAGCTCCTCGAGGCTGCCGCCAAGCTCTCGCCGCGCGACGGCAGCGTGTTCTTCGATCTCGGGCTCTGCCACAAGTGGGCGGGCCGCTTCCGTGCGGCGGCGCTCGCGTTCGCCCGCGCCGAGGAGCGCCTCGGGCCCAAGCGCGCGGTCCTCTTCAACCGCGCGACCATCGCCACCGCCTCCGGCGACGTCGAGGAGGCCGCGGACGGCTGGCGGCGCCTGGGCTTTCGCGTGGAGACGAGCCCCGGCTCGCTGCCGCTCGTGCACGGTGAAGACGGCGAGCTCCTTCGCGAGGTGCTCGTGCGTGTGCCCACGCGCGGCACTGGTCACTCCGATCACGGGGTGCCCGACGCGTCGATCGCGTTCGAGGTGCTCGGCGTCGCGCCGCTCTCGCCGTGTCATGGCGTCGTCCGCACGCCCACCGCGCGCGCCGCGATCGTCGATTTCGGCGACGTGATCCTCTTCGATCCCGCTCCTGTCGGGCGCGTGCCCAGAGAGGACGGCACGACGCCGATCCTGCCGCTCCTCCACGTGATCCAGCGCGGCGACGAGAAGCGGTTCGCCTTTCTCGCGCTCGAGCAGAGCGCCGCGGAGGTCGAGCGTCTGGGAGCGGCTCTGCCTGCGGGCTGCGTCTGGTACCTGCACGACACGCGTGTCGATCGCGTGTGCCCGCGCTGCGCGGCCGGCGAGGCCTTTCTCCCGCACGAGCACGAGGCGCCCACCGAGCGGCGTGCGGTGCGCGGAAAGCTCGTCGTCCCTGCCGCCGTCTCGCTCGGCGACGTGCGCACCAGCCTCGAGCGCGCGAAGGGGGCGGCCGTGCTCTTGGCGATCCCGGGGCTCTACGAGGCGCTCGGCGACACGCCCACGGCGGGCAAGCACCACAAGAGCTGGGGCGTCATCGAGCGAGGCCTGCTCGCACCCTCGACGGCGGCTGCTTCTCGCGCATAACTTCCGGCTTCTTCGTCCGGGTCGTCTGGTCGGTCGGCCCGGATGCTTTCGAGCAGTCTTTCAGGCGAGAGAGAGTCGGGACTCGGTCCTCGGGAGGATGCGATGAGCTGGCTGGCTGGTGCGCGAAAGGCGCACGCAACGAAGGATGCAGCGCGGCCGTCACGACGTGACGTGCTCGGCGCGATGGCGCTCGGTGGCGCGACGCTGGTGCTGGGCGCGAGCGCGCTCGGCGCCAACGTCGCGCGAGCGACCGTCATGGTGGAGGTGCCGTTCGAGCGCCTCGCCGCGGAGTCGGACGCGATCGTGCACGGGCGCGTCTTGCGCACGGGCTCGCGTCTGGTCGTCGACGAGACCGGCGCGACGCCGCACACCCTGACGGAGCTCGACGTGTACGAGCCCATCAAGGGGAGCGTCGGCGCGCGCATCGTCATCGACGAGATCGGCGGCGTCATGCAGGACCGCGGCATGTGGATCGATGGAACGCCGCGCTACCACCGAGGCGAGGAGTGCGTCGTGTTCCTCCGCGCGCTGCCGGACGGCTCGTACCGCACGTACGCGATGGCGCAGGGCCACTTCGAGGTGCGTCCCGGCGTTCCGGGTGTCGCGCCCTCGGTGGTACGCGACACGAGCGTCGTGGGGCTCGTGAGCTGGGCGCACGACGTGATGGAGATCCAGCCGGGGGTCGTCGCCTCGATGCCGCTCGACGCCTTCCTCGATCACGTGCGTGACCTCGCCGCCGCGACCGGAGGTGCACGATGAGCCGCCACCACCGAGCGCTCGCGCTCGCCGTCGTCACGGGGGTCGCCGGCGCCAGCTCGCTCGCCCACGCGTGGGAGCCGATCGATTCGTCGAGGCCGACCTGGAGGGGCGCCGCACCGTACGCCCTCCATTCCGCGGGATCCGTCGATCTCGGCGGCTTCGGGCCCACGGAGGCCGAGGTCCGGCGCGGCATGGACGACTGGACGCGTGTCGCCTGCACGAGCCTCACCACCAGCTACGAGGGCTCGGTGAGCTCGCTGCCGCGAAACGGCGATGGCGTCTCGAGCATCGGCTGGCTCGAGAGCGGCTGGCCGTACGACTCGAACGCGATCGGCGTCACGACCCCGCAGTACTTCCGCAGCATCGCGGAAGCCGACATGCAGATGAACGGCGTGAACTTCACGTGGACGACCGACTCCGGTCGCGGCAGCCGCGTGAACGCGTACTCGATCGTCACGCACGAGGGCGGCCACTACTACGGCCTGGGCCACTCGTCGGACGCGAGCGCCATCATGTACTACGCGTACAGCGGCGGCATCGGGACCATCGGCACCGACGATCAGAACGGCATCTGCGCGCTCTATCCGGGCTCGGGCACCGACTGCACGACGACGGGATGTCCGAGCGGCTACGAGTGCACCGCGGGCACGTGCACACGCACGATGGGCGACGGCAACACCTGCTCGCCGTGCGACTCGTCGAGCGCGTGCTCGATGGGCCTCTGCCTCGGCTATCCCGACGGCAGCGGCTACTGCGGTCGCAACTGCACGACCGACGCGGACTGCGGCGGTGACCGCTGCGTCGCGATCGACGGCGCGGCCAACCAGTGCATCCGTGTGAGCGGCTCGACGCCGAGCTGCACCGCGACCTCGAGCGGCTGCACGACGGACTCGGACTGCCCGTCGACCGAGCGCTGCAACGTCTTCACCGGCGAGTGCATCCCGCGCGGCACGGGCGGGGCGATCGGCGCGGCCTGCGGCGGCGCGGCCGACTGCAGCTCCGGCGTCTGCTTCAACGGCGCGTGCTCGCAGAGCTGCAACTGGCTCGACCCGGCGTCTTGCCCGTCGGGCTTCTACTGCAACGGCCAGGCGACCGGCACCTGCAACTCGGGCCTCTGCCTTCCCGGCTCGGCCGGCGGTGGCGCGCTCGGCGATCCGTGCGGCACCGCGACCGAGTGCGCGTCGCTCTTCTGCGCCGAGGGCGTCTGCTCCACGCCGTGCATCCCGGGCGGCGTCACCGCCTGCCCGAGCGGCACCACGTGTCAGATGGGCGTGAGCGCGGACTGCGGCTCGTGTCAGCGCGCGGCGGCCCTGGGCGATGCGTGCATGACGAACGAAGAGTGCTCCTCGCGCATGTGCGCGGCCGCCGGCGGCAGCTCGTTCTGCACCGCGTTCTGCGACGCGGCACGCCCGTGCCCGGCGGGCTTCGCGTGTCTCGGCGTCGACGCGAGCACGTCGGTGTGCGTGCCCGACCGCGGCGGTCTCGGCGCGCCGTGTTCCACGAACGAGAGCTGCGCGAGCGGCATCTGCGCCACCTTCGGGACCGGCGCTGCATGCACGCGCACGTGCGATGCGGTCAACACCTGCCCGCGCGACTACGAGTGCGCCGTGACCGCCGACGGCGTGACCTCGGTCTGCCAGCCCACCGTGCCGATGCGCTCGAACGTGTCGAGCGGCTGCGGCCGCTGTGCGGCGACCGCCACCCAGGCGCGTCCGCTCACCTGGGCGTCGCTCGCGCTCCTGGGCCTGCTCCTCGCACGTCGCTCGAAGTCGCGCGGCGCACGTCGCGAGCGCTGACGAAGGCACACGATTCCACCGACGGTCACACCGGACGTCCGAGGCGCGGTCCCATCGATCTTCGATTGGATCGCGCCTCATCGTCGTTCACTGGGCCTCGGCGTCCTCTGGCTGCTGCTCACACAGGTCGCCGAGAAGGCCATCCCGTGGCTCTTCCGCGACGGCATCGACGCGCTCGTGCGAGGCGATCTCGACGCCGTCAGCCGCGCGGCGCTGTGGGTGATCGTCGTGGCGCTCGGCGCGTGGGCCGTGCGCACCGCGAGCCGCATCCAGATCTTCAACGTCGGACGCGACGTCGAGTTCGATCTGCGCAACGCGCTGCTCGCGAAGCTGCATCGGCTCGGGCCATCGTTCTTCCGCACGCTCTCGACCGGCGAGATCATGAGCCGGGCGACGAACGACCTCACGCAGGTCCGCCTCCTCGTGGGCTTCGGGGCGCTCAACCTCGTGAACTCGACGCTCGCGTTCGCCTCGGCGATCGCGCTCATGGTCGTGGTCTCGCCGCGCCTCACGCTGATGGCGCTGGTGCCGTATCCGTTCCTCGCGCTCTCGGCGATGGGCTTCTCCCGCGCGATGTTCCGGCGCTCGAACCTCGCCCAGAGCGCGCTCGCCAAGCTCGCGGAGCGTGTGCAGGAGGACGTGGCGGGCGTGCGTGTCGTGCGCTCGCTCGGGCTCGAGACGCGGCAGGCCGAGCGCTTCGAGAAGGCCAACGCGGACGCCGTCGAGCACAACCTCGCCCTCGTCGCGATCCGCGGCCTCATGTTCCCCGTCCTCATGGGCTTCTCGTCCATCGGGACGCTCGTCGCGCTCTACCAGGGCGGCCTGATGGTCCTCGAGGGGACGCTTACGGTCGGCGAGCTGGCCGCCTTCAACGCCTACCTGGCGCAGCTCGTCTGGCCGACGCTCGCGCTCGGCTACCTCCTCTCGGTCGTCACGCGCGGCCGCGCGTCCTACCAGCGCGTGGCGGACGTGCTCGCGCGCGAGCCCTCGGTTCGCGAGGCGCCCGAGGCGCGCCAGGCCCCGCCCGGCGGCACGCTCGCGGTGCGTCACCTCTCCTACCGGATCGAGGATCGTGACGTGCTCGACGACGTCTCGTTCGAGGTGCCCTCGGGCGGCTCGCTCGCGATCGTCGGCGCGACGGGCAGCGGCAAGTCGACGCTCGCCGCGCTCCTGGCGCGCCTGCTGCCGACACCGCACGGCACGGTCTTCCTCGAGGGCGAGGACATCACGGAGCTCACGCTCCGCTCCCTGCGTCACACCATCGGCTACGCGCAGCAGGAGCCCTTCCTCTTCTCGACGACGGTCGAGAAGAACCTCGAGCTCGCGCTCGCACGCTCGCTCGAGCCCTCGTCCTCCGGCGCCGCAGCGCGCCTGCGCTCGGCCGCGGGCGAGGCGGCGGTGCTCGAGGAGGTCGAGGACATGCCCGAGGGCTTCCAGACCATCGTCGGCGAGCGCGGCGTGCAGCTGTCGGGTGGGCAGAAGCAGCGTCTCGCCCTGGCGCGCGCGCTGCTCGACGCGCCCAAGGTGCTCGTGCTCGACGATCCGCTGAGCGCCGTCGACGCGCGCACCGAGGAGCGGATCCTCGCGGCCATCGATCGCGCCGCGGAGGGGCGCACCCTCGTGCTCGTCACCCACCGCATCGCCGCGGCGCGACGCGCCGATCGCACGCTCGTGCTCGATCGCGGCCGCGTGGTCGAGGCCGGGACACACGACGAGCTCCTCGCGCTCGGTGGGCACTACGCGCGCCTGGCCGAGCGCCAGCGCCTCGAGCGCGAGATCGACGTCGAGCCCGCGCCGGTCGCCGCGGAGGTCCCGACGTGAGCACCCGTCCTCACGCCGACGCGCCCGTGCGCCCTGCGAGCGTCCGTCCGCCGCTCGAGGCCTCGACGGGCGACGAGAAGACCTACGACGTCGCGCTCCTGCGCCGTCTGGCGCCGTTCGCGCGCCCGTCGCTCGCGCTCTTCGTGATCGCCGGTGTGCTCGTGCCGATCACCTCGCTCTCCGGGCTCGTGCAGCCGCTGCTCCAGCGCGCGGCGGTGCAGGCCGCGATCGTCGATCACAGCGCAGCGGATCTCCTCCATGTCGCGTTCCTCTTCGGCATCGCGATCTTCGTCGAGTTCCTCACGCGCTTCGCGCAGACGTACGCGCTCCAGCTCGGTGGCCAGCGCACCATCGCGGCCCTGCGGCGCGCTGCCTACGCGAAGGTCCAGCGCCTGCCGCTCTCGTACCTCGACCGCACGCCGGTCGGCCGCGTCGTCACGCGCGTGACGAACGACGCCGACGCGATCGGCGAGCTCTTCGCGTCGGGTGCGGTGCTCGGTCTGGCCGATCTGCTGACCCTGCTCGCGATCCTCGGCTTCATGTTCTACCTCGACGTGCGGCTTAGCCTCGTGACGCTGCTCGCGGTGCCTCCGCTCGTCCTGTCGGTGCAGTGGATCCGCGTCCGCGCACGCGAGGCGTTCCGCGCGATCCGCGCGAGCATCGCGCAGCTCAACGCCTACGTGGCCGAGCAGGTGCAGGGCATGGCGGTCGTGCAGGCCTTCGGGCGCGAGGCCGAGTGCCTGGCGGAGTACGAGGAGATCAACGCGCAGCACCGCGACGCGAATTTCCGTTCGATCCGCTACGACGCGCTCCTCTACTCCGTGGTCGAGTCGATCGCCGCGATCACGGTCGCCATCGTGCTCTGGTACGGCTCGGTGCGCGCAGGCCTCGTGGAGGGCGAGAGCTCGGCGCTCTACGTGGGCACGGTGATCGCGTTCTACGAGTACGTGCAGCGCTTCTTCGGGCCCATTCGCGATCTCTCGACGAAGTACACGATCCTCCAGAGCTCGCTCGCCGCTGCGGAGCGCGTGTTCGCCCTCCTCGATCACGCCGAGGTCGATGCGCCGTCCGGTCTCGCGGTCGAGCCCTACGCCCCGTCTCCCGACGACGTCGCGCTCGAGCTCCGCGGCGTGTCGTTCGGCTACCGCAAGACGCAGCTCGTCCTGCGCGACGTCGATCTCCGCGTGAAGCGCGGCGAGCGCATCGCCATCGTGGGCCCGACCGGCTCGGGCAAGACGACGATCACCTCGCTCGCGGTCCGCCTCTACGATGTTACCGACGGTCACGTGCTCGTCGACGGCAAGGACGTGCGCGAGCTCGCGTCCAAGGATCTGCGGAGCCGCTTCGCGTTCGTGCCACAGGACGTCTTCCTCTTCGCAGGCACCGTCGCGGAGAACGTCGCTGCGTTCTCGCCGGATCGCGATGACGCGCGCGTGCGCGCCTGCCTCGAGCGCGTCGCGGTGTGGGATCTCGTCGCCTCGCGCGGCGGCCTCTCCGCCCGCGTGGACGAGCGGGGCACGAACTTCTCGGTGGGCGAGCGGCAGCTCCTGGCCTTCGCGCGCGCTCTCTACCTCGATCGCTCGATCCTCGTGCTCGACGAGGCCACCGCGAACGTCGACTCGCACACCGAGGCGCGCCTCGAGCGCGCCGTGGGCACCTTGCTCGAGGGGCGCACGGCCATCGTGATCGCGCACCGCCTGAGCACCATCCGCAGCGCCGACCGCATCGTGGTCATCTCCAAGGGACGCATCGCCGAGGAGGGCACGCACGAGCAGCTCCTCGCGAAGAACGGCCTCTACGCGCGCCTGCACGCGCTCCAGTTCTCGCAGCCCGGCTCCGCGGCGTGATCGCGCGCGCGCCTCGGTGGCGCAGGCGCGCGCTTCGGCTGGCCTGACGGCCGTCTCCGTGCTTCATCCGGCCCCATGCCGCTGACCCAGCTCGAAGGCACCTACGAGACCCCGACCGGCGCGCGCTTCGCGATCGTCGTGGGGCGCTTCAACCACTTCATCGCCGACCGCCTCCTCGAAGGCGCGCTCGATGGCCTCCGCCGCCACGGCGTGAAGGACGAGCAGATCGTCGTGGCCCGCGCGCCGGGCAGCTACGAGATCCCGCTCGCCGTCCGTCGCTTCGCGCAGAGCGGCAAGGTCGACGCGGTGATCGCGCTCGGCGCCGTCATCCGCGGCTCGACGCCGCACTTCGACTACGTCGCCGGCGAGGTGGCCAAGGGCTGCGCGCAGATCATGCTGCAGACGGGCGTGCCCGTGATCTTCGGCGTGCTCACCACCGACACCATCGAGCAGGCGATCGAGCGCGCGGGCACCAAGGCCGGCAACAAGGGCTGGGAGGCCGCGCTGTCGGCCATCGAGATGGTCCAGCTCGGCCGCACGTTGGCGGACGCGGGATTCTGACGACCTCGAGGGCCAGCGAGCCCTCGGCGCGCGAAGGAGCAGGCAGTGGGTGCGAGGAGACGAGGGCGCGAGGCGGCGCTCCAGATGCTGTACCAGATGGAGGCCTCCGGCGTGTCGGCCGAGGACGCGATCCGTCTGTTCTGGGCGAGCTTTCCCCCGCATCCGAGCGACGCGGCGGAGGGCGCACCGAGCGCGGTCGATCCGAACGAGGAGACGATCGATCCCGCCGAGCGCGAGGGCGCCGACTTCGCCAACGCGATCGTGCGCGGCTACGCGGCCGAGCGCGCCCGCATCGACGACCTCATCCGCGGCGTCAGCCAGCACTGGCGGCTCGAGCGCATGACGCGCGTCGATCGCAACGTGCTGCGCCTCGGTGCGTGGGAGCTCGTCGCGTGCGGCGACATCCCGCGACGCGTGACGCTCAACGAGTCGATCGAGCTCGCCAAGCGCTTCGGCACCGAGACGAGCGCGGCGTTCGTCAACGGCGTGCTCGACCGCATCGCCTCCGACCTCAAGAAGGAGTAGCCGACGTGGACGTGCGCTTCGTCGCGCCCGATCTCCGCAAGCTCGACCTCCTCGACGCGGAGGCGATGGCGGTGCCGGTGCACAGCGACGAGCGCCCGCTGCGCGGCGCGACGGGCCTGCTCGACTGGCGCCTCTGCGGGCGCTTCTCGCGCCTCGCGGTGCGCGGGCGGCTCACGGGTCGCGAGGGCGAGCGTGTGCTCGTCCCGACCGGTGGTCGGCTCGCGTTCGACAAGATCGTGCTCGTGGGCGCTGGGCCGAGCAGCGCGCTCGATCGCGCGCACGCGCAGCGCACCATCCGCGCGATGCTCGAGGTGCTCGACAGCCTCCGCATCCGCCGCGCCGCGCTCGCGCTGCCGGGCCGCACGTGGGAGCTCCTGGGCGCCACGGACGCGATGGACGTGCTCGCCCCGATGATCCTCGAGCCGCACGAGCAGGACGCGATCACGATCGTCGAGCACCCCGACGAGCACCGCGCGATGCAGCGCACCCTCGAGTCCGCCCGCCGCCGCCACCGCGCCGACGCAGGCTGAGCCGTGGCGATCTGGACGATGCTGGAGGGGCGTGAGCGTCCCGCGCTCGAGGCCGAGCTGGGCCGCGAGCTCGCTCCGGGTCATCCGCTCGCTGGCCGCCGCTTCCGCGCCATCGCGCGTGGGAAGCGTGACGACGTCGCTTTCATCGTCGAGCACACCGAGCTCTGGCGCGTGCACCTGACGTGGCAGGTCGAGACTTCCCCGAGTTGGCCGTTCGCCGAGTGCGTGCTCGCCGAGCCCGTCGGCTCCTACGATCGCGACACGATCGTGCTCGCGCTCGAGCTGCACGATGCCTTCGAGGAGGACATCGTCTCGCATCATCTCGCCGAGCTCGCGCGTCGCCGCCCGCTCGTGACGATCAGGTTGCTCCGCACGCTTCGCCGGCTCTCGCTGAGTGACACGAAGGCGCTGCTCGGACGGTTGGAATCCTTGGGCGAGGCCCTCCACGAGCCCGGGGCGCTTTCTCGTGCGCTCGCCTGGGCCACCGCTCGCTGACCCGACGCGCTGAGGTCCGTGCGATGCTCCGCGCGCCATGCGTGACCTGACCCGTCCGATCGCCGTTCTCCTCCTCGTTCCGCTGCTCGCGTGCGGTGGGCCGACGCAGCCCACGTCCACGCACGCGACGCGCGCGCGCGCGTCCGACGCCGCGGATCCGCCGCTGCCACCGCTGCCGTGGGAGGCCGAGGAGGCGCGGCTGCCTCCGCTCGAGACGCCGCTCGTCGCGCTCGTCGGCGGCACCGTGATGACCGCCGCGGGTCAGGTGTTCGAAGACGGAGTCGTCGTGATGGACGACGGCGTGATCACGGCGGTCGGTCCGCGGAGCGCCGTCGCGATCCCCGACGGCGCGCGCCTGATCGACACCACCGGTCGCTTCGTCACGCCCGGCGTCATCGACGTGCACTCGCACATGGGCGTGTACCCCGTGCCCTCCGTGGGCGCGCACTCCGACGGCAACGAGATGACCGCACCGACGACGCCGCAGGTGCGCGCGGCCGACTCGTTCTGGCCGCAGGATCCCGCGCTCGGTCGCGCCGTCGCGGCGGGCGTCACGACGATCCAGGTCCTGCCCGGCTCGGCGAACCTCATCGGCGGCGCGGGCGAGACCATCCACATGCACCCCGGCCGTTCCGTCACGGAGATGATCTTCGCCGGCGCGCCCCCGACGATGAAGATCGTCTACGGCGAGCAGCACCAGTTCCCCTCGACGCGCATGGGCAACGTGGCCGGCTACCGCGCGGCCTTCCAGGAGGCCATCGAGTACGGCCGCACGTGGCAGCACTGGCAGCGCGAGCACCAGGCGTGGGCGCGTGATCACGCCGAGGGCGCGGAGGCCACTTCGGGCAGCGAGGCCGCGAGCGAGGAGGCCGCGAGCGCGGAAGAAGAGGATGAAGAGCCCGACACAGGCCCGCCCGATCCGCCGACGCGCAACTTCGGTCACGAGCTCCTGCTCGGCGCGATGCAAGGCCGCGTGCTCGTGCAGATGCACTGCTACCGCGCCGACGAGATGGCGCGGATGATCGAGGTCGGCGCAGAGATGGGCTTCCGCGTGCGCTCGTTCCACCACGCGGTCGAGGCCTACAAGATCCGCGACCTCCTCCACGACGCGGACATCTCGATCTCCACCTGGACCGATTGGTGGGGCTTCAAGCTCGAGGCCTTCGACGCGATCCCCGAGAACCTCGGCCTCCTCACGCAGGCCAACGTGCGCGGCGTCCTGCACTCCGACAGCGCGATGCTCGTCCAGCGTCTGAACCAGGAGGTGGGCAAGGCCGTCACGGCCGCGCGCGCACGCGGCATCGCGATCACCGACGATCAGGCGCTGCGCTGGATCACGGCCAACGCGGCGTGGACGCTCGGCATCGAGGATCGCGTCGGCACGCTCGAGGTCGGTCGCCTCGCCGACGTCGTCGTCTGGTCCGCGCATCCGTTCTCCGTCTATGCGCATGCGGATCTCGTCTTCGTCGACGGCCTCCTCGAGCACGAGCGGAGCGTCGACGCGGTCGGTCACCGGAGCGACTTCGAGGTCGGCCTCGACGTCGAGCCGCGTGTGCCCGCTCCCGCTGCGGCACGCCCGAGCCCCGCACGGCCCGCGCGCCCGACGCCCGCGCGCCCCACGACCGGGCCCGACACGCTCGCCATCGCCAACGTTCGCGTCCTCACGGGCGAGGTCGGCTCGGGCGCCGTGATCGAGCGCGCCACCGTGCACGTGAGCGGAGAGCGCATCACGCGCATCGACGCGCAGGCGAGCCCCGTCGCCGTGAGCGCTGGTGTCATCGACGGCGCGGGCCTCGTGCTCACGCCGGGCTTCATCGCGCTCGGGACGCACCTCGGCCTGGCCGAGATCGATCTCGAGTCGAGCACGCGCGACACGGGCCACGAGGAAGAGGCCGATCCGATCCGCGCCGCCTTCACCGCGGCCGACGGCTACAACCCGCTCTCGACGTTGATCCCCGTCGCGCGCCTCGGCGGTGTGGTGGCCGCGCTCAGCACGCCCGATGGCGGTCTCGTCTCGGGCACGAGCTCCTTCGTCGATCTCGCGGGGCGCGATCGATCCGTCGTCCGCGATGCCCAGGCAGCGCTCCACATCGATCTCGATCAGGGCGGGGTCGGCGCCGTGCACGGCGCGCGTCCCGCGGCGCTCCAGCGGCTGCGCGAGCTCTTCGACGACGCGCGCCTCTTCTCGCGGCAGCGCGCGGCCTTCGATCGCGCGGCCATGCGCGACACGGGCGTCTCTCGCCTCGATCTCGAGCGCGTCGTGCTCGCGCTCGAGGGAGAGCTCCCGGTCTTCGTCCGGGTCGCTCGCGCCGCGGACATCCTCGGTGTGATCGCGCTCGCCGACGAGTACGACCTCGACCTCGTGCTGCTCGGCGCCGAGGAGGGATGGATGGTCGCCGACGCGCTCGCCCAGGGCGACGTGCCCGTGATCGTGCAGCCGCTCGCGGATCTGCCGGACACGTTCTCCTCGCTCCACACGCGCTACGACAACGCCGCGCTGCTCGCCGCCGCGGGCGTGCGCGTCGCCATCTTCGAGCCGGGCGCGTGGGACGTGCGCAACCTCCGGCAGGAGGCGGGCAACGCGGTCGCGTGGGGCATGGCCCCCGACGCCGCGCTGGCGGCGATCACGCGCGTGCCCGCGCAGCTCGCAGGGCAGGGCGCGGACTACGGCGTCGTCGCCCCCGGCCGCCTCGCCAGCATGGTGCTCTGGAACGGTGACCCCTTCGAGACGACGACGCTCCCCGTGCACGTCTACGTGCGCGGCCGCGAGCTACCGCTGCGCTCGCGCCAGACCGATCTCTTCGAGCGCTACCGCGATCTCGCGCAAGTGCGCCGCGGCGCCCGCGGCCTGCCCGTGCGCGCGACCGCCGCGGACTGACTCACGTCGCCGTCTGCACGTCGTCCCAGTCGGCGTCGCCGTCGCGCGTGAGCCAGGCGAGCGCGTGGTGCCGCTCGACGACGACGCCCGGAACCGTCTCGCGCGGTGCCGGGCCGGCGTTGACCCGCGCGTCCGTGCAGGCCCAGTGGAGCCGGTACGTGAGATCGAGCGCGTCGAGGAGCTCCGGGGCGGGCCGCTCCACGCGAGGGCGACCAGAGCCTCGTAGCGCCACGCGTGATCCGTCACGTCCTCTGGCGCGGGATTCGCGGCCTCGAAGAAGCTGCGCTCGCGCGGGCTCATCCCTCCGAGCACGTGCGGCATGCGCGCCACGATCTCGCGCGCCGGGATCGGCTGCCCGCTCGAGAGCGACTCGGCGCGCAGCGCACACGCGAAGAGGGCCGCGCAGCGCGCACCGATCTCGCTCGGGCTGCGCCACGAGGCTCGTCTCGTCCAGCTCGATCGAGAGGTGGTGCTGCACGCGCTCGAGGTGTCGGAGGATCGCGTAGCGCGTCGCGTTCATCGGGCGACGTCCACGATCCATCACGAAGCCCATGAAGCCCTCGAGGTGTGGCACGAGCTCCGGATCGGACCGATCGCGCTGCCCGCGGAGCGCGTGCTCGAATGTGAGGGGGGCAGGGCTCGGACCGTGGCGTAGAGGTTCACCAGCATGGCCGGGGATCTTGCGTGACCGTGGCCCGCTCACGCGAGCCCGACCTGGCTGGCAATCCACGCGCGGCGCGACTAGCGTGCGCGGCCATGTCGAACCCCGAGCTCATCGAGGCCGCCTTCGCCGATCGCACGCTCCTCGCGAACGAAGAGCACAAGAACGCCGTGCTCGACACGATCGCGCAGCTCGACGCGGGCGCCCTCCGCGTCGCGAGCAAGACGCCCGAGGGTGAGTGGAAGACGAACGCGTGGGTGAAGCGCGCGATCCTCCTCTACTTCGCCGTGCGCGCGATGGAGAAGGTGGAGCTCGGCCCCTTCGAGTTCCACGACAAGATCCCCCTCAAGCGCAACCTCGACGCGGCGGGCGTGCGCGTCGTGCCGCCGGGCGTCGCGCGCTACGGCAGCCACCTCGAGCGGGGCGTCGTGCTCATGCCCGGCTACGTGAACATCGGCGCCTACGTCGGCGCGGGCACGATGGTCGACACGTGGGCCACCGTCGGTTCGTGCGCGCAGATCGGCAAGGACGTGCACCTCTCGGGTGGCGTCGGCATCGGTGGCGTGCTCGAGCCGCCCCAGGCCTCGCCCGTGATCATCGAGGACGGTTGCTTCCTCGGCTCGCGCGCCATCGTCGTCGAGGGGGTGCACGTCGAGCGCGAGGCGGTGCTCGGCGCCAACGTCGTGCTCACGTCCTCGACGGTGATCATCGACGTCACCGGGCCGAGCCCCGTCGAGCTCCGCGGCCGCGTGCCCGCGCGCTCGGTCGTGATCCCCGGCACGCGTACGAAGCGCTTCCCGGCTGGCGAATTCGGCGTTCCGTGCGCGCTGATCATCGGCCAGCGCACCGAGAGCACCGACCGCAAGACCACGCTCAACGCCGCCCTGCGCGACTTCGACGTCGCCGTCTGATCCGATCCGTCGGCTCAGCGCGTCGCGGCGCGCACGAGGACGTGCTCTCGCAGCGATGTCGCGAGGCCGCCCCACCACTGGGCGAGACCGGCGAGGAACGCGGCGACCTCCTGGCCGTGGCGCGCCGGATGGTCGGGACGGATCTTCGACCAGCCGCGGTGCACGAGGGTCACGCGCGTGCCCGAGGCGCTCTCGTCGAAGCGCACCTCCACCTCGGTCTCTTCGGTCGGCGCGAAGTTGACCGCACGCCAGGTGAGCACGAGCCGCGTCGGGGGCTCCCACGCGGTGATCGTCCCCGTCTGCTTCACGTGCTCCTTGCCGGACGGCGAGGTGAACGACTCGAAGAGCCCGCCCCCCAGACGTGGCTCGAGGTGCACGACGCTGCGGTCGCGACCCAACCGGTATGCGAGCCCGCGGCGCCACCAGCGATCGATCTCCTCCGTGAAGACCTCGAAGGTCGTCTCGCGATCGGCGCGCACCAGCGCCATCACCGTGACCGAGTCGCCATCGCTCGTCACGAGCGACCGGCCCCGCGCGCGCTCGCGCGTCGCGCCCCCGACCGCGCGACCCCGCGCGTCTTCTCTGCCGCCGAGGGCAGCTTCGTCCCCTCGCGTGCAGCCTCCTTCTCCCGCGCACGCTTCTCGGCGTGCGCCGCGAACGCCCCGAGCTGGGCGTCCCAGAAGCGGCCCACCTCGTCGAGCCACACGCGCAGCGGTGCGAGGGACTCGTGCCGCAGCGAGTAGAGGCGCACACGCGCGTCCGCGTGGGCACGCTCCTCGACGAGGCCCGCGTCCTTGAGGATGCGCAGGTGCTTGCTGGCCGCAGGCGGTGCGAGCGACAGCGCCTCGGCGAGCGCGCCGGCGCGGTGCTCGTCCCGGCCGAGCAGCTCCACCATCGCGCGTCGCGTCGGATCCGACAGCGCCGCGAACGCCGCGTCGATCCGCGAGCGCTGGGTCGCCGTGATCGTCATCGCGCCGTGTCCGTCGTGCGGGGATCGCCGGGGTTTCGCATGCGCTGCATGAAGAACCACACGTGGCCCTCGGGGTCCCACGCGCCGTACGTGCGGTCGGCCCAGTAGTCGTCGCCGTAGTCGTCCGTCTTGGGCTCGCGGAACACGCGTGCGCCGTGCGCGCGGGCGTGCGCGCAGTGCGCGTCCGCGTCGTCGACGAAGAGGCAGAGGCTCTGCGTGTTCGCGCCCTCGAGCGCGCGCGGGCTCTTCTGATCCTTCTGCCAGTGCTCCCGCGACGGATCCTTCGTGCCCGTGCCACCGACCATGACGAGGCCGTCGCCGAAGCGAAGCTCGGAGTGGACGATCGCACCGCCGTCGCCCTCGACGACGAGCTGGACCTCGAAGCCGAACGCCTCGGTGAGGAACGTGATCGCAGCGCGCGGGTCGTCGTAGTAGACCGACGAGCTGATCCGTGGCCATCCAGGTGGCGGTGCGTTCCGAGGGGCGAGCGACATGGTCATGGGTACCTCCGACGATTAGTTTCCACGATGAGATACTATTGTCAAAGGAGGACAGGACCTGGGTTCTCCCGGCGGCCTGACCGACCGACGGAACGAACGAGCCCGGCTCGTGAGGGCCGGGCTCGTCGTGCTCGTCGGTGGAGCGGAGTCAGGCGGAGGCGAGCGCGAGCATCCGCAGGCGCTCCTTGGGCGAGCGCTGCGCAGCGAGGCGCGGGTGCTCGCGCAGATCGAGCCCGAGCGCCAGGCGCGCCTCGCGATCGAACTCGCGGAACGCGAGGCCGGCGCAGTAGCCCGGATCGCCTTCGCGCTGGCCCTGCACCACACGCACGACCTCGGCCTCCACGTCGAACCAGAGCCCCGAAGACGGAACCTGGAACGAGAGCAGCAGCGTCTGACCGCGCTTCACCTCGCGATCACACGCGAGCAGGCAGCCGGTCGCGGAGGCGTCGAGCACTCGCTCGCCGACCAGCCGGAACGAGTCGTCCACGGCCTGACCGCGTGCCTTGACGATGTAGCGAGTGGTCTTGCGAACGGGCGGCGTGCTCGACATGCGTGCTGGCTCCTTCGCCGTGATCGTAGGAGGCCGGCGCGGACCTTCGCCAGAAACACGCAGGGGCTACGGCGCGCTCGTCCACTCGCTCGGCGGCGGCTCGCCCTCGAGCGAGCCGAGGAAGGCCGCCATCACGCGCTCGTCGCCCTCCATGTAGAAGAGCCCGCGCGCGGCGAGGATCTCCTCGAGCGAGCGCGAGCCGTCGTGCTCGTAGGGCGCCGTCAGCGTGGCGTTGCGGAGCGAGGGCGTGCGGAACGCGTGCTCGTCGTTCGCCACCGGACCGAGCGGCAGCGCGAGCGCCTCGCCGGCGTCGTGATCGAAGTACTCACCCGCCGAGTTGAAGGGGCTCGCGAGCAGCTCCTCGATGCCGAGCGCACGGCCGCGATCTCCGCTCTCGCGACCGCCGTGGAACTCGTCGTCCGTGAGCATCGGCCCGAAGTGACAGCCGGCACAGCCGGACTCGACGAAGCGCGCGAGGCCGCGGCGCGCGTCGGGGCTCAGCGCGTCACGCTCGCCATCGAGGTACCGGTCGAGGGGCGCAGGCCCGCTCGTGATCCGCCGCATGTACGCCTCGAGGGCCTTGCCCACGTTCGCCGCGACGCGGTTGATCGCGTCGCGATCCGCGGCCGTCATCGCCTCCCAGCTCGCGTCTCCTGGCCTTCCCGTGAGCGGGAACCGATCGATGTCGTCGAGCGCGGGCAGCGGACCGAAGATCGACTCGTACGGCTCACGGTACGAAGGCACGTCCGCGAGGCGGTGCGCGATCGCCAGGCGCGTCGTGCCCATCTCGATCGGGTTCTCGAGCGCGCCGAGCGGCTGCGACCAGAGGCTGTCGGCGCGGCCGTCCCACAAGAAGTAGCCCTCGAGACGCGCCGCCACGAGCAAGCTCGGGCTGTTGCGTGATCCCGGCATGCCCTCGATCACCTCGGACACGGGCTGCCCATCGCCGAACGCGCGCTCGGGCTGGTGACAGGTCGCGCAGCTCACGCCCGGCACCGTCGCGAAGCCCTCGTCGAAGAAGATCGCGCGCCCCAGCTGCGCCGCGCGCTCGTCGTCTGCGTACCGATTGCCACGCGCCGGAGGCAGCGCCTCGGGCAGGCGGAAGCCTGCGATCAGCTGGCAATCGCGGGCGCGGAGGCGGAGGTCGTCGCGACAGAGATCCCACAACTCCTGGCTCACGCCGTCGGGCGGGGGCGGCGCGCAGCCCGCGACGAGCATCGCGGCGAGCCCCAGCCCAGCAGACGAGAGCCCAGCAGACGAGAGCCCAGCAGACGAGAGCCCAGCAGACGAGAGCCCAGCAGACGAGAGCCCAGCAGACGAGAGCCCAGCAGACGAGAGCCCAGCAGACGAGAGCCCAGCAGAGGAGCGCCCGGCCCGAGGCGAGGAGAGTCGCGCGAGGTGTTCGCGGAGCGCACGCATGCGCGGAGCATGACACGCCGCGCGATGGCACCATCGTGCGCGGAGGAGTCCATGGCGTACGTCGCAGTCGATCCGAGCACCCCTGGTATCCGTGCGCTCATGGAGTTCAAGCCGCAGACGGGCAGGGCACTCTCGGCGCTCGCCGAGGCGCTGCTGCGCGGCGAGTCGTCTCTCTCGCGCGGCGAGCGCGAGCTCATCGCCGCGTTCGTCTCGAGCCTGAACGAGTGCCGCTTCTGCACGCGCTCGCACGCTGCGTTCGCGGCCGCGCAGCTCGACGGCGACGCGCGCACCGTCGACGCGGTGCTCGCCGATCTCGGTGCGGCCCCGATCGCTCCCAAGCTCCGGGCGCTGCTCGGCATCGCCGAGGCCGTGCAGCTGGGTGGCCTGCACGTGACCGACGACCTCGTCGCGCGTGCGCGGGCCGAGGGCGCCGACGACGGCGAGATCCACGACACGGTGCTGATCGCAGCCGCGTTCTGCATGTTCAACCGCTACGTCGATGGCCTGCGCGCGAGCACGCCCGAGGACCCCGCGGCCTACGCGCGCATGGCCGCGCTCGTGGTCGCCGAGGGCTATGTGCGCTGATCAGGCTCGCGTGGCGCGGGGCGCGATCAGCGAGGCACGCCCGTGAGCAAGAGCGCGCGGCCCTCGACGCCGGCGCTCCACGCGTAGGCGTCTGCACCCGGCACCGACCGCGCGATCGAGAGGACCTCGTCCGGCGTGTACGCGCGCAGCGCGGAGACGGTGCCGTCCCACGCGACGAGCGTCGGGATCGCGGGCACGAGGTACGTGAGGAGCACGCGCGAGAGGCGGAAGGGGCGCGCGAGCGGCACGAGCGCGAGGGAGGCGAGGAAGAGCATCGCCATGTTCACGATCATCGCGAGCGGCGCGAGCACGACGGGCGTCTTGCGGAGCGCGGGTGAGGCGGCCACGTCGAAGAAGACGAGCGGGGCCCGTCGCGCGACCACGCCCGAGAGGAGCTCCTTCACGGCCTCCGGCGTGAAGTGGTGCAGCGCGCCCGACATCGTGCGGACGCCCGGCGCGTCGCCTCCGCCGCTCATCGCGTCGACGCGCTCCGGCGCGTAGCGCACCCGCGGATCGGCCAGCGCCGCGACGCGCGCGATGCCTGCGGCGTTCGGATTGCGGTCGGTGAGCGTCAGCGACGCGTGCTCTCGGGCGCTCGGCGAGAGGAGCCGCCAGGCCGACAGCGTCCCGCCGCCGCCGCCCGAGCACAGGTCCAGCACCTCGGTCTGCCCCGTGTCCTCGAGCACCTGCGCGAGGCGTGGTGCGACGCCCAGGGATCGTAGGCGAGGGTAGAAGCCCAGTCGGTCGAACGCGAGGTCGAGGAGATCCGTGCCGCCGTCGCGGATCGCGCTCGGTACCCAGTCGAAGTCCTCGAGCTCGAAGAGATGGATGCGCTCCAAGCGTGACCTCCCACAAAGTCAAGCACACTTGACCATCGGTGGAGGCCGACCCGCTCGATGCGGGCGCGCGGCGCGTGCTCCTCACCGATCATGGCGTGGCCGCGATGATCCACGGCACGGGCGTGCTCCTGCGCGTCGAGGCGGAGGTCACGCCCCACCTCGCCGCGCGAGACGTGAAGGAGCTCAAGCGCCTGCTCGGCAAGCTCCTGCCGATCCTCGAGACCTCGCGGGCCCAGCACCACGCGGCCGAGCGCTCGAACGGCGTGGCGCCGCGAAGCGCGACGGCGCGCGGCGCTACTTCTTCACGCGCTCGTAGAGCACCTGGTAGGCGCGCGTGAGCCCCGCGACGACGTCGAGCGCGGCGCGATAGCGCTCCGCGTCGGCCCGGTGCTTGTCCGGGTGGAAGCGCGCGAGCATCTCGCGGTAGCGCGTCTCGATGTCGCTCCAGCTGGCGCCGCGCGGCAGCTCGAGGTTGGCGTACGCCTGAAGGACCTCGCGATCCTTCTCGATCGCCTCGAGCGCACGCTGCACGCGTGGCGAGACCTCGGTGGGCGTGCCACCGCGCGCGCGCCGGCGGCGATCGAGCTCGGCCTCGAGCTCGGCGTCCGTCAGCTCGTGCACTGGCTTGGTCAGCGTCACGCGTGCTCCGACGGCTTCAGCCCTTGGCCTTCGGCTCCTTCGGCGCGGTCAACAGGCGCTCGAGGAGCGACTGCGAGTACGCCGAGAGCTCGCGGAACACCACGCCCATGCCCGGAGGATCCTGCTGGACGCGCACGACCTCGCCGATCCCTTCGATCGTCTCGATGTCGTCCATGATCACGGTGAACTTGAGGTTCACGCGCGTGCCGATCGGCAGCGGCTGCTTGGACTTCACGAACACGCCCGTGCGCGAGATGTTCGTGACGTACTCCTGGATGAACGCGTCGAAGGACTCGAATTCCTTGTTGATGGTGACGCGCTCGTCCCGCCGCTGGCCCTGGTTCGACATGACTGGTTTCCTTGTACTTCGAAGGCGCCCCGTCGCTCAAGCGAGCTCGCGGCGCCGCCCCGCGTCGGGGCTCAACCGCCTCCGAGATCGAATTGCTCGAGGTGGTAGTCCTTGCGTGGCGTGAGCACGATCTGCCGTGCGTAGCGCGCGCTGGCGCGCATGAGCGCGTCCTTCTCCTCCCTCTGGAGCGTGTCGATCACGGCGGGGTGCGCGTTCACCACGACCTTGAAGCCCGGCAGCGAGTCCTTCTCCCGGCGGATCTGCCGCAGGATCTCGTGGCAGATCGTCGCCTTGCTCTGGAGGTGCCCCGTGCCGTCGCAATAGAAGCACGGCTCGTAGAGCGTGCGGCCCAGCGACTCGCGGGTGCGCTTGCGCGTCATCTCGACGAGGCCGAGCTCGGAGATGCGCACCACCGTCGTCTTGGCCTTGTCGGTCTTGAGGTGGTTGACGAGCGACTTGTAGACCTTCTCGCGGTGGTTGGACCGCTCCATGTCGATGAAGTCGAGGACGATGAGACCGCCGATGTTGCGGAAGCGCAGCTGGTAGCTGATCTCCTTGGCGGCCTCGAGGTTGGTCTGGAAGATCGTCTCCTCGACGTCCTTGCCCTTGCCCGTGAAGCGGCCGGTGTTGACGTCGATCGCCGTGAGCGCCTCGGCCTGATCGATGATCAGGTAGCCGCCGCTCGGCAGCGGCACCTTGCGCGAGAGCGACCGGGCGATCTCGTCCTCGATGCCGAACTCGTCGAAGATGGGATCGGAGCCGTCGTAGAGCTCCACGTCGCCCGCGCGCTCGGGCATGAAGCTCTCGACGAACTGCTTGAGGCGCGCGTGCTCGCTGTGGTCGTCGATGACGATCTTGGCGACGTCCTCGGTGAGCAGATCGCGCGCCGTGCGGAGCACGATGTCGAGCTCGGCGTAGAGGAGCTGCGGCGCGCGCTTGGCGGTCTTCTGTCGCTCCGCGACCGTCTCCCACGTCTTGACGAGGTAGCCGATGTCGGCCTTCAGCGTGCCCTTGGTGAGGCCCTGCGCGACCGTGCGGACGATGAGGCCGCCCTGCGAGGGCTTCATCGCCTCGACGGCCTCTCGCAGGCGCTTGCGCTCCTTGTCGTTGCCGATGCGCTTGCTGATGCCGAGGTGATCGACCGTCGGCATGTACACGACGAAGCGGCCCGGCAGTGAGACGTGGCTCGTGACGCGCGCACCCTTGGTGCTGATCGGCCCCTTGGAGACCTGGACGACGATCGTCTGGCCTTCCTTGAGCACGTCGCGGATCGGCGTCTTGCGCGAGAGGCGGTTCGCGTCGCGATCGCGCTCTTCCTTCCCCTCTTTCTCTTCCTTGTCCTCTTCTTCGCCGCCCTCTTCTTCACCCGAGAGGAGCTTGTCGAAGTCCTCCTGCGGGATGACGTCCTCGACGTGCAGGAACGCGGCGCGGTCGAGCCCGATGTCGACGAACGCCGCCTGCATGCCCGGCAGCACGCGCGTGACCTTGCCCAGATAGATGTTTCCGACGGGGCTCCGATCTCGTTCGCGCTCGACGAAGATCTCCGAGAGGATCCCGTTCTCGATGAGCGCGACGCGGGTCTCTCCCACGTCCACGCTCACCACGATCGTGCTCTTGCTCGCCATGCTGATTCCTCGCTGGCGGCCGGCGCCCTGGCATCGATGTGCGCCCCTTGGGGTCGCGGGATCGGTGGGCGGCGTCGGCCGCGCTCTGTGTGGGTCGACCCGGCGACCTCGGGTCGCCGGGCGGTGAGCCGACACACCTGGGGCGTGTCATGGGCTCACCAGAAGTGGGGCGGCGCCGCGGCCCGAGCCTCGCCGCGGCGAAGCCGACCGGCCAGCACCACGCTCAGGCGAAGATCGCCTCGATCTGCTGCCGCACGGCGTCCTCGGGCTTGGCCCGCGCCACGGCGATCTCCTTGACGATCAGCCCCCGCGCGCGCTCGAGCATCTGGCGCTCGCTGAACGACAGGCCGTCCTTCACGATCTTCACGCGGGAGAGGTCGCGAAGGACCTCCGCCACGGCGAACACGCTGCCCGTCGCGAGCTTCTCGACGAAGCCGCGGTAGCGGCGGTTCCACGTCTGGGTGTCGAGCGGGACGTCGGTCACCTTGAGGATGCGGAAGATCTCGCGGACCTGCGCCTCGCTGATGGGGCGGCGGAGACCGATCTGCGCGGCGTTGTTCACCGGCACGAGGATCTTCTGCTCGGTGTCGTGCACGCGCAGGACGTAGAAGCTCTGGCGGCGTCCGCCGATCTCCTTGTCCTCGACGGCGACGATGTCCGCGACGCCACGCGCCGGGTAGACGACCGTCTCGCCGACCTTGAACTCACCTTCGTCGGGGCGCGGCTCGAGCTTGGTCGCGTCCACCTTCACCGGCGGAAGGACCGGGGCGCTCCACGGCGAGGGCCGCGCGAACGACGAGTTCGTCTTCACCGGCTCGCTCTTGCCGGGGTCCGCTGCGGCTGCGGCCGCTGCCGCCGCGGCCGCCTTGGGGTCCACCTTCGGAGGCTTGGCGGCCTTGGGCTCGGCCTTGGCCTCCGCCTTCTTCACGGCGGGGGCCGGCTTGGCGGGCTTGGCGTTCTTGGTCTCGCTCTTGATCTCGAGCTTGTCGGCCTTGGAGCCGTTCTTGGCCGGGGCAGGTGCCTTCTTCTTCGTCTCGTGTCCGTTCGTGCCGTTGGTCTTCTTGGCCGCAACCGGAGCCTTCACCGACTTCACCGCCTCGAGCCGAGCGCTCGTCTTGGCAGTGGGCTTGGTCTTGGTGGGCTTCTGCGGCGTCGCCTTGGTGGTCTTCTTGGACCGACCGTCTTCCTTGCGCGCTTGCATCCAACTCCTCTTCGATTCGATCGAAGTGTCGGCTCGTTGCGTCGTGAGCAGCGCATGCGATGCTCGCGCGTCGCTCGGTGCGCCGTGAGGAGGCGACCTCGTGACACGCGCCTCGAACCCGCCAGAGCGTGATCGAGGCAGAAGCGCGGTGCCCCACGAAGCATCTCCTCGCGAGGCAACGATGTCGGAGCCGACGAAACCTGGGGCGTCGCAGTCAACGACGCGGGGCCCAATGGTATTCGGCGTGTGACGGACGGTCAACGTCGCCGGTGAGACGGGGTATGTCATGGGTATGACAGAGATGTCCTATGAGCTCGATCGAGACACCGCCTCGACCCTGCGAGAAGCGGCGGAGGACCGCTTCGTCGCCGACGCGGTGGTCTCCGCAGGGTGGAGCATCGGCTCCGCACCGAACGGGGGATATCTGGCGATGCTGGTCGTGCGGGCGATGGCCGAGGCGATCGCCATGCCCGATCCGTTCACCACGACCGTGCACTTCCTGAGGGTGGCGGTGCCTGGTCCCGCCCGTATCGAGATCGAGATCGTGCGACGCGGGCGCGGCCACGGGACGGCGGTCGCACGGCTGATCCAGGAGGCGGGGGAGGTGCTCCGCGCGATCACGACCTTCGGCGATCTCGCCGCGCTGGCGGCCCGCGGGCCCACCGTCGAGCGTGTGTCGCCGCCGATCATTCCACCGCCCGAGGCCTGCGAGTCGGGGCGTGCGGGGCCGACGAGCGACCTCTCCATCGCCGAGCGCGTGGACATGCGCATGCGGCCCGGCTCGGTGACGTGGACGGCGGATCACAAGCGCGACGTCGCCGAGCTGGCGGGGTGGGCGCGCCTTCGTGACGGTCGCGAGCCCGACACGCGCTCGCTCCTCTTCTTCGCAGACGCCTTTCCGCCTCCCGTCCTCAACCTCGAGGCCGCCTCCGCGCGGTGGGTGCCCACCCTCGAGCTCACGGTGCACGTGAGACGGCGCCCCGCGCCCGGCTGGATCCGTGCGGTGTTCCGCACGCGGGCGCTCATCGACGGCTACCTCGAGGAAGATGGCGAGCTCTTCGACGAGTCCGGCGCGCTGGTCGCCATGAGCCGCCAGCTCGCGCGCCTGCATCGTTGAGCCGTGCCCGCATGCTCCTGGCGCGCGCTCGGGCCATGGTCGGGCGCATGACGTTCCGGACCACGATCAAGGTGCGCTTCTCGGACGAGGATCACGCGCGCATCGTCTACTACCCGCGCTTCTTCCACTTCTTCCACGTGGCGTTCGAGGACTTCTTCGAGAGCGAAGGGGTCCCTTACCGGACGTGCCTCGACGAGGGCGTGGGCTGGCCGGCCGTGCACGCCGAGTCCGACTTCGAGTCCCCTGTGCGCTTCGGCGACGAGCTCGAGATCGCCGTGGACGTCGAGCGGCTCGGGCGGACCTCCGCGACCTTCCGCTACACCGGCTCGGTCGCCGGCCGACGCGCCGTGCGCGGCAAGATCGTCGTCGCGTGCATCGACATGACGAGCTACCGCGCGCAGGAGATCCCCGCGAAGTACCGCGCCATCTTCGAGAAGCACGTGGTGACCACGCCCTGAGACGCGGGCGGCCATCGGCGGTCGACCGAGCGCGGCCGATCCGCTCGCAGCTCGAGCGGGATAAGCTCGGGGCGTGAAGGCGCTGATCAAGGTCGGCTACGGCTGCAACGATCACTGCACCTTCTGCCACACGCTCGACGTGCGCCACGTGGACGGCGAGGCCGCCGAGGTGCATGCGAAGATCGTTCGGGCGAAGGAGCTGGGCCACACGATGGTCGTGCTCTCGGGCGGAGAGCCGACCATCCGCCCCGAGCTGGTCGCGTGGGCCGAGCACGTCTCGCGGCTGGGGATGGACTTCGGCCTGATCACCAACGGCCGGATGCTCCGCTACCGCGAGCTCGTCGATCGCCTGGTCACGCATCGGCTGAGGTACGTCTACCTCTCGCTCCACGGAGGCAGCCCCAAGGTGCACAACCTGATGGTCCGCTCCGACGCGTTCGACGAGACGATGGAGGGCCTGCGCAACTGCGCGGGGCGCGGGCTGGATCTGACGGTCAACTGCGTGATCACGCGGCACAACGTGGATCGGCTCGACGAGCTCGTGGACGCGGTGCTCCCGTTCCGCGACGCGAAGATCAAGCTCTCGATGGTCGAGCCCAAGGGCGGAGGGGACCGCAGCTTCGAGCACCTCGTGCCGCGCGTCGCGCACGTGGCGGCGCGAGTGTCTGCGGCGCTCGAGCGCGGACGGCGCGCAGCAGGCGAGGGCGGCCCTCGCTTCGTGCACGGCGGGATCCCGCTCTGTCTCCTGCCCGGTTGGGAGAACGCGTACGACGACCTCCGCACGCACGGCTTCCGCACCATGGTGGAGATCGGAGAGCCGGACTTCTTCCCGGTCGACGATCTCAACAAGGTGCAGCCGGCGGCGTGCGAGGGGTGCGCGCTCCGTGGGGCCTGCCCGGGGCTGTACCGCGGCTACGACGCGGCTTTCGGATCGAGCGAGCTACGCCCCGTCCGGAGCGGTGCGCGCGGGAACTCCTTCGACTTCGTGGCGGAGCGCATCGTGCGCAAGGATCTCCCCGAGGTGATCACCACCGAGTCGTGTCCCGTGCGCGCGCTCGGCGTGACGCCGTGGGATCACGCGCGCGACCTCCACGTTCGCCACGGGCCACGGCTCGTCCGCTTCCGCGCGGAGGGGCGCGACGCATCCGACGCCGAGCTCGTGAGGCTGCGGACCGAGTCGGGACAGGTCTACGTCGATCTCTCGCCACGCCTCGCGACCGAGGACTTCTCGCGCGACCTCCGACCGCTCGTGCGGTCGCGGATCTGCGAGGGCTGCGCGGATCGTCCGCGATGCGCCGGGCTCTACGAGGTGTCCGACGAGGACGTGTTCGCTCGCGACGACGCGCGTGTGCGCGAGCGTCTGCGTCGCCTCGAGGGCGATGTGCTGGACGTGGGCTGCGGCGAGCTCCGCTACGTCGCCGAGCTCGATCGGGACGAGGTGCGGTACACGGGGATCGATCCCGACGCGGCGAGGCTCGAGTCGCTGCGCGCCCGCATGCCGCGCGCGACGACGCGGATCGGGGATGCGACGGGGATCGAGGACGAGTCCGCGTTCGATGCCGTGCTCGTGCTCCACGCGTGGAACCACGTGCCGGAGCCGTCGGACCTCGTGGCTCGTCTGCATCGCGCGCTCCGCGACGGAGGGCGTGTGGTGGTGGTCGACGACGTCGCGTTCGCGCTCGCGCGATCGGTGCCCCGCGCACGCGCTGCGCACGCGGCGCCACTCCGCTTCGAGCACCATCGCCTCGACGACGACGCGGCGTGCGCGCGCGTCCTCGCGGACGGCGGCTTCGAGATCGTGTCGCAGACGCCCGTGCGGACCGGCACGAGCAACCAGTGGATCGTCGAGGCGCGTCGGCCCCCACGCTGAGACCGCGCGGAGACTGAGCAGCCAAGGGTGCGCGACGGGCCCGGTCACAACGGCTGTGGATGCGTCCACGTGGAGAAGAACGATGAAGCTCTCACGCGCTGCGCTCGCTCTGCTTCTGCTCATGGCACTCGCGGCGCTGCCGAACCGCGCCCACGCCCGGCGTGTGTCGGTGGATCCGCCGCATCCGCAGGCTGACTCCGACGAGGCTGTCGCTCAGGGCGTCGGGGCGGGCGCGCCGATGATGATCCGCCCGCCGCACCCGCCTCCCGTGCTCACCGGTGCGCAGGTCCGCGCGACCCTCGAGCGCTCGCGGGTGGATCTGGCGGGTTGCCTGCCCCCGACCCTGCGCCCCTCGCGCGCGGTCGTGCGCGCGACGTTCTCGCGCCGTGGGGGCTTGAGCCTGCGCATCCAGCTCACGCCGCGCGATCCGGCGGTCCTGCGCTGCCTCGACACCGCCGCCCGCCGCTGGCTCGTTCCGCTCGAGGCGCGCCCGATCGGGCCCACCGTGACGGCCAGCGTGCAGGTGCGCGGGGGTGGTCCGCCGCAGCCGCCGCAGCCACCGATCCAGCCGCCACCCCCGTCGAACGGCTACGACGAGGGGCTCGTGCACGCGTCGCTCGACGCGCAGCGCATGGCGATTCTGCGCTGTCTGCCCGCCTCCACCACCACACCGGGTGACATCACGCTGCGCCTGACGGTCCAGACGAACGGCAGCCTGCAGCTCGAGGGGGCCACGCTGCCGGCGGGTGTCGGCGGCGGACCGGTCCTCGTCTGCCTCTCGAGCGTCGTCGCGAGCACGCGTGTTCCTTCGCCGCCCACGCCGCGCTCGGTCACGCACATCGTCACGCTCGGCTCGTGAGATCCGGCGCCTCGAGCGGTTCGAGGTGATCGACGGGGCCGATCCCGCGTCCCACCGCGGGCGCATGTGCGATGGCGCGCGTCAGCCACGCCTTGGCGCCCGCGATGGCCTCCGTGAGCGCCTGACCACGTGCCAGGCGCGCCGCGATCGCTGCCGAGTAGGTGCAGCCGGTGCCGTGCGTGTGCGTCGTCTGGATGCGCGGGCCCGAGAAGCGCTCGATCCGGCCGCCGATCGCGAGGACGTCCGTGCTGGTCTCGCGATCGGAGCCACCGAGGTGGCCGCCCTTGAGCAGCACGGGGACGCCCAGGCGTCGCGCGAGCACGAGCGCTGCCTCGTGCGCGTCCGCTTCGGTCTCGATGCGCGCGCGATCTCCGGGCGACAGCGACAGCAGCTGCTCGGCCTCGGGCACGTTGGGCGTGAGCAGCGACGCGAGGGGAAAGAGGTCCTCGATGCAGGCATCGATGGCATCGGGCTGGAGGAGGAAGTGGCCGTGCTTGCTCACCATCACGGGGTCGAGGACCGTCCGCGCGCTCGCGTCGCCGCGGAGCCGCTCGAGGAGACACTCGGCCACCGCCCGCACGACGGCGCTCGAGCCGAGCGCCCCGGTCTTGATGGCCTGCGGCGTGAAGTCCGCGAGCACCGCATCGAGCTGCTCGCGCACGAGATCCGCCTCGAGCACGTCGACGCGCGACACACGCTGCGTGCTCTGCACGGTGAGGAGCGTGACCACGCTCGCGCCGTACACGCCGTGCTGGTGAAAGGTCTTGAGGTCGGCCTGCAGGCCCGCACCGCCCGACGGATCCGAGCCGGCGATCGTGAGGGCGATGGGGACGGCGTGACGCATCGACATGCCCCCAGGATAGGCGAGGGCGCGCGCCGAGGTCACACGACGGCGACGCGGATGGACGGGCCAGGCGTGACGAGGACGCTGCGGAGATCCGGGTAGCGCTCTCCGTCGAGCACCGGGCGGAGCAGCTCGTCGCCGCGCGCGAGGACCTCGAAGCGCGTGCCCGCCGTCTCGACGAACTTCTCTCCGCGGATCAGGCCACCGCTCGCGAGCGCGGGCAGCGACGCGATGATCGCGCGCGGCTCGAGCTCGCCGGCGTGGAGGTGGAGGCTTCCGTTCTTCGCGAGCGGGAAGACCTTGAGCACACCGCCGAGGTCCAGATCGATCGCGCCCACGTGCAGGCCCGAGTGGACCCGGCTCGGGACCAGCTCGCCGTCGATGCGGACCTCGGCCTCCTGCGGACGGAACATCTCGCGCGCGTGCGCGGTGCCGAACGGAAAGCCCGCGACCGCGCGCGCGATGACCGACACGATGGTCGCGGGCGAGGGGTCCGGGTGCGCGTAGTACTGATCGAAGAAGCGAACGCCGATGCCGCCGACGGCGGCTGCGAACGCGATGACCTGGCGTCGCTGGCCCCCGACCTCTTCGATCGCGAAGCGTGCGGTCGCGAGCGTGCGAGTCTCGATCGGCGCGTTCGCCCGAACGCGCGCGGCCACGCGCGCGAGGATGTCGGCCGGGCTCCCTTCGAGCCCCACCTTGCGTGCGACGAAGTCGATGGTCCCGCTCCGCGCGGGCAGGAACGGAGGGAGCTCGACGCCGCGGGCGAGCGCGAGAGGCACCGCGAGGTTGAGCGCCCAGTGGAGCGCGCCGTCGCCACCGACCGTCACGATGCACGCGACGTCCGAGCCGATCTCCTTCTCGAGCACCTCGCGCAGGTGGTCGAGATCCTTCGTGATGACGACGTCACCCGCGCGTCCGAGGATGGCCTGGACCTGATCGGCGGCGAGCCGCCCACGGCGCAGTCGACGTGCGCGTGGATTGACCAGGCAGAGCACTCGCATGGGGTGGAGGGTACTCGGAGTGAATGCTCGGGTCTGCGAGACGTCGATCGAGCTCGTGAATCGCTTCGTTCGCTTGCTCCCCTTGTGCCTCGCGTCGGTGGCGCTCGTGGCCCCGGCCTCTGCACAAGAGAACCCGCTCACCGCGCCCACGCGCGCCCTCTCTCCGGCGGAGATCGCAGCGGTGGAGCCGCTGCTCGATCGCGCCGTGGTGACCCACGTCGAAGCCACCGAGTTCGTGGAGCTCCCGCAAGTGACCGTCGTGGCGCGTGCGAACGTGGGCTGTGAGTCCGTGCTCGCCGTCGCGCGCGACGTGGCGTCGTATCCGTCGTTCATGCCGGCGATCGACACGGTGGTCATCGAGCCGAGCGCGGCCGACGCGATCCCCTTCGAGTGGACGTGGCAGGCCTCGGTGCTCTCGTTCCGAGGACGAACCGTGCTGACGACCGTCGCGGACGGTGACGGGCGAGATGGCTTCCGCGTGGTGCTCGAGACGCACACGGGGGACCTCGGTCGCGCGCGACGCGTGCTCCGGGCGACGCCGATCGAGGGGCGAAGCGATCGCTGTCAGCTGGTGCTCGCGGGGCGTCACGACGTGCGCGACGCGAACTACATCGCGCGTGAGTCGGCGGGATCGGCGCTGACGATCAGCCGCTCTCTGAGCCTCGTGCTGTCGATCGCGACGGTGGCGCGCCTGCGTGGAGAGGCCGAGCGCCGCGCGGGGGTGAGCCGGGCACCGATCGCCTCGCCGCTCGGAGACCCACGCGCGCTCGTCGTGGATCCGGCCGCGCTCGGTCTCTTGCTCTCGCGCGGAGAGGTCTTCGTGCTCGAGACGACCGACGGCTCGGATCTCGGGACCATCGTGGGGCTCTCGCGCCTGCTCTCGCACACCCCCGAACGCGTGCGTCACGCGTTCTTCGATCCCGTCACGTTCTGCGTCGGTCTCCTCAACGGCGCCACGCTGACGGAGCTCGCGCGCGAGCCGGGCAGCGCGCGCTACGGATGGAACGTCGATGTGCCGTTCCTCGGCTCGAGCGGTGAGCTCGTGATCCGTGACGTGACCACCGACGAAGTGGAGCTCGAGGCGATCTCGGGCGCGATGCGAGGTGGCCGCATCGTCCTCGGCACGCGCCCCGCCGACGGCGGTGCGAACACCTACGCGACGCTCGCCGCGCGCCTCGATCCCTCCGACGGTGTGCCGATCGTGGCGGCGATCGAGTCGACGGATCCCGCCTTCCGCCCCGGCCTGGTCGCGAGCGGCCTCCTCATGGCGTTCCGCGGCCTGCGCCGCGGCCTCAACGAAGGACACTGATCGGGAGCGCGGGCTCCGTGCTCTTCCACGTGTCGACTGGAGGGTCGGATCCTCGCCGGAAGGTTCTCGAAACGATCCGGAAGGGTCGGACCCTTCGCTGGAAGATTTCCAGCGCTCACGCGCCGAGCGAGCCCCAGGGTGGCGGTCTTCAGCGCTGGGTGACTCGCTCGGTGACGGCGTGGCCGCTCCGGCGATCCTCGCCGCGGAGCAGGACGTGCTCGATCTGACCGGGTCCGCTGCCGAGCTGGACGAAGACGTGATCGAGCACGGCCTCGTGTCCCCGGATCTCGAGCTGCGCCGCGCCGACGCAGCGGCCGTTCGACGGCTGGACCAGGACACGAAGTGGCCGCGAGGGCAGGGCGCGAAGGGACACGTCGAGCCAGGTGCCACCGGGTGCACGCGTGAGAACGCGCTGGCTCGCCACGCTGTAGACGGTCTGGTCGAGGAAGTTCAGATCGCCGAGGGGATCCTGCCCGGGCTCGAAGCGTCGCCAGTAGGCGAACATCGGGTCGCTGCCGACGGGCTGGCAGGCCTGGTCGAGGTGGATCCCGTAGTCCACGCGGTTCCGATCGTCGGACTTGGCGATGTAGAACAGCGTCGCGATGTCGTGCGCCCCGATGCGGGGGAGCGCGCGGGCGAGCCCGACCCAGACGAGCGTCGTCAGCGCGATGGCGATCCACGTTCCAGCCCTGCGGCCCACCCGGGGCTCTAGCACGCGCACGGGCGCCGCCTCGAGGCGCGGCGGTCGAGCGCTGAGGCGGAGCGTTCCTTGCGCGTCGGGGCACGCTGCTGCTAGAAGCGGCCGGCTCGCGAGACTGAACGCACTTGCAGCGGTGTTCGCGAGCGGCGGAGGCGTGTCGAGCATGACCCGTCAGCAGCTCTCGTTGTTCGACAAGAAGAGCAAGACCAGCCCCGGCTCGGTCGTGAGCCCTGTCAGTCCGACGGGGGCCGCGGCCGTCCCGCCTGCGCCTCCGCGCCCTCCCAAGAAGGGAGCCGGCGGGGCTGGTGGCTCAGGAGATCCCCCCTCGATGCAGATCCGTGACGCCTCGCTCGCCGAAGAGACCCGAAAGCGATACCTGAACTACGCCCTCAGCGTGGTCACCGCCCGCGCGCTGCCAGACGTGCGCGACGGGATGAAGCCGGTGCAGCGCCGGATCCTCTACGGCATGCAGGAGGGCGGGCACCGCTGGGACGAGAAGCTCGTGAAGTGCGCCCGCATCGTCGGCGACGTGATGGGCAAGTATCACCCGCACGGCGACTCGGCGATCTACGAGGCCCTCGTGCGCATGGCGCAGAGCTTCACGCTCCGCGTCCCGCTCGTGGACGGTCAGGGCAACTTCGGCTCGCCCGATGGCGATGCGCCCGCGGCGATGCGCTACACGGAGGCGCGTCTCACGAAGGCTGCCAGTGAGCTGCTCTCGGAGCTGAACAAGGACACGGTCGACTTTCGCGACAACTACGACGGAAGCCACTCCGAGCCGGTCGTTCTCCCGGCGCGCTTCCCGAACCTCCTCATCAACGGCAGCGCCGGCATCGCCGTCGGCATGGCGACCTCGATCCCGCCGCACAATTTCGGCGAGATCGTCGACGCGACCATCGCGCTGATCGACGAGCCGGAGTCGAGCACCAAGCAGCTGCTCAAGCACGTGCGCGGTCCCGATTTCCCGACCGGCGGGCAGCTCGTCGCGACCAAGAAGGAGCTCGAGGAGGTCTACGAGACCGGCCAGGGCTCGCTCAAGCTGCAGGGCACGTGGAAGGTCGAGGAAGCGGGCCACCGCTCGTCTGGAGGGGGCAACGCGAACCCGCAGATCGTCCTCACCTCGATCCCCTACGCGGTCGAGCGAAAGACGATCGTCGAGAAGATCGCCGAGATCATCATCGAGAAGAAGCTGCCGCACCTGCTCGACGTGCGTGACGAGTCCACGGAGGACACGCGCATCGTGTGCGAGATCAAGAAGGGCACCGATCCCTCGCTCGTCATCGCGTACCTGTTCAAGCACACGCCCTTCCAGTCCAACGTGGCGGTGAACCTCACCTGCCTCGTGCCGGTGAAGGCCGGCGGCCAGACGGTGCCGACGCCCGCGCGCCTGGGCCTGCGCGACATCCTCAAGCAGTTCCTCGACTTCCGCATGGAGGTCGTCGTCCGCCGCCTCGGCTACGACCTCGCCCAGATCCGCAAGCGCATCCACATCCTCGAGGGCTTCGTCACGATCTTCGATGCGCTCGACGAGACCATCCGGATCATCCGCAAGAGCCAGGGCAAGGCCGATGCAGCGCAGAAGCTGATCGCACGCTTCGAGCTGTCGGCCGAGCAGGTGGACGCGATCCTCGAGCTGCGGCTCTACCGGCTCGCGCAGCTCGAGATCAACGTCATCCGCACCGAGCTCGAGGAGAAGCGCAAGGACGAGAAGCGCCTCGCCGCGCTGCTCTCGAGCGAGGGCTCGCGCTGGAAGCTCATCCGCGCGGAGCTGCACGAGCTGCGCACCACCTACGGCGACAAGCGCGCCACCAAGCTCGGTGGCGAAGAGGTCGAGTACGACGCCGAGGCGTTCATCGTCGACGAAGACCAGTTCGTGCTGCTCTCGAAGCAGGGGTGGATCAAGCGGCAGGGCCGCGTCGATCTCAGCACCACGCGCGTGCGCGAGGGCGACGCCATCCTCGACGTCGCCGTCGGCTCCACCAAGGCGTGCGTTGCGCTCTTCTCGAGCCAGGGCGCCTGCTACGTGTGTCGGATCGTCGACCTCCCGCAGACGACGGGCTACGGCGAGCCGGTGCAGACGCTCTTCAAGATGGCCGACGGAGAGCGCATCGTGCGTGTGCTCTCGTTCGATCCGCGCGTGCTGGAGGTGCCGCCCGCCTCGCCGGAGGGAGACGGTCCGCTCATCGACGGGAAGTCCGGCGAGCCCGAGCCGCCGTACGCCGTCGCCGTGACGCGCGCCGGCCTCGTCGCGCGCTTCTCGCTGCGGCCACACCGTGAGCCCTCCACCCGCGCCGGCCGCAAGTACGCGAGGCTCAGCGCCGACTTCGCCGGCGACGAGATCCTGATGGTCGACGTCTGCGAGGAGGGCGACCGCATCGCGTGCGGCACGGCACAGGGCCACGGCCTGGTCACGACGGTCGACGAGGTCCCGATCCTGGCCGGCGCGGGCAAGGGCGTGAAGCTCATCAAGCTCGAGGACAAGGACGACTCCGTGCTCGGCGCGAGGCTCGTGGCCGGAGCGCTGACCGAAGGCAACGTCGAGCCGCTCGTGCTCGAGCACGAGAACGGCAAGACCTACGAGGTCTACGGGACCAAGCGGCAGGTCGTGGGGCGTGGCGGAAAGGGGAGCGAGCTCTTCAAGCGCGGCAAGGCCGTGCGTGTGCTCGATCGCGTCCCCGTGCTCCCCGTGCTGCCCGGCAACGAAGAGGACGCCAAGAAGCGCGCGTCCAGGCCACCCGCGGCCAACTGAGCCCGAGCGCCACGCCCCGATGATTCCCCCGTGAGTGGACCATGAGCAGCCCGACCACCAAGCCCCAGTCCGTTCGTCCTGCCAAGAGCGGGAACTACAGCTCGCAGGACATCGACGTCCTCGAGGGCCTCGAGCCCGTGCGCAAGCGTCCCGCGATGTACATCGGCGGCACCGACGCGTCGGGCTACCACCACCTCCTCTGGGAGATCGTCGACAACTGCGTCGACGAGGCGATCAACGGTCACGCCTCGCTCATCGAGGTGGTGATCGAAGGCGACCGCAAGGGCGCGACGGTGAGCGACAACGGGCGGGGCATCCCCGTCGACGTCCACCCGAAGCACAAGAAGACGGCGCTCGAGCTGGTGCTCACGGTCCTGCATGCGGGCGGCAAGTTCGAGGGCAAGAACTACCAGGTCTCGGGCGGCCTCCACGGCGTCGGCGCGTCCGTCGTCAACGCGCTCTCCGAGCGGCTCGTGGCCACGGTGCGCCGCGAAGGCACCGAGTGGACGCAGAGCTTCGTCCGCGGCACGCCCGAGGCGAAGATCAAATCGCTCGGGCCGAGCAAGCGTCGTGGCACGACCATCCACTTCCGTCCGGACCCGCAGATCTTCGGCAAGAACGCGGCCTTCGACGTGGAGCGCATCCGGGAGCGCCTCGAGGCCAAGAGCTACCTGCATCGCGGCCTCAAGATCACGCTCAAGGACGAGAAGACCGGCGAGAAGTGGGAGCTCCACCACCCGGGCGGCATCGTCGAGTACCTCGGCAAGCTGATCACCGAGAAGGGCAAGCCCGCGATCCATCCGCAGCCGTTCACCTTCGATCGCGCGGAGGACCCGCGCCTCGAGGTCGCGCTCAGCTGGACCGAAGGCACCGAAGAGCGGATCCAGAGCTACGCCAACGGCATCCCGACGCCGCAGGGAGGCACGCACGAGAACGGCCTCAAGTCCGCTCTGAACAAGGCCATCCGCGCGTTCATGGCCGCCAAGAAGATCGAGCCCAAGGGCGTCACGGTCGCGGCCGAGGACATCCGCGAGGGCTTGGTCGCGCTCGTGTCGGTCTACGTGGCCGAGCCGCAATTCCAGGGTCAGACGAAGGACCGCCTCAACAACCCCGAGGTCACGGCGCAGGTCGAGAACGTCGTGCGCACGGCGCTCGAGCAGTGGCTGCTCGACAACTCGTCGATGGGCGAGGGCATCGTCGCCCGCATCGTCGCGGCGGCGCGGGCGCGCGAGGCGAGCCGCGCCGCGAGCCAGCAGGTCTCCCGCAAGACCGCGATCAGCCACCGCCTGAACCTTCCGGGCAAGCTCGCGGACTGCTCGAGCACCGACCCGGGTCACAGCGAGCTGTTCCTCGTCGAGGGCGACTCCGCCGGTGGCTCGGCCAAGGCCGGTCGGGATCGCAAGACGCAGGCGATCCTCGCGCTGCGCGGCAAGGTCCTCAACGCCGAGCGCGCGAACTTCGCGACGGTCACGGGGAACAAGGAGCTCACCGACATCGTGTCGGCGCTCGGCTGCGGCATGGGCAAGGACTTCGACGTCTCTCGTCTGCGCTACGGCAAGGTCTTCCTGCTGATGGACGCCGACAGCGACGGCCATCACATCGCCACGCTCCTCCTCACGTTCTTCTACCGCCTCCTGCCCGGGCTCATCCGCGGTGGGCACGTGTACATCGCGCAGCCGCCGCTCTACCGCATCGCGGCCGGCAAGGAGACGCACTGGGCGCTCGACGACGCGGACAAGGATCGGATCCTCGCGACGGTGCCGAAGAACGTGAAGCCCTCGATCCAGCGCTTCAAGGGCCTGGGTGAGATGAACGCCGAGCAGCTCAAGGAGACGACGCTCGACCCGAAGAAGCGGCGCGCGCTCCGTGTGGTGATCGAAGAGGAGCTCGAGACCGATCGCATCCTCAACGAGCTCATGGGCAAGGACGCCTCGATGCGCTTCCGCTTCATCATGGACAACGCGGCCAAGGCGGACGCGGAAGGCCTCGACGTGTGAGCGACGTGGGCGGGGGAGCGGGCGACACCAGCGCGGCCTCGGACGTGCGCTTCGCGGGGCTCGGCGGCGCCCAGACGCTGCGCGTGTGGCGAGCGCCGGACGCCGCGGCGCCGATCGTGGTGATCGCGCCCGCGCTCGGGCTCCGCGCGAGCTGGTACGAAGAGCTCGCGCGCGCGCTCGCGAGGCGCGGCGTGCACGCCGCCGTCACCGAGTGGCCGGGGCAGGGCACGAGCCCCGTGCGTCCGAGCCGCGAGCACGACTGGGGGTACGCGGAGCTGCTCGATCACGTGTCGGCCTCCCGCGTCGCGGCGCGCGCGGCGCTCCCGAGCGCGACGCGCTTCGCTTGGCTCGGCCACTCGCTCGGCGGAACGCTCGCCCTCATGGACGCGGGGCGTTCGAAGGCCGTCGACCACGTGGTGCTCGTCGCGTCGGGCACACCGTACGCGGAGGCGTGGTCGGGCCGCATGCGTCTCCAGCTGCGCATCGCGAGTCGTCTCTTTCCGCTCGCGGGGCGCTTGCTCGGCCATCACGACGGTCGCCTCGGCTTCGGCGGGCGCGAGGCGCGCACGCTGATGGCCCAGTGGTCGCACCTCGCACGGCACGGCACCTGGAAGGTCGATGGGATCGACATCGAGGGATACCTCCGCGCCTGCCAGTGCCCGGTGCTCGCGGTGCGCCTCGAGGGAGACGACTGGGCACCTGCGGCGGCGACGGACCACCTCGTCTCGAAGATCGGCTCGCAGGCGATCGAGCGCGTGACGTGGGACGGCCCGAGAGAAGCGCCTCACGTGCGCTGGCCCCGCACGCCCGATCACGCGGCCGATCTGACGGTGCGGTTCGTCCGTTGATGCACGGCTGGATGCGGCGCGGGCTCGACGCCGCGTGAGCCTGGCGCCAGGCTCGCACCGTGGACCTCGTCCCCGGCGCAAGGCTCGAGCTCGACGACGGCCCGAGCCTCGACGTCACGGGGCTGCCCTCGCTGATCACTCCGGGCCTCGTCGCGCTCGAGGTCCGCGCCGATGGCGAGCATGCGGTCGCCCTGCTCGGCGAGCCGGGGGCCGAGGAGTCCCGTCGCGACGAGGTTGCGCGCTTGCTCGCGCAGGCTCGGTCGCGTGCCCTCGGTCGGTTCGGGCCCGCGTGGCGAGGCATGATCCGCCGATCGAGCCGCGAGCTCGGTGGCTACCGTGACGCCGCCGTCCGCACCGACCTGTCCCGCGATCGGTGCCTCGTCTTTCGCCCCGAGCCCACGATGCTGCTTACCCACGTGCTCACGCCGCACACGCGTGTGCCGTGGCCACCGCGCGTCGTCGCTCGCCTCGGCCTCGAGCTCGCGCGCGCGATGCTCGACGGAACCGTGCGGCGCCTCGATCGACGCACCGTGGGTCTGGCTGGAGACGGGGCGTTCGTGGTCGACGCCGCGCTCGACGCGCTCCTTCGGCCGAGCGCGCCGCACCTCGAGGGGAGCCCGGCGTGGATGAGCTACCTCGCCCCGGAGCGGATCCGCGCCAAGTCGGGCGCGGCCGTGACCGACGATGCGGGGGCGCGTCATGCGCTCGGCGTGCTGCTCCACGAGCTCCTCTTCGGCGCTCCGCTCTACGGGCGCGACACGCCCCTCGAGACCATCATCGCGATCCGCCACGGGCTGCCGACGCCGCTGACGCCACGCGTGCCCGAGCTGCCGCTCGACGTGGCGGCCTGCGTGCATGCGCTGCTCGACCAGGATCCCCTCCGACGCCCAGATCCTCATCGCGTCGCGAGCGTGCTCGCGCCCCATGCCGCGGTCGACCTCGCCTGGACCACGCCTCTCCTCGAGCGTCACGCGCGTGTGTTCGACGTGCTCCCCTCCCATGCGCGTCCGAGGAGCTGAGCCGGCTCGGTGCGTCTCGCGGCGCCGCCGTCAGAGCCCGCGTTCGCGAAGGAAGGCGATGAGGTCGCGGTAGAGCCGACGGTGATCGAAGTCGTTGAAGAGGCCCGGGTCGTCTCCGAAGAGGTGCCCGATCTCGTCCATGTGGTCGGCCGGGATGCAGCCGAGGAAGCGCCCGCGGCGCGCGCTCGCGACGGGGACGAGGCCGTCGCTGTCCTCGCCGATGATCGCCTCCGAGACCAGGAGCAGGGGCTCGACCGGATCGGTCACGCTGTCGTAGCGACGAAGGAATTCGGGGCGATCGGGCACGCGGCAGAGCTCGGGCGCGAGCACGCGATCGCTGCGGCCCGCGATCGAGAAGTACTGCACCGACGGCTCGTCGGGATGCATCGCCTCGAACGCTGCGATGCCCTCGCGCGAGAACAGACGCAACGGAGCGAAGAGGCTCGTCTCTCCGCCGGCGGCGTCCCAGAGCGGCGCGGCCGCGAGCCTCACGATGGCGTCGATGAGATCCTCGAGACGCGGGTCCTCGACGATCCTCAGGATGACGTCGGCCGCAGGCGTTCCTGCGTGCGGCGTCGAGATGGTGGTGATCGACGCGACGAGATCCGGGCGCAGCGTGGCCACCACGCGCGCGTCGAGGCCGCCCTGCGAGTGCGCGATGATGTTGACCCGCTCGTGCCCTGTCTCGGCGACGATGTCCTCGATGTGCGCGAGCAGCTCCCGGCCGCGCATCTCCGAGTCGTTGAAGGGATCGACCGCGGGGGTGTAGACGCGCGTCTCGCCGTTCGCGGCGAGGTCGGCCTTCACCTCCCAGAAGTAGTCGATGAAGTCGATGCCGGCGAAGTCGTCGAAGCCGAAGAAGCCGTGCGCCAACACGATGGGGTAGGGCGCGCCGAGCCCTGCTGCGTCGCGCCCGGCATCGGGACGTCGCGCGGCGTCGGGGCGCTCGGCCGCATCGGGCGTGGCCTCCGGGGCGTCGGCGACGCGCGCCGCATCGACGCCGGCATCACGAGGTGTGCTCGGGGCGTCGCACGCGCAGCCCGCGGAGGCACCGCCGATCACGACGGTCACGAGGCAGCACGACGCGGCGCGAACGAACGACATCGGCACGAAGCTCGCCCAGAGCCTCGCGGCGGTCAACGGCCACGACGGGAGCGGGCTCAACGCTTGCGCGCGAGGACCATCTGCACCGGCGCATCTCGCCAGTCGGTCTCGGTGATCCAGGCGTCGGACGTGTCCGCGGCGCTCGCGAACAGGCGCGTCCGGATCGCCGCGCGCACACGCGGTGGGACGAGGCGGTGGGCGCCGCTGCCGATGAGCGCGCGCAGGCCCGGAGCCTTCTTGGCGCGGGCGAACTGTGCGGCCTCGCGGCTGTGCTGACCGAAGCGCTTCTCGATCACGAAGCACGGCGCGAGGAGCGCGGCGAGCTCGTCTTCGTCGTACTCCCGGAGGTGGAACTCGTTGTCCGGCTTGAGCCGGGCGGCGCCGCGGGTGAGTGGCGTCGAGAGCAGGAGCGTGCCTCCGGGCTCGAGGACCCGCGCGAGCTCGCGCACGAAATTGGGAGCCGCTTGCTCGGGCACGTGCTCGATGGTCTCGAAGCTGATCGCGAGCTCGACCTCGCCGTCGTCGAGGGGGAAGCGATCCGGCGTCGCCTGGCGGAACTGCACGTTCGGGAGCGCGAAGTTCGCGCTCGCCCACGCGACGGCCTTGGACGAGAGGTCCACGCCGACGACCGACTTCGCGCCGGCGCGTCCGAGCGTCCAGGAGCCGTAGCCAGCCCCGCACGCGCAATCCATCACGCGCTTTCCGGGCACGAGCTTGGCTCCGTGCTCGTAGCGCGCCCAGTCGGCGGGGTGCTCGCGGCGCGAGGCCTCGACGTCCGCGAGGCCCGGCATGATGCGTTCGATGATCTCCATGGTCTCCTCGTGCCTCACGCCGCCGAGCGATCGGACTCGTAGCGTTCGATGTCGCTCGTGACGAGCGTGGCTGCGTCGATTCCGCGGTGTTGCTGCGCGTACCAGTCCATCGTGCGCGTCACCGCCACGTCCAGGCTCCAGCGCGGCTCCCAGCCGAGCTCACGCCGGCTCTTGTCGATGTCCAGGGACAGCGTGGCGGCTTCGTGCACCGCGCTCGGATCGGCGGCGATCTCGACGCGCGCAGAGGACGTCCCGTGCGCGTTCCACGCGGAGGCGGCGAGCCGCGCGACCGTCTCGACGTCCCGCACCGACGAGAGCTCCGGCCCGAGGTTGAACGCCGTCTCGAAGCGCGCGTGCTCGCCGCCCGCGAGGCGCTCCGCGAGCTCGAGGTAGCCCGCGAGAGGCTCCACGACGTGCTGCCAGGGTCGCGTCGAGCGAGGGTTGCGGAGGCGCACGGGCTCGCCGCGCACGAACGCGCGCGCGATGTCGGGCACGAGACGATGCTCGCTCCAGTCCCCACCGCCGATCACGTTGCCGGCGCGAGCGGTCGCGATCCGGAGCCGGGCGTCGCTGCCGAAGGAGGCGCGGAAGCTGGCCGTCGCGATCTCGGTGCACGCCTTGCTCGCGCTGTAGGGGTCGTGGCCTCCGAGCGGCGCGTCCTCGACGAAGGCCTCTCCGCGCTCGGCGTTCGCGTACACCTTGTCCGTCGTCACCACGACGACGAGGGCGGGACGCCCCGCGCGCCGCAGCCCGTCGAGCACGTGCAGCGTGCCCATCACGTTGGTGGCGAAGGTCTCGAGGGGCTGCGCATAGGACGTCTTCACGATGGGCTGGGCCGCGAGGTGGAACACGATCTCGGGCGCCTCGTGCGCGATCACCCGCGCGACGGCCTCGCGATCGCGCAGATCGACGCGATGATCCGCGGCGATGGCGTCCCGGACGCGTGCGAGATCGAAGAGCGAGGGTGTGGTCGCGGGGTCGAGCGCGAGCCCCGACACCCGTGCGCCGAGCTTGTTCAGCCAGAGCGCGAGCCAGCTCCCCTTGAAGCCGGTGTGGCCCGTCAGCAGCACTCGCTTGTCGCGGAAGAAGTCGGTCACGACGAACCTCCATACGACGACACCAGAGCATCGAGGTCCTGGTCTCGCAACCTCGACGGTGGGACGCGACCGAGGGTGCGCTCGAGCAGCGTCGTGTCCGCCACGAGCCGGTCGACGTCGGTCGCGTGCCGCGGCCTCGCGCCGAACTCGAGCAAGGACGGCGCGCCACCGGCCGCGCGGAGGACTCGCTCCGAGACGTCGCGCACCGTGAGCCCGAGGCCCGTGCCGACGTTGATCACGCGGGGCGCGCGATCGAGGCGCAGGAGCGAGACGAGGACCTCCGCCGTGTCCGAGACGTGGATGAAGTCCCGCACCTGGAGGCCGTCGCTCATGGGCAGCGATCGCCGCTCCTCGGCGGCCGCGATCACGGCGGGGAACAAGCGATGCGGCAGCTCGCCGGGGCCGTAGACACCGAAGAGCCGCGCGACACATGCGCGTGGATGCGCGGCGAAGAGCAGGCTCGCGGCGAGCTTGCCGATGCCGTACGGGTTCGTGGGCAGCGTCGGTGCGCGTTCGTCGAGTCGATCCGCCTCGATCGCGCCGTACTCGGCCATCGTGCCCGCGACGACGAACGCGAGGTCCATTCCGTCGGCGGCGGTGAGCAGGCTCGCGGCCATCGCGACGTTGTCCGCCGCGACGTTCGGTCGGCGCGCCTCCGCAGGCAGCACACCCGCGGCGGCGAGGTGGAGCACGTGCGTCGGGCTGGCCGCGCGGAGCGCGTCTCGAACCGCGGTCGCGTCGCGGAGGTCGCATCGCTCGCGTCCCCACGACTCGAACGCGATCCCCGCGGCGCGCAGCGAGGCGACGCACGCACGGCCGACGAAGCCGCTCGCGCCCGTGACGACGACCTTCACGAGCGCTCCTTCGCGAGCTCGTCGAAGAGCGCCTCGTACCGCGCGACGACGCGGGGGGCCGAGTACTCTTCCGAGCGCTCCGCGGCACGCGCGGCGAGCGCGCTCATGCGCGACGGGTCACCGAGCGCCGAGGCGAGGGCCTCGCCGAGCGCCGCGACGTCGTCGGTCGGCACGAGCACGCCTCCGCGCCCGCCCTCGAGCATCTCGCGCGGACCGGAGGGACACGCGTACGAGACGATCGGACAGCCGAGCGCCATCGCCTCGGCGAGCACCATCGGAAAGCCCTCCCACTCCGACGAGAGCGCGAAGAGGTTGGCGCGACGCATGTGCCGCCACGGCGGGCTCGTCTCCACGATGCGGACGTCGTCGGCGACGCCGAGCGAGCGCGCGAGCGCCTCGAGATCCGAGCGACCGGGACCGCTGCCCGACAAGAGGAGTCGCGCGGGCCGTGTCTTGCGCGCGAGCGCGAACGCTCGCACCAGGTGATCGAAGCGCTTCTGGGCAACGAAGCGTCCGGCACCGACGATCACGGGGATCTCCGCGTCGCGTCGCGCCTCGCGCGGCAGCCACGGGTCCTCGAGCGGTGCCTCTCCTTCGGCGCGCACCCGGGCCAGGTCGATCGGGTTGGGCACGACGACGATGCGGCTCGCCTCGACGCCGAAGTTCGCGACGAGGTCGTCTCGTCCCTCCTCGGCCGTCATGAGCACGCGATCGATGACGCGGTTGTAGGTGGGGCGGAGCGCGGCGCGGTAGATCTCGCGGAAGCCCGGGCCGTACGAGTCCACGTCCTCGAGGTTCTTCGTCACGAACGAGTGCTCGCACGCGACGATCTTCCACGGCGCACCGAGCTGCGCCCGCGCGGCGGCGAGCGCGAGCGAGGGGTACTGCACGACGCCGAGCGCGACGTCCGGCACGTGCTCGCGCAGGGCCCGTGCGTAGCCGCGAAGGCGCGCGATCGAGCGGCCACGGCTCAGGCGCGGGAGGTAGCGATCCACCTCGACCACCGGGACGTCCGCCGGCGCCTGCGGAGCGAGGTTGCCCGTGGCTTCGTGCACGAGGAAGAAAGGTTCGAAGCGCGCACGATCCAGGCCCTGCGCCACCCAGAAGGCGACGCGCTGCGCGCCCAGGCGCTCGAAGTTCGGGATCGCGATGGCGATCCGGAGCCGCCCCGCCATCGTCAGCCGACTCTCCACGGCGCGCGGCCCGAGGCCCAGAGGTCGTTGAGCAGCTGGTACTCGCGCAGCGTGTCCATCGGCTGCCAGAAGCCGGTGTGGCGGTACGCGCGCAGCTGTCCCTCGCGCGCGAGGCGCTGCAGTGGCTCGCGCTCGAGCACGGTGCCGTCCGCGGGGCTGAGGTAGTCCCAGATCCGCTTCGCATCGAAAACGAAGTAGCCCCCGTTGATGAAGCCCTCCGTGGCCTGAGGCTTCTCGTTGAACTCGCCGACGGCGTCGCCGTCCATGACCATCTCGCCGAAGCGACCCGGTGGCCTCACGGCCGTGACGGTGGCGACGCGCCCGTGCGCGCGATGGAACGCGAGCAAGGCGGTGAGATCGACGTCGCTGACGCCATCGCCGTACGTCGCGAAGAAGACGTCGTCGTCCTCGACGTAGCGCCGCACACGGGCGACCCGCGCGCCCGTCATCGCGCTCTCGCCGGTCTCGGCGAGGGTCACGGTCCAGTCGTCGCTGCCCGGCCCGCTCACCTGACCCACGGGCTCGCGGAAGCTCAGCGTCTCGGGCCGCCCGAGCTCGAGCGTCACGTCGCTCGTCATCGCGCGGTGGTGGAGGAAGTGCTCCTTGATCAGCCAGCCCTTGTAGCCGAGGCAGAGCACGAAACGCTTGCAGCCGTGAGCCGCGTACGACTGCATGATGTGCCAGACGATCGGTCGGCCGCCGATCGGCAGCATGGGCTTGGGCAGGGTCTCGTTGGCATCGCGAATTCGCGTGCCCTGACCGCCGCAAAGAATCACTGCCTTGATGCCCTGGGTCATCGTGGACGCGCCTATCACCCGTCGCGGAGCAGGCGCAAGCCGTTCGTGGCGCGCGAGGGCCGGAGCGTTCGAGCTTTGTGGTACAACCCCGCCCCATTTCGAGAAGCACGGCAGCCTGATCGAGCCGGCGCCCCCTGGGCGCCCCTTCCGGCGACCGCAGAGGAGAACACCCGATGACCACCCCGCTCTTTCCGCCGCCCGCCACGGGCACCGCGATCACGATGTCCAGCGATGGGAAGCTCCAGGTTCCCAGCGACCCGATCATCCCGTTCATCGAGGGCGACGGCACCGGGCGCGACATCTGGAAGTCGTCGGTGCGCGTGCTCGATGCCGCGGTCGAGAAGGCGTACGGCGGCAAGCGCAAGATCCACTGGTGGGAGGTGTACGCCGGTGAGAAGGCGTTCCTCACCTACAACAACTGGCTGCCGGACGAGACCGTCGAGGGCTTCAAGAAGTACCTCGTGGGCATCAAGGGCCCGCTCACGACGCCGATCGGCGGCGGCATCCGCTCGCTCAACGTCGCGCTCCGCCAGATGCTCGACCTCTACGTCTGCCTCCGCCCCGTGCGCTGGTTCAAGGGCGTGCCCTCGCCGGTGAAGTCGCCCGAGAAGTGCGACATGACCATCTTCCGCGAGAACTGCGAGGACATCTACGCAGGCATCGAGTGGGAGGCGGGCTCGGAGAACGTGAAGAAGGTCCTCGCGTTCATGAAGGAGAACTTCCCGAAGGAGTACGGGAAGATTCGCTTCCCCGAGTCGAGCGGCATCGGCATCAAGCCGGTCTCGAAGGACGGCACCGAGCGCCTCGTCACGGCCGCCATCGAGCACGCGCTCCGCTACAAGCGCAAGAGCGTCACGCTCGTGCACAAGGGCAACATCATGAAGTTCACCGAGGGTGGCTTCCGCACGTGGGGCTACGACCTCGCGGTCGCGAAGTTCCGCGCCGACGTGGTGACCGAGCGCGAGAGCTGGATCCTCGGCAACAAGGAGGCCGACGCGAACCTCTCCGTCGAGGCGAACGCACGTCAGGTGGAGCCCGGCTACGACATGCTCCCGCCCAAGCAGAAGGCGGAGCTGCACGCCGAGGTCGAGGCGGCGCTCGCGCTCTGGGAGACGCACGGCGGCGGCAAGTGGAAGAGCAAGCTCCGCATCAAGGACTCCATCGCGGACATCACGCTCCAGCAGGTGCTCACGCGCGCCGCGGACTTCGACGTGATCGCGACGCTCAACCTCAACGGCGACTACCTCTCGGACGCGCTCGCCGCGCAGGTCGGCGGCATCGGCATCGCGCCGGGCGGCAACATCAACTACGCGACCGGCCACGCGATCTTCGAGGCGACCCACGGTACCGCGCCGAAGTACGCCGACAAGGATCAGGTGAACCCCGGCTCGGTCATCCTGTCGGGCGAGATGATGCTGCGTCACCTCGGCTGGGACGAGGCCGCGGACCTCGTCATCAAGGGCATGGACGGCGCCATCGGCGCCAAGACCGTCACCTACGACTTCGCGCGCATGATGGACGGCGCCAAGCAGGTGAAGTGCAGCGAGTTCGGCACGGCCGTCATCTCGCACATGTGACACCGCCGCTCGCGCGTCCTCGGATGCGTGATCGGAGCCGGGCCCCTGGGCACCGAGCAGAGCGCCGCCGACCTCCGTCGCGGCGCTCTTCTCGTTGCGATCCACGCGATCAGAAGCGACCGACGGCCGCGGCGACGCAGCCGTCGGGGCCGACGCCCTCGTCCAGAGCCGGAACCACAACGCCGCGTACCGGCGCGAGCTCGCCCTGCTCGAGGCCCTCGAGGCCCGCCTGGCCGCCTCCGACTGATCGAGTCGCGCGCGGTCAGCTTTCGGCTACAGTCCCGCCGCCGCGCGGCCGGCCGTGCCGGAGCCCGCGCGCTCACGAGGTGTGCAACATGGCGAAGCGAAACAAGATTGCGGTGATCGGCGCGGGCAACATCGGCGGCGAGCTCGCCATGCTGGTGGCGCGCCGCGAGCTCGGTGACTGCGTCCTCCTCGACATCCCGGAGAAGGCGGACTTCGCGCGCGGCAAGGCGCTCGACATCATGCAGACGGGCGCGCTCGACGGCTTCGACTGCACGATCACCGGCACCGGCGACTACAAGGACATCGCGGGCTCGGACGTGGTGATCGTGACGGCCGGCGTGCCCCGCAAGCCGGGCATGAGCCGCGACGATCTCCTCTCGATCAACCTGAAGATCATCCGCGCGGTCGCCGCCGGCATCCGCGAGAACGCGCCGAACGCGTTCGTGATCGTCATCTCGAACCCGCTCGACGCGATGGTCTACGAGATGAAGAAGCAGACCGGCTTCAAGGCCGGCATGGTCGTCGGCATGGCCGGCGTGCTCGACTCGGCCCGCATGCAGCTGTTCCTCGCGCAGGCTGCGGGCGCGAGCGTGAAGGACGTGCGCGCGCTCGTCCTCGGTGGCCACGGCGACACGATGGTCCCCGTGCTCTCGCACACGACCGTGAATGGCATCCCGATCACGTCGCTCGTCTCGAAGGAGAAGCTCGACGAGATCGTGAAGCGCACCGCGGGCGGTGGCGGCGAGATCGTGAAGCTCATGGGCACGAGCGCGTACTACGCGCCGGCCGCGGGCGCGATCGTGATGGCCGAGGCTTACCTCCGCGACCAGAAGCGCATCCTCGCCTGCGCCGCGTACCTCGACGGCGAGTACGGCTACAAGGATCTCTACATGGGCGTGCCAGTCGTGATCGGCGGCGCGGGCGTGGAGAAGATCGTCAGCATCTCGCTCTCCGCCGAGGAGAAGGCGATGCTCGACAAGAGCGCCGAGGCGGTCCGCGGCCTCATCACCGACAGCGCGAAGCTCTGAGCCCCCCGCACGGGCCGGGCTCGGTGAGCCCGTCTCGGCTTGCTGCGCAGCTCTCGATGGATTCCGTGCACGAGAGGCCGACGTCGTGATCGCGCGAGCGATCACCGTCGGCCTCGTGTCGTTCGCGAGCGCGAGCGTCGCGTGTCGCTGCGAGGATCCGCCGCGGCCGCCCGTCGCCGTGGCCGAGACGGTCGAGGCCGAGCCCGTGGTCGTGCCGCCGGCCGTCGAGCCCCAGCCGGAGCGCACGCGCGACGGCGTCGCGATCGCGCCGACGCTGGTCCGACAGCTCGAGTCCCCGAACGCCGCCGAGCCCGAGCCGCGCGCCATCGACGGCGACCTCGGCGTGCGCTGCGCGCTCGGCTGCGCGCTCGTCGACGCGAGCGACCGCGTCGTGCTCGTGCAGCCGCGCGACGTCCGAGAAGACGGCGTCCCCGGCCGCCTCGTGATCACCACGCTCTCGGGCCCGAGCGCCGAGGAGCGCGAGATCGGGATCGATGGCCTCGGGGCCGACGCGCTCGAAGCCTTTGCGGAGGAGGGCGGGACTCCGCCGTGGGCGCCGCTCGTGGCGCGTGCGCTCGGCGCCGGACCGCATCGTCCGCTGCCGGATCTGGTCGCGGCGCGCGCCCGCACCATCTTCTCGCTCGACGAGTACGCGCCGCTCGTCGCGCTCCGCGCCCCGCTCGCCGAGCGCTGGCTCTACGCCGAGGTCGGTCCCACGGCGTACCGCCTTCACCTCCTTCGTGCGGATCGCAGCGTCGACCGGCTCCTCGCGTCGCTGCCGCTGATCGCCACCGCGTGCGATGGCGACGCGACCGATCGCGCGTGCATCGCGCCCATGTCGATCGACGGCGCGTTCCTCGCACCGGATGCGCGCACGCTCCACGTGCTCGTCGGTCACCCCGCAGCGGGGCACGCGAGCGGCTCGAGCGAGGTCGTGAGCGTCGGCCTCGACGACGCGAGCGCGCTACCGACCCTCTACGACGAGGCCACGCGCAGCGCCGAGCTCGAGCGCTCGCTCCGCGCCCCCGGCGCGCGCACGACGCCGTTCGCGTCGCTCGAGGCCGAGCCGACGTCACGCGAGGCCCGCTGCCTGCGCGGCTGCGCGCTCTACCGCGAGAATGGCGACGCGTGGGTCGTCCGGCCGACGCGCATCGAGCACGGCGAGGTCGTGGCCGCGCGTGTCTTCGCGCCGGGGCCGGACACGGCGGGGCTCGAGGTGCTGGGCCTCGATCACGCAGACGACGACGACGCGCGCGCGGTGCTGCTCGGCCGCGCGCTCGCCGAGGCGCCGAGCGCGGAGGGCAGGGCGCTCGTCGCACGACAGGCCTTGTCAGCGACTGGCGGGATCGCCGCAGCGGCGCGCGTCGAGCTGCGGGCGCCGCACGTGGGCGCGCAGCTCTCGATCGACGTCGACGCGAGCGAGTACGTGATCCGCTGGGGCCGCGACGCCGAGGCCGTCGAGGTCGCGCGCGTGCCGGCGATCCTGCTCGACGGCGAGGTCTCGGCGCCGAGCCTGCTCGAGGTCTTCGCGCCAGCGGACCGGGGCTTTCCCCTCGTGGTCCTCGGCGTCGCTGCCGCTCGCAGCCCTGCGGACGCCGACGGCGTCGTGCACCAGAGCTTTCACGCGATCGTGTCTGCGCTGCCCGAGGGGGCGATCGAGTCGCCGAATGGCGGCGAGGGCCCGCGCATCCGAAGGAGTCCCTGAGCTCATGTGCGGCATCGCAGGTGTGATCGACTGGATGGGAGCCGAGGCGCACCGCGACGCGCTCGAGGCCGCCGCTCGCGCGATGGCGCACCGCGGGCCCGACGGAGACGGCTTCCACGTCGAGGGCCCCGTGGGGCTCGCGCACCGACGCCTCTCGATCATCGACCTCGGCGGCGGTGGACAGCCGATGTTCAACGAGGACCGCAGCGTCGCGATCGTCTTCAACGGCGAGATCTACAACTACAAGGAGCTCGCGGCCGAGCTCGCGCCGCGACATCGCTTCCGCACCTCGAGCGACACCGAGGTCTTGCTGCGCCTCTACGAGGATCGCGGCGAGCGCATGCTCGAAGGCGTCCGCGGGATGTTCGCGTTCGCGGTGTGGGATCGGAAGGCCCAGCGCCTCTTCGCGGCGCGTGATCGCTACGGCGAGAAGCCGTTCCTCTACACGCACGTCGCGGGGCGCCTCGCGTTCGCGTCGGAGATGGCCGCGCTGCGCGCGCTCGCGGGCCGTGCCCTCGACGCCGCGATCGATCGCGCCGCGCTCGAGGCCTACCTCGGCCTCCTCTACGTGCCGGCGCCGCGCAGCATCTTCCGCGACGTGCACAAGCTGCCGGCGGGGCACGCGCTGAGCTTCGATCGCGCGCGCGGGCTGCGTGTCTTCCGCTACGACACGATCCCCGTGCCGGGCAGCGCGCCGTCGACGTCGCGCGCGAGCACGCTCGCGTCGACGCGTCGCATCCTCGAGGAGGCGGTGCGCCTCCAGCTCCGGAGCGACGTGCCGCTCGGCGCGCTGCTCTCGGGCGGAATCGACTCGTCGGTCGTGGTCGCGCTCATGGCGCGCGAGCTCGGCCGGCCGGTGCGCACGTTCTCGGTCGGCTTCGGTCGTGACGACGACGAGCTGCCGCACGCGCGCGTCGTCGCCGAGCGCTACCGCACGGAGCACACGGAGATCGTGCTCGCCGACGACCTCGAAGCGCGTGTCGAGCGGGCGCTCGGTGCGTACTCCGAGCCCTTCGCCGACTCGAGCGCCGTGCCGACGATCGCCGTCTTCGATGCCGTCAGCCAGCACGCGAAGGTCGTGCTCACCGGCGACGGCGGCGACGAGCTCTTCGCCGGCTACGACCGCTACCGAGAGGTGCTGCGCCTGCCGCGCGTGCTCGGTGCGCGACACCTCGCGGCCGGGCTCGATCGCCTGACGAGCGCGGTCCAGACCGTGCGCGCGGTGGCGCGGGCCCGACGTGGTGCGCTGCTCGCGGCGCGCGACGTGGCCTCGCGCACGCGCGCCCTCGTCGAGGTCTTCGGCCCCGGTGAGCGCGCTCGCCTGCTCGGGGCACCCGTGCGGGATCTCGCGCCGCTCGCCGAGCTCGACGGCCGAGCACTCTCGGCCCCCGACCGCGCGATGGCCGAGGATCTCCACCGCTACCTGCCCGACGATCTGATGCTCAAGACCGACATCGCCGCGATGGCCGCGAGCGTCGAGTCGCGCAGCCCCTTCCTCGATCCGGAGCTCGCACGCGCCGTCGTGCCCCTCGCGTGGTTCGACAAGCAGAGCCGCCGCGAGGGCAAGACGCTCCTCAAGGAGCTCGCCGCCGATCTCCTGCCGACGTCGATCCTCTGGCGCAAGAAGCGGGGCTTCGGCAGCCCCGTGGAAGCGTGGCTCGCCGGCCCGCTGCGCGCCCGCTTCGCAGACACGCTGCGCGCGCGCGACGCCTTCGTGCGCAGCACGCTCGATCCGCGCGCCGTCGACGACGTGGTGCGCGCCGTGAGCGAGGGCCGCGGCAACGCCCACCAAGGCTGGGCCCTCTTCGCCCTCGAGACCTGGGCCCAGAAGCACCTCCGCAGCGCGATCAAGCGCTGACCGCCTCACCCGACATCGAACCGCAGCTCGGAAGGTCGAGACGACCGCGTGGGCGTCGAACGACCTGCGACGCTGGGGGACGGCCGCCGTCGTCCGCTCCGTGCGCGAGCGCCGTGATCTCGGACGGTCCGCGGGTGCGAAACGCGTTGTCTCGCCGGGCGAGGGCCGCTAGCCTCGCGGCCCCTCCCGGAGAGCGTCGATGAACATCCACGAGTACCAGGGCAAGCAGATCTACGCGCGCTACGGCGTGCCGCACCCGAAGGGCATCCCCGCGTTCAACGCGGACGAGGCGCGCAAGGCCGCCGAGAAGCTGATCGCCGAGACGGGCAACGAGGTCGTCGTCGTCAAGGCGCAGATCCATGCGGGCGGTCGCGGCAAGGCCGGCGGCGTGAAGGTCGCGAAGGGCGCGGCGGCGGCGGAGGAGAAGGCCAAGGCCCTCCTCGGCACGACGCTCGTGACCAAGCAGACCGGCCCCGAGGGCAAGAAGGTGAACCGGCTCTACATCGAGCAGGGCCTGAACCTCGAGGGCGCGCGCGAGCTCTACTTCTCGATGCTCATCGATCGCGAGACGCGCCGCATCACGGCCATCGCGTCGGCGGCTGGTGGCGTCGACATCGAAGAGGTCGCCGAGACGCACCCCGAGAAGATCCTCAAGGTCGTCATCGACCCGGCCGTGGGCTTCGCAGCGCACTACGCGCGCCAGCTCGGCTTCGGCCTCGAGCTCAAGGGCACCGCGATGAGCGAGTTCGTCGCGCTGTGCGGCAAGCTCTACGAGCTCTTCCTCAAGGAAGACTGCTCGATGCTCGAGGTGAACCCCCTCGTCATCACGGGCGACAACCACGTCATCTGCCTCGACGCGAAGGTGAACTTCGACGAGAACGCGAGCTTCCGCCACCCCGAGTGGGACGAGCTGCGCGATCCGAACGAGGAGGAGCCCACCGAGACGGAGGCCAAGGAAGCGGGCCTCTCGTACGTGAAGCTCGACGGCAACATCGGCTGCCTCGTGAACGGCGCGGGCCTCGCGATGAGCACGATGGACATCATCCAGCACTACGGCGGCTCGCCCGCCAACTTCCTCGACGTCGGCGGCGGCGCCACGAAGGATCAGGTCACGCGCGCGTTCCGGATCATCCTCACGGACCCGAACGTGAAGGGCATCTTCGTGAACATCTTCGGCGGCATCATGAAGTGCGACACCATCGCCGAGGGCGTCATCGCCGCGGCGCGCGAGCTCGGCCTCAAGGTGCCGGTCGTCGTGCGCCTCGAGGGCACGAACGTCGAGAAGGGCCGCGAGATCCTCTCGAATTCAGGCCTCGCCGTCATGCCGGCCGCGAACATGGCCGAGGGCGCGCAGAAGATCGTCGAGCTGTCTCGCTGAGGGGCCGAGCGGCCCCCCAACCCCGCTTGCCGGGCTCGCCGAGCTCGCCCGTTCCAACACGAACAACGTTGAGAGACAACCATGTCGATTCTCGTCGGTAAGGACACCAAGGTTCTCTTCCAGGGCATCACGGGAAGCGCCGGAGGCTTTCACGCGGACCAGTGCATCGCGTACGGCACGTCGGTGGTCGCGGGCGTGACGCCGGGCCGCGGCGGGCAGACGTGGACGGGCGCGAGCACGAAGAAGAACGTGCCGGTCTACGACACGGTGAAGGACGCCGTGAAGCAGACGGGCGCGAACACGAGCTGCGTGTTCGTGCCGCCGCCGGCCGCCGCGGACTCGATCCTCGAGGCGATCGACGCGGGCGTCGAGCTCGTCATCGCGATCACCGAGGGCATCCCGGTCGCCGACATGCTGCGCGTGCGCCGCGTGCTCGACGCGCAGACGGGCCCGAAGAAGACGCGCCTCATCGGCCCCAACTGCCCGGGCGTCATCACGCCGGGCGCCGGCTGCAAGATCGGCATCATGCCGGGCCACATCCACCGCCCCGGCCGCATCGGCGTCGTGTCCCGCTCGGGCACGCTCACGTACGAGGCGGTCTTCCAGCTCACCTCGCTCGGCCTCGGTCAGAGCACCGCGGTCGGCATCGGCGGTGATCCGATCAACGGCACCGACTTCGTCGACGTGCTGACGCTCTTCAACGAGGACCCCGAGACCGAGGGCGTCATCATGATCGGCGAGATCGGCGGCACCGCGGAAGAGGCGGGCGCCGAGTACATCAAGAAGCACTTCAAGAAGCCCGTGGCGGGCTTCATCGCGGGCACCACGGCGCCGCCGGGCAAGCGCATGGGTCACGCCGGCGCGATCATCTCGGGCGGCAAGGGCACCGCGAAGGCGAAGATCGCCGCAATGACCGAGGCCGGCGTGAAGATGGCGCCGACCCCGACGCACATGGGCGAGACGCTGAAGTCGCTCCTCAAGTGAGCGGGCTCCTCAAGTGAGCGGGACGGGCGAGCGCGTGCCCAAGAGCGGTGGGCCCAGCATCTACACGGATGGGCAGTACGCGGCGCGCAACGCGAGCTACCACACGGAGGACTCCGCCTGGAAGGCGGGCAAGATCGGGGACCTCCTCGCCAAGCACCACCTCGCGCCGCGCCGCATCGTCGAGATCGGCTGCGGTGCGGGGCAGGTCGTCGGCGAGCTCTCGCGCGACGAGCGCTTCGCGGCCTCGACGTTCGCGGGCTACGACATCTCGCCGCACGCGATCGAGCTCACGCGGCGCGCGCCGGGCCGGGCGGAATACGTCTGCGCGGATCTCCTCACGCAGCCCGTCTCGGACATCGACGCGCTGCTCTGCATCGACGTCTTCGAGCACGTCCCCGACTACCTCGGCTTCCTCGAGAAGGTGCGCGCGCTGGCGCCGCACCACGTGTTCCACGTCCCGCTCGATCTCCACGTGTCCTCGGTGCTCCGCAGCTCGTTCCTCGAGGCGCGCGCCAGCGTCGGGCACCTGCACTACTTCACGGCGGAGTCGGCGCTGGCCACGCTGAAGGATGCGGGCTTCGAGGTGATCGGCTCCGAGCTGACCAACCCGGCGCGCGACCTCTTCTGGACCAAGCCGTCCGTGCGGCGCGCGCTGGCGAACCTCCCGCGTGCTGTCGTGGGGCGGGTGAACGAGCGCCTCTCGGCGCGTCTGTTCGGCGGCTACACGCTCTGGGTGCTCACGCGCCGGCCCGGCGGATAGCGCTTCGGCAGGGCAGGGTGGAGAAAAACGTGCGGAGCGCGGCCCTTCGCGCTACATGGCGACCCCCTTTTCGTCCCAGAGGAGTCGTCGTTCATGGCCACCGAGAAGACCTTCGCGATTTGCAAGCCCGACGCCGTGGAGAAGAACCACATCGGCGGGATCCTGAGCCTCGTCGAGAAGAGCGGCCTCAAGATCAAGGCGCTCCGCATGATGCACATGACGCGGCCCATCGCCGAGGGCTTCTACGCCGTCCACAAGGAGCGCCCGTTCTTCGGTGAGCTCGTGGAGTTCATGACGCGCGGTCCGTGCGTCGTGATGGTGCTCGAGGGCGACAACGCCATCTCGAAGTGGCGCGAGATCATGGGCGCGACCAACCCCGAGAAGGCCGCCGAAGGAACCGTCCGCAAGCTCTTCGGCGCGAGCGTCGGCGAGAACGCGGCGCACGGCTCGGACGGCCCCGAGACCGCCAAGTTCGAGATCAGCTGGTTCTTCCCCGGTTACGACGTCGGCTGAACCCCGTCGACTTGAACGCTGGCTCCCCGCCAGACAACAACGAACGGCCGCATGAGCTTCGACCAGCAACTGGCGTTGATGCTCGTCGCGGCCGTTGGCGCGATGCTCCGCCGGCGGCCGAACACCCTCATCTTCTCGGCCAACCACGTCATCGCCCTGCTCGCCTTCCAGAACATCGAGGCGCGCGGGCAGCCACCGGCGTACCACTACCTGCCGCGCGCGCTGTTCGCCCCCGAGATGCTTCGTGAGGCCGCGAGCGTCATGACGGTGCCGACGCTCCTCTTCGTCCTCGCGGGCGTCGTGCCCTGGCGCGTGCCGATCCGCTCCGAGCCGCTCGCGAAGATGCCGAACGGCGTGCTCTGGGTCCTCGCGGCGTACTTCACGTTCCTGTTCTTCTCGACCCGCACCGTGTTCCAGACGGTGTACGCGTCCTCGGACCAGACGCTCTACGGCGCGACCGCGAACGGCGGCATCTACGTCCTGGCCTGGGCAGTTGCCGCATTCGAGCTGCGGCGTCGTGTGGACGCGGCGGAGATGTCGGCGTGGCGGGCCCTGGCCGTGGCGGTCGGTGTCATCTTCCTGCTCGACTTCCTCAAGGGCACGACCGGCATCGCGACCGGCATCATGATCACGATCGGCTTCCTCGTGTTCGTGCCCGGGCTCCTCGGCGAGGGACGAGCGACGGGAGCCCCCGAGCTCAGTCGTCGCGACACCCTCCGCGCGATGGGCGCGGCGGCGCTCCTCCTCGTGGCGCTCGTCAGCGTCGTGATGTTCATCCGCAGCGCGCGCACCTACATCGCCACGGAGGGGTTCGGTGGCGCCGCGGAGATCGCCCTCGAACGCCTGACGTCGTTGACGAGCAGCGAGTCGGACGAGGGCCTCGAGGGTGCCGCGAACGGGACGCAGGGGGCAGCGCACGTTCTCATGTGCATCGCGCTCTACGACAACGGCTACTCCCGCGAGTGGCGTTCGGTCTGGGGGCCGATCGAGTACACGTTCAAGCCGGCCGTCCTCCTCAGGCCGCTCGGGCTCGAGCGCTCGCGAGAGGCGGCGTGGGAGCTCGGCGACTACTTCATCCACGGTGGGGGCATCAACACGTTCGGGGAGTTCTACTGGAACGGCGGCTACCTCTGCCTGATCCTGATGGGCGTGGTCGTGATCGGTTTCCTGCTCATGGTCGACGTGAAGGCGAACCAGAGCTGGGCTTGGTTCGCGCTCGCATGCGCGATCGCGCCCGGCCTCGTGCAGGGCTACGGCTACGGCTTCGCACAGGTCTTCCGCGGCATCGCCAACGGGTTGCTCTTCCTCGTGCCCTTCGTGAGCTACCTGCGCTGGGTCGAGGCCCGCAACCGCCGGCCCGGGCTCTCGCTCGAGGGCTTGCCGCGTCTGCCCAGGCCGATCGAGCCGCCTCGGCCCACGTGAGATCGTCGTGAGAACCGCCGCGAACGTGCTGGCGAACTTCGTCGGGCGCGTCTCGAACACGCTCATCTCGCTCGCGGTGGTGCCGCTGTACCTGGAGGCGATGGGGCGCGAGGGCTTCGGCCTCGTCGGCCTGTTCACGTCGCTGCAGGTGATCCAGACGGTGCTGGACGCGGGGCTCGGGCTCGAGATGTCACGAAGGCTCGCGCGGCTCTTCGTCGATGCGGACCCCAACGCCGACGAGATCGGCGACGTGATCCGGACCTTCGGGACGATGTTCGCGTCGATGGGGCTGCTCGTGCTGGCGTTGACGACGCTGGCCGCGCCGTGGGTGGCCACCTCGTGGGTGCGGGCCGAGACGCTGCCGACCTCGCAGGTGCGAGACGCGATGCTCGTCGTGGGCGTCTACCTCGCGCTCCTCTGGCCGTCGGCGATGCTGAACACGATCCTCTCGGCGGCGGAGCGGCAAGGCGTGCTGAACGCCATCGCGACCACCGCGAGCATCCTGCGCGCGGTCGTCACCGTGATGGTGCTCTGGTGGGTCGAGCCCACGCCGCGTGCCTTCGCCGCAGTGCAGGTGCTGGTGACGCTGATCACGCTCGGCGCGCTCACCCTCGCGGTGCGCAACATGCTGCCGCGCCGCTCGCGGCGTCCTCGCTTCCGCGGCGACGTACTCCGCGCGTCCTGGGTCACGAGCGCCTCGACGGTCTCGATCACCCTCCTCCAGATCGGGATCTCGCAGACCGATCGCATCGTCCTCTCGCGCACGCTTCCGCTCGCGGAGCTCGGCGTCTACACGCTCGCGTTCTCCCTCGCGGCCAACCTGCACGCGTTCATCACGCCGATCTACGCGGCGTACTTCCCCCGCTTCTGCCGGACCGTCGGCACCGACGTGCCCGCGACGCGTGAGGCCTTCCTCGAGGGAAGCCGCGCGATGGCGGTGATCGTCCTGCCGCCCGCGATCACGCTGGCAGCGTTCTCGCGCGAGACGCTCCATGCGTGGACTGGCGACGCCGAGCTCGCGGACGCGGCCGCAGGACCGCTCACGGCGCTCGCGCTCGGCTACGCCGTCGCGGCGCTGCACCACGTGCCGCAGGCGATGCAGTACGCGTCAGGCTGGCTGCGCCCACAGATCCTCGCGACGGGCGTCGCGACCGTCGGCGGCATCGCGTGGTTCGCGCTCGCGACGCGTCACGTCCCGCTGAGCGTCCTCGCCGGTGGCTGGCTGGGAATGAACACTCTGATCCTCGTGGCGGCCGCACCGGTCGCGGTGCGTCGCTTCGCGCCTGGCACGGAGGGCACGGTCACGGCCGACCTGTCGTTCGTCGCGGTGCTCGTCGCGGTCGGCGTGGGCCTCGCGCGCCTCGTGCCGTTCGGGAGCAGTCGCCTCGAGTCGGGCGTCGCGGTCGGCGTGGGCGCGGCGTGCTCGCTCATCGCCGTCGGCCTCGCGATGGGGCTGCGGCCCTGGGGACGCACGTGGTTCGAGAGGGCACGCGCGGCAGCGCAGCGCCGCTTCGGTCAGGCGAAGACGTCGTAGAGCCGACGGGTCCACGTGTGATCGCGCGCCGCGCGCGCGCGCGCAGCGCGACCCACCGAGCGCCAATCGATCGCGCCGGCCGAGATCCGCCGCAGGAGCCCCACCGCCTCTTCGGCGTCTGCGTAGAGGAGCATCTCCCGACCGTCCTCGAACGAGCGCTCGAGCTCCGGCAGGCGCTGCGCCAGGTGACAGAGGCCGGTCATCGCGGCGTCGTACTCACGCAGCCGAACCTTGTAGACGACCTCGCCCGTGCGCTCGCGGCGCACGTCGTTGAAGCCCACCGAGAGGCCGTGTGTCGCGGCCAGGCGCGCGTAGGCCTCGTCGCCGATCGGGAAGCCTGCGCGGGCGCTTCGCGAGAGGCGCTCCGTGGCCTCGCGCGGCGAGACCCAGCGGTGCTCCTTGATCAGCTCGCGCCCGATCGCGCGCAGCGTGCCTCTCACGCCCTGGCCCGAGCCGGTCACCGTGAGCGGCAGTTCGTGGCCGAAGCGCGCGAGCAGCTCTCCGCGCCGCCCGTACGACGAGCCCGCGAAGAGGATCCGCGGCTCGCTCGGCACCGCGAGCGGTCGGAAGAGGAAGGGATCGCTCGCCATGGGCACGTAGCGGATCTTCTGGGACAGCCCGGGCATCGCGCGCAGCTCGTCGAGCACGCCCTCCTCGGCGCACCAAGTCTCGTCGAAGAAGTCGAGCGCCTGGCGGAAGTGCTCGGTCTGATCGAGCAGGTTCAGCGGGTAGTTGATCAAGCGCCGCGCCGAACGCCGAAGGGCTTCGCGCACGTCGGGCGCGAGCATCACGTCGTAGAAGTAGCCGACGAGGAGGTCGTAGCCGCCTGGCGGCGCCTCGGCGAGAAACGAGAGCAGGCCATCGTGCAGCGACGACCCCTTCTCGAACACGTCTCGGCCGAGCACGGGCTTGCGCGCGTAGAACGCCTCGATGTCCTCGCGGTGGTGTGCGGTGGTCATCGTGTCGACCAACGCGCCGAGCTCGAGCAGGGCACGCTCTGGGCCTCGCACGAGGGCCGCCGAGTAGTCCACGCCGAGGTTGCCGGGCGAGAAGATCAGCGCGACGCGCGCTCGATCGAGCGGTCGCTTCTGCGGGCGGAACACGCTCATCGACGGCTCGCCACGCACTGCCAGCCGAAGCACGCGAGATCCGACGTCGTCGCAGGGCCGGCGAGGCCTCGGCGGATCCCGAGCGCGACCATGGCGAGACCTGCCACGGGGCGAAGGGCCGCGCGCGTCACCGCCGACCGGGCCATCGACGGCATGCGGCCGATCTCTTGTTGCAGCACGTCGTACCAGTCGCCGTTGGCCACGAGCTCGTCGATGGCGAAGCCGGCATCGGCCAGGTGTCGCTCGTACCAGTAGCGGCTGAAGCCCGTCGCGAAGAAGTACGGCGCGATGTGCGTGTACGACGCGAAGGGCGCCGTGACGATCAGCCGCCCGCCGGGGCGCACGACGCGTCCGAGCTCGTGCACGACGCGTACGGGATCTGCGACGTGCTCGAGCACCTCCGTGCACAGCACGGCGTCGAACGCGCCGTCCTTCACGGGGATCGCGGCGATGTCCGACACGATGTCGATCGGCGCATAGTCGATCGTCCCGGTGTGGAGGCCTCTGCCGTCTCCGACGCCGTCGTACTGACCGAAGTCTTGCGACGTGTAGCGCAAGTGCCCGCAGAACTTCCGGAAGCGTCCCGCGCCCGCTCCCGCATCGAGCAGCGACCAGCCTGCCGGCAGCGACTCGAGCCGCGCCTTCACCCACGCCTCGCGCGCCGCATCGTTGCGGCCCAGGCCCAAGAAGGTCCTCACGCTCACGACGGCTCCCGCATGAAGGCGACGTTGTAGCTGCCGAAGTCGCGGCGACCGGCTGCGATCCATCGGTCCACGTCGGCGGGCTCGATCCTCCGGCCGTGCTCGACGGTGCGCGCCTCGAAGCCCGCGTCCCAGAACATGTCGAAGGTCGCGCGGAACTCGGGGTTGATCCCCTTCTGGTTCTCGTCGAGGCAGATCTCGACGAGGAACATCGGGGGCACCTCGCGCGCGAGGAGCTCGTGCGCGCCGCGCAAGACGCCCAGCTCCGCACCCTCGACGTCGATCTTCACGAGCAGGCGCGTCGAGCGATCGAGGCTGCCGGCGAGACGATCCAGCGTCGAGATGGCCACGAACGTCGCGTCGTTCTCGGGCTGCGAGTTCCAGCCCGCCCGCAGCGACGCGCCGGTGTTGCGGCCATACAGGCGGAGGACGCCTGGCTCGGCCGCGAGCCCCACCGGAAAGACCTCCACGCAGCCCTCGAGCGCGTTGTGGGCGACGTTGGCGAGCAGGTAGCGGAGGTTGTCCTGGTTGGGCTCGAAGGCCACGACGCGCTTGCCCCGCGTGCCGACGAGGCAGGTGTAGAAGCCGTGGTGCGCGCCGACGTCGACGAGCACGTCGAAACGATCGAGGCGCGCCAGCATCCAGTCGACCTCTTCCTTCTCGAAGCCGGGCGACATCACCGCAGGGTCGCCGCGCATCGAGAAGCCGTGCGGTGTCGCGCGGAGCTCGGCGCGGCGAGAGCGCCACCATGCGACAGCGTCGCGGTAACCCGCGGCGAGGGTGGGGCTGCGCTCGACGAGCGCCTTGACGCGAGGGTGCATGCAGTTCCTCTTCGATGCGCCCAACCGAGCGCTCGTTCGAAGCGGAGGGTCCGCTCCAGAAAAGGGCGCCACGTGTAGCATGCCCGCCACCGGCGAGGACACGAACGCTCGTGCCTCGACATCGCCCCCACCCCACCAGCACACCCGACGACGCAGCCGCCCGCGAACGGGTCGCCGATCGCGCGTTCCTGGGTAGGATGGTCTCGATGCCTCGCTCCCTCCGTGAGCTCGCGCGCTTCGTGCAGCGCCAGGTCGGCCCCTTCACCGACCTCCGCACCCTCCCAGCCGTCCTCGCGGAGGTCCCGTGGTTCGTGCGCACGCGGCGCGAGTACGCGCGGCGCTCGGACGAGGCGATGCCGCTGCTCGACACGCACCCGGCCTTCCTCGATCGCAAGGCGGGCGCGGGCTCCGCCAAGGGGCACTACTTCCATCAGGATCTCTGGGCTGCGCGACAGGTGTTCTCGTCGGGCGTCACCGAGCACATCGATGTCGGGTCACGGGTGGACGGATTCGTGGCGCACTGCGCGTGCTTCACGCAGGTGACGTACGTCGACATCCGACCGCTCGAGGCGAACGTTCCGAACCTCCGGTCGCGCGTCGGCAGCGTGCTCTCGCTGCCGTTCGAGGATCGGAGCCTGCGCTCGCTCTCGTGCCTGCACGTGGTCGAGCACGTGGGCCTCGGGCGCTACGGGGATCCCGTCGATCCCGAGGGCTCGCTCAAGGCCATGCGCGAGCTCGCGCGCGTGCTCGCGCCGGGCGGCAGCCTCTACTTCGGGATCCCCGTCGGGCGAGAGCGCGTCTGCTTCAACGCGCACCGGGTGCTCTCGCCGAAGACCGTCGTGCAGACGTTCTCGTCGCTCGAACTCGTCTCGTTCGCCGCCGTCGACGACCGCGGTGATCTCATCGACCCCGCGCGCCCCGAGGACGTCGAGGCCTCGGAGTACGCGTGCGGCCTGTTCCATTTTCGCCGCCGTCCCTGAGGCAGCGGGGCAGGGCGACGTCGGCGGCGGCGCTCAGCGGTTCGCGAGGTACCACGCGTACGTCGAAGCGACGCCCTCACGCAGACCGATCCGCGCGCGCCAGCCGAGCGCGTGCAGCCTGCTCACGTCGAGCAGCTTGCGGGGCGTACCGTCGGGCTTGGTGGTGTCCTGCACGATGTCACCGTCGTAGCCCACGACGTCGCGCACGAGCTCCGCGAGCTCGCGGATCGACACGTCTTCGCCGACGCCGACGTTGACGATGTCCGCGCCGTCGTAGCGTTCCACCAGGTGCACGCAGGCGTCCGCGAGGTCGTCGACGTGCAGGAACTCGCGCCGCGGCGTCCCGGTGCCCCAGAGCACGACGCTCGGGGCCTTCGAGATCTTGGCCTCGTGGAACTTCCGGATGAGCGCCGGCAGCACGTGCGAGCTCTGCAGATCGAAGTTGTCGCCCGGGCCGTAGAGGTTGGTCGGCTGCAGGCAGATGCCGTGCATCCCGTGCTGACGCCGATACGCGCGCACCATCTCGATGCCTGCGATCTTCGCGATCGCGTACGCCGAATTGGTGGGCTCGAGGGGGCCGGTGAGGAGGTGCTCCTCGCGCATCGGCTGCGGGGCGAGCTTCGGGTAGATGCACGAGCTGCCGAGGAAGACGAGCTTGGCCGCGCCGTGCCGGTGCGACGCGTCGATCACGTGCGTCTGGATGAGGAGGTTCTCGCGGATGAAGTCCGCGGGGTGTCGATCGTTGGCGAGGATGCCCCCGACCTTCGCGGCCGCGAGGAACACGACCTCTGGCTTCTCCGCCGAGAAGAAGCGCTCGACCGACGCGTGATCGGTGAGGTCGAGCTCGGCCCGCGTGCGCACGAGGAGCGAGCGGTGGCCATCGCGCTCGAGGCGACGAACGATCGCCGAGCCGACGAGGCCGCGGTGTCCCGCCACGAAGATGCGGCGTCCGACGCTCAACACGTCAGCCATGGCCGCGACCTCCGTCGGGCGAGTAGCCGGCGTCGCGCAGCGTCTTCTCGCGGCGGGCGAGCTCGAGGTCGTGCTCGACCATCATCGAGACGAGACCTGCGAAGTCCACCTTCGGTACCCAGCCCAGCTTCTCGCGCGCCTTGCTCGCGTCGCCGAGGAGGTGATCGACCTCGGCCGGGCGGTAGTAGCGGGCATCGGTCGCAACGTGCTTGCGCCAGTCCAGATCGAGGCGCGCGAACGTCGCCTCGAGAAAGTCCTTCACCGAGTAGGCGCTCCCGGTCGCGACGACGTAGTCGTCGGGCTGATCGGCCTGCAGCATGCGCCACATCGCCTCGACGTAGTCCCCCGCGAAGCCCCAGTCGCGCTTGGCGTCGAGGTTGCCGAGGTAGAGCTTGTCCTGGAGGCCCAGCTTGATGCGCGTGGCGGCGCGCGTGATCTTGCGCGTCACGAAGGTCTCTCCGCGGCGCGGCGACTCGTGGTTGAAGAGGATGCCGTTGACGATGAAGAGTCCGTACGACTCTCGGTAGTTCACCGCGTACCAGTGGCCCGCGACCTTCGCGACGGCGTAGGGACTCCGGGGATGGAACGGGGTGCGCTCCGACTGCGGTGGGGCCGCTGCGCCGAACATCTCGGAGGAGCCCGCCTGGTAGAAGCGAACGGGCTTGCCCGCGGCGCCTGCATAGTCACGGAACGCGAGCAAGAGCCGCAGCGTGCCGCTGCCGGTCACGTCCGCGGTGTACTCGGGCGCATCGAACGACACGCGCACGTGGGACTGGGCTCCGAGGTTGTAGATCTCGTCGGGCCGCACCTGCTCGAGGATGTGCCGCAGGCCCGAGCCGTCGGACAGGTCGCCGTGGTGGAGGAAGAGGCGTGCCTCGGGATCGTGGGGATCCCGGTAGAGATGATCGATGCGCCCCGTGTTGAACGTGGACGCGCGGCGGATGACGCCGTGGACCTCGTAGCCCTTCGCGATGAGGAGTTCGGCGAGGTAGGAGCCGTCCTGTCCGGTGATGCCGGTGACGATGGCGCGGCGGCGCTCGGGCTGGCCAGCGGTGTGTGTCATGGAACGTCTTCGATGCGGGGTCGGTGCGCCGCGTTCGCATCGAACGGACGGCGTGGGGCCGCGCACTATACTCCGCGCCCCATGCGGATCCTCGTGAACGCGATCTCGGCTCGGCTCGGCGGCGGGATCACCGTGCTACGCAACCTCTTGCCCGCCCTGACGCAGGTGGACGGCGGCGCGCACGAGTACGTCGTGGTGGCGCACGAGGATGCCGCCGGCGCGATGGATCCACGGCACCCGCGCGTCCGCTTCGAGGTCGCACGCCCGCGCGACTCGCTCGCCTCGCGCCTCTCGTGGGAGCAGCTCGAGCTCCCCGTTCGCACGCTGCGCGACCGCGCTGACCTGGTGTTCTCGCCTGGGGGCCTCGCGGTCTTCGGCTCGCCGCGCCCTCAGGTGCTGATGTACCAGAACATGGCGCCTTTCGAGCCGAGGGTCGTGGCGCGTGCACCGCGCCACGAGCAGCGCCGCTTCTTCCTCTTGCGCGAGCTCGGCGTGCTGTCGGGCCGCATCGCGCGCCGCATCGTCTTCATCTCGCGCTACGCCCAGCGCTCCATCTTGCCGAGGATCGGCGGACGCGCGCTCGACTCACGCTGCATCTACCTCGGCCGCGATCCGGCGTTCCGCCCGGAGGCCGGGCAGTCTCCCGAAGCCACGCAGCTCCTCACACGCCTCCGCTTGCCCCAGCGCTACCTGCTGAGCGTCTCGCAGTTCTACTTCTACAAGAACTTCGTGGAGCTCGTGGAGGGCTTCGCTCGCGCGCTCCCCCGGCTCCCGAGGGACCTCGCGCTCGTGGTCGCTGGTGCCGAGCACGAGGTCGACTACGCACGCGCCGTGCGGCAACGCATTGCGAGCCACGGACTGGAGGACAGGGTGCACCTCGTCGGCGCAGTTCCGTACGCCGATCTCCCGAGCCTCTATGCCCGCGCGCATGCGTTCGTGTTCCCGTCGACCGTGGAGAATTTCCCCAACATCCTGATCGAAGGGCTCTCGAGTGGCGCACCGACCTTCGCGTCCAAGCTCGGTCCGATGCCCGAGATCGCGGGGGAGGCGGCGTTCTACTTCGACCCGTACGAGCCCGACGACATCGCGCGCGCCCTGATTCGTGCGGGATGCGACGACACCCTGCGCGAGGCCCTCCGCGCCCGCGCGGCCCTCCGGGTGCAGCGATTCGCCTGGACCACGACGGCACGAGAGCTGCTGGAAGTCTTCGGAGAGCTTCGCTGATGTGCGGAATCGTCGGATGGATTGGTCGAGGCACGCCGCCCCCGGCGTCGGAGGCCGTGGAGTCGCTCCGGCACCGCGGCCCGGACGCGAACGGAACCTGGCACGCGGTCGACGGTGATCGCCGCGTCTTCCTCGGACAGACGCGCCTCGCGATCATCGATCTCTCGCCGGGCGGCGCACAGCCGATGACCGACCGCAGCGGCCGCGTCACGCTCGTGTTCAACGGCGAGATCTACAACCACATCGAGCTCCGCACGCAGCTCGAGGCGGTCGGCGTCGTGTTCCGCTCCTCGTCGGACACCGAGGTGCTCCTCGAGGGCTTCCTGCACTGGGGTCACGACGTCCTGCGGCGCCTCCGCGGCATGTTCGCGTTCGTCGTGTGGGACGGGCGCGACGGCACGACCTGGGTCGTGCGCGACCGGCTCGGAATCAAGCCCCTCTTCTTCTGCGCCGTCCCAGGCGGCCTCGCCTTCGCGTCGGAGATCAAGGGACTCTTCGCGATGGGGCTGCAACGCCGTCTCGCACGCGGCGCGATCGATCGCTTCCTCACGTACCTCTATGTGCCTGGCCCCGAGACGGCCTTCGAAGGGGTGCGGGAGCTGCTTCCCGCGCACGAGCTCCGCGTCGATCGCAACGGGACCCTCCGCGAAGTGCGCTACTGGGACGTGCCCGAGGTGGAGCCGGTGGCGCGGCCCTCGCGCCAGCTCGCCGAGGAGATCCGCGCCGAGCTCGAGACCGTGATGGGTCAGCACGCGATCGCAGACGTCCCCGTCGGCGCGTTCCTCTCGGGCGGCCTCGACTCGAGTACCATCGTGGGGCTGATGCAGCGCCGCTCCTCGACGCCGCTGCGGACCTTCTGCATGACGTTCGGCGAGGGTGAGCAGCTCTACGACGAGCGGACGTACGCCCGCGAGGTCGCGGCCTGGTTCGGTACGGACCACACCGAGATCGCGGTGGCGCCCCAGCTCATCGAGCTCTTGCCGCGAATGTTCGAGCACTTCGATCAGCCGTTCGGCAACCCGACGGCCCTGCTCTCGTACGAGCTCTCGCGGCTGACGCGGCAGCACGTGACCGTCGCGCTCGCGGGCGACGGAGGCGACGAACTCTTCCTCGGCTACCCGCGCTACGCCGGCGTGACGCTCGCGAGCGGGGCTCGGTGGATCCCGCGCCAGGCCAGGCAGCTGGTCGCGGAGGCCGTCGCGCCACGAATCCGCGAGTCGGTCTCGGGCAACCACGCGTACCGACGCGCGCGCGAATTCCTGACGACGACGACGTTGCCGCTCGAGCAGCGCTACCAGCGCTGGATCGGCTACTTCGAGCCCGAGGAGCGGAGCGCCGTGCTCGTGGCCGATCATCTCGCGCCGACACCGCCCGAGCAGTACCTCGCGCAGATCTTCGCGCAGCGCCCGCGCGGCTCGGACGCCGAGCGCGCGTCGTACGTCGACCTCCGGTCGTTCCTGCCGAACAACATCCTCGCGTACGGCGACCGCATGAGCATGGCGCACGGCCTCGAGTTGCGTGTGCCCTACTGCGACCACGTCTTGGTCGAGCGCGTCGCGCGCATCCCTGCGAGCCAGCGCATGCCGCTCTTGTCGATGAAGAAGCTCTTCCGCGACGCCGTGAAGGATCTCCTTCCGCCGCGGATCCTCCGCCGGCCCAAGCTCGGCTTCAATCCGCCGATCGGCCTCTGGATCACGCGGAACCTCTCGACGCTCGTCGAGCGCTATCTCTCTCCCGAGGCCATCCGACGATCGGGCGTGCTGCAGGCAGGCCCCGTCGCACAGACGCTCGAGGAGCTGCGCGCCGGGCGCCGCGACGTGTCGCTCAAGGTCTGGTCGCTGCTCGTCCTTCAGGCCTGGCTCGAGGGGCATGCCGCGTGACCACGCACGAACCGAGGCAGAGAATGGCGCGCCTCGTCTGGCTCGGTGTCGCGCGCTCGCCCTACAACGACTACCTCTTCGCTCGCCTCGCCGAGCGCTACGCGCTGACCGTGGTGCTCCAGCAGAGGTCCGTGTCGACGCACCCGTGGCAGCTCGGAGGCGCGAGCTACCCCGTGCTCCACGTCCGCGAGGATCGCCGCGCCGTCTTGCGGGCGGTGCGCGAGGCCGACGCCACGGTGATGTCGGGCTGGAACGATCCGATGTACCTCGCGCTCATGCCGCTCCTGCGGAGGCCGCGCGCGTTCTGGACAGACACACCCGACACGCGCTGGCGCCGAGGCGCACCTCGAGAGCTCGCGCGGCGTGCCCTCGTACGCGCGGTGTTCGCACACTTCGACGAGGTGTGGAGCACCGGCAGACCCGGGCGCGAGACGCTCGAGGCGATGGGCTGCAGCCCGAGCAAGACACGCGAGCTGCCATTCTTCCTGGACCTCGACCGTCTGGGCGCGGTCGACGACGCCACACGCGCCGAGGCCGAGGCGTTCCGACGGCGCCACGCGGGCACCGACACGGTGGTGTTCGTCGGGGCCGGGCAGCTGGCCACCAAGAAGCGCTACGCCGACGCCATCGATGCCGTCGCCGAGGTGCCGGGCGCAGTGCTCTGGCTGTGCGGAACGGGGCCCGAGGAGGAATCCCTCCGCGCACGCGCCCGAGCGCGTGGCGTGGTGGATCGCGTCATCTTCCACGGCTGGGTGCAGCCCGACACCATGGCGCTCGCGTACCAGGCCGCCGACGTCTTCGTGCACCCGGCCGCGCGCGATCCGTTCCCCACCGTCGTCCTGGACGCGATGACGTGGGGCAAGCCGATCATCGGCTCCGACGTCTCGGGCTCGGTGCTCGATCGCGTGACGGATGGCGTCGAGGGCTTCGTCACGCCCGAGGGCGACGTGAGCGCGATCGCGCGCGCGATGCGCGTCTTCGTGGAGCACCGTGAGCGTGTCGCCACGATGGGCGCCGCCTCGCGCGCCAAGGCCGAGCGCTATCCGGTCAGCCTCGCGTACGACCGGGTCGACGCGCTGCTCGCCCGGGGACCGAGAGCACGTCGCTGAGCCACTGCGCGGCCCGCGCGCTCACGTCGTGCCCGTCTCTCCGCACGCGCGCTCGACCGCCCGCGGCGATGCGCGCTCGTGCGGCGTCGTCGGCCACCAGCCACTTCGCACGCTCGACGAGGGTCGGCAGATCCTCGAAGAGCGCCACGTCCGTGCGGTCCGTGAAGAGCTCTTCGAGATCGGGCGTGCGCGGCGCGAGCATCGCCGTGCCGATCGCCGGGATCTCGAAGCAGCGTCGCGTGTACGTGTCGCGGTTGCGCGTCGAGAGGAACACGAGCGCCACCTTCGCTGCCTGCAGGGCCGCGACGTACTCGTCGCCGAGCACGGGCCCTCCCACGGTCACGCCGGCACGGCGCAACGGCCCCGCGTGCGGCTCCCAGCCGGGACCCCAGAGCCGGACCGAGAGCCCCGCGCGCGCGAGCGCTGCGAGCGCCTCGCCACGACCGTCGGGCTCGTGGTGTCCCACGAAGACCACGTCGCACGCGTACGACCCGAGGCGCGGATCGCCGGGCGGGAGGGGCCGGTGCACGCGCACGTCGTAGGCCGACCTCAGCACCCGCGCGCGTGGTGCGCCGGCCTCGAGCGCCTCCGTGACGTTCACGGTCCGGTACACGTACGCGACATCCACCGACGGCAGCGAGGCGCGGTACGCGCGCCAGATCCGGAGCGCGCGGTCGGGGCCGAAGGGATCGTCGTTGTTGTAGGTCACGACACGCGCGGCGCCCAAGAGGCGCGCGGCCTCGAGCGTTCGCGCATCGATCCAGGGCGCACGCCAGCCCAGGAGCACGTCGGGCCGCACGCGCGCGACGCGTGCGAGCAGCGCCGCGCGAGCCAGCGCGATGCCCGGACCGCGAACGAAGGACCGCTGCGCGCGTCGCAGCACGTCTCCGGGGCCGAGCCACGCGCGGTCGACGAAGCGATCGACCCGGGCGCCCGCGCGCTCGAGGCCTGCCGCGAACGAAGGCTCGTAGAAGTCGAACGCGTACTCGCCGGCGACGATCACGCGGGGACGCTCGGGCGTCGGCATCGGGTCGCAGCTTGAACGGGAGCCGAGCGCGGTGCTACTGACGCGCACGATGATCGAGACGCTGCGACGCGCTCGCGACGTCGCGCAGGGCTGGGCTCGGCGCGGGCTGACGAGCGAGCGCAAGGCCCAACTGGCGAGCGCGCTCACCTCGCGCCCCTTCGCGGCGCCGCTGCGCCTCGTCGCCGGCCGCGTCCCCTGTGGCGAGTGCACCGTCGACACGCGCTTCCCGTTCGTGGCGGACCACACCCGCGCCGAGATGTTCTGGGGGCTCTACGAGAGCGCGGAGCGCCGCTGCATCGCGTCCTCGCTCGCGTCGGGGCACGACGTGATCGAGCTGGGCGCGAGCCTGGGGGTCGTGTCCTCGCACCTCGCGCGGCGGCTCGCGCCGGGCAAGAAGCTCGTCTGCGTCGAGGCCTTCCCCGCGCTCGCCGAGGCCATCCGGGCGAACGTCTCGGAGAACGCGCCCGGCGCTCGCGTGGAGATCGAGAGCGTCGCCATCGCGTACGGCGCCGATCACGTGTCGCTCGCGTTCGGGAGCGACACGACGATGGGCCGCGTCGGTGGTGGCAGCGGCGACCTCCGCGTGCCTGCGAGCACGCTCTCGGCGCTGCTCTCGCGGCACGGCCTCTCCTCGTACGTGCTCGTGATGGACATCGAGGGCGCGGAGGCCGAGATCCTCGCGAAGGACCGCGAGGCGCTCTCGCGCTGTGTGCAGATCATCGCGGAGCTCCACGAGACGCGCCGGGCGGACCGCGCGCTCTCGCAGGAGGATCTCGCCCGCGAGATCGAGTCCCTCGGCTTCTCGCGGGCCAAGCAGGACGGCTTCGTGTACGTGTTCGATCGACGCGCTGGCGGTGCTTCGGCAGGCCAGCCCGATGCTTCGTGAGTGCTGCGCGCCCACGCTCCGGATGGCTCCATGAGACAGCTCCTCCAGTCGCTGAACGACGGCTCACTCACGGTCGTCGACGTTCCTTCGCCCCGCGCACGCGAGGGCATGGTCCACGTGCGCAACGTCGCCTCGATCGTCTCGCCCGGCACCGAGCGGATGATCCTCGAGCTCGCGCAGAAGAACCTCGCGGAGAAGGCGCGCGCGCGACCGGACCTGGTTCGCAAGGTGCTCGACAAGGTGCAGCGCGACGGCCTCACGGCCGCGTACCGCGCCGTGACCTCGAAGCTCACCGAGCCCGTGCCCGTGGGCTACGCGTGCGCCGGCGAGGTCGTCGCGGCCGGCGTCGACGCCGAGGACTTTCCGCCGGGCACGCTGGTCGCCTGTGCGGGCGCGGGCTACGCGAGCCATGCGGAGGAGGTCCTGGTCCCGAGGAACCTCGTCGTTCGCGCGCCGGCTGGGATCTCGGCCGAGCAAGCGGCGTTCGGCACGCTGGGCGCGATCGCGCTCCAGGGCGTTCGCATCACCAAGCCCGAGCTCGGCGAGGAGGTCGCCGTCATCGGCCTCGGCCTCCTCGGACTGCTGACGGTGCAGCTGCTCAAGGCCAACGGCTGCCGCGTGATCGGCGCGGACTTCCACGCCGGACGCGTCGCGCTCGCGAAGGAGCTCGGCGCCGACGAGGCCTTCACCCTCGACGAGGGCGATGCGCGCGAGCGCTTCCTCGACGCGACGGGCGGCTACGGCGTCGACGCGGTGCTCGTCTGCGCCTCGAGCGACGGCAACGCGCCGATGGTGCTCGCCGGCGAGATCGCGCGCGATCGCGGGCGCGTCGTCGTCGTGGGCGCGGTCAAGATGGAGTACGACCGCAACGTCTACTACATGAAGGAGCTCGAGGTCCGGCTCTCGCGCTCCTACGGCCCGGGCCGCTACGACCCCGCGTACGAAGAGCGCGGCTACGGCTACCCGCGCAGCTACGTGCGCTTCACGGAAACCGAGAACCTGCGCTCGTTCCTCACGCTCGTGGCCGACGGCCGCGTGAAGCTCGGCCCGCTGGTCACGCATCGCTTCCCCTTCGATCGGGTGCTCGACGCGTACGCCGAGCTGATGCGCAAGGGCACGACCTCGATGGGCATCGTCCTCGAGTACCCCACCACGCCCACGCCGATGCCCGTGAGCACGCCGCGCGCGACGCCGCGCGCCGTGCAGGGCGCGCCGCGCGTGTCGTTCATCGGCGCCGGCGCCTTCGCGCGCTCGGTGCTCCTGCCCGCCTTCCAGGGCAAGTGCGTCCTGCGCTCGGTCGCGACGGGACGCGGCTTCACGGCCAAGGGCGTGGCCGACCGCTTCGGCTTCGAGCGCGTGGCGGAGAGCACGCGCGAGATCCTCGAGGATCGCGACACGGACGCGGTCGTCATCGTCACGCGCCACGACTCGCACGCGCACCTCGTCGCCGAGGCCCTGCGCGCCGGCAAGCACGTGTTCGTCGAGAAGCCGCTCGCGATCGACGCGGCGGGCCTGGCCGAGGTGGAGGCTGCGCTCGCGAGCGGCAAGGGCGGCGTGCTGCACGTCGGCTTCAACCGACGCTTCGCGCCGATGTCGATCAAGGCGCGTGCGCTGCGCGACGCGAGCCCGAACGCCGCGACGATGGTGATCCGCGTGAACGCCGGCGCGATCCCCGCGGGCCACTGGACGGTGGACGCAGGGGAGGGCGGTGGCCGCCTCGTCGGCGAGGGCTGCCACTTCGTGGATCTCGCGCGCTACCTCGCAGGCCGCCGCATCGTCCGCGTGCACGCGATGGGCACGAGCGGCGCGGTGCACGCGCACGAGAACTTCGTCGGCACGCTCTCGTTCGACGACGGCAGCGTCGCGACCATCCTCTACACGTCGATCGGCAACACGCTCCTCGCGAAGGAGCGCGTCGAGCTCTTCGCGGGCGGCGCGACGGCGGTGATCGACGACTTCATGCGCGCCTCGTGGGTGCGTGGGGCCAAGGAGAAGACCGAGCGCGCCCTCGAGAAGGACAAGGGCCACGAGGCGCAGATCACTCGCTTTCTCGACGCGATCCGCGGCCGTGGGCCCGCGCCGATGCCCGTGGACGAGGTGATCGAGGTCTCTCGCGCGACCCTCGCGCTCGCCGAGTCCATCCGCACCGGCGCGCCCATCGCGCTCTGAGCGAAGGCGATGTCGATCGGCCGTCTCGCGCGCACGCTCTGGGAGCTCGACCCTCGTCAGGTGATCGGCCGCGCGGGCTTCCGCGCACGCCGCGCGTTCTGGCCCGCCGTCGAGGCGCTCCCACACGTGCCCACGCGCGTGCCTCCGCTCGAGCGGCGCGACGCACTGCCCGCCACGTGTCCGCTCGACGACGCGGACCTCGACCTCTTGCGCGAGGGCCTCCTGCCGCTCGCCGGCCACGAGAGCCCGCTGCCCCTCGAGGCGCCCTTCGTCCCCGAGGAGCGCGATCCGCTCTACCGCTACCAGCTCCACGAGCAGGGCTGGCTGCGCGAGGCGATGTCGCGTGCGCCCGACCTGCGCCACGGCCTGTCGTCGTGGCTCGATCGCTACCTCGCGACGCGCTTCGAGCCGCGGAGCCTCGCGCTCGATCCATACCCGCTCGCGACGCGCCTGCGGGAGCACCAGGGGCTCGTGCAGCTCGGCCTCGTCGCGCCCGAGCGCCTCGCGCAGTCCTTCGCGGACGGCACGCGCCTGCTCCTGGGCCTCAGCGAGACGCACCTCCTGGCCAACCACCTCCTGCGCGACCGCGCGGCGCTCGTGGTCGGTGCGGCATGGGTCGGTGGCAGCCTCGGCCCGCGGCTCCGTGCGCACGCGCTCGCGGCCTTCGCCGCCGAGTGCGACGCGCAGATCGATCCGGAGGGCATGCACGAGGAGCGCTGCCCGAGCTACCACGCCCACGCGCTCGGGGATCTGCTCTTCGCGCTCGAGGCGATCGAGACCTTCGAGCGCAGCGCGGAGCGCGATCGAGCGCGCGAGCAGGTGCGCGCGCACGCGGAGCGCGCGCTCGGCGCCCTCGAGGTCGTCACGCATGCCGACGACGCCGTGGCGGCCTTCGGAGACTCGGCGCCACGCTCGACGCCGCGCACCTCCGCGATGAGCGCGTGGGCCCGCGGGCTCGGGCTGCGTGCGGTGTCGCCTGCGATCCACGAGGCGGGCGTGCACCGGCGCTCGACGCTGCCGCGCTCGGGCTTCTCGGCGCTCCGCGGCGAGCGCTACGACGCGTTCGTCACGCACGGTCCCTTCGGCGCTCCGTCGCAGCCAGGGCACGCGCACTGTGATCTGTTCGCGTTCGAGCTCGACGTGCGCGGCCGGCGCATCGTCGTCGATCCCGGCGTGCACGCCTATCACGACCCTGCCGCGCGCCACGCCTGCAGAACGGGCCGTGCGCACGCGACGCCGATCCTCGAGGGCCCCGGCCTCGACACCGTCGAGCAAGCGGAGATCTGGAGCCGCTTCCGCTGCGGCTGGCGACCGCGCTCGATCGAAGCGCAGTGGCAGCGAGACACGCTGCGGTGCGAAGCCCGCGCATTCGGCCCGCACCACGCGCACACGCTCCGACGTACGCTCCACTTCGAGCCGTGGGCCGTCCACGTGTCCGACGTCATCGAGGGCGCGGCGGAGGTCTCCACCGCGATCCCGCTCGCGCCCGACCTCTCCGCCACCCGCGTCGCGACCGGCGCCGAGGTACGTGATCGCAGCGGGACGCTGGTCCTCGACGTCCGGCCGCGCACGCCGGGGACGCTGGAGATCGAGGCCGCGGAGGTGTCGCACCGCTTCGGGGCCCGCACGCCCGCGACCCGGCTCCGTTTGCGCGGAGCGGGCCGCGTCGAATACACGCTGGCTCTGCCGCCACAATGAGTGAGGCGGTGCACGCCGCCCACGAGGGAGCTCGATGAAGGTCCTCTTCGTCTCGCAGTACTACCCGCCCGAGTCGAACGCCCCGGCCAACCGGGTCTCGAGGCTCGCGCGCGCGTGGGCCAGCGAGGAGGGCTTCGACGTCACCGTCCTCACCGGCTTCCCGAACCACCCGGAGGGCCGCGTCTATCCGGGCTTCGACGCCCGCAAGCCCGTGCGCGAGCGCGACGGCGACGTGAAGGTCGTGCGCGCGCCCATCTACGCCGCGGCGAACGCCGGCGTGGTGAAGCGGTCGGCCGCCTACGCCTCGTTCTGCACGAGCGCCTCCTCGCTCGGGCCCTTCCTCGTCGAGCGCCCCGACGTCGTGATCGCGACGAGCCCGCAGCTCCTCGTGGGTGTGGCCGGCGCGTGGCTCTCGAAGGTGCTGCGGGTCCCGTTCGTGCTCGAGATCCGCGACCTCTGGCCCGACTCCGTGGTGGCCGTGGGCGCGCTCCGCGAGGGGCACCCGGTCGTGCGCGGCCTGCACGTGATCGAGGAGTCGCTCTACCGGCAGGCCGATCACATCGTGGTGGTGACCGAGTCGTTCCGCGAGATCCTCGGCGAGCGCGGCGTGCCGCGCGACAAGCTCTCCTTCGTGCCGAACGGTGTCGATCGGGATCTGTTCGTGCCGGGGCCACCGCCCGATCCGGATCCGTACCCGGGCCGCTTCGTCGCCTGTTTCGCGGGCACGGTGGGCATGGCGCACGGCCTCGGGACCGTGCTCGACGCGGCGCCCATCGCGAAGCGCGAGCGTCCCGAGCTGCTCTTCCTCGTCGTGGGCGAGGGCGCCGAGCGCAAGGAGCTCGAAGCGCGCGCGCAGCGCGAGGGCCTCGACAACGTGGTGTTCACCGGGCGCGTGCCCCGCGAGCGCGTGCCCGAGCTCCTGCGGCGCGCCGAGATCAGCCTCGTGATGCTCAAGGACGATCCCCTCTTCAAGACCGTGCTGCCCTCCAAGCTCTTCGAGAGCATGGGCTGCGCGCGGCCGATGCTCCTCGGCGTCGACGGTGAGGCGCGGCGCCTCGTCGAGCGTGCGGAGGCCGGCCTCTACTTCACGCCGAGCGATCCCCGCGCGCTGCTCGATGGCATCGCGACGCTCGCCGCCGACCCCGCGCTGCGCGAGCGCATGGGACGCGCCGGTCACCACGTCGCGACGACCGAGTTCGATCGCGGCGTGCTCGCGCGGCGCTACGCGGAGATCCTCCGCCGCGTCGTGGCCCAGCCTTCGCGCGGCGCACGTCGTCCGCGTGTCTTCTCGCGGCACCGCGCCGCGGAGCAACGGAACGCATGAGACCCCTGATCCTGCACGTCGTGGGCGCACGCCCGAACTTCATGAAGATCGCGCCCGTGATGCGCGCCGTCGAGCGCGCGGGCTTCGCGGACGTCGCGCTGGTGCACACCGGCCAGCACTACGACGCCGCGATGAGCGACGTCTTCTTCACCGACCTCGGCATGCCGCGGCCCGATCACTTCCTCGGCGTGGGCTCGGGCAGCCACGCCGAGCAGACCGCGAAGGTGATGGTCGAGCTCGAGAAGGTGCTCCTCGCGAAGAAGCCCGCGCTGGTGGTCGTCGCCGGCGACGTGAACTCGACGATGGCGGGCGCGATCGACTGCGCGAAGCTCCGCATCCCGTGCGCGCACGTGGAGGCGGGCCTGCGCTCGTACGACTGGGCGATGCCCGAAGAGGTCAACCGCGTCGTCACGGATCGCATCTGCGAGATCCTCCTCACGCCGTCGCGCGACGGCGACGAGAACCTGCTGCGCGAGGGCACGCCGAAGGAGCGGATCTTCTTCGTCGGCAACACGATGATCGACTCGCTGTTGACGCAGCTGCCGCGCGCGAAGGAGACGCCCACGCTCCGCGAGCTCGGCCTCGATGCGGGGCAGTACGCCGTGCTCACGCTCCATCGCCCCTCGAACGTCGACGATCCTGCGACCTTCGCGCGCCTGCTCGACGGCATCCAGAGCGTGGAGCGACGGCTGCCGATCGTGTTCCCGGTGCACCCGCGCACGCGCAAGCAGCTCGAGACCTTCGGGCTCGGCGCGCGCCTCGCGTCGATGAAGGGCCTGCGGCTGGTGGAGCCGCTGGGCTACCTCGAGTTCCTCGCGCTCACCTCGCAGGCGCGCCTGGTGCTCACCGACTCGGGCGGCATCCAGGAGGAGACGACGGCGCTCTCGATCCCGTGCCTCACACTGCGCGAGAACACGGAGCGGCCGATCACGATCACCGAAGGAACGAACGTGCTCTGCGGCACGGACCCCGAGGTGATCCGCCGAGAGGCCGAGCGCGCGCTCGGCGACGACGGACGGCGCGGGCGCGTCCCGGAGGGCTGGGACGGCAAGGCGAGCGATCGCATCGCGGACGTCTTCCAGCGCTTCCTGGCCGCGCGCGCTGGAGCCTGAAGACCTCGCGAAGGGGAGCGATCACGATGCACTGAGGACGGTCGTCCTCGGCGCAGGCGTGGATCGGGGCAGTTTTGAGGCGCAGCGGCGCGGCACGGACGGTGCTTAGGCGCCCAGCGAGGCGGTGACGCCACGGTCGAGAGAGGTCGGCCGTACCCACCGCCGAGCCGATCTGAGATGCTCGTCGCACACCGCCCTCGCCAAGGAGCCCCCGTGAACACAAGGCCAGCAGAGCCCGCCCGCATCCTCCTCCGACTCTCGCTCCTCGGCGCAGCGAGCGCGTCGCTGCTCGCCGCCTGCAACACGCCGAACGTGCCGCCGCCCACGTCGCGCCCGGACGCAGGCCGCGACTCCGGGATGACCACCGCCGATCCGGACGCGTACGTCGCGCCGGGCATCGATGCGGCGATGGGTGAGCGCGATGCCTTCTCGCTCGACGCGTTCGTGCCCGGCGCCGACGCGGGCCCCGATGACATGACGCCGACCGATCCCTTCACGGGCCCGGTCGAGGGCTTGCTCCTCGGCGTCGTCTCGCACGCCGAGACGCGCGCGCTCCTCGAGAACGTGCACGTCACGCTCACGCCGGCGGGCCGCGACGCGACCACCGGCCCGGCGGGCAACTACGCGATCCCGCTCGCGCCGGGCGACTACGTCGCGCACTTCGGCGCCGATGGCTTCCTCTCGGCGCACCGCCGCGTGCACGTGGATGGCTGGGAGCGCGTCGTCATCAACGTCTCGCTCTTGCCGGCCTCGCCCGGCGTGAGGATCGACGGCGACACGGGCGGCACCATCGACACCGATGGCACACGCGTGACGGTGCTCGGCACCTCGCTCGTGGATGGCACCGGCACGCCGGTCGACATGGCCGAGATCGCGGTGACCCCGATCGATCCGGTCGACGACCTCGACGGCGCGCCGGGCGACTTCGTCGGTGAGTCGGCCGATGGCGCCGAGGACCCGCTCGTCAGCTACGGCATGGTCGACATCACCATCGAGACCTCGACGGGCCCCGGTGACTTCGCCGACGGCACGACCGCGACGATCGAGGTGCCCGTGGGCACGCTGCCGCCCGGAGATCCGCCGCTCCTGGAGGGCGAGTGCATGCCCCTCTGGTGGTTCGATCCGGAGCGCGCGATCTGGGTGGAGGAGGGCGAGGCCTGCGCCGTGCGCACGCCGAGCGGTGGCCTCGTGCTCACTGGCAACGTCGGTCGCCCGGGCACGTGGAACTGCGACCGTCCGGTGGTCCCCGTCTGCTACACGGGCGTCGTGACGGACTGCTCCGGCGCGCCGATGCCCGGCGTCGAGATCCGCCTCACGGGCGGCAGCGTCACCTCGAGCACGACCACCCGCACCGCACGCGACGGCACGTACACGGTGACGGGCGCCGCGCGCGTCGGTGCGATCATCGAAGCGCGCGCGCTCGCGGGCGGCGACACGTTCATCGAGCAGACCGACTTCGTGAACGGCGGCGACTCGTGCACGGCGGCCCCGTCGATCGCGTTCCCGTTCCGCTACGTGAGCGGCGTGGTGCGCGCCAACCGCCTCGAGACGCACACGTTCGACGGCGTGCGTGACTCGGTCCTCACCTCGAGCGGCGCCGCGGCGCAGTTCTGGGACTTCGAGCGCGGCCCGGTGCCGTACACGCTCACTTGCGACGCCCTCGCGCGCGACGGCTTCGGCCCGAACCCCACGGGCTCGAGCGGTGAGACGCCGACGCTCGAGGTGGGCAACCCGGTTCGCCTCACGAGCGGCGGCACCGACACGGATCTCTTCCGCGTGCGCCGCGGCTCCACGCTCATCAGCTACGGCACGATGTTCGGCTCGATGCTGCCCGAGGCCTCGCGCTTCGACGTCGAGATCCGCGGCGCCGCCGGGGCGATCCCGTACACGAGCCTGCCGAGCGCGCTGCGCATGCCCGCGAGCTTCGCGGTCACCTCGCCGCCCACGGACTCGGCGCGCTCCTTCGACGCCGCGAGCGGCCTGCCGATCCGCTGGGACACGGTGCCCGGTGAGGACGCGGAGGTCACGGTCCTCGTGTTCAGCCGCAGCGATCCCACGACCGCGGCCTACGCGGAGCTCAACGACGACGGCAGCGAGACGCTCTCGCTCGCGGGCTTCCCCACGCTCCGCGGCCTCGTGACGATCAACCTCCAGCGCACCGTGCGCCGCTACGAGCGGCTCGAGACCGGACCTTCGGTCATGCTCGTGGGCACGCGTGGAGTCACGTTCGACGCCGAGATCCGCTGACGCGATCGGTCCTTCGGGACCGCTCTGTCTGATCGCGCTCGTCGCGGTCGGCGGATGCATCGGCACCCACACGGCGCCGCGCTCTTCTTCGGAGGAGCGCGGCGCGCGCGTCTCGCAGGCCGTCGAGCTGCTCTGGTCGATCGAGGGCCGCGCGAGCGCCTGCACCATCACACGGCCCTCGCTGCTCGGCGACGCGCGGCGCCGTGAGCTGGCGCGCTTCCGGGCGAGGAGTCGTGCGGGCTCGCTCGGCTACGTGCTCACTCGCGAGGGCGACTCGCCGCTGCCCCGCGTGTCCTCGTACGTGTCGTGTCTCACCGGAGGGCGCGAGGACGCGCGTCAGGTCACGCGCGTGCGCTTCTCGCGGACGATCGAGGCAGGCGACCGCGCCGGCATCCTCGACGCGCTGCCCTTCGAAGCGCGCTGGGGAGACGAGCCCTGCGAGGGTCGCTGCTGGCCACCGCGCACCGTGGAGATCGTGGCGCCGGACACGATCGAGATCGCGATGCCCCTCGAGCTGCTCACCCCGCGTGGCGAGAGCGACGTGCGTGTGCTCGTCACGCGCGAGCTCGCCGAGCGTCCGAACATCCTCGAGCTCACGGCGATCGACATCGTCGGCACCGGCGTCACGGCCGTCGAGTTGCTCGAGACCGCGCCACGCGGCCTCGTGCTCGCGCGCGGCCTCCGCGGCGAGCTCGACCGTCAGCTCGCGTGGGACGCGTTCCTCGCGGCGCTCGGCGACGCCGGCCTCGATCCCGGAGGCTCGGGCGTTCGCTTCCGTGGCGGCATCGCCGAACAGTTCTGGCCGCTGCCGTGGGCGATGGTGCAAGCGCGCATCGCCGACGAGGAGCTCGCGACCGCGCGCACGCTCCGCCTCGCGCTCCGCGATCGCATCGTGCCGATGGCGCAGATCGATCGAGACGCGCCCGAGGCGCTGCGACGACAAGCGGGCGCTCGCGCGCGCGCCGCGACCGTCTCGCGCGACGAGGACGCGCGACTCACGTGGTCGCGCGAGCGGGCGGAGCTGCTCGAGCGTCTCTTCGAGCTCACCGAGGACGTGGTCGCGCTGAGCACCGCCATCGGCCTCCTCGGCGAGATCGGCGACGTGCGTTCCGCGCACGCGCTCGCGCGACGTGCGTTCGAGCTCCTGCCCGACGAGCCCAACGTGCGCGAGGCGTTCGTGTCGAGCGCGCCCGACCTCGACGCGCTCCGGGCCGCGCTCGCGACCACACGCCCCGATCTCGACGAGGCCTCGCTCGATCGGGTCGCGCGCACCGCGTGGAGCGCCAGAGCGCAGGGCATCGGCTTCGTCACCGTGGAAGGCAGCCATCGCACGCTGCGATCCGTCGCCCCGCGCCCGCTCGCCTCGACGCCGCCCGAGGAGCTGCCGATCGATGGCCTCGCCGAGGTCCTCTACCTCCTCCTGCGCGCGCAGGGGCAGAGCGCGTCGGCCACGTTCACGCTTCGCGCGGAGGGAGGGCTGCGACCGGACGGCCCATCCGGCCACGACCTCCTCGCGGTGCGCTGGGGCGAAGGCGACGCGCTCGCGTGGGCGACCGTGCCCGTCGCCTCACCCACGCTGCAGCGACTGCGCTGGACGAGCGCGCTCTTGCGAGCGCAGCTGCCCGAGCGCGGCGAGGTGACGCTCTCGGCGTGGTTGCGCGACGACGCTGGCCTCGAGCGCAGCCTCTCGCTTCGCCTCGCCCTCGAGCCGGCCCGGGCGCGCCTCGTCGCGGCCTCGCTCCGCCTGCCGGCTGCGACCTGGACGGCGCTCGGGCGCGCGGTGCTGCGCCCGGTCTCCACGCTGGAGGGCACGCGCTTCCCCATGCCGGTCCTCCGCCTCGCGCTCCCGCCCGAGACCATCACCGTCTTGCGCGCCCGCCTCGAGAGCCGCAGGGAGGTGCGCCTCTGGGGCGTGCGCTGCGAGGACGACTCCACCGCGCTCACGTGCCGCGGCGAGGACGGCCCCGACGGCCTCCTCGAGCTCCTGGTCGAGATCGCGAAGGAGACGCTGCCGCACGACGCGCCGGCTTCGCGCCGAGGCGAGTGAGTCAGCCTTCGGTCTTCGCGGGGGAGGGCTCGTCCTTCGCGGCGCCCTCGTCCTTCGCGGCGTCCTCGGCCTTCGCGTCGGGCTTCTCGTCGCCTTCGCCCCCGTGACCCTTCGCCTCTTCCTTCGCCGGGAAGATCTTCGAGAGCACGACCGAGCCGAGCAAGAGCGCGATGACGATGCCCAGCGAGATCGCCTCGCCGATGTGGATCCCGCCGAGCCACTCGTGGCGGATCAGGATCTTCACGCCGATGAAGACGAGGATGATCGAGATGGCGCGCTCGAGGAACCGGAACATCGGCAAGAGGCGCTCGAGCACGATGTACACGGAGCGCAGGCCGAGGATCGCGAACATGTTCGACGTGAACACGATGAGACCGTGCGTCGTGACGCCGAAGATCGTCGGGATCGAGTCGACCGCGAAGATGAGGTCCGACAGCTCGACGACGATGAGCACGAGGAAGAGCGGCGTCGCCATGAGCTTGCCGTTCTCACGGACGAAGAAGGACTCCTTGCGGTAGCCCGCCGTCATCGGCAGGAAGCGCCGCACGGTCTTCACCATCCGGCTCTCCTCGATCTTCTCTTCTTCCTCGTCGTCGTCCTTCTTGAAGAAGAGACGACCGCCCGTGTAGAGCAGGAACGCACCGAAGAGATAGAGCACCCACTCGAAGCGGTGCACGATCGCCGAGCCCGCGAGGATGAACGTGCCGCGGAGGAAGATCGCGCCGAGGATGCCCCAGAAGAGCACGCGGTGCTGGTAGGCCGCGGGCACCGCGAACTGCGCGAAGATGAGGACGAAGACGAACAGGTTGTCGACCGACAGCGCCTGCTCGAGCACGTAGCCGGTGATGAATTCCTGCGCGCGCGCGGGCCCCATGTTCGGGATCACGTAGAGCAGGCCCGCGAAGCCGAGCGCGAACACCGCCCAGACCACCGTCCAGAGGAGCGCCTCGCTGAACGTGACGACGCGCGTCTTGCGATGGAAGACGAGCAGGTCGACGGACAGCACCGTCACGAGGAAGACGAGGAAGCCGATCCAGAGGGTTGTCTCGCTGATCTCGGGCATGTTCACTCGTGCGGTGCCGCGCCTCGTGGACCGTTTCGGCGAAGTGCGCCGAACGATCCCACGAGAAAGCCGAGGGGAGCCGCGGGGGCGCAACCATCGCACGGCGCCCAGGGCCGGCAACCAGCGTCGTCTCCGCTGCCCTCCCTCCTTCGAAGGGACCTTGCGGTGCCCTCGGCTTTCCCTTAGTGACGGGGCCGATGCCCTTCCTCCTCGACCGCCGGCAGCAGATCTACGTCGTCCTCGTGGGGGTCTTCGTGACCTCGCTGCTCGTGGCCGACCTGGTCGCCGGCAAGTACTTCGTCATGGCGGGCTTCGAGATGTCGGCCGGCACCGTCACGTTCCCCGTCGCGTTCATCCTCACCGACATCGTCAACGAGTACTACGGCCAGCGAGGGGCGCGCTTCATGACGGCGATCGGCATGGGCATGCTGGTGCTCGCCTTCGCGCTCATCGCGTTCGCGCGCCTCTTGCCGCCCTCGCCCGGCACGTTCATCCCGGAGGAGTCGTTCCAGGCGGTCTTCGGCATGGCGCCGCGCCTCATCTTCGCGTCGCTCACCGCGTACCTCATCTCGCAGATCGTCGACATCCACACGTTCGCGACGTTCAAGCGCGTGACCGAGAGCAAGCACCTCTGGGCACGCGCGATCGGCTCGACGCTCTTGAGCCAGGTCGTCGACACGGCCGTCGTGACCTTCGGCGTGATGGTCGGGAGCCGCGGCTTCGGCGACATCGCGTTCGTCGCCGGCACGCAGTACCTCTACAAGATCGCGGTCGCGGTGGCGCTCACGCCCCTCTGCTACCTGGCGCACGAGATCATCACGACGCGCCTGGGCATCGAGCCCATGCCCCACGACGAGAGCCTCGCGACCGACACGAGCGCGAAGAAGGCCGAGCCGTGAAGCGCCGCTTCGCTGCCGAGGACGTGGTCTCGCGTCCGGTCGTCGTCGCGACGCACGCGCTCCGCTTCGCCGACGGAGGCGACCCGTCGGTCGACCGCACGCCGCACGTGCGTGCCGCTTCCGGGATCACCTGGTCGAGCGTCACCGGCGCGCCACGCCTCGTCGTCGCACAGGACGACACCTCGCACCTCGCGATCATCGACCCGAGCCTCACGCCCCCCGAAGTGAGCGCGATCACGCTCGCTCACGAAGTGGGCGGCCGCCGCGTCTTCGAGGCGCGCCTCGGCAACAAGAAGCACAAGCTCGACCTCGAGGCCTGCACCGCGATCACGCTCGATGGTGTCGAGCACGTGCTCGTGATCGGCTCGGGATCGCTCCCGATGCGAGAGCGCTTCGTGCTCGTCGGCCCCGGAGGTGCAGCGCGCGTGCACCATGCCCCTGCGCTCTATGCGGCGCTGCGCGAGGCGACCGCCTTCTCGGGCAGCGAGCTCAACCTCGAGGGCGTCGTGTGCATCGGAGCGGACCTCGTCCTCTTCCAGCGCGGAAACGGCGCGCCCCACGGTGAGCTCGCGCCGGTGGACGCGACGTGCGTGCTCTCCGTCGAGGCCCTCGTGCGACACCTCCGCGACGGCGCGCCGGTGCCGCCGCTCCTCGACGTGACCCAGCACGTGCTGGGCGAGATCGACGGCGTGCGCGTGACCTTCACCGACGCGACGCGCGTCGGCGACCGCATCGCGTTCCTGCTCGGCGCGGAGGCTTCCCCGAACGCCGTCGACGACGGAGTGGTGGTCGGCGTCGGCCTCGGGACGATGGCCCTCGACGGCACCGACGCGCGCTGGAGCCGCGTGCTGGCGCCCGACGGCACGCCGTTCCTCGGCAAGGCCGAGGGCCTCGCGCCCAGGACGCCGGGCGTCGAGGACGGCCGCTTCTGGGCCGTCGTGGATCGCGACGATCCCGATCACGCCGCGGAGCTGATCGAGATCAGCCTCCGCTGATCTCCGGCGCGTCGCTCGCGGAAGGCCCAGGCTCGGCCGCGCTCGCTGCCGCGTCCGGGCGGAACGAAGGCCGCGCGCGCACGCGCTCCACCAGCTCGGCCTGGAGCGAGAGGATCGCGCCGAGCGCCTTGCGCTTCATGCGGATCAGCTTGTCGATCACCTCGCTGACGCTGCCGAGGAGGGCCTGGAGGTAGCCGCCGTCGAGCTGGCCGGCCTGGAGCATCGCGCCCGAGACGAGCGGGTGCTCGAGGAGGAACGGCCCGAGCGTCTGGACCTCCTCGAGGTTGCGCAGCGGCGGCACCCGCACGTTCGCGGCCTCGCGCAGGACGGTGCTCGTCTGGTGATGGAGCGCCGTGAGCGAGACGAGCACCTGCTGGACGTCCTGCGCCTCGAGCCGTCGCCCCGAGAAGAGGAGATCGAGCGAGGGCCCCGCGGCCTGCTGCGCGGAAGCGACGCGCGTGAGCATCGCGTCCACGGCCAGGAGGAACTCGTAGAGCACCGAGAGCCGATCGATCGACCCGTCCGCCGCGCGGATCGCGAGCGATGCCAGCAGCTCGAGGAAGCGGCGATCGGCCTCCTCGAAGCCCGCATCGATCTCCTTCTGCGCGGCATCGAGCGCACGGAGCGCGTCGCTCGCCTCGCGTGTGGCCCACTCGCGTCCGAGCGCCTGGAACCGCGCCTCGCGGAGCTGCCCCTGCAAGGCCTGCACGGCGAGCCTCGACTCCTCGCCCATCGTGCGCGTTCGACTCGAGAGCTCCTCGATCCGCCGCTCGAGCGCGCGCAGGCCGTCGTGGATCTCGGCGTCGCTCGCGGGCGCGAGCGCCACGCGCTCGACGATTCCCTCCACATCGAGCCGCGCGAGCGGACGCCCCTCGTACATCTCCGCGTAGCGGCCGGCCACCGCGGTCTCCTCGCGCTCGCCGTCGATGAAGCGCTGCACCTCCGCGGCGTCGACGGGGAGGCGCTTGAGCTCGCGGCCCATGGCGCGCACCGAGTACACGAAGCGCTGTGTGAGCTCCTTGCGCCAGCGCTCGGGCTGCTCGAAGAGCAACCACGCCGAGCGCTCGTCGACGGGGCACGCCACCGGCTGGGTGCGGCATGCGTCTTCTCGCTCGCTGCTCGGCGGATGCGTCGCCCACATGCTCGGCTTGGTCTTGGCGTCCGCCTCGAAGAGGCGTGCGTCGTCGGCAGGCACCACGCCCCAGCTCGGCTTGCGCGCGAGGCGGCGCACCTCGTCGAGCGCGCGTGCCTGGTGGTGGAAGAGGTCGGTCGTGTAGAGGCCGTGATCGCCGGCGTGCGTCAGGTCCTGCAGCGTCTGCGCGAAGCACGCGTCCGCGAGCTCCGCCATGTAGAGGCCGCGCGCCATCGCGCGCGAGCCCGCGACGCTGATCGCGACGCGGTCGGCCGCGAACTCCATCTGCCGCATGAGCGAGCGATGGAGCACGTTCACGAGCCGGAAGATCAGCTCGAGCGCCTTGCGGAGCACCCAGACCACGGCGGCGATGAGCCAGCCCACGATCGCGAGGCGCGGATCGGAGCGCTTGAGCCCCTCGAGGAGGTCGTCGAAGGAGTCGCGGCCCCAGATCACGTCGTCGAGGATCTGATTCGACACGTAGACGTACGAGCCGAGCTTCATCGAGCGCTGCGAGAAGTGCCCCAGCTCGTGCGCGAGCACGGCCTTGAGCTCGCTCAGGTTGAGGTGGTTCACGAGGCCGAGGCCGAGGAGCAGGTTCTTGCGCACGGGGAAGAACAGGCTGAGGAACGACGTGTCGTAGAAGACCGCGGCGTTGACGTCCCACGAGAGGAAGACCTTGCCCGGGTAGGGCGCGCCCGTGTCGGCGACGAGCCGATCGAGGAAGGCGAAGAGCACGGGCTCGTCCTCTCGCGTGACCTCGACGTGCTGCGACGGATCGCGCCGCTGCGTGCGGAAGAGGCCCTTCACGAGGAACACCACGATCGCGGCGAGCACGGCGGTGCCGGCGACGAGGAGATAGACGCTCCCGCGCCCGTGGACCGGCATCTGCCAGATCGACCACGCGAGGTACACGCAGCCCGCGACGAGACCCAGGTAGACGGTCACGAAGACGAGCAGCCCGAGCGCCACGAGCACGACCTCCGCGCGGTAGCGCGCGGTCGGCGCGGTGAAGCCCTCGGGGAGCGCGGTCGGACCGCGGGGATAGAGATCGTCGGCCTTCGCTCGTGTCGCGCTGGTCTCGGAGCTGCCCATGCCGCTCGGAGCGTGCCACGATCGCGGAGATGCCGCGTGTGACGCTGTCGATCAACGGCGAGGACCGCTCCTTCGAGGCGGAGCCCGAGATGCCCCTGCTCTGGGCGCTGCGCGACGTGCTCGGCCTCACGGGCACGAAGTACGGCTGCGGGCTCGGACAGTGCGGCGCGTGCACGGTGCTCGTCGACGGCCGCGCCACGCGGAGCTGCCAGATCACGATCGATCAGCTCACGGCGGGCCGCGCCACCTCGGGCCGCATCACCACCATCGAGGGCCTCGGGGCCGCCGACCTGCATCCCGTCCAGCGCGCGTGGATCGAGGTGCAGGTGCCACAGTGCGGCTACTGCCAGTCGGGGCAGATCCTCGCCGCGGTCTCGCTGCTCCGAGACAAGCCTTCACCCTCGGACGACGACATCGACGTCGCGATGACGAACCTCTGTCGCTGCGGCACTTACCCGCGCATCCGCCGGGCGATCCACGTCGCGGCACGGGCGCTCGCACGAGCCCCTCGCCCGGATGCGGGCGCCCTCGACGCAGGCTCGCTCGATGCGGGCACGTCGGCGCTCGATGGCGTCACCGCCGCTCTCGACGCTCGCGAGCCGATCGAGGACGACACACGCGGGACGCCATGAGGGCCGTGGTGCTCGCGGCTGGGGCGTCGCGACGCGCGCGGGGCTGCAAGGCCCTCTTCGAGCTCGACGGTGGTGAGCGCTACGTGGAGCGCACGCTCGCCACGCTGCGCGCGGCCGGCGCGGAGGACATCGTCGTCGTCATCGCGCTCCCGTGGCGCGACGCGATCGCCACGCGGCTCGCCACGCAGGCGCGCGTGCGCACCGTCGAGAACCTCGTGCCCGAGCGCGGCATGCTCGGCTCCCTCCGCGCGGGCCTCGCGGCGGTCGGGCCGAGCGACGCGCCGCTCGTCGTCGCGCTCGTCGATCACCCGAGCGTTGCGGTCGCCACGGTCCAGGAGCTCGTGCGCGCCGTGCGCATGCACGGTCCCGACGCGATCGCGCGGCCTCGCTTCGGCGGTCGTCACGGTCACCCCGTCGCGCTCGGCGCCTCCGCCGTCCGTGCGCTCCGCGAAGACGCACCGACGCGCGACGAGACGCTGCGGGCTGCCCTGGCGCGCGCGGGGCGGCTCGTCTCGATCGAGGTCACCGACCGCGCGGTGCTCGAGGATCGAGATCTGCCGCCGCAGGCCACGGCTGCCACCCCCACGCCGTGAGCGTGCTCAGCCGCCGACGGCCTGCGCGAAGAGATCGCGCAGCTGCGCGGCCGAGACGCGGACGTCGTGCTGTGCGCGCACCGCAGACTGGCCGTTCCTTCCCATCGCGGTGAGGCGCTCGGGGTCGGTGTGGAGCACGGCCTCGAGCACGGGCACGAGCGCCTCGACCGAGCCCGCGGGCACGAGCCAGCCGGTGCGGCCGGGCACGACGAGCTCGGGGATGCCGGCCACGTAGGTGCTCACGACGGGCCGCGCGAGCGCGAGCGCCTCCATGATCGCGACGGGCAGTCCCTCGGCGAAGCTCGGGAGCACGAACGCACGCGCGTCGAGGATCTCCCTCTTCACCACGTCGCCCGAGACGTAGCCGGTGATCCGCACGTTCTTCGCGATGCCTTCGCTCGCGATCACGGCCTCGATGTCCTTGCGCATGTCGCCGTCGCCCACGAGGACGAGCTCGACCTCGACCCCCTTCTTCACGAGCGCCGCGACGGCGCGCACGAGGAGGATCTGCCCCTTCTGCTCCGAGAGCCGACCGACCGAGACGAGACGCTTGGTCGCGGGCACGGGCGTCGCCACGTGCTCGAGGTACGCGTCGTCCACGCCGCAGCGCACGACGTGGACCTTGTGCCAGTCGTCCTTGTGGGCCCAGCGGTAGAGCTGGCTGCGGCCGAAGCTCGAGACCGCCGCGACCATCGAGGCCCCGTGCACCTTCTCGCCGAGGTGGATCAGCTTGGGCTTGTCGAACTCGTCGGGGCCGTGACACGTGAACGAGAAGGTCGGTCCTCCGAGCTCGCGCGCGAGCAGCGCGACCATCGCCGAGTTGGTGCCGAAGTGCGCGTGGAGGTGCTCGACGCCATCGGCCTCGAGCCACTCGCGGAGCACGCACGCCTCGGCGAGGTACGCGCCGTGGTACGCGAGGCCCCGCTCGGAGCGCCGGCCCATCGCGCTCGCGCTGCGCGCCGCCTTCGCGAAGCGGATCGGCTCGCGCGCCGCGACACGAGAGCTCGCGAGCGCGAGCCCTCGCGCGCCGACCTCGAGGATCACCTTGGTCTTCTCGGCCTCTGCGAGATCGAGGGGATCCTTCAGCGGCCCGCTGCGCTGCCGGCGCACGGTGTAGCGCACGACCTCGACGCCGAGCGCCTCGAGCGCGTGGATCTCCCGCCGGATGAACGTGTGGCTCACGGCGGGGTACTCGGTGACGAGATAGCCGATGCGCATGGCGCGCGGCTCTATCACGAGATCGTCGCGCGGCGAGCCCGCCGGCGAGCATCGGCGTAGCATCGGCCTCACGCCGTGAGCGAGACACCCGACGCGATCCCTCCCGTGCCCGACGAGACCGTGAAGAAGCTCGGTCGGCGCGAGCTCTTGCGCCTCGGTGGCGCCGCTCTGGTCGCGTCGGCGCTCGGCGTCGCGGCCTACCGCCGCCTCACCCGCCCGCGCGTGGGCGATCCGATCCCGCGCGAGGGGCGGCTCTCGCCGAGCGCGTTCGTCGCGATCGACGGCGAAGGGCTCGTGACCATCTGGGTGCCCAAGAGCGAGATGGGACAAGGCGTCCGCACGGGCCTCGCGATGATCGTGGCCGAGGAGCTCGACTGCGCGTTCGAGCGTGTGCGCGTCGAGCAAGCGCCTCTCGATCCGCGCTTCGGTGAGATGGCCACGATGGCGAGCGCGAGCGTGCGCACCATGCACGAGCCCCTGCAGCGCGCCGGCGCGACGCTGAGGCAGATGCTGCTCGACGCCGCGGCCACGCGCCTCGGGCTCTCGGTCGACGTCCTCGAGACGAACGCGGGCGAGGTCCTCTCGCCCGAGGGGGAGCGCCTCCCGTACCGGGACCTCGTCGCCGCAGCGAGCGCGCTCGAGGTGCCGCGCGCACCACGCCTTCGCGGAGGCCCGCGACGCTTCCTCGGCCGCGAGGTGGTGCGTCGCGTCGACGTGCCCGACAAGGTCCGCGGCGCGGCCGTGTTCGGCCTCGACGTGCGACCGGCGGGCCTGCGCTTCGCGGTGCTCGCGCGTCCGCTGGTGGGCACGCGGATCGAGCGTGTCGAGGCCGCGCGAGCGCGTGCCGTGGCGGGGGTCGAGGAGGTGCTCGAGATCGAGGCGCTCGGCGCATGGGCCGTGATCGCGACGAGCACGTGGGCGGCGCTCCGTGGTCGCGACGCGCTCGCGCCCGTGCTCTCTCGCTCGATCCACGCGGGTCTGGACGACGACGCGATCCGGAGCGCCCTGCGCGCAGCGGCGCTGCGGCGCGAGCACGAGGGGCTGAGCCTCGGCGCGCTCGCGACCGCGAGCGAGGGGGACCACGAGCTCACGTTCGAGCTGTCGTTCCCGTACCTCGCGCACGCCGCGATGGAGCCGCTCTCGTGCACCGTCGCGTTCGACCGCGACGCGGGCACGGCGCACGTGTGGGCCCCCACGCAGAACCCGATCGCCCACCGCGACGAGGCCGCCGAGATCCTCGGGCTCGCGCCGGACGACGTGACGCTCGAGGTGACGTTCCTCGGCGGCGGCTTCGGGCGACGCGCCGAAGGGGACGAGGTCCGCGAGGCCGCGCACGTCGCTCGTGCGGCACGCACGAGGGCACCGATCCAGCTCGTCTGGAGCCGCGAGGACGATCTGCGCTTCGACTCGTACCGCGACGCGGCCTTCGCGCAGGTGCACGGCGTCACGCGCGCCGACGGGACGCTCCGCGCGCTCGACATCGCGGTGGCCACGCCGTCGCACGATCCTTCCACCTACGGCGAGTGGGCGGTGAAGGGCCTGCTCGACCCGCTCGCGGGCCTCGACGCGCAGCGCGTGAGCTGGAGCGGCGTGCGCCTGCCGGTGCGCACGGGCATCTGGCGCTCGGTCGCGCACTCGTACACGGCCTTCGTGAAGGAGCACGCGCTCGACGTGCTGGCGCGCCAGGCCGGCGCCGAGCCGCTCGTGTCGCGCCGACGCGTCCATGCCCAGAGCCCGCGCGTGCTCGCATGCCTCGATGCCGCCCTCGGAGAGGCGCAGCGGCGCCCGCTCCCCGAAGGCGCCGCGCGCGGCACGGCCGCACACGCGTGTTTCCACAGCTTCGTCGCGCAGTGCGCGGACGTGTCGATCGAGGGAGGCCGCATCCGCGTGCACCGCGTGGTGGTCGCGATCGACGCCGGCCGGATCCTCCACCCGGACCTCGTGCGACAGCAGGTCGAAGGGGGTGTGATCTTCGCGCTCACGGCCGCGCTCCACGGGCGCGTCTCGATCCGCGACGGCGCGAGCACGGTGACGAGCTTCGCGGATCAGCCGCTCCTCACGCTGCGCGACACGCCCGAGATCGAGACCGTGATCGTCGAGAGCGACGCGCCGCCCACGGGCGTCGGGGAGCTCGCGGTGCCCTGCCTCGCGCCCGCCGTGGCGAACGCGCTGCTGGCGCTCACGGGCCGCGCGCAAGAGGGCCTTCCCCTGCGCGTCTGACCCGCGGGCGCGGCGCGCTCAGGAGGGCTCGAGACGGCCGAGCACGTCGCGGAGGTTGTCCTGCCAGCTCGGCATGGGCCCGAGCAGCGCCTCCGTCTTCGAGAGATCGAGCACGCTGTAGGGAGGCCGCTTCGTCGGCGTCGGCCACTCGTCGCTCGTGCACGGCTTCACGGCGCACTGTGCGGCGAGCCCGAGCTCCGAGACGATCGCGGCGGCGAGCTCGAACCACGTGCACTCGCCGCCGTCGCTCGCGTGGAAGGTGCCGCGGGCGCCGCGATCGAGGAGCGCGAGCGTGATCCTCGCGAGATGCTCGGCGCTGGTCGGCCGGCCGCGCTGATCGCTCACGACCTTCAATTCCGGGCGAATTCGCGCGTTCTTCGCGATCGTGCGCACGAAGTTCTTCCCCCACGGCGCGTAGAGCCAGCTCGTGCGGAGGTAGAGGTGGTCGGCCCCGCTCTCGCGAAGGAGCTGCTCGCCGCGGGCCTTGCTGCGCGCGTACGCACCCTGCGGCGCGAGCGGAGCGTCGGTCGGGTAGGGCGCGCGACCCTGGCCGTCGAAGACGTAGTCGGTCCCGAAGTGCACGAGCGTGGCGCCGACCGCACGACAGCGCGTCGCGAGCGCGCCGACGCCGTCGCCGTTGATCGCGGTCGCGAGCGCCTCGTGCGACTCGGCGCCGTCGACGTCCGTGTATGCGGCGCAGTTCACGACGAGGTGCGGCGCGACGCGCTCGACGAGCCCGAGCGTCTCTGGCTTCGTGAGGTCGAGCTCCGGGTAGCGGACCGACACGAGCTCCATGCCCCCGCGGGCCGAGAGCAGCGCCTCGAAGGCGCGGCCGAGCATGCCGTCGGGGCTCACGAGAAGGACGCGCCTCATCGCACGCCCATGCGCGCATCGAAGCGCGGCAGCTTCGCGGGATCGATCTCCGCGAGCGGCACGTTGCTCCGATCCTTGGGAGAGAGCACCGCGTCCGCGAGCGGCCAGCGGATCCCGATCGCCGGATCGTCCCACGCGACGCCGATCTCGGCCTCGGGCACGTAGAGGTCGGTACACTTGTACGCGAAGAGGCAGTGCTCGCTCGTCACCATGAAGCCGTGCGCGAAGCCCGGCGGGATCCAGAGCTGCCGGTGGTTCTCGGACGAGAGCTCGGTCCCGAACCAGCGACCGAAGGTCGGCGAGCCGACCCGCACGTCGACGGCCACGTCGAAGACGCTGCCGTCGGGCACCCACACGAGCTTGCCCTGCGCGTGCGGGTTCTGGAGGTGCAGGCCTCGCAGGATCCCTCGGCTCGAGCGCGAGAGGTTGTCCTGCACGAACGGCAGCGCGATGCCGGCCGCACGGTAGCGCTCCACGCTGTAGGTCTCGGTGAACCAGCCCCGCGCGTCTCCGAACACCTTCGGCTCGACCACGAGAACGCCCGCAAGCTCCGTTTCGATCACGCGCACGGCGGAGATGTGACCTACTCGCTCGGTGTGTGCGAGGTGACCGGTGTCTGCGAGGCGACCGTGTCGGCGCCGCTCGCAGCGTGCGCCTCGAGGGAGGCCTCTTTCCACCACGGCCCGAGCGCGGCGAAGGCGCCCAGGTACGCGAGCCCGGCCAGCGAGAGCACCGCCGTGAAGCCGAGGTCGATCGCCAGGAGCGCCGCGAGGATCGGGCCGAGCACCGAGCCGACGCCGTTGGCGGCCCACGCCCAGCCGACGAGACGCTCCTGACCATGCGCGGCGAGACGTTCGAGCGCGAGCGGCATCGGGATCCCGAGCGCGAAGCCGATCGGCCCGAGGACCAGCGCGCTCAGCACGAAGCGCAGCGCGAGCGGCGCGCCGAGCGCGGCCTCGAAGAGCGGCGTGAGGCCGAAGGCCAGGAGGGCGCAGGACAGCGCGATGGCCACGAAGAGGCGCCAGGGCGCCGCGCGCGCGAGGCGTCGACCGTGCAGGCTGCCGGCCCCCGCGGAGACCAGGAGCGTCGCGAGAACGAACGCGAGCGCGTGCAGCGGATGGCCGAGGAAGAGCGTGAAGCGCTGCATCAGCACGACCTCGAGCAACATGAACGCGACGCCGATGAGCCCGAAGTAGACGAGCGCGCGCGTGGTGCCCCGCGGCACGGGCACGCCGCCGATCGAGCGGACGCTCGGGATCACGATCAACACGAACGAGAAGAGGACGGCCTGCAGCAGCACCGTGAGCAGCACGAGGCGGCCCGAGAGGCTGGACTGACTCTCCCGCCAGCCACGACCGAACGGGCTCGCGTCCGCCCAGCGCCCGAACTGGAAGAAGAAGGGGCTGTCGTCGGTGACCTACGAGACGTCGAAGGGATGGGAGCGAACGTACGCGTCGGGGTCGCGGGCCGTCAGGTACTCGGCCAGCGGGTGCGTGCTCTCGATCCCGGGCGCGTGGAGGATCTCGAGATCGCGCTCACGCGCGACGCGCTGGAGCGACGCCAGCGCCTCCGCGTCGAAGGGCTCGCGCCGTACCACGAGCGTGGCGAGCGTGCCTCGACCGACCACCGCGATGTGGTCGGCGGGGGCGCTCGGCGCCTCGGCGGCGGAGGGCCTCCACGGCCACCGTGCAGAGCCGCAGCGGCTCGCGCGGCGGTGTCGTGAGCCAGCGCGTGATCGTGAACGCACCCTCGTCGGAGAGGTGCGCGAGGTAGTCCTCGAAGGCTTCTGCCGTGTAGAGGTACGACTCCGCGAGGCTGTAGGCGCCCGAGCTCGCGGCGGCCCAGGTGTCGACGAGCGAGATCTGGATGAGGTCGTAGCGCCGCTCGCTCTGCCGCACGAACGATCGCCCCTCGGCGTTGTGCAGCGTCACCTCGGGGCGCGTGAAGAGACCGCCGAGTCGCTCCGCATAGGGCCCGGTCACGAGCCTCACGATGATCGGGTTGACCTCGACCGCGTCGACGTGACGAGCGCCGTGGTGGACCGCGGCCGCGACGTCCACGCCTCCGCCCGAGCCGATCACGAGCACGTCCCGCGGGGCGAACGCTTCGAGCGCCGTGGTGGACGGAATGCCGTCGAGGTACGTGAAGGTCTCGAGGCCACCTCCGAGCGGCAGGACCGGCGTGGCCGCATCCCCGTCGATGACGATGTCGGTCTCGAGCTCGCCCGGCGCGAGCGTGACCCAGCTCGAGGCCGGTGCGCCCTCGAGCACGTCGACGCGGCCGACGGCGTTCCACTCCGACGACACCTGACGGACGTTGTGATCGTAGACGAGGAGGATGCCGAGCATCTTCCCGGGCCCCGGGCGGACATCGACGATCTCGGCGGAGTAGGGCACCGCCGTGACGCTCGCCAGGCACGCGAGCACCGCCACCGCACGCACGGCCACGCCGCGGTGCCAGACGAGCAGCACGGCGGCGGCGGTGGCGAGCACCGACGCAGACAGCACCAGGCCCTCGGCGCCCACGGCCGAGAGGGCCCACGGCGCGAGCACCGCGCTGCTCCCCGCGCCCGCGAGGTCGAAGCCGTACAGCGTCCCGGCGCTCGGCGCGTTCGCCTCGAGGAGCGTGACGACGGCGAGCCCCGCGAACGTGAACGGGATGACCAGCACGAAGTAGAGGATCAAGAGCGGGAACGCCTCCCACGGATGCCCGGGGAGGAACGTCGGATCGAAGCGCGTGTGACAGGCCGCGTACACGGCGAGGATCGCGGTGCCCGCGAACGCCAGCGCGAAGAAACCCGCGCGCTCGCGTGGGGGTGTCCCGAGCTCCGGCGTGATCCGGAGGAGCACCCCGCTCAGCGCGAAGCCCAGGAGCGCGATGCTGAGCACCATGAACGCGAAGTGGTGCCAGATCGAGAACGAGAAGATCCGGACGAGCGCGATCTCGAGCGGCACCACCGCGCCGCCCAGCAGGGTCATCGCCGCGAGGACCCGTCTGTCGACGCGAGCGTCGACGGTTGTGGGCTGGCTCACCACGCCGCGGCTCAGCGAGAGTCGCCCACCAGGTCGAAGAGGTACTGACCGTAGGCGGTCTTCTTGAGCGGCTCGGCGAGCGCGAGGAGATCCTCCTTGCCGATCCAGCCCTTGCGGAAGGCGACCTCTTCCGGGCAAGCGATCTGCAGGCCCTGGCGCTGCTGGATCGTCTGCACGAAGTGCGCGGCCTGGAGCAGCGAGTCGGGCGTGCCGGTGTCGAGCCATGCGACGCCGCGGCCGAACTTCTCGAGGCGGAGCTTCTTCTTCTCGAGGTAGAGGCGGTTGAGGTCGGTGATCTCGAGCTCGCCGCGCTTGCTCGGCTTGAGCGAGCGCGCGAGCGAGACGACCTCGCTGTCGTAGAAGTAGAGGCCGGCGACCGCGTAGTGCGAGCGCGGCTTCTCGGGCTTCTCCTCGAGGCCGATCACGTTGCCGTCCGCGTCGAACTCCGCGACGCCGTACGCCTCCGGGTTCTTGACCCAGTAGCCGAACACCGTCGCGCCGCTGCCCTGCTGCGCGCTCTCTTCGAGCAGGCCCTGGAGGCCGTGGCCGTAGAAGATGTTGTCGCCCAGGACGAGCGCGCAGGCGTCACCCGCGATGAAGCGCTCGCCGATGAGGAACGCCTGCGCGAGGCCGTCGGGGCTCGGCTGCACCGCATACTGGATCGACATGCCCCACTGCTTGCCGTCGCCGAGCAACTGCACGAACAGCGCCTGCTCGTGGGGCGTCGTGATCACGAGCACCTCGCGGATGCCCGCGAGCATCAGCGTGGTGAGCGGGAAGTACACCATCGGCTTGTCGTAGATGGGCATGAGCTGCTTGCTCACGGCCTTCGTGAGCGGGTGCAGGCGCGTGCCGCTGCCTCCCGCGAGGACGATGCCCTTCTGGATCCCGGGCCCCTTCGACGTCTTCATCGAGCTCACCGCTTCCCGTAGTTGGTCTCGATCCACTTGCGGTACTCGCCGCTCTGCACGGCGGCGACCCACGCCTGGTTCTCGAGGTACCAGCGCACCGTCTCGTCCATGCCGGACTCGAACGTCTGGGCCGGCCTCCAGCCGAGCTCGCGCTCGATCTTCGAGGCGTCGATTGCGTAGCGCAGGTCGTGGCCCGGCCGATCGGTCACGTACGTCTTGAGCCCGAGGAGATCCTCGAGCGAAGCGCCCGTGTGCTTGGCCACGAGCGCCGCGAGCGTCTCGACGACCTCGATGTTGCGCTTCTCGTTGTGACCGCCGACGTTGTAGGTCTCGCCGTCCTGGCCGCGCTCGAGCACCGTCCAGATCGCGTCCGCGTGATCGTCGACGTAGAGCCAGTCGCGCACGTTGAGGCCCTTGCCGTAGATGGGCAGCGGCTTCTTCGAGAGGAGGTTGAGGATCATCAGCGGCACGAGCTTCTCGGGGAACTGCCTCGGCCCGTAGTTGTTCGAGCAGTTCGTGATCCGCACCGGCAGGCCGTACGTCCGGGCGTACGCGCGCACGATGTGGTCGCTCGCGGCCTTGGTGGACGAGTACGGGCTCGAGGGGTCGTACCGCGTCTCCTCGGTGAAGAAGCCGGTGTCGCCGAGCGAGCCGTACACCTCGTCGGTCGAGACGTGGTGGAACACGCGCGGCCGGCCGGAGGCGTCCACGCAGCGGCCGTCCTTGGTGGGCTTCCAGTGCTTGCGCGCGATCTCGAGGAGGTTGAACGTGCCCTCCACGTTCGTGCGCACGAACTCGCGCGGCCCGAGGATCGAGCGATCGACGTGGGACTCGGCTGCGAAGTGCACGATGAGGTCGGGCGGCTCTTCGGTCGCGAGCCGGTCGAGCGCGTCGAAGTCGCAGATGTCCGTGTGCGAGAGCCGGTAGTTGTCGCGCCCGGCGATGGGCTCGAGCGAGAGCGGGTTCGCGGCGTACGTGAGCTTGTCGACGTTCACGAAGCGGCGCTCGGGCGCCCGCGGCACGTAGCGCAGGAGGAAGCTCGACCCGATGAAGCCGGCCCCGCCGGTGACCCAGACGTTCATGTGCTCTCGTGCTCCTCGCGCCGACGCGCGTCGCTCGGGTGACGCCTCGGGCGTGCACCTCGCCCTCTGATGGGGGAGGAACCTTGCACGCAATCGGGGAGCGAACAACGCCGCGCGGTGCGCCGCCGACCGAGACCCTATACTCGGCCCGCCATGTTCGGAGGTCAGCCCAACGCGTTCTCGTTCATCGCGTTGTTCCTCTTCCTCCCCGTCGCGATCGTGACCTTCTTCACCGCGCGTCCGGTGGTCGCGACGACGTGGCTCCTGCTGGGAGCCATCCTCTTCCTGCCCGAGCGCGTGCAGGTCGACCCGCCCGTCCTGCCGCCGATCGACAAGCAGTCCATCGCGACGTTCTGGGTGCTGCTCGGGTGCATGCTGCGCGCGCCCGGCAAGCTGCGCGCAGCGCGCCCCCTCCGCGGCGTCGACCTCTTCTTCGTGCTCGCGTGCGTGGGCCTGTTCGTCACGAACGCGCTGAACACCGACGAGCAGGTCTTCGGGCCTCTCCACATCCAGGGCACGACGACGTACGACTCGTTCGCGGGCACGGTGAAGGACGCGCTCGCGATCTACCTGCCGTTCTTCCTCGGCCGCGCGATGTACCGGGGCTCGGCCGACCTGCGCGTCTTCTTCCAGGTCTTCGTCGCCGCAGCGCTCTTCTATTCGCTGCTCGCGCTCTGGGAGATCCGCATGAGCCCGCGCTGTCACTCCGACGTGTACGGCTTCATGCAGACCGACTTCCAGATGACCATGCGCGGCGGCGGCTACCGACCGATGGTCTTCATGAACGGCGGTCTGACGCTCGCCATGTTCATGCTGAGCGCCGCGATCGCGGCCGTCGCGATGCGGCGTGCCGGCATGCGTGTGCAGTTGCCGCTCGTCTCGAGTGTGTCGTCCACGCCGGTGGGCCTCTACCTGAGCGGCCTCGTGATCCTCGTGAAGAGCACGGGCGCGATCCTCTACGCCCTCATCGCGCTCCCGCTCGTCGCCTTCTTCCGCCGGCCGGGGGTGCGCCTGGCGGTGGTGCTCTCGGTGCTGGTGATCAGCTTCCCGCTCCTTCGGGCCACGCAGATCTTCCCGACCGACAGCATCGTGTCCGCGGCCGAAGGTCTGAGCGAAGAACGGGCGCTCTCGCTCTGGTTCCGCTTCTTCAACGAGGACCAGCTCCTCGAGCGCGCGAGCGAGCGTCGCTGGTTCGGCTGGAGCGGCTACGGTCGCTACCGCGTCTACGATCCCGCGACGGGCGAGGACCTCTCCGTCACGGACGGCGCGTGGATGATCGACCTCGGGAGCCGCGGGATCTGGGGCTTCCTCTGCCTCTACGGCTTGCTCGTCGTCCCGGTCTTCGTGGCCGCGCGGAAGCTGAGGACGATCCCCGAGGCCTCCGACCGATGGCTCGTGGCGGCGCTCGCGCTGATCGTCGCGTTCAACGCGACCGACCTCCTGCCCAACGGACTCTTCAGCTACTTCCCGTACTACTTCGCGGGTGTGCTCATGGGAGTGCTCGAGGGCGGCAAGTGGGCGAGCAAGAAGAACGACGACATCGCGCAGAAGCACGCGGACCGTCGACGCGAGCGACGCGAGCGCGCCGGCCAGGCGTGATCAGGACGAGGCGCGCGCGTGCTCGAGGGCGGCCTCGTAGCGCGCCGCCGCGTCGTCGAGCGTGTAGCCGTGCGCGTGCGTGTAGGCGCGCAGCGAGAGCGCCCGCCACGCAGGCTCGGGCATCGTCAGCACCTCGACCAGGGCACGCGCCATCTCGCTCGCGTCCGGCGTCGTGATCATCCGGCCGCGCCCCTCGCGCAGGAGCTCCGGCGCCGCGCCCGCCGGGGTCGCCACCACCGGCGTCCGGCACGCCATCGCTTCGAGGATCGGCAGGCCGAAGCCCTCCACGCGCGAGCCGTGCGCGTACACGTCCGCGCTCGCGTAGAGCCTCGGGATCTCGTCCTGCGCGGGGTCCCGGTGGTACTCGACGAAGCTCGGGAAGAAGCCGGGCGGCGGCGCCTGCGTGCCGAAGCAGACGACACGCAGGTCGGGCACGCGGAGCTTCACCTCGAAGAGCGCAGCCATCGTGACGTCGAAGCCCTTGATGCGCGCCTCGCCGGTGTAGAGGCAGACGACCGTCGGGCGTGTGGACTTGCCACGCGCGGGCGCGTCGAAGCGGGAGAGATCGACCGAGTTCGGTACGAGCGCCACGTCCGTCCGCCCGTGCCGCTCCTTCAGGTGCGCCACGAGGAACTCCGCGATCGTGATCGGGTAGAGCGGCAGATCGAGCGTCGCCTCCACGCGCGCCGCGGGCATGCCGTCGATGGTCGATTCGTGCCCCTGGATGAAATAGACCTTCTTGCCCTTCGCGGGTGAGAGCCGCGCGATCCACTCCGCGGTCTCCCACCACGTGGCCACCACCACGTCGGCGTCGGGGAAGTCGGCGTCGACGAACGGACGCGCCTCGGCGACGCGGTGGTGCCGGATGTACGGCATCTCGTCGAGCATCGAGGCGGGGTACTTCACGAAGCGCGGCAGGCCGTTGCCCGCGAGCACGCTGCGCACCGTCAGCCGCGCGCGGCGGCGCAGGCCCGGCGTGGCCTCGGGCCCCGTGACGACGCTGACCTCGTGACCGCGTCGCACGAGACGGTCCGCGTATTGCGCGACGACGCGGTTGCCGCCCGAGCGGTTCGCGGTCTTGTGGCAGAACGTGATTCGCATCCTGACTCCGAGGAACCCGTCACAGGAGCCGCACGCGGCGCGTGGCGAGGAGGGCTCCGGGCACACCGACGGCGAGGAGCGCCAAGAGCACGATGCCGAGGATCGACAGGCCCGTCAGCGCCTCGACGAGTCGATGCAGTTGGTAGGCACCGTAGGCGAGCGCGAGCATGGCCACCGTGCCGCCGAGATCCGTCGCCACCGTCGCGAGGCCCTTGGAGTACGCGGCCCAGCCGTTGGTGGCGACGAGCGTCAGGGTCGAGCACGAGACGAGCACGGCCACGCCCTCGATGCCGTACGCATGGAACACGGGGGTCACGAGGACGGCGAAGATCGCGGTCTTGGCGACGGTCCCGTAGGTGATCCAGCGCGGCTCGCCCTGCGAGAGCGCGATCGCGCCGTACGTCGTCTCGAGGATCGACAGCCAGGTGCCGAGCGTGAGCCAGGCCATGAGCGGTCCCGCGAGCGTGTAGCGATCGTCGTAGAGGAACGCGATCACCGGATGCGCGACGCCCATCGTGCAGGCCACGGGCACGACGAGCAGCCACACGAGCTTCTGGCGGAGCGCGCGCACCGCGGCCGAGGAGGGGTTCTCGCGGATCTCGCGCGCGATGACGGGGTAGTACACGCGCTGCGCGAGCTGCCCGACGATCTCGCGCGGGATCGTCGCGAGCATGAGGGCGATCGAGTAGACGCCGAGCTGCTCCTCGGTGACGAGCTTGCCGAGCACGAGCCGGTCGACCTGCATCGCGAGGAAGGTCACCGCCGTCGAGAGGAAGACCCATCGGCCGAAGCCGAGGAGGTCCTTGCGCGCCTCCGCGTCCCACGCGAAGCGGTTGCGCAGACCGGGCAGGTACACGTGGCTCAGCACGAGGCGCGTGAGGCCGGCGGCGATGCCTCCGACGAGCAGCGCGAGGATCGAGCGCGTCGCGTAGCCGACGAGCAGGTTCGCGAGCGCGCCCGCGAGCGTCGCGAGGCTCTCGACGAGCGTGAGCTTGCCGAGCGTGAGGGTGCGGTTCTGCGTGAAGAGCGAGGTCGAGGTGAACCCGTCGATGAGCGCGGTCGAGCCCGCGACGGGCACCATCCAGACGAGATCGGGGATCTCGTAGAACCACGCCAGCGGCCAGCCGAGCACGCAGGAGACCAGGAAGAGGTAGAGCCCGCGCAGCGCCTGGACCGTCCACGCCGTGTTGACGAACGTCGGCTCCTCGCCGCGCTTGTGCTGGATGATGCTCGTGCCGATCCCCACGTCCGAGAACATGTGGAGGCCCTGGAGAAAGATGTTCACCAGCGCCATCACGCCGAAGTACTCGGGCACGAGAAGGCGCGTGAGCACGAGGTTCGCGCCGAGGCGAACGACGTTGTTGAACGCGTGCCCGAGGAGCGTCCACGCCGATCCCCGAATGGCCCGGCGCCGGACCTCGCCAGCCCCGTCTTCCTTCGGGGCGGCGGACGCTGCGTCGCTCACGTCTTGCCCCGGATCCGGTCGATGCGGTTCGCGACGCGGCCCGCGAGCTTCTTGGCGCGATCGAGCGCGCGCTCGGCGGGCATGAGGACCTTGCCGCGCACCTGCTCGTCGGGGCGCGGGCGGAAGATGGTGGTCCAGTGGGTGCCATCCCAGCCCGGCGGCGGCTCCTTCGTGTAGTAGTACGCCGCGAAGCTCTGGCGCTGGTGCTCGGGGGGGCAGCTCACCTTCTCGACGCCGTGGAAGCTCGTCTTGGTCGTCTCGAACACGAGGCAACGGTTGAGCTTGGGGACGCAGTAGAACTCGCGCCGCGTCACGTCGCGATCCCAGAGCTCGAGCCCTCCTCCCCACGAGGGATCCCACTCGGGGTTGAGGTACACGAGGATGTTGAAGCGCCGGTAGAGATCCTGATCCTCGAGCCAGTTGAAGTCCGCGTGCACGTCGAGGCGGCCTGCGCGCTTGGTGATGTGCATGCCGCCGCCGTGGAGCTTCGGATCGGCGACGAGGTTCTCCACGCCGGTGATCGCGCTGAGCGTCGCGAGGAACTCGGGGGACGAGATGGCCTCGTGGAGCGTGCGGACGTGGGGCGGAAACAAGGACGCGTCGGTGACCTGCACCTTGCCCGTCTCGTTGAGTCGCTCGAACTGGCGACCCACGTGCGCGGCCTCTTCGAAGCGCGGGTACTCGCGGACGACCTCTCCGACGAAGTCCGGGTCGAGAAACTCGTCCAGCACGAAGAACGGGAACGGCTGCGCGCGGCGGTAGGCAGCGCGCACGGCATCGACGTCGATGGGTCTCACGACGGAGCGTCCAGACATGGCGGGACCATATAGCCCGAGCCCGCCCTCGCGCCCGTCGACACGGAGGCCCCCCCGGCGCCTGTGCGCGCGGCCCTCGCGTTGGTATGTACCGCCGATGGCGATCCGGATCGTGCCGCACGCGGCGGAGTGGAAGGACCGAGTCGAGGCGTTCAACGCGCGGATGCGCGACGCCGGCTCGAACTGGGGCTTCTACGTGGACGCCGAGCCGAGCTGGATCCCGAAGCGACGCGAGGATCAGGCGTCGTGGCGCGAGTACTGGCTCTGCGTGGAGGACGGCGAGACGGTGCGCGGAGGCTTTGCCCTCAAGCCGCAGAAGTGGCTCGTCCGAGGCCGAGAGCAGCTCGTGACCGACTGGCAGGGGCCCTTCACCGAGGGGGCCGTCGACACGCGCTTCGCGGCCCTGGCCATGCGCCTCGTGCGCGACATGCTGAAGAAGCGCCCGCTCCTGTTCTCCTGGGGCCACGGCGCCACCGACGCGCCGATGATCCAGATGGTCAAGACGCTGAGCTGGCTGGTGATGCCGACGCCGGTGGCCATGCGCGTGGTGAACCCGTACGCGTTCCTGCGCCGCAACCGCATCCTGCGCGTTCGGCCCGAGCGCGCGGCGGCGCTCGACGTGCTCGCGATGACGGGCCTGGGCTCGCTCGGGATCACGGGCCTGCACGGTCTCATGCGGGTCGGCTCCGGGCGTCTGTACCGCGCCGACTACGAGGAGGTGCCGGCCTTCGGCCCGTGGGCCGACGAGCTCTGGGAGCGCGCGCGCCACAAGTACCAAGCGCTCGCGGTGCGGAACGCCGACGCGATGAACACGCTCTTGCCGCCGGGCCAGACGCAGGCCGAGTGGTCCACGCCGCGACGCTTCCGCGTGCGTCGCGCCGAGCGCACCGTGGGCTGGGTCGTCACGACGTGCCGCAAGCAGCAAGACGATCACCGCTTCGGCGATCTCACGGTGGGATGCCTCGTGGACTACTTCGCCGACCCGGACGACGCGCCCTACGTGATCGCCGCGGGCTTCCGCGCGCTTCGGAACGAGGGCGCCGACGTCGTCTTCGCCAACCAGTCGGACCGCCGCTGGCTCTCGGCGTTCCGCACGACGGGCTTCCTTCTCCTCGAGGGGCGGCGTCTCTTCTGTGCCGCGCCAGCGCTCAAGGAGCTGCTCGAGCCGGTGAGCGAGCTCGAGCGCGAGGGTGGCCTCTTCCTCACCAACATGGACGGGCACGGGCCGCAGGGCCTCTGACGCAAGTCCGGGCCCTTGGGGCGCGGTGAGCGAGCGCAGAGGCGCGGGATCCCCGGCGCCTCGGGGCCGAGCGCGGCGCGGAGGGGCCTGCTACACCACAGCACCTATGCAAGCCACCACGCCGCAGACGAACAGCGCCGCGCTCGCCGAGCAGCTCACCAAGGCCTCGCGCCGAGAGCTGTGGGACGTCTACTCGTACTTCCAGTGGCCCGACGCGTTGCCCGAGGACGCGTGGTGCATGAGCCCCGAGCTCTGCTCGCTCTACGGGACCGAGGCGTGGGCCGGGCTCAGCGAGGCGCAGCAGAAGCGCCTGAGCCTCTTCGAGATCGGCAACTTCTTCTCGCTCACGCTGCAGGGCGAGCGCCCGCTCGTCGCCGGCATGAGCGACCTCCTCTACTCGTCGCGGCTCGCCCCGTCGCAGACCGAGTACCTCCATCACTTCATGGACGAGGAGAACAAGCACATGGTGATGTTCGGCATGTTCTGCCGGCGTTACCTCGGGAAGGTCTACTCGGAGAAGAAGATCTCGCTGCCTCGCGAGTACGCCAAGGGCGAGGAAGACGTCGCGTTCTTCTGCAAGGTGATGGTCGTCGAGGAGCTGGGCGACTACTACAACGTCGTGATGATGCGCGACAAGCGCATCCACCCGCTGGTGCAGGAGATCAACTACGTGCACCACCGCGACGAGAGCCGCCACCTCGGCTTCGGTCGCCAGTTCACGACGGAGCTCTGGAACAAGTGGTCGCCGACCTGGTCGCCCGAGGTGCTCGCGCGCTTCCAGGGCTGGCTCGCGCAGTACCTCAAGTCGAGCTGGGCCGACTTCTACAACCCCACGATGTACAAGGACGCAGGCGCGGGCGACGGCTACGCGCTGCGCCAGATGGCGCTCGCGAGCCCGGTGTGTCGCGAGCACCGCGAGAAGGCCTCGCGCAAGGTCGTGAACTACTTCCTGCGCAGCGGCATGCTCGCCTCGCAGCCCGAGCTCTGATCGGGCCGCGATCCGCGCCTGGTTCGAGCGCAACTCGACGGCGTCAAGACGCGGCTTGCGACGTCTCGAGCGCCTGGTGCACGGCGGCGAGCAGCTCGGCGGGCCGAAACGGCTTGTCGAGCAGCACGGCATCGGCGCCTTCGTTCGCGTGAAGCTGGTGGTTGCCGGAGATGAGCACGGCCGCGATGCCGGGGCGCACCGCGCGGATGCGGCGCAGCAGCTCGAGGCCATCGAGCTCGGGCATGTGCAGATCGGTGATCACCACGTCGAAGGCGTTCGGCGCGTCGCGGAACGCCGCGAGCGCGTCGAGCGCGCGTGAGTACGTCTCGGCGCGAAAGCCGCGCTGCCGCAGGAGGCGCACGAGCGGACGGGCGAGGCTGTCTTCGTCGTCGACGAGGAGCACCCGGATCGAGTGCGCCGGAGGCGCCGGCATGCTCGGCGTCTCGCAGCGCACGGTCGGAGCGGCCACGCGAGGCAAGAGCACGGTGAGCTCGGAGCCCAGCCCCACCTCGCTCGTCACGCGCAGCTCACCACCGTGATCCACCACGATGCCATGGGCGACCGAGAGCCCGAGGCCCGTGCCCTCGCCGACACGCTTGGTGGTGAAGAACGGCTCGAACGCCCGCTCGATGACTTCCTCGCTCATGCCGCAGCCATCGTCAGCGACGCGGATGCGGGCCTGCGAGGTGGGGCGCCCGCTCTCGTCCGTGCCGTCCACCACGTCGAGCGCGATCCGGAGGTGACCGCTCGCGTGACCGATCGCATGCGAGGCGTTGGTCGCGAGGTTGAGGACGACCTGGTGGATCTGCGTCGGATCGATCTCGGCGGCGACGTCGGTGTCGGGGATCTCGAGCGCGAGCTCGATGTTCGTCGGGAGCGTGGCGCGGAGGAGGCGACCGACCTCTGCGACCACGGGCCCGAGCAGCGCGACCTGGCGCGTCGCGCGCTGGCGGCGGCCGAAGGCGAGGATGCGCGCGACGAGCTCGCGACCGCGCGTCGCCACTGCCCGGATCTCGTCGAGCGACCCGGCGCTGTGCTCCGGGCTGCCCGCTGCGAGCTCCGCGTTCGCGACGATCGCAGCGAGGAGATTGTTGAAGTCGTGCGCGATGCCGCCCGCGAGCGTCCCGAGAGACTCGAGGCGTTGACGCGATCGCAGCTCGGTCTCGAGGCGCCGCCGCTCCTCGTCGCGCACGACGCGCTCGGAGACGTCGCGCAGCGCCACGACGACGAGGTCCTCGTCGTCGGCGCGGAAGGGCGCCTCGTTGATCTCGAGCGGCACCTCGACGCCGTCGCTCCGCCGCGCGCGCGCGAGCTCGCCGTCCTCGCCGCTGCGCGACACGTGCGCGTCGAGCGGCTCTCCGATCAGGGCGAGGCGGGGTCGCTCGAAGAGCACCTCCGCCAGGCGGTTCGCGTTCACGATCGTGCCGCGCTGGTCCGTGATGACGACGGCGTTGGGCGCGTGCTCGAAGACGGCGGTGGAACGCTCTTCCACGCGCGCTCGCGCGATCTCGGCGCCCACGCGCTGCGCGAAGACCTCGAGGGCCTCCCGCGTCCACTCGCGCGCTCGAAGCGTGCGCACACCGAGCGCCACGAAGAGCCCCACGGTGCTTCCGTCGGGATCACGGATCGCCACCACGTGGTGCGTCCCATCGAGGATGCCCAGCGCGTGAGCGAGGGAGGCCTCCATGCTCGCCGCGGCCTCGTCACCCTGGGGCCAAGGTGGGAGCGAGACCTCCTGGCCCTCCACCCACGCGTGGAGCAGGCGCCTGCGCCCACGGAGGCCACGGACGATCGCGAGCCCCTGCACGTCCGAGCCGAGCACGCGCACGAGGCGAGCGCCGAGCTGCGCGACGAGGGCGACGCCGTGCGAGACGCCGAGATCGGTCGACACGGCCTCGAGCAGCGCCTCGCGACGCCTCGCGCTCGTCACGTCGCGCACGAACGTGGTGAAGGTGATCGTGCCGTCGTGGGCGACCTCCTTGCGGCCCGAGAGCTCGACGCGGATGCGCTCACCGCCCCGGCGCCGCCACGTCACCTCGGTCCGCAGCGAGTCGGCCTCACCGTTCGCGTCGAGGAGCGCGCGACGCTGCGTCCGCGTGTCGTAGAACCGCTCGACGTTGGTGCCCACGAGCTCGCGCCCCGAGCGCGCTCCGACGATCGCAGCGAGCGCGTCGTTCGCGCCCAGCACCTCGCCCGTCCAGTTGGTGCGGAGGATGCCCTCGTTGGACTGCTCGAAGAGCGCGCGAAAACGCGCCTCGCTCTCGCGCAGGAGATCCTCGACGCGCCGCTTCTGCCGCAGATCGCGGATCACTGCGCAGATGAGCTCCTCGCCTTGGTGCACGAAGATCTGCGTGGTGACGTGGATCGGGAACACGGTCCCGTCGCGGTGCAGGCCGCGCGATTGGAACGCGAGCACGCCACGCTCCCGCAGCTCGGCCCAGTGCTCGGGCCACCGATCGAGCGAGTGGTCGAGATCGATGTCCGCGACGGTGCGCGCGAGCAGCTCGTCGCGCGTGTAGCCGAACAGACGACACGAGGCCTCGTTCACCTCGAGCAGGCGCGCGCCCGGACCCACGACGTGCATGGCGTCTGCCGCGTGCGCGTACGCGAAGCGCGCAAGCTCCCACGGACGACGTTGGCCTCGCGACTCCATCAGCCGGGATCAATGTCTCGCGTGACGGCCCGCCCGGTCAATCTCGAGCGCGCGGCCCCTTCCAGGACGCGGTCTGGATCTCGCGCGTCGCGAGCGCCTCGAGCCGATAGAGGTGCCTGGCGTGGATGCTCGTGAAGCGGTCGTGCCGCATGCGCATGCGGAGCAGGCCATCGAGGATCTCGCCCCGCGGCAGGCCCTTGGCCACGGCGTCGCGGACCAGCACGAAGAGCGCCTCGTGAGCCTCCTCGCGGTGGAAGACCATGCCCGGCAGCACGCGGATCTCGCCGCGAAGCGGCACGATGCGTCCATCGAACACGTCTCCCTCGCGCAGGCGTGCGGCGGCGTCGCGCGGATCGGCGTCGAGGCGCACCCAGAGCAGGGTCCCGCCGAGCAGACAGCGCAGCGTCGCGCGGCCCGCGTTCACCTCGGCGCGAAAGAGGCTCCGCTCGCTGCGTGTGAGCGCCCGGAGCCAGCCACCCACCTCGCTCGCGTCGCCCTCGGGCACGTCCGCGAGCGCGCGCTCCGCGGCGGTGCGCCCACCGGCGAGTCGGTGCTCGCAGACGAGCTCGTCCGAGAACGCACGGATGCGCTCCTCGTGGAACGGGTCGGCCGTGGTGAACGCGCCACCTCGCGCCTCGAACGACGCGCGCGCCGCCTCGACGACGTCACCGCTCAGACCTGCCACGAGCGTGTCGAGCAGCCCCTCGACGAGGCTCGACGGCGCGAGCTCGGGCGGGGTAGGGCGGGGGCGCGGCGTGGGCACGGCGCTGCTTGCCCTCCCACCTCGGCTCGCGCAACCGGCGCGCGCCATCGGCCTTGACGAGCGAGGCGCCAGACGGGTCGAATGCGGTGCCTCGCGCCCCGAACGACGGAGCGAACGAGGCGAGCCGAAGGCGGCGCCACGGCGCCAGAGGAGAGAGCATGAGCGCGGATGTCGAGGAGGCGGTGCGATTGATCGAGTCGGTGATCCGCAGCCTGGGCCTCGACCCGGCGGGCGCGACGATCCCGGGCGACTCGGCCACCAAGGCGTATGCGCTCAAGCGCGGCAGCGCGCGGGTGGTGGTGGCGGTGCACACCACCGAGAGCGGCGGGACGTTCCGCGTGCTCAGCCCGTGCGTCCGCATCGACGCCAAGACCTCGCCCGATCTCTTCAAGCACCTGCTCGAGCTCAACGCCCGCGAGCTCGTGGGTGCGGCCTTCGGCGTGTTCGGCGACGAAGTCGTCGTCGTGGCGGAGCGCACGGTCAAGGATCTCGACGCGTCCGAGGTCGAGTCGTCGATTCGCAACGTCGGTCGCATCGGCGATCGTTACGACGACGCGCTCGCCCAGCGGTTCGGGGTGAAGCGCTCCTCCGACTGACCTTGGATCGTTCTCGGCGCCGACCCGCTCCGCCGGCCCGCGCGCGACTCGCGGGCTGGGCGCTCGCGCTGTGTGTGGCGACCACGCTGTTCGAGGCGAGCGTGGCCGGCGCGGTGGACGTCGAGGTCGACTCGGATCTGTCCTTCCAGGTCTACGAGGTCCGCACGCCCGGCGCGCTCGCGTTCCTCGCGCGCCGTCGATTCGTCGGCAACCTCGGGCTGCGCCTCGTGGAGCCACTCACCGAGCCCGACCCGCACGGCCGCCGCATCCGCATCGCCGCCACGGCTCGGCTGCGCCTGGACCAGGGCTTCTCCGACGACTGCCTCGTCGATGGCTCGCTCTGCCTGCGCGCCACCGATCGCGATGCGCGCAGCCAGTTCCAGCCGCTCGCCGCCGACACGCGCGTGGACGTGCCGTCGCTCGCGGTGGAGGTGACGGGGCTGCCGCTCGACGGCGCAGTGCGGCTCGGTCGCCAGCTCCGCATCGACACGATCGGCTTCACGCGCTTGGACGGTCTCGCGATCTCCGTGCAGCCGCTGCCGCAGCTCGCCGCCGAGGCCTACGGCGGCGCGCTCGTTCGCGGCACGAGCCTCGCGGGGAGCGCGCAGTTCGACCTCCAGGGCAATCGCTACGTGCCTTCGGCCGCAGGCGACCCGGATGCGCCGCTGCTCGATCCGCATCGCGACGCGTGGGTCGTCGGCGGCACGCTGCGCGCGAGCCTCGGGCCGGCGTTCGGTGCGGCCATCGACGCCCGCTACGCCTGGGACACGCGCGGCGAGCTCCTGCGTCGCGCGTCGCTCGCGCTCACCTCGAGCCCACACGAGGCGCTCCGACTCGACGCCCAGGGCACGCTCGATCTGCTCGACCTCGAGGTCATCTCCGCGCTCGCTTCCGCCGAGCTGCGCCTCGCCGCCGTGACGCTGCGCGCTTCGGTCGACCACCAGGTCCCGCGCTTCGATCCCAGCACGATCTGGGCTTGGTTCGACGCTGCGCCGGTGCAGTCGGTGCGCCTGGGCGCGAGCGCGCGCGTCAGCGGCGATCTCGAGATCGGGGGCGCGCTGCGCGGCCGACGCGTCGAGCGAAGCCCCGACGAGGATCTCGACGGGGGTCTCGAGCTCCACGCACGCACACGCATCGAGGGGCTCTCGCTCGCCGCGAGCGGGTTCGCCTGGAGTGGTGCGCTCGGCCCCGTCGCGGGCGTGGCGCTCGAAGGCTCGCGCAGCGTGATCCAGGGCGTCTCGGTCGAGGCGCAGCTGAGCGTGTGGCAGTTCGACGACCCGCTGCGGGACCAGTCCTACGGCACGGTCGTGAGCACGATCGTCGGAGCGCGGTGGGCGATCATGGAGCAGGCCCTGCTCGTGCTCGAGCTCCAGCACGCGCACTCGCGCAACGTCGGCCACCGCTTCCGCGGCATGCTCGTGCTCTCGGTGATGACGTGGCGATGAGCGCGCGAGCCCTCCACCTGCGTGGCCGCGGCGGATGGGCCTTGGCCGCGATCGCCGTGCTCGCGCTCGCCGCCGCGCTCGGTCTGTCGTCGAGCGCGCCCGCGGAGAGCCAGCTCCGGGAGGCCCCGCCGCTCTCGGTGCCCGGAGAAGGGCGCTCGGTGATCGTCTATCCCCCGCAGGAGATCACCCTCCGCATGAGCCACGCGCACCCCGCGCATGCAGCGCTCGCGTGCACGCGGTGCCACGAGCGGGCGACGAGCAGCGCGCAGAGCAGCGATCTCCTGCTCCCCTCGGAGGCGAGCTGCGCGCCATGCCATGCGGAGACCGATCGCGCGCACCCGAGCGTCGAGGCCTGCGGCCTCTGCCACGAGGGCGCACGCGCCCCGGCGAGCGAGGCCGGGGCCGAGGACCTCGTGGGGCGCATCTTCGTGCCGAGCACGCGCATCCCCGCGCCACGCCTCCGCTTCTCGCACGCGACTCACGCACGGCTCGAAGGAGGCTGCGAGGGCTGCCACGTCGGCGTGAGGCGAGCGACGGTGGCGACGCGAGGCCACCTCCCGACGATGCGCGACTGCATGCGCTGCCATGCGGTCGAGGGGCTGGGCGACACGCTCGCCGCCGGCACGGCCCGCGAGCGCGCGGGCAGCACCACCATGGCGTGCACCGGCTGCCACGACGCGCTGCCCGATGGACGCGTGCGCGCGCACGTGCCGGGCGGTGGCTGGATGAACCCACCACCGTGGATGGCCGGCATGCACCACGACCACGAGTGGCTCGTGAGGCACCGCTGGGTCGCGGCCGATCAGGGTGAGCTCTGCGCCGAGTGCCACACCGAGCGCGAGTGCGCGGCGTGCCACGATGCCCGCGTGCGCCCCCGGCGTGTGCACCCCGGCGACTTCCTCTCGACCCACCCGAGCATGGCGCGCCGAGACGAGACGCGTTGCACGAGCTGCCATGCCGTGACGACCTTCTGCGCCGAGTGCCACGCGCGCCTCGGTCTATCGACCTTCTCGGCGCCCGCGACGCGAGGAGGCACGCGCTACCACCCTCCCGCGGCGGTCTGGATCCGAGGCCCCGATCTGCACGCGGTCGAGGCACGTCGATCGCTCCAGAGCTGCGTCTCGTGTCACGCGGAGGACGACTGCGTCGCGTGCCACGGTGCGGAGGGGGTGGGTGGCGGCGGCGTGAGCCCGCACCCGCCCGGCTTCGCCCAGAGCTGCGCGGTGATCCTGGCGGCGTCGCCGGCCGCCTGCGTGCGCTGTCACGGGGACCCCGAGACGCTGCGCACGCGCTGCCGCTGACAGCGAAATAGATCGCTTGAAACGCCGGACCACCCCTCTGTACCATCGGCCGTCCCCGCGGGAAATCCCGCGCGAATTGCTTGTTTTCTTTGGGGTTTCTCGCGGTCGGATCCGGCCCCGCGGAGGGAGTCCGGCTGGCCCTCGGCTCGCCGCACGGCGGGCCACCCGATCTGCTCATGCGCGCCGCCCCGGGGCGCCGCGCTCGTCACGCTTCCCAACCACGGCGAGGAGTCCGCGTGCTCACTGTTTCCCATCTGCTCGGCGCACTGCAGGAGGATCCGGACAACACACGGATCGTGAGCGACCTCCGCGAGGCTCTCGCGAGCGGTGACCCTCGACGCACGGGCGAGTCGCCCATGCGGCTCGTCCAGCTCGCGCGCGACCAGCACGAGTCGCGCTCGGAGCCCCTCGCGGTCGTGGGCCTGCTCGAGGCGGAGATCGCCGAGCTCGAGCGGGAGGGCCAGGATCCCGACGGCCGCGCCGCGCTGCTCGTGAAGGCGGGCCGCCTCCAGCGCGAAGATCTCCTGGACGACGACGCCGCGAAGAAGTGCTTCGAGCGCGCGCTCGCGCTCCGGCCGGGCGACGAGACGATCAAGGAGTCGATCGAGCAGATCGCGACCGCGGAGTCGAACTGGAAGGAGATCGCCAAGCGCTTCGTCGACGAGGCGGAGACGGCCTCCGACCCCGCGCTCAAGTGCTCGCTGCTCGTGAGCGCAGGCTCGCTGGTCTGGAAGTACAAGAAGCGTGGGCGCGAGAAGGACACCGATCGCGTGTTCCGCCAGGCGCTCGAGGCGGACGCGGGTGACGCGCGCGCGACGCGCCTCTACGCGCACACCCTCACGCTCCGCGAGAAGTGGGACGACCTCGCCGCGGTGCTCCTCGAGTCCGCGGAGAAGACGAAGCAGAAGGACGACCGCCTCTCGTTCTTCCTCCAGGCAGCCCGCGTCATCGCGCGAAAGCTCGAACAGAAGGACCGCGCCGCCGCCGTGTACGACCAGGTCGTCTCGCTCTCGCCCGGTCACGGCGAGGGCATGGCGTACCTCGTCGAGCACTTCATGGCGCACGAGCGCTGGGACCACCTCGTCCAGCTCTACGACGACGCGCTCCGTGGCCGCCTCAAGCCCGAAGCCGAGCAGGGCATCCTCCTCCAGATCGGTATGGTGCACTGGCGCTTCCGCCAGGCGCCGGCCGACGCCGAGCCGTACTTCGCGCGCCTCCGCAAGCTCGACCCGGTGCACCCGGGCATGCTGGGCTTCTACCGGGATCACCTCACGACGACGGGCGATCACGCGAAGCTGCTCACGATCCTCACCGACGCGCAGCGCATCACGCAGGACCCGAAGCAGAAGGCCTCGCTCGGTGTCGAGCTCGCGCGCGCCGCGCAGGCGAGCGGCGCGAGCGACAAGGCGGTCGAGGCGTGGAAGGCCGTCCAGCGCATCGACCCGACGAACGCGGAGGCGCTGCCCGCGCTGCGCGAGCTCTACCGCCAGTCGCAGAAGTGGAACGCGCTCGTCGAGATCCTCAAGGCCGAGGCGGACGCGCTGACCGGCGAGGGCCCCGAGGTCGTCGACGCGAAGATCGAGAAGCTCCGCGAGATGGTCGGCATCTACCGCAACCAGCTGAAGCTCGACGTGATGGCGGTGAACACGTGGAGCGCGATCCTCGCGCTCCGCCCCTCCGATCGCGATGCGCTCGAGTCGCTCGCGGCGACGTACGAGGGCATGGGCCGCTGGAACGATCTCATCCAGGTCCTCACGAAGAAGGCCGAGGCCACCGAGGACGCGGGCGATCAGGTCGCGCTCTACATGCGCGTGGCCAAGCTCTGGATCGATCGCTTCGCGAACTACAACCAGGCGACGCGGCCGCTCGAGCTCGTCGTCGAGAAGGAGCCCACCCACCGCGAGGCGCTCAATCTCCTCAAGGAGATCTACACGAAGCGCCGCTCGTGGAAGCAGCTCTTCGACGTGCTCTCGGCCGAGGCCTCGCTGGCGAGCGATCCCGACGTGCGACAGGCGCATCGCATCGAGCTCGCCCGGCTCGCGGCCGATCGTCTCCACCGCCCCGTGGACGCGATCCCGCTCTGGAAGCAGGTGCTCGAGACGGACGCGTCGAACAAGGAAGCGATCGACTCGCTCGAGAAGCTCGCGGAGCGCGAGAAGGACTGGACCACGCTCGCCGAGGTCATCGAGCGGCGCGTGGGCGCGGCGGACGACGACAAGGAGCGCATCCGGCTGCTCACGAAGCTCGCGGCGCTGTACGGCGAGCAGGTGGGTGATGGCGCCAAGGCGGCCGAGGCGTGGAAGCGCGTCCTCCGCATCGATCCCAAGAACGGCCGCGCGGTCCGGACGCTGCGCGAGAGCTACGTCCAGGCGCAGGACTGGGACGCGCTCGAGGCGCTCTACGGGGAGACGAACGACTGGGACGGCCTCGCCGAGGTGCTCGGCAACGCCGCCGAGAAGGCCGAGGACGCCGAGCAGAAGGCCGCGCTCTCGTTCAGGGCGGCGGAGGTCTACGAGACGCGCATCGGAGAGCCGCAGCGCGCGTTCCGCGCCTACGAGCGCGTGCTCGCCGCGATCCCGACGAACGAGCGCGCGGCGCGTGCGCTCCTGCCGATCTACGAGAAGGACGAGAAGTGGTCGCGCCTGCCCGCGCTCTACGACGTGCTCCTCGGCCACACCGCCGATCAGGCCGGCAAGCTCGCGCTCCTCGGCGCGGCACGCGAGATCGCGGCCGAGCGCCTCAAGGACGCGGCGCTCGCCCTCCGCTACGCAGCGGAGGCCTTCCACGTGGATCCGACCGGCGCCGCCTCGCGCGCCACGCTCGAGAACACCGCGGAGAAGTCCGGCAGCCACGCGGCCGTCGTCCAGGCCTACGAGACCCGGCTCGCCGCGATCGGCGCGGCGGCGGAGCACGCCGAGGAGCGACGCTGGCTTCGCGGCCGCATCGCCGCCATCGCCTCCGACAAGCTCGGTGACGTCGATCGCGCCGCGGGTGCCCTGCGCGCGGTGCTCGAGGAGTCGCCGACCGACCCGACGGCGACGAGCGAGCTCGACGCGCTCCTGCGCAAGGCGGGGCGCCACTCCGATCTGCGTGCGCACTTCCAGCGCCGCATCGATCTCGCTGGCGACGACGCCGAGAGGTGGATGCTCCTCTGCGAGCTCGCGCGCCTCGAGGAGACGGAGCTCGGCGACGCGGTCGCGGCGGCCGCGCTCTACCGGCGTGCCGTCGAGATCGATCCGAAGGATCGCGACTCGCTCGCCGCCCTCGATCGCCTGGCAGAGCAGGCCGGACGCTGGGACGAGGTCGTGAGCGTGGTCGAGCGACGACGCTCGCTCGCCTCGGACGCGGAGCGCAGCGATCTCACGCTGCGCCTCGGCGAGATCCACCTCGATCGCAAGCCCGATCTCTCGCTCGCGCGCGGCTTCCTCGCGGAGGCGCTCGCAGCGCGACCGAGCGATGCACGCGCGATCGCCGGCCTCGAGCGCGTCAAGGAGATGGATCCGTCGACCGCAGGCGACGTGGGTCGCCTGCTCGAGCCGGCCTACGAGGCGACGGGCTCGTTCGACAAGCTGCGCGCGACCCTCGAGGCGCGCCTCGCGAGCACGACCGACGCGAGCGAGAAGCGTGCGCTGCGCCTGCGTGTCGCCGAGCTCTCCCTCGGGCCGCTGGGCGATGCGCAGCATGCCTACCGCACCCTCGAGGGCGCCTTCCTCGACACGCCGAGCGACCGCGAGATCGGCGAACGCTTCGCGGCGGCTGCCGAGGCCTCGGGACAGCACGAGGCCTATGCGGTCGCGCTCGCCACCGTGATCGAGGCCGGCGAGCTGGCCGACGCCGACGTCCTGGTCATCGCCGACCGCGCGGCACAGGTGTATCGCAACGTGCTCGGTCGTCCGGCCGAGGCCGAGCCGTTCGATCGGAAGGTCCTCACGATCGAGCCGACGCACGAGGCGGCGTTCGGCGCGCTCAAGGAGCTCTACACCGACGCCGAGCGCTGGCAGGATCTCCAGGCCCTCTACCGCCAGCGCATCGCGCAGACGGTCGACGTCCAGAGCAAGCTCGATCTCCTGCTCCAGCTCTGCTTCGTGTTCGAGGAGCTGATCGACGAGCCGCGCAACGCGATCCGCGTGTACCGAGACGTGCTCGAGCTCGAGCCTCGCCACCTGGCCTCGCGGCGCGCGCTCGATCGCCTCTACACGCGCACCGAGCAGTGGCGCGACCTCGCCGAGCTCTTGCGTCTGGACGTCGAAGACGGCGGCGACGCCGACGCGACCGAGACGCTCGTTCGCATCGGTGCCCTCCACGAGACGAAGCTCGGCGAGCCGAAGGCGGCCGTCGATGCGTACGAAGCAGCGCTCGGTCGCTCGCCGGACCACGCAGGCGCGCGCGAGTCCCTCGAGCGGCTCTTGCCCGAGCCGACGCAGCGCCAGCGCATCGCGGGCATCCTCGAGCCGGTCTACGAGATGCGCGAGGACTTCGCGGGCCTCGCGCGCGTGCTCGAGGTCCAGCTCGAGGCCGCCGGGGACGACGACGCCAAGGTCCGCCTCCTCACGCGCATCGCCGATCTCGCCTCCGTGCAGCTGGCGGATTGGGGGGCAGCGTTCCACGCATACGCGCGCGCGGTTCCTCTGTCGGCCGACGACGCGAACCTCCGTGAGCAGCTCGCGAACGCCACGCGTGCGCGCGCGGCGAACGCAGCGAGCGCCGCCGATCAGCGCGCCGCGTACGAGGCCCGCGGGGCCGTGCTCGAGACGGCGCTCGGCAAGGTCGAAGCGGGCAGCGCGACGGAGCGCGAGATCGTCAGCGAGCTCGCGTCGCTCTGGGACGACGAAGCGCAGGACAGCGCGCACGCCGAGCCCTGGCTCGAGCGCGCGTACGGTCTCCTCGCGGACGACCCCGAGGCGCGCTTGCGCACGGCGCAGGCCCTCGAGCGCATCCACGTCGCCGCCGGCGCGTCCGACAAGCTCGCCGTGGATCTTCGTCGCCAGATCGATCTCGAGAACGACCCCTCGCAGAAGGGCCGGCTCCTCGTCCGCCTCGCGGATCTGCAGGAGGAGCGCCTCGGTGACCGCGAGGCAGCGATCCGCACGCATCGCGAGCGGGTCGAGCTCGACCCGACCGACCTCGACGCGCTCCGCGCGCTCGAGCGCCTCTACACGCAGAGCCAGAGCTGGGCGCCGCTGCTCGGCGTGCTCGAGCAGCTCGACGCGTCCGCGACCGACGACGTCGCGCGACGGGCCTACGCGCTCCGCACGGCCGAGCTCGCGCACCGAAAGCTCGACGACCGGGAGCGCGCCGTCACGGCGTATGGCGACGTGCTCGCTCGCTTCGGCCCCGCACGCGACTGCCTCGAGCCGCTCGTCGAGCTGCACGAGGCCGCTGGCCGCTGGAACGACCTCCTCGAGGCGCTCGATCAGCTGCGCGAGATCGAGACCGATGGCTCGGCGCGCGCCGCCAACCTCTTCCGCGTCGCGGAGATCCGCCGCACCAAGCTCACGGAGCTCGAGGCTGCGGTCGAGACCTACGGCTCCGTGCTCGAGCTCGAGCCGTCGCACGCGGGCGCAACCGCGGCGCTCGTCACCCTGACGGGCTCCGACAACGCCGACGTTCGCTTCGCTGCGGCCCGCATGCTGCGCCCTCGCTTCGAGGTTCAGGGCCCGTCGCGCGATCTCCTCGGTGTCCTCGACGTGCTCTCGCGCACCGAGGATCCCAACGATCGTCTCGAGGCGCTGCGACGCGGCGCCGAGGTGGCCGATGCGCTCGGAGACGCCGCGGGCGCGTACGACCGCGTGGCGGCCGCCGTGCGTGTGGGCTCGAGCGATCCCGATCTCGGCTACCTGCTCGGCGAAGCCGACCGCCTCGCGGCCGCGTCGGACAAGTGGCTCGAGCACGGCGCCCTCCTCGAGGATCTCGCGCCCGAGGTCGGCGATGCCGACCTCCAGGTCGAGACCTACCGCCGCCTCGCGGTGCTGCGACGCGAGCGCCTCGAAGACGCCGCCGGCGCGCGCGCGACCTACGAGCGGATCCTCGAGCTGCGGGCGGACGACGCGGACGCCATCGCGCAGCTCGAGGCGCTCGTGCAGACCGCGGAGGACTGGCCGGCGCTCCTCGAGGTGGTGCGTCGCAAGACCGACTTCGCGCAGGGCTCCGAGCGCGTCGCGCTGCTCGTGCGTCAGGCCGACATCTGCGAGACCAAGCTCAACGACGTCCCGCGCGCGATCGCCGCGCTCGACGAGGTCCTCGTCGAGGCTGATCCGCCGCCGGTCTACGCGTCCCTCGAGCGCCTCTACGCCGCGAGCGAGCGCTGGCCCGACCTCGTGTCGCTCTACGAGCGGATGCTCGAGAAGAAGGTCGGCGCGCCGGTCGAGGTGAGGCACCGCCTCGGCAACACCTACGCGCAGAAGCTCAACGACACCGAGGCGGCGATCGAGCAGTACCGAGAGGCGCTGTCGCAGGGCGCCCAGGGCGCGCACGAGCCCACGATCGAGGCGCTCGAGCGACTGCTCGATTCCCCCGAGCACAAGGCGGCCGCCGCCGCCGTGCTCGAGCCGATCTACCTCGCGCGCCTCCAGTGGAAGAAGGTCCAGCGCACGCTCGAGGCGCGTCTCGAGCCCGAGCAGGATCTCGATGCGCGCAAGTCGCTGCTGTCGCGCCTCGGCCAGCTCCACGAGGACTACCTCGAGGATCTCGACGGCGCGTTCGGCATGTACGTGCGGATGTTCCGCGAGGACCCGCGCGACGAGTCGAGCTGGGACACGCTCACGCGCCTCGCGAAGGTGCTCGAGCGCTGGGACCGACTGGCGGACACGTACCGCGACTCGCTCAAGGAGATCGGCGTCGACGACGCGATCACCTACAAGCTCGCGATGATCGCGGGCGAGCTCTACGAGGCGCGCACGAAGCGCCCCGACGCGGCCGTCGAGATGTACCGACTCGCCTCGGCGTACGCCCCGACCGAGCGCCCGCCGTTCGACGCCCTCGAGCGGCTCCTCACCCGCAGCCAGAGCTGGGCGGACCTCCTCAAGGTCTACCGGGATCGCATCGACGTCGCGGAGAGCGACGACGAGCGGCTCGCGCTCCTCGGCAAGAGCGCGGAGGTCGAGCGCGACAAGAACGCCGACGCCGACCGCGCGATCGCCATCTACCGCGAGATGCTCGAGCTCGACCCGACGCACCCGAGCGCGACCGAGTCGCTCGAGTCGCTGCTCGTCGCGCGTGAGCGGTGGAACGACCTGGCCGACCTGCTCCGCCTCCGCATCGACCACGCGGACGGCAGCGACGCCGAGGTCACCCTCAAGGCCCGCCTCGGCGAGGTGCAGGCCAAGCACCTGCGCGATCTCGACGCGGCGATCGACACCTACGAAGACGTCCTGCGCTCGCGGCCCGACCACCAGGCGTCGGTGTCGGCGCTCGAGGCGTTGATCGTCGAGCCGGCCCACCAGCTCCGGATCATCCGCATCCTCGAGCCGATCTACTCGATCACCGATCAGTGGAAGAAGCAGATCGCCATCCACGAGGCCGAGGCGAAGCTCACCGACGAGCCCACCGAGCAGGTGCGGCTGCTCTCGGAGATCGCACGCCTCCACGAGGACCGCGGCCGCAACGCGGACGCAGCCTTCTCGGCCTACGCGCGCGCGCTCGGCATCGAGCCGGGCAACGACGAGGTGCGTGGGAACGTCGATCGCCTCGCGGCGATGCTGGACGACTGGAACGGTCTGGTCGTCTGCTACGAGGCCGCGATCCAGCGCACGAGCGATCCGGTCGTGCAGGCCTCGCTGCTCTCGACGCTCGCCCGCGTGCACGACGAGAAGCGCGGCGATCCGCGCGCGGCCATCCAGACCTTCGAGCGCATCCTCACCGTCGATCCGCAGGACCCGAGCCCGCTCGACGCGCTCGAGGCCCTTCACACGATGGTCGGCGACTGGCGCGGCATGGTCGCGACGCTCGAGAAGAAGGTCGAACGCTCCTACGACCCGGTCGAGCGAGGAGAGACGCTGCGCCGCGCGGGCTCGGTCGCCGAGGATCTCCTCGGTGATCCAGCGATGGCCGTCGCGCTCTACAAGCGCGCGATCCAGGAAGACGACACGGACGCCATCGGCTACGAGTCGCTCGATCGCCTCTACAGCGAGGCGTCCGACTTCGCGCAGCTCGCGCCCGTGCTGTCGCGGCGCCTCGAGCTCGAGACCGACGCGGATCTCCGCGCCGACATCGCGCTCCGCCTCGGCGAGATCGCGGACGAGCAGCTCCGTGAGCCCGAGACGGCGATCCGCGCCTACCAGCAGGCCCTCGCGGACCGGCCGGGCGAGGCCGCCGCGATCACCGCGCTCGGGAGGCTCTACGAGCGGCAGGCGCTCTGGCCCGACTTCCTCGAGAACCTGCGCATGCAGGCGGCCACGGCCGAGTCGTCGCAGGCGCGCGTGGCGCTGCTCTTCCGTGCGGCCGAGGTCCTCGAGCGCGAGCTCGACGACGTCTCCGAGGCGCTCGCGACGCACGAGAACGTGCTCTCGATCGACCCCCGCCACGAGCCCTCGATCGGCGCGCTCGTGCGCATCTCGCGCCTCGAGGAGCACCGCGAGCAGGCCTCGCAGATCGTGCTCCCCTTCCTCGAGGCGCAGGGCCGCTGGCAGGACGTGGCCGAGCTCGAGGAGCTCGTCGTCGCGGCCAGCTCGGATCCGTTCGAGAAGCAGCAGCACCTCCGGCGCCTCGCGCAGATCCACGAGGAAGGCCGCGGCGACAAGGCCGCCGCCTTCGAGGCCACCCGTCGTGCGCTCGCAGAGGACGCCTCGGATCGGTCGCTCGTCGATCAGCTCGAGCGCCTCGGTGGCGAGCTCAGGGTCTGGGAGCAGGTGGCCGACACGCTCTCGGCGCGCGCGGGCGGCGCGGTCGACGCGGACACGGGCCTCGATCTCCTCGGTCGCCTCGCCCGCATCGCGGAGGGACCGCTCGCCGACGACGCACGCGCGATCGACGCGCATCGCCGTCGCCTCCAGATCGTGTCGGACGACGAGACCTCGCTCGCCGCGCTCGATCGGCTCTACACCAAGGGCTCCTCGTGGGACGAGCTCGTCGACATCGTCGAGCGTCGCGCCCAGGCGGCGACCTCCGGTCCACCCGCGGAGCACACGGAGCTGCTCGTGCGGCTCGGTGCGCTGCGCTGGGAGCGCTTCTCCGACACCCCCGCCGCGTTCGCGGCGTTCCGCGAGGTGCTCGAGCGCGATCCGTCCGAGCCCCGCGCCCTGGGCGCGACCGAGGGGCTGCTCGCCGACGAGCGGCTCGTCTCCGAGGTGGTCGAGGTGCTCGACGCGGCGTACCGCGCGACCGGCGCCACCGCGAAGATCGCGGGCCTCTACGACGTGCGCATCCGCCTCGCCGACTCGGATGGCGAGCGCGTGCGCCTCTGGATCGATCTCGCGCAGCTCCGCGAGAACGACCTCGCCGACGCGGCGGGCGCCCTCGACTGCGTGATCAAGGCCTACGAGCTCGATCCGCGCGACGAGGGGCTGCTGGCGGATCTCGAGCGCCTCGCTGGCGCATCGGGTCGCTTCGAGGCGCTGCGTGGCCTCGCCGAGCGCGTCGCGGAGACGACGGGCAAGGACGCGCTCGACTCCACCATGAAGCGCGACCTCTTCGTGCGCGCCGCGGGGTGGTACCGAGACCGTCTCGGCGACACCGAGGCAGCGGAGAAGGCCCTGCGCGCTGCGCTCGCCGCGGATCGCGAGAGCCCCGAGGCCAACGAGCAGCTCGTCGAGATCCTGCGCGAGCCGGGGCGCGAGCGCTCGCTCGTGGACGCGCTCCTCGCGTGGGCCGAGGTCGAGCTCGACGAGCCCGCGAAGGTCACGCGTCTCTTCGAGGCGGCGCGTCTGGCCGAGTCGGCGCTGCGCGATGCGGGCATCGCCCGACGTGCGTTCGAGCGCGTGCTCGACGGGGACCCGGCCAACGCGGAGGCCCTGGACGAGCTCACGCGCCTCGCCACTGCCGAGCAGCGCTGGGGGGACGCCGCCTCGCTGCTCGAGCGTCGCATCGACGTCGAGAGCGATCCCGATCGCCGCGTCGGCCAGCGTCGTCAGCTCGCGACGATCGTGCGCGATCGGATCCAGGATCCGAAGCGCGCGATCGAGGCGTGGCAGGCGGTGCTCGACGAGGTGCCGACCGACCTCGAGTCGATCGGCGCGCTCGAGACGCTGTTCGAGTCCGAGAAGCGCTACCGCGACCTCGAGGATCTCGTGCAGAGGCGCCTCGACATCGCGGAGTCGGAGGCCGATCGCACGGCGGCGCGCGTGCGCCTCGCGCGGCTGGCCGAGCTGCAAGGACGTCGCGGCGAGGCGATGGAGCAGCTGCGCGACATCCTCGCCGACGCGCCCGCCGACCGAGAGGCGCTCGACGCGCTCGAGAGCCTCTACCAGGCCGACGGCAAGCTCGATCTCCTCGCCGAGAGCGTGAGCTCTCGGGCCGAGACCGCCGCCCAGGCCGGCGACCGCGCGGAGGAGCTGCGTCTCCTCGGCCGGCTCGCGCAGATCCAGGAGCGGGACCTCAAGAGGCCTGCCGACGCCGCCGCCACGCTCGATCGTGTTCGCGTGCAGCGGCCGGACGACGCGGACAACCTCGCCGCCCTCGCGCGCCTCTACAAGGCGCTCGGTCGCCACAAGGACGCCGTCGAGGCGCTCGAGACGATCGGTCGCTCGCTCGCAGGCGAGGCCGCCGTCGCGAACGCGCTCGAGGTGGCCGAGCTCGCCGAGGGACCGCTCGCGGACGACGCCGTGGCGGAGGCCGCGCTGCGGCGCGCGCTCTCGCTCGCGCCCGGTCACGCGGCGGCGCGCACGAAGCTCCGTGCGCTCTTCGACAAGACGAAGAACCACGCTGGTCGCGCCGAGCTCCTCGCAGAGGACGCCGAGGCGGAGGCCGACAAGACCAAGAAGCTCGCGCTCTACAAGGAGATCGCGGACCTCTACTCGAAGCAGCTGAACGACGCGGGTCGCGCAGCGCAGTACTTCGAGAAGGCCGTCGCGCTCGATCCCGAGGATCGCAACTCGCTCCTTCCGCTCTGCGATCTCTACATCGCGGCTGGTCGCTCGGGCGACGCGGTGCCCGTGCTCGAGAAGATCATCGCGTCGTTCGGCACGCGTCGCAGCAAGGACGTCGCGACCTACCACCACCGCTTGGGCCAGGCGCTCGAGGGCATGGGCAAGACGGCCGAGGCGCTCGCTGCCTACGACTCGGCCTTCAAGATCGACCTCACCAGCGTCCCGATCCTCCGGGACCTGGGTCGCCTCTGCTACTCGAGTGGCGACTGGGACCGCGCGCAGAAGACCTTCCGCGCGCTCCTGCTCCAGAAGCTCGACGCCACCTCGGGCATCACCAAGGGCGACGTCTACTTCTACCTCGGCGACATCACGGCCAAGCAGGGTGATCCCAAGAAGGCGATCTCCATGCTCGACCGCGCGCTCGTCGAGCAGCCGGGCCACCCGCAGGCCGCGGCGCTGCTCGCCCAGCTCAAGAGCGCGTGAGCGCGGCGCGCGTGCTCCCTCGCGGACGGTGAGCGGATGACGACGCCCAGCGTCTCTCCGATCATCGTCCTCGACGGTGCGCTCGTGGCTCCCGAGCACGCGCGCGTCTCGATCTTCGATCGGGGCTTCCTCTTCGGCGATGCGGTGTTCGAGGTGCTCCGCGCCTACGAAGGCGTGGCGCTCGGCCTCGACGAGCATCTCGTCCGCCTCTGGCGCTCGCTCGAAGGCCTGGGCATCACCCCGAGCTTCGCGCGCGAGACCTTGCGTGGCGAGATCGTCGAAGCCCTCGCCGCGCTCGCGCTGCCGGACGCGTACGTGCGCGTGATGGTGAGCCGGGGGCAGGGCGCGCTGCACCTCGATCCTCGCCGCGCCACGGGCCCCACGACGCGCGTGGTGATCGCGGCGCCGCTCCTTCCACTGCCGGCCTCGCTCTACGAAGGTGTCGCGCTCGCCTCCGCACGCATCGATCGCCCGACCGATCACACGCGCGCGGCGGGCGCGAAGATCAGCGCCTACACCGCCAACCTCTTGGCTCTCCAGATCGCCCAGGAGCGCGGCGCCTACGAGGCGGCGTTCGTTCGCGAGGACGGCGCGATCAGCGAAGGGCACTCCTCGAACCTCTTCGTCGTGCGCGGCGGAGCGGTCGAGACACCGCCCACCTCGCTCGGCATCCTCGCCGGCATCACGCGCGCGCTCGTGATGGACGAGGCGCGCGCCGACGGCCTCGAGGTGCGCGAGCGCCTGCTCTTCGCGAGAGACTTCGAGACGGCCGACGAGGCCTTCCTCACGAGCAGCCTGCGGGAGCTCGTGCCCGTGATCGCGCTCGACGCAGTGCCTGCGGGCGGAGGTCGGCCCGGCCCGATCACGCGCCGACTGCACGACCGATATCGCGCGCGCGTCCGCCGAGAGCTCTCCCGCCGTTGACGCTCCCGAACAGGTCGGCTAAAGACGCGGCCCCTCTGGAGGACACGATGGTTTCCGATACCTGCAAGACCGAGCGTCGTCGCCGTCACAAGCGCGCCACCGTGGGCCGCGACCAGAAGCGCATCCGCGCCAAGTCCGGCACGCCGAAGTTCCCGATCCAGCCGGAAGAGAAGAAGGCCTGAGCCGAGCGGGTGAGACGGCCTGAGCCGAGCTCACCCCTCGCTCGACGCTCCTTCAATGGAGCGGGCGATCGCCGCGATCGACGTCGCCGTCGAACTCGCCGCTCGCGCCGTCCTTCACCGGCTCCAACGCGGCTTCGCGCGTCGGCGGGGGCCCAGGCTCCGACACCGAGCCCACCACGAACACCGTGGTGGGCTTTTCGTGCGTCGTGGCCAGGACGAGCGGTCCGCTCGGATGCTCCGCCTCGGGCCGCTCCGCGTCCGCATCCGCGTCGATCGCGCCCGTCGAGATGCCCGCCTCCGCCAGACGCCGCGCGCGCTCGCGTGCGAGCTGACGAGCGCGGTGTCGCGCAAACGCGATCTCGAGCTGCGCCTGGCGAGCGTCCTCCTCGGCCCAGCGCTTCTCGATCGCAGCGCTCTTGTCCTTGCGGCGCCGCCACGCCATCACGACGAGCAGACCGACGAGGACCCAGCCGATGCCGCCGGTCGCGAACATGGGGAGCGCGCCGAAACGGTTCGAGAGATCGCTGCGCCACTCCTGCTCGAGCGAGCCGATGCCCATGCTCCAGGTCTGCGAGACGGCCGTCTCGAAGCGCTGACCGCGTCGCATGCGGCCGAGCATCTCGCCGAGCTTCTCGGGGCCGCTGCGCCGGAGGAGCCAGGCCACGAAGTCGGCGGACTCGGCGTACGCGAGGCTCACGGCGTGCGGTCGGTTCGGGAAGCGTCGATCGAGGTCGTCGAGATCGATGACGCCACCGCGGAACGCCGCCTCCCAGAGCGTCTGAACGCGCTCGATCGAGCGCTCGCGCGCCTGGTAGATCGCGACGCCCTCGACGAGCCAGAGCGGCGCGTCGTTCACCACCTCGCCGTTCTCGCCCACGAGCGCCTGGTGAAGCGCGAGGTGACTGAGCTCGTGCACGAGCACCTCGTGCAGCTCGGGCCGCTGCCACGTCTCGGGCGCAGTCAGCGTGAGGAGGATCAGCGAGAGCCCTGGGTACGCCACGCCCACGGCGTACGCGGGCGGAGGCGCGCCACGCGGCGCGAGGGACTCCATCTGCTCGGGATCGACGCCGATGCGGATGCGGATCGGGGGCATCGTCCCGTCGATGCCGAGCTCGCGCTGGATGCGGGGCAGCGCGCGATCCCAGGTCTCGTAGAGCGGCTCGACGAGACCCACCGCGCGCTCGGGCATCTCCCAGCGCACGTTGCCTCGATCGACGTGCACGAAGCCCTCGGGTGCGGCGGGGATCTCGAGGCCTCGCACGATCGCGACGTCCGGCGGTGCGTCCTGCGCGGAGGCCTTCGGGGCCAGTGTCGCGAGCACGCCGAGCAGCGCGAAGAGCCAGGCCGCGACGAGCCTGCGAACGGCGCACGCGCCGCGGCCGGGGCCGAGAGCGGTCGTGCGCCTCCCGATCACGGCGTGCCTCCGGGGCGAAACCGCAGCATGGGCACGGGATCGGAGTCGTTGGTCGTGTAGACGATGACGAACGCGGCGGCCCCCGCGAGCAGCGCGCCCGCGACCAGATACGGCCAGTTCATCTCGATCCACTCCGGCTCGTCGGCGGGCTCGCTGCCGCCGGCCGCGTCGCGCAGCGTCGCGTCCGTGCGCGTGCCGAGCGCACGGGCCTCGAGCTCGGCGGCCGTCTCCGACGGCAGCTCGGTCTGGCTCGACAGCGCTGCGCGGCCGCGCGCCCGCACGAAGCGAACGACGCGTGCGTCCTCGAGGCCGGCGTCGAGCTGGAGCGCGCCCTCGAAGAAGGCACGGTGACGCACGTCGAAGGCCACGAGCTCGCGGCTGCCGGCCCGTGTGCGAACCACGAGCAGGAGCACGACGTCGGCGCGATCTCCGAGGGCACCGAGCAGCGGGAGGTCCTCGCGCTCGCTGCCACCGAGCGCGCGACGATCGCGAACGACCGGCGCGATCAGATCGCCCTCGCCGACACCCACGAGCGAGGCGCGCAGCGCGTCGTCGGAGGGAAGGGCGAAGGTCTCGCGCACCGCCGCCTCGAGGCGCGCGGCAGCCTCGCGGGCCGCGTCGTTGGGGTCGCCCACGAGCACCACGGCGACGCGGATGGACGCATCGCTCGGCGGCGCGTTCGCATCGACGCTCTCGTTGCGTTCCGGCGACGCCGCAGTGCCCTCCGAAGCGCTCGCCGTGCCCTCCGAAGCGCTCGCCGTGCCCTCCGAAGCGCTCGCCGTGCCCTCCGAAGCGCTCGCCGT
>JBILLJ010000084.1:0-39725 GCA_044376125.1 Sandaracinaceae bacterium
TCCGCACGTTCCGCTGACCGAGCGAGAACGCTCGGCCGGTCGAACGCGGAGCGCCGAGCGCGCGATCCGTCGCGGGCGCGTCGGGGTACGCTCGGGCGATGCTCGCACGACACCGCCTCCTCGCGATCCTCGCGCTCTGCCTCGCGACGACGTCGTGCGGCGAAGCGCCTGGACCGACGACCTTCACGCCGTACGAGCCGATGGCCGGCACGCCCGAGCGCATCGCCTACGACCAGGGCCTGACGCGCTACCTCGGCGCGACGCCGCCGAGCGCGGTGGTGCCCGGCGCCATCGAGGGCGTGACGACGTTCGAGTTCGACGCGGCGGATGGGCCGATGTGCATGCGCGGCGGGACGTTCCGCGCCTCGACGCGCGAGGCCGCCGAAAGCGAGGATCTCCTCATCTTCCTCCAGGGCGGCGGTGCGTGCTGGAGCGCGTTCTGTCTCGCCGTCACGGCGGCGCCCGCGGGCGTGCCGCCCAGTGATCTCCTCCGGCCCGGCAACGCGCAGAATCCCTACGACGGCTGGGACGTGCTCTACGTGCCGTACTGCGACGGCTCGCTCTTCGCGGGCGACAACGACGTCGACGAGGACGGCGACGGCACGGCCGATCGACTGCACCACGGGCTCGCGAACGTCTCGGCTGCGCTGAGCGTGGGCTACGAGCGCTTCCCCCGGCCGCGCCGCATCGTGCTCGCGGGCAGCTCCGGCGGCGGCTTCGGCACGATCCTCGCGGCCTTCCTCGTCCGCTACGTCTACCCCGGCGTGCCGATCGACGTGCTCGACGACGCGGGCGTGGGCATCGCGCGCGACGGCGACACGGCCTTCCTCGACACGATCCTCGACGAGTTCGGCGCGCGCGACTTCCTGCCGGCCGACTGCGCCGACTGCACCGCGCGCGGCCACATCGTGAACCTCCAGCGCTACCTGCTCGACCGCGATCCGCAGCTCCGCATCGCGGCCATCTCGAGCTGGAACGACTACGTGATCTCCGAGGTCTTCCTCATGTCCGACCCGGAGACCTTCGCGGGCGCGCTCGCGCGCGAGACCGACGCGGTGCACGCGGCGCACCCGGATCGCTACCGCCGCTTCTTCTACGAGGGCCGCGGCCACACCGCGCTCCTCGGCAACGTGAGCGGCATCATCGGCCGCGACTACGACGCCGTGGAGCTGCCGCCCGACGCTGCGACGCTGCTCGCCGGCGTGGAGATCGAGAGCATGTACGAGCTCTCGGTGGACGGCGTCCTGCTGGCCGACTGGCTCCTCGCGATGCGCGACGACACGGCCGCGTGGGACGACCGCCTCGCCCCTCGCTGAGGGCTCGGTGTTCCTCGCGCCTTCGGCGCGGCAGGGGGGAGCAACTCCCCCCAATCCCCCCACTCGACGCTCCCCAAGCCTCGCTTTCTCGCGCGTTCCTGGGGTCTGCTTCGCAGACCCCGCCGCGAGGCGTCCCCGGCGACTCTCCGCGTCGATTGTTCTCGGTCTGTCAGAGCGTGAGTCACTTGCATTGACTCACGCTCTGACGTTTCTTGCCGGAGGGTCTGGCCGCAGCCCCTCCCTCTCGCCGAGGCGAGAGCCTCCCTCCCGCCGAATCGAGCCCGTGGCACTCGCATCGATCAATCCGAGTGCCACGTGCTCTCAGTCAGAGCGCGGGCTTGGCCTTCGCTTCGCGCTGTGCCTTGCGGATGCGGGCGAAGAACGCCTTGAGCTGCTGCGAGGCCTCGGCCTGGAGCACGCCCGTGGTCTGCGCGAAGCGGTGGTTGAGGCGCGTGTCGGCGCCGATCGTGTAGAGCGTCACCGTCGCGCCCGCCTTCGGGTCCTCCGTCGCGAAGATCACGCGATCGACGCGCGCGTTGACGAGCGCGCCCGCGCACATCGGGCACGGCTCGAGCGTGACGTAGACCTCGCACCCCGTGAGGCGCCACGTGCCGAGCGCGCGCGCGGCGTCGCGCACCGCGAGCACCTCGGCGTGCGTCGTCGGGTCCTGCGTCTGCTCGCGGAGGTTGTGCCCGCGCGCGATGACGCGCCCCTCGTGCACGATCACGCAGCCGACGGGCACCTCGCCCTCGGCCTCGGCGCGCGCGGCCTCCTCGATCGCGAGGCGCATGAAGGCCTCGTCCTCGGGCCGCGGCGGCGTCAACGGCGGGCGGATCGACGCGACCGGCGAGATCAGCGTTGACGCCCCGGCTCCGTTTGCTACAAGCGCCGGCGGAGAGCTGGCCGAGTGGTCGAAGGCGCTTGATTCGAAATCAAGTGTACCGGTAACGGTACCAAGGGTTCGAATCCCTTGCTCTCCGTCCTTCAACGCAGGATGTCCCTGCTCCCGAGATTCGTCTCGCGTGTCGACCGAAGCCCCCGCCAGCGGGGGCTTCGTCGTTCCGTCGTCGTCGCTCATGGTCGGCTCATCGACGCGCGCGCCGCGCGACGAGCGCCAGGAGCGACGCGAGGGAGACCACGAGGAGCGCGGTCGGCGCCGGAGCGCTGGCCACGCCGCAGCTCGCACAGCCGGCGCGCGTGGCGGGTGGCTCGCGGGGCGTGGGCTCGTCGGTCTCGTCCACCACGTCGACCGGGATGGTGCCCGAGCCGAGGAGCTGACGGTCCTCGCTGGCGTCGTCCATGCGGGCCGTGCGCGAGCAGAGGCTCACCATGAGCATGCCTTCTCGGTCCCCCGCGTAGACGAGGTAGTGCTGGCCGGCTTCGAAGGGGAAGCCGCAGGCCGCGCTGTTCGAGGCGGTCTGGATCTCGACGCTCTCGTGCTCGACGCCACGCCAGGCCTGCGTGACGTGGAAGCGAACACGCACCTCGTCGGCGCCTTCGACCGGCGCGATCTCGTCGACGCGACCCTCGAAGATCGCCGCCGAGCTCGAGCGGGCGTCCTCGAAGGTCGGTCGCATGCAGCTGCAGGCGGCCGCGTCCCGGGGCGCGATCACGCTCGTGAGCAGGCCCAGCACGAGGGCCGAGGCGAGCCGGATCACGAGCGAGGCATGGTCATTGACACGTCGGAGCATGCCCGCTAGATACGCCGTCCTCGTGGTCGGGCAACCGAGGCTTTGCCTCGACGCCCTCGCGTCTCCGCCAGATTCGTCTGGACGAAGCGCGACCGGAGTCGCTCCCTGACAAGCCAACGTTCGCCTTGGAGAAGTGGCCGAGTGGTCGAAGGCACTCCCTTGCTAAGGGAGCGTACTCCAAAAGGGTACCGTGGGTTCGAATCCCACCTTCTCCGTTGCCCCTGCTGGAAAGGGTTGCGCGCCGCGAGCGGCTCGCTATTCTCCGGCCCCTTTTCGAGGAGAGCCATCTCCTCATCGTTCTTTGTCGAGGAGCCATCTCCTCGATGTCTCTCGAGGACCCATAGCTCAGCTGGATAGAGCACCGGTCTACGGAACCGGTTGTCGTAGGTTCGAATCCTACTGGGTCCGACGCCAATCGTTCGTTCCCGCTGCCACGTCCGCGGCCCGCGTTTCCGGCCGAAGACATCACGATTCCCCTGGAGGGGTGACCGAGCGGTCGAAGGTGCACGACTGGAAATCGTGTGTACCGGGAACGGTACCGAGGGTTCGAATCCCTCCCTCTCCGTAGATCTCATGCTCACGCCCCTCGGGACGTGACGCTCTTGCGGCCTCGCCAACGCTGGCCCGTCAACCCTGCCAGGCCCGGAAGGGAGCAACAGTCGCGGTGACCAGCGTGTGGCGGGGCCTTCATTTCTAGCTGGAGGGGCCGTGCGGCCCCTCCCCCGCGCAACGCGGGACCCCCACCCGCTCCATTCGCTTCGCGAATGCTGCGCGCGGGGCCCCAGCCCCGCTTGCCCGCTGTCGCGATTTCCTCGCGTGACCGCTTGCTCGCTGTCGCGAGTTCCTCGCGTGACTCGTGCCCGGGGCCCCAGCCCCGCTTGCCGCTCTCGCGATTTCCTCGCGTGACTCGTGCGGCCCCCCGCTCCATTCGCTTCGCGAATGCTGCGCGCGGGGTTCTCCCCGTGCTCGGCGCAGGAGCGCCTGCGCGCGGTGTCCGATCGCCGGCCCCAGCCCCGCTTGCCCGCTGTCGCGAGTTCCTCGCGTGACTCGTGCGGCCCCTCCCCCCGCAGACGCGGGGCCCCCTACCCGCTCCATTCGCTCCGCGAATGCTGCGCGCCGGGTTCTCCCCGTGCTCGGCGCAGGAGCGCCTGCGCGCGGTGTCCGATCGCCGGCCCCAGCCCCGCTTGCCCGCTGTCGCGATTTCCTCGCGTGACCGCTTGCTCGCTGTCGCGAGTTCCTCGCGTGACTCGTGCGGCCCCTCCCCCGCAGACGCGGGGCCCCCCACCCGCTCCATTCGCTCCGCGAATGCTGCGCGCCGGGTTCTCCCGTGCTCGGCGCAGGAGCGCCTGCGCGCGGTGTCCGATCGCCGGCCCCAGCCCCGCTTGCTCACTGTCGCGATTTCCTCGCGGTGGCTCGTCAGGCCGTGCGGCCCCTCCCCCGCAGACACGGGGCCCCCACCCGTGCGGCCCCTCCCCCCGCGCCCGGTGATCAGCTCGCGGCCTGCTGGCGGGAACGTTGATCCCGATGGACTGGGCCGGTGACAATCCCGCGCGATGAACGAGACACGCGGGGCGGCCGAGCCCAAGTCCTTGCTGAAGACGATCGACGACGGTGTCTTCGGGATCGAGCAGTCCATCGTCGCGTGGTTCCTCACGCTGACGACGCTCGGGACCTTCGCCGACGTGGTCGAGCGACGACTGGTCGCGCCCGACTCGAAGGTCGGTCAGTTGCTCGCGCGCCTGGGCGGCGTCGAGGACGAGGCGACGCGCGCGACGCTCGACCACACGGTCGCGCCCGCGCTCTCGATCGTGCTCTCGCTCGCGCTGCTCTGGTTCGCGTGGAGCTCGGCCGAGCGCGGTCGCGGCAAGCCGTTCCTCACCACACCGGGCTCCGCGCTGATCCTCACGGCGATCACGGCCGCGCTCCTCGGCGCGGCCGGCTGGCTGATGATCACGGTCTCGTCGAGCACCTTCACGCTCGTGCTCGGCCTCGCGTCGCTCGCGGGGTACGCGTACGCGCAGATCCGCGAGAAGGCGCCGGACTACCAGAAGCGCCTCGTCAGCGTCGCGGTCGCGGCGCCGCTGCTCGTCTGGTTCTGCCTGACCCACGTCCCCGAGGGCTGGGGCTGGGGCAAGGAGATCTCGCTCCTCTTCACGCTGTGGGTCGGCTTCTTCGGCGCGAGCATCTGCGTGCACGAGGGCAAGCACATCCGCCTCGAGGCCCTCGAGCGGATCCACCCCGAGGGCGCCAAGCACATCATCGCGGCCGTCGGCCACGTGGTGACCGCGCTCTTCTCGCTGCTCCTCTGCGTGCTCGGTGTCTTCTACATCGAAGGGCAGATGGCGACGGGTGGCTCGCTCTCGCAGACGGGTCTGCCGGAGTGGTCGAAGTCCATCGTGATCCCGATCGCGCTCTCGATCGCGATCGTGCGCTTCGTCGCGGCCGCCGTGAGCGCGCTCGGCGGCGGCAAGTACGGCATGCCCGCCAAGGCCGAAGGCATGGAGGACGCCGAGAAGCTCGCGGCCGCCAAAGCCGAGGGCGACGCGAAGGGCTCCTCCGAGGACGCCAAGGCCGCTTCGGGTGAAGCGAAGGTGCCCGCGGCCGACCCCAAGGCCAAGCGGCCGATCCCGTTCCTGGTCGTCCTCGGCCTCATCGTCGTGCTCTTCGCGATCGGAGGCAACGCGGGACGCCTCGTCGCCGTGATCCTCACGGGCGCGCTGCTCGCGCTGCCGCTCTACGTCGTGCTCGGCCTGGTGACGATCGCGTGCTTCGCGCTTTGGATGCCCGAGCTCGCCAACGTCACGCAGGGCGGCGCGCTCGTGGAGCAGATGGTCTCGGTCGCCGACAACGACGCCCTGCTCGCGATCCCGCTGTTCATCTTGTCGGGCGCGATCATGGCGAAGGGCGAGATCAGCAAGCGCCTCGTCGGCTTCGCGCGCGCGCTCGTGGGCTGGATGCCGGGTGGCCTCGCGATCAGCGCGGTGCTCGCGTGCATGATCTTCGCGGCGATCTCGGGCTCGAGCCCGGCGACCGTCGTCGCCATCGGCGGCGTGCTCGCGCCCGCGATGATCAAGGCCGGCTACCGCGAGAGCTTCACGCACGGCCTCGTCACGTCCTCGGGCTCGCTCGGCATCCTCATCCCGCCGTCGATCCCGATGATCGTGTACGCGATCGTCAACACCACGACACAGATCCGCGTGGAGGATCTCTTCGCGTCCGGCTACGGCCCCGGTCTCGTCATCGGCGGCATCCTCATGGGCTACTCGGTGTTCCGCGGCGTGGTCGACAAGACGCCGCGCGACCCGTTCGACGCCTCGGTCGTGCTCACCGCGACGCGCGATGGGTTCTGGTCGCTGCTCTTTCCGTTCTTCATCTTCTTCGGCACGAACTCGGGTGTCTTCACGGCCACCGAGGCCGCGGCGGCCAGCGTCGTCTACGCCGCGATCGTCGAGCTCTTCCTGCACCGCGCGATCAAGCCGGGTGACCTCTTCGGCGTGTTCCAGGAGGTCGGCGTCATGCTCGGCAGCTTCCTCGTGATCCTCGTGGTCGCGCGGAGCTTCGGCGAGTTCCTCGTGCAGGCGGACGTGCCGACCGTGCTCACCGAGTGGTTCCTCTCGATGAACCTCGATCGGATGGGCTTCCTCCTGATGATCAACGTGCTGTTGCTCATCGTCGGCTGCCTCATGGACATCATGAGCGCCATCTTCATCTTCGTGCCGCTCATCGCGCCCATCGCCGCGACGCTCGGCATCGACCCGCTGCACCTCGGGATCATCTTCATCGTGAACCTCGAGATCGGCTACCTCACGCCGCCGGTCGGCCTGAACCTCTTCGTGGCCTCGACGCTCTTCGACAAGCCCCTCGGCTACGTCATCCGGAGCGTGCTGCCGTTCATCGCGCTCATGTCGGTGGGCCTGATGATCATCACGTACTACCCGCCGATCTCGGGCGATCTCGGCCGCTGGATCACTGGCTCCCCCGCGTTCGTCCCACCCCAGGCGAGCGAGAGCGGGACGGGCGAGCTCGGCGAGGAGGACGACGGCGAAGAGCACACGCCCACGCCGGGCGGTGGGACCGCGTGCGACAACGGCATCGAGGGTGACTTCGACTGCGACGGGCAGGTCTCGATGGACGAGATGATGCGCCTCGCGGAGGAAGGCTCCGGCGAGACCGAGGCCCCCGCCGGCCCGAGCTGCGACAACGGCATCGAGGGAGACTACGACTGCGACGGGCAGGTCTCGATGGACGAGATGATGCGCCTCGCGGACGAGCAGGCTGCGGCCGACGAGGGTGGCGGTGCGCCCGATGAGGTCGCGCCCGAGGAGGTCGCGCCCGAAGCGAGCGAGGACGCAGGCACGAGCGCGACCGACGACGCGGGCGCGCCCGCCGAGGCCACGCCCTGACCGACGAAGCGGTCGAGCGCGCGTCGGAGCGAGACCGAGAGCCTCTCTCGATCGAGAGAAAGACGCGCGCGAGCGGTTGACGTCGAGGGGCCGGGTTCCGAGACTCGGTCGCTCTGGAGGCACGCATGAAGAGCGGGAGCGCAACGGGCCAGCGAGGGCCTGCGACCGAGGTCGCGGTCCACAACATCGCGCGCCTCAAGCCCGAGCACGGCGAGCTCCTGCGCACGCTGCTCGCCGATCCGGGCATGGCGCCTGCGACGCTCGAGGTGCTCGTCGAGCACTTGCTCGAGGAGGAGGGGCCCGCTCTCCAGCAGGTCGTCGCGCGCGCGAAGCTGGGCGTGAGCGCGGCCCTGGCGAGCTCGACCGTGCGCGCGGGCGCGACCGTCGGTGACCTGCGTGGCGGCGGATTCTCGGCGCATGCCGCGGGGCGCCCCGGCGCGACCGTCGGTGGCCTCCGCCGCGGCTGACACGACACGTTTCACAGACGACCCGAAGAAAGGACCGAATCGACCATGGCCGAGAGCCCCCTGAGCCCCGAGCAGCTCGAGTTCCTCCAGCAGGAGATCGTGAAGGAAGCGCGACGCACGCTCGTGGGTCGACGGATGATCGGCATCTACGGTCCGCTCGGTGCGGGCATCGAGACCGTGTCGGTCGAGCAGTACGGCCGCGACGAGGACGCGGAGATCGACTTCATGGGTCGCACCGATCCCAAGCCGGTCACGGGCGCGAACGAGACGTTCCTGCGCGTGCCCATCCTCTACAAGGACTTCGTCCTGCACTGGCGCGACGTCTCGCTCGCCAAGAAGCTCGGCGCGCCGCTCGACGCGTCCCGTGCGATCCGCGCCGCGCACGCGGTGGCCGATCGTGAGGACACGCTCGTGTTCAACGGCGACGCGCGCCTCGGGATCGAAGGGCTTCTCAACGCGAAGGGCCGCACCACCGTCGCCCGCAGCGACTGGGCGACCTACGGCAACGCCTACCGCGACGTGGTGAAGGCGACCGAGGCCCTGCTCGCGCAGAGCCACCACCGCCCGTTCGCGCTCGCGATCGCGGCGAGGGACTACGCGCGCCTGGTCCAGCAGCGCGAGGGGCAGTTCGCGCCCGAGATCGACGCGATCGCGCGCCTCTGCGACGACGGCGTCTTCACCTCGCCGACGATCCCCGACGGCAAGGCCGTGCTGCTCTCGACCGGCGACCAGAGCTTCGACATCGCGGTGACCGAGGATCTCTCGCTCACCTTCCTCGGCGAGCGCGACCAGGACTTCCCGTACCGCGTCTACGAGGGCCTGTGTCTGCGCATCAAGCGGCCCAGCGCGATCTGCACCATCGAGTGAGGCGCCCGCGCACGGTGCTTCTGGGGTCAGGCAACGCCGCGATCGCGTGAGCATCGGCGCTCGTTCGTTCCGCACGGCGCGGTGCGTAGGACCTCCGATGCATCGTGAAGAACCGAACGAGGAGGATCCGGAACGTCGTCATCGCGTCGATCGCGGTGGCTGGCGCCGTCGTGTTCGCCTGGTCTCGGAGCCGGGGCCCGGTCGTGAGCGTCGCGCGCCCGGTGCGCGGCGAGGTCGTGCAGACCATCGTCGCGTCCGGTCGCGTGCTCGCGCCGACGCGGATCACGATCGCGAGCGTGACGCTCGGCACCGTGCGCGCCGTGCACGCGAGCGAGGGACAGCGGGTCTCGGCCGGAGCGCTGCTCGTCGAGCTCGATGATCGCGACGCAGAAGCACAGCTGCTCCGTGCGCGCGCGTCCGTGGGCTCGGCAGCCGCGCGACGCGGCTCCCTCGCGCTCGTGACGCAGGAGGTGGCCTCGAGCGAGCTCGAGCGTGCCGAGGCGACGGTCGCGCAAGCCCGCGCGACGGTCGCGCGATCGGAGCGGCTGCGTGAGAGCGGTGCGATCAGCGGCGTCGAGCTCGACGATGCACGCACTGCACTCGCACAGGCCGAGTCCTCGCTCGTGGCGGCGCGCGCGACCGCGGTGGGGCAGTCGCCTCGCGGCGCCGAGGGGCGCGTGGTGGCCGCCGGGGTGCAGCTCGCGCGCGCCGACGTTGCGAGCGCCGAGGTGCGCCTCGCGCAGACGCACCTCGTGGCGCCGGTGAACGCCGTCGTGCTGCGGCGCGCCGTCGAGCCGGGCAACGTCGCGCAGCCGGGGGTGACGCTGCTCGAGCTCGCGGCCGTCGGGCCCACGACGCTCCGCATCGATCCGGACGAGTCGACGCTCGCGTTCCTGCACGAGGGACTGCCGGCCGTCGCGTCTGCCGAGGCCTTCCCCGACGATCGCTTCGCCGCGTCGATCGCGTCGATCGCTCCGTCGGTCGATGCGGAGCGCGGCACCATCGACGTGCGGCTGTCGGTGCCCTCGCCGCCGCCGTACCTGCGCACCGACATGACGATCTCGGTGGAGATCGAGGCGGCGCGTCACCCCGACGTGCTGACGCTCGCCGCCGACGCGGTGCGCGACGTCGGGACCGAGCGCCCGTGGGTGCTCGTGGTCGTGGGGGATCGGGCCGAGCGGCGCGAGGTGCGCCTGGGGCTGCGGGGTCAGGACGCGGTGGAGATCGTCGAAGGCCTCACGCTCGAGGATCGCGCCATCGCGACGACCGAGGCTGGCATCGAGCCCGGCATGCGCGTGCGCGCTCGGGAGAGCACGCCGTGATCATCGAGGTCTTCCTCGCGCTGCGGTTCCTCCGCGAAGGTCGCGGACAGAGCGTGCTCATCCTCGCGGGGGTGTCGGTGGGCGTGGCCGTGATGGTCTTCTTGAGCGCCCTGATCGATGGCCTGCAGCAGAGGATCATCGGCCAGACGCTGGGCACGCAGGCGCACCTGGTCGTGCGCATGCCCGAGGAGTCGGTGCGTCCGCTCCGCGAGGCCGGGGAGGGAGAAGTGCTCGTGCGCGTGGTGCAAGAGCCGGCGCAACGAACGCGCTCGATCCTGGGCTGGCAGCGCCACGTCGATGCGATCTCGCGCATGCCCGGCGTCGAGGCGGTGAGCGCGACCGTGAGCGGCCCCGGCTTCGCGCTCCGCGGCGCAGCCTCGCGCAGCATCGTGCTCTTCGGGGTCGAGCCCAGCCGCTTCGATCGGATCTACGCGGTGAGCGAGCACATGCACGCAGGTGTCTTCGCGCCGAGCTCGACCGACGTGGTGATCGGCACCGAGCTCGCCGACGATCTCGGGGTCGAGGTGGGCGACCGCATCCGCGTGGCGACGACCGGAGATCGCGAGCAGACCTTTCGCGTCTCGGGGATCTTCGATCTCGGCAACCGTGACGTGAACAGACGCTGGGCGATCGTGTCGCTGCGCGCCGGACAGACGGCGCTCGATCTCGTCGGTGGTGCCACGACGATCGACGTGCGGGTCGAGGACGTGTTCGCCGCCGACGCGGTGGCGGCGCGCATCGCGTCTCGCACGGGCCTCTCGGCCGAGAGCTGGATGCAGACGAACCAGCAGCTCATGGTGGCCCTCCAGAGCCAGTCGAGCTCGAGCCAGACGATCCAGGTGTTCGTGATGCTCGCGGTGGCGATGGGCATCGCGAGCGTGCTCGTCGTGAGCGTGGTGCAGAAGCAGCGGGAGATCGGGATCCTGCGCGCGATGGGGCTCTCTCGCGCGCGCGTCCAGCGCATCTTCCTCGTGCAGGGGCTGCTCGTGGGCCTCGTCGGCTCGAGCTTCGGCTCGGCGATGGGCGCGGGGCTGGTGCTCGCGTTCGCGAGCGCGGCGCGCAACCCCGACGGCAGCCCGCTCTTCCTCCTCGTGCTCGAGCCACCGCTCTTCGTCACGGCCGGTGTGCTGGCGACGCTCGTGGGCCTCCTCTCGGCGGTCTGGCCCGCGCGGCGCGCCTCTCGTCTCGATCCGGCCGAGGCGATCCGCCATGTGTGAGGACCGCGCGCATGGCTGAGCGCGCAGCCACGCCGTTGCGCGGTGACGGCCCCGTGCTGGAGCTGGTCGGCGTCCGCAAGAGCTACGGCGAGGAGGTCCAGGTCGAGATCCTGCACGGGATCGATCTTCGTGTCGCCCACGGCGAGCTCGTGGCGCTCATCGGTCCGTCGGGCTCGGGCAAGAGCACGCTGCTCAACCTGATCGGCCTGCTCGATCAGCCGAGCGCGGGGACTCTTCGTGTGCTCGGAGAGGACGTCTCCGGCGCCGACGACGAGGTCCGGACGCAGCTCCGCGCCAAGGCGCTCGGCTTCGTGTTCCAGTTCCATCACCTCGTGCCGGCGCTCACCGCGGAGGAGAACGTGCGTCTGCCCTTGAGCATCGCGCGCGGTCGATCGAGCGACGCCGATCGCCCTCGCGCACGCTCGCTCCTGGCCGACGTCGGCCTCGAGGATCGCGCCGACGCCCTTCCGCGGCAGCTCTCGGGCGGGCAGCAGCAACGCGTCGCGATCGCGCGGGCCCTCGCGCACGACCCACCGCTCGTGCTCGCCGACGAGCCCACTGGCAACCTCGACACCGAGACCGCCGACGGCGTCTTCGAGCTCTTCCGCCGCTTCCACCGCGAGCGCGGCACGACGTTCATCGTCGTCACCCACGACACGCGCATCGCCTCGCGCTGCGATCGTTTCGTGTCCCTCCTCGACGGCCGCGTCGTGAGCGACGAACGACGCGGTCCGAGCGAGACGTGAGCATCGCGTCCACGGACGCCTCTGGGCGCGCCGAAAGGCAACGCCCGCCAGAACGGCGGGCGAGCCAGGCGAGGGCGTTGAGAAGGCCACGCCCCAGGCCGTGAAAAGCGAACGCCCGCCAGAACGGCGGGCGAGCCAGGCGAGGGCGTTGAAAAGCGAACGCCCGCCAGAACGGCGGGCGAGCCAGGCGAGCCCGCGCAAGCGGGGCTGGGGCCCCGCGCGCAGCGGCCGCGTCAGCGGCCGGAGCGGGAGGGGGCCCCACGCAGTGGGGGAGGGGGCGCCCGCGCCCCCTCAGCAAATCAACGCGGCGCGACGCCGCCGAGGGCCTGCTGCGCTTCTTCGTCGCTCTGGGGGCGGTTGAGCTCCATGAGCGTGTTGCGCGCCTCTTCGGCGCCGGGGCCGTTCGAGTCACGCGCGGCCATGAGGAGGCCGAGGTCGCCGGTGGCGGCGAGCACGCGGACGATGAGCGGGCGCAGCGACGCGTCCGAGCCCGTGAGGTCCGCGTAGAGGCGGCGACGGATCTGGTTCGTGCTGAGGCCGTCGTGGCCGCCCCAGCCCGCCTGCAGGCGCGCGACGAACGTGGTCCACGCGTAGCCGTGGCGGTTGTCGCCCTCGCCGTGGTTGAGGATCTCCGCGACGCGGAGGCGGCGGTAGACCTGACCCGAGTCCCAGAGGCCCGTGGTGACGAGGTTGAACCAGTCGTTGGTCTGGTTCATCAGCATCTCCTGGATGGCCATGCGCAGCTCGGCGTCCTGGCCGAGGCGCGCGAGCAGCGCCTCCGCGGCCTCCTCGCTGCCGCCGAGGCAGATCGCGATCGCCGCGGCGTCGTCGGTGTCCGGGCTCTCGAGCATCTGCACGAGGCGCGCGTCGTTCGCGGGATCGGCCGCGTAGCCGACCGCGACCGCGGCCGGGATGCGGATGTCGCCCGAGAGCGTCGTGTTCGCCATCACGTCGAGCAGACGCGTCGCGATGGGGCGGCTCGGGTGCTGCCAGAGCGCACCGAGGTAGTAGCGGCGCGCGGCGTCGTCGAGATCCGTCGACTGGATCTTGTCGATCACCTGACCGAGGACCTCGTCCGTCGCGACGGCGCCGAGCGAGAGGCCGGCGTCGTTGCGCAGGCGCGGATCGTCCTCCGCGTCCTCGACGATCGTCATGAGCGCCTCGGCGGCCTCGGGCCGACCGTAGCGACCGAGCGCGCGCACCGCGGCGGTGCGGTTCTGGTAGGCCGTCTCGAGGGCCACGCCCGCCATGCCGGCGTGCTGGTTGAACGGCGTGTCGCGCGGACGCGGCACCATGCGCAGGAGCTGATCGTAGGCCGGGTCGTAGTCGAGCTCGGCGAGCGCCATGGCGGCGGTGGCGATGTCGTCGCCCTCGAGCTCGCGCACGAGCACGCGGCCCGCGTCGGGCGAGCCCGAGCGACCGAGGGCCTTGAGCATGCCAGCGCGGCGCGCGAGGTAGGTCTCGTCGCCGACCATGTCGCCCAGGACCGCAGGCACCTCGGGCGACTGCACGAGCGCGAGCATGTCGAGCGCGTCACGCGCACGACCGAGGTCGGTGCCGCGTGCGATCTCGAGGAGCACCGGTACGCCACGCGCGTCGCCGAGCTCCGCGAGGCCCGAGGCCGCCTCGAGCTTCGCGATCTCGTCGGTCGAGCCGAGCACGGACGCGAGCGCGTCGGCGCCTGCGGGATCGTGCGTCGCGCGGATCATGAGCACGAGGTCGCGCTTGGTCGCGTCGTCGGTCGCGCTGTTGAGCAGCACCGCGAGGCCACGCGCGCCCGTCGAGCGGCGGAGCGCCTCGAGCACCTGCACGCGCATGTTCGGGTTCGCCTGCATCGCCGCGAAGAGCGGTCCGGCGGCGCTGGGATCGCCGATGCGGCCGAGGCCGGAGGCGGCCTGACGGCGCACCTGATCGTCCGCGTCCTGGAGGAGCTCGGTGAGCGGCGGGATGACGGCGGTCGTGCCGTCTTCGCTGAGGGCCTGCGCGACGAGCGCGCGCACGCCGACGGACTCGCTGCGCGTCATGCCCGCGAGGCGCTGCACGCCGAGCACGGTGACGATGATGCGCGGGTCGAAGCCGTGCTGCGCCTGGAGGTGGCCTGCGCCGAACTCCTCGACGATCGCGTCGGCGGCCTGCGGCTCGTTGAGCACCGCGAGCGCCCACACGACGGCCGCGCGGCTCGGCGGATCGGTGCAGCTCGGCAAGACGCGCAGGAGATCGGGCTTGGCCGAGTCCGCCGCGGGCGAGCCGATGCGGGCGAGCGAGCGCGCGGCCTGTGCGCGCACGGGACCCGCCGTCTCGAGCTCCGCGATCAGCAGCGGCACGGCCTCCGCGTCGCGGTGCTCGCCCATCTCCGCCATGATCTCGAGGCGCACTTCCTGGAAGGTCGCGGCCGGCAGCGCCTCTCGCATGCGGCGGTTGAACTCTTCTTCGTTCTGCGAGTCCGACTGCGCCGCGTTGTACGCGTCCCAGCGGTGCTCGTAGGCGACGTTGCGCTGCCACGCGAAGTAGGCGAGGCCGGTGCTGCCGCCGATGAGCACGACGCCCATGATGCGACCGACCCAGCTCGTGCGAGTCCGGATCTTTCGCGCGGCCGCGTCGTCATCGAGTCCCGCGACGGTGGAAGAAGCGCTGGCGAGCGCATCGTCCGTGTCGGGCACGTTCGGGAGCGCGGGAAGGTCGTCGTCGTTGTCGTTGCTCATGAGGACCCCGTGGCTCGGGAGGCCGAAGGGGCCCGTCCGAGGGCCGGAACCTTATCCAAGGTCCATGGCGCGTTTCAACGGCCGAGCCGCGGAATCGCCGCTGGGCCGCCGCCCGCGCAAAACCTGCCTGCGCAGAACCTGCCAGCGCGTGCTGGGCTCAGCGGCGCCACGGGAAGAAGACGAACGCCTCGCCCTTGGCGGCCTTGAAGTGCGACGGGTCATCGAGCGTGACGACGACCAGACCGCTCGCCTTGGCGACCGCGTCCGCGAGCGCCTCGAGACGCTTGCGCATGCGCTGATCGATGCGCAGGCCGAGCGCGGGCTGCGCGCTCGCGCTGCCGATGCAGGCCCACTCCACCTCGGGATAGCCGCGCAGGATCGCCTCGAGACGATCGAGCAGCGCATCATCGGGCGGGCTCGCCGGCGGAAAGAGCCGTGTCGAGGCCACGATCTGCGCGACGGCGTCGGGGTGCGCGGGCGCGTCGTTCTTCTCCGCGCGCGGGGGCAGGGCGCCCGCCGGAAGCGAGGTGGGGATCGTGACCGAGCCGCTCGGAGGGTTCGCGGGGGAGAGACTGCCGGGGGCGGGCGTCGGGGCGCGCACCGCCGCCACACCTGCCGCCGGGGTCGGTGGCCGCACCGCTGCGACCGCGCCGGGAGGCGGCGTCGGAGCGCGTGCGGCTGCCATGCCGGGCTCGGACTTGCGGGTCACGGCCGCCATGAGGCTCGACTCGACGCGTCCCGTGGCCGCGAACGGCCCCGCCGACTCGCGGCGGTTCTGCGTGAGCAGCGGCGTCAGCTCGTCACGAGAGATCTCGAGCGAGTGCTCGCTCGTGATGTCCACCACCACGAACCCGAGGTTCTTCTCGTGCGCGTACCCGAAGGCCGCGCGCGCGCCGATCTCCTTGTGCGCCACGGTGCCCGCCGGAGAGAGCCATGCGAAGCGCTGCGCCGCCTCGTTCAGCTCGGCTTCGGAGGTGAACACCGGCAGCGCCGCGAGCCCCGTGCTGTTGACGAGCGTGCGATAACCCTCGACGCCCTCCCACGGCACGACCCACAGGGTGCGCTGCGAGAGCGCGATCAGCGCGTCGACCTTGGCCTGACCACCCTGGCTCGCATCCGTGAGCAGGCGTCTGAGGGCCTCGTTCTGTCGTTCCGTCATTCCCGGCCTCTCTTCGCCGCGCAGAGGCACGACGTAGCCTTCGAGTTCCGGAAAATGCTAGCCCGAGCCACACGGGCACCCGCAACTTTCGCGCACGAGCACGGAGAAGGCCGGGCGGGGCCACCCCCTCACTCGGCCGCGTCGCGCAGGGCCGGAGGTCGATTCGCGGGCAGCTCGTCGGGCCGCGAGAGCACGCTGAACGACACCCGCGCGCCCTTCACCTCGCCGTCGACGACGACGTTCTGGGCCCACGCGCGACCGCCGTGCGCCTGCGCGATCCGCGAGACGAGCGAGAGGCCGAGGCCGAGGGACTGGTGGGCTGCGCCCGCGCGGTGCTCGCCGCGGTAGAAGGGATCGAACACACGCGCGATCTCCTTGTCGTCGAAGCCGCGACCTCGATCGACCACGGTGAACACCACCTCGCGCGAGCCCTCGGGCAGCGCCTTCTGCGCGACCTCGAGCTTCACGACGCCCTCGCCATAGCGCTTGGCGTTCTCGAGCAGGTTCGCGAGGGCGCGTCCGAGCAGAGTGGCGTCGCCAGGGAAGGCGACGACGTCGTCGTCGGAGGCCAGGAGATCGAGCGGCAGACCCACGCGCTCGAGGGCGCGGGCGCCGATGTCGAGGCCCTCGACCGTGCGGATCGACAGCGTATCGAACGAGAGCCGCGAGCTCGCGAGCAGCTCGCCGACGAGGTCGTCTACCTCGAGGATCTCCTTCTCGAGCTCGTCGACGAGCTTCGGATCGGTGCCGCCGTCGCGCGCGAGCTCGAGGAGGATCCGCAGGTGCCCGAGCGGCGTGCGCAGCTCGTGCGATACCGCTGCCAGGAGCTCGCGCTGATCCTGGAGCTGCTTCTGGATCCGAGAGGCCATCTCGTTGATCGCGTTGCTGAGCACGCGGATCTCACCGACCCGATGACGTGGATCGAGCTCGACGCGCGCCGCGAGGTTGCCTTCGCCGATCTCGCGCGCGACACCCGCGACCTGTCCGAGGGGCTTGGCGATCCGGCGTGCGATCACACCCGCCGCCGCCCAGAGCGTGCCGCCCGCGACGAGGAACGCGAGGGCGATGAGGCCCCACGGCTTGACGTCGTGACGGCTGCAGATCGCGACGTTGCCGCTCGTGGCGCCGTCGCTCCGGATCACGGGCGCGAGGAAGTGCGTCGCGCCCTCGCAGCGGATCGGGCCGAACTCGCCCATGGGCACGCCCGCCGCGTCCTCGAGACGCACGCCGACGTCGAGCTCCTCGGCCACGGCGCTCGCGAGCGCGTTACGCCGCGTGGGCTCGTCCCACACCTCGGCGAAGCGGTTCCCGACGAAGGTCTGGAAGCGCATGTACGGCTCGCGCGGATCGCGCTCGGCCGGGAAGAACAGCGAGAGCACCACCACCACGGTCGCGCCGGTCATCACGATGGAGGCGCCGAACCACATGAAGAGCCGTCGGTGCAGACGCGCCCGCACGTAGTGCTGCATCGCGGCCATGGGCGCGCGGCGAGCGATCTCCTCTTCGTTCACGCAGTCGAGCGGTTTGCGCCGGAAGCCCATGGGATCCTCAGGCCGGAATGGTTCCGTCCTTCGAGAGGACGTAGCCGACACCACGCACGGTCTTGATCCGCGCCTGATCGTCGTCGCCGATCTTCTTGCGGAGGCGGGAGATGTGGACGTCGACGGTGCGCTCGCCGACGACCACGTCGTCGCGCCCGGCCTCGGCCAGGAGCGCGTTGCGCGGGATCACGCGCCCGGCGCGGCGAAGGAGCGCGGCCAGGATGTCGAACTCGAGGCCCGTGAGCTCCACGGCCTTTCCATCCACGGTGACCTCGCGTGTGCCGATGTCGGCCGTGATCCCCGCCGCGCTCAGCCGCTCGCCCGTGGTGTCGGGCGCGACGCGTCGGAGCACGGCGCGGATGCGCGCGAGCAGCTCGCGCGGGCCGAACGGCTTGGCGACGTAGTCATCGGCGCCCAGCTCGAGGCCGACGACGCGATCGGTCTCGTCACCGCGCGCCGTGAGCATGATGACCGGCAGGTTCGACTCGAGGCGGATCCGCCGCAACACCTCGAGACCGTCGATCTGCGGCATCATCACGTCGAGCAACACGGCATCGAAGCCGTTGCCCGAGCTCGTCGACGCGTTGGGCCGGAGCAGGTCGAGGCCCCGCTTGCCGTCCGGCGCATAGGTGAGCGTCACGCCGTTCTGCGCGAGGTAGCCCTCGAGCAGCTCGAAGAGGCGCTTGTCGTCGTCGATGAGGAGCAGGCGGATCATGGAGGCCTCGATGTTACTCGGCGTGGGCCGCGACGTCGTGTACGGCCTGCCCGGAGGGCTCGGCGGCCGCGCGCTCGCCGTACACGCGCTCGGCAGAGCGGGTGCAGACGTCCGCGACGCGGCGTTCGAAGGCCTCGCGTCGCGCTTCGTGTCGCGCGGCGCAGTGACCGAGGGAGGCGAAGCCGTGCGCGAAGCCGCCCACGGTGCCGAGGGAGAAGAGAACCACGAGGAACGCTCGCTTGATGGGATGCATGGGGGTCTCCGAGAGAGGGGGACGAGGGGAGAACGCGGAGCGGCGAGGTGAGCCGGCGATCGCACACGAGGGGCCAGAGGTCCCTCGACCGATCAGTTCCGGTAGGGGCCGCCGAAGAAGCCGCCCTGGCCGCGGTCGAGCATGTCCGCGAGCGTCTTGCGCTGATCCTCGTCGAGCGCCTCGGTGACCTTCGCGAGCGCACCGAAGAAGGTCGTGCGGACCGCGCGGAGCTTCTCGTCGTGGCGCGCGTAGAGCTCGCCCATCTGCGTCTCGTCGATGTGACCGCTGCGGATGGCCGCCGCGATCTCGCGGCGCGTGGCCTCGAGCTCGCCCTGGCCCGACGACATCGCCTCACGCACCTCGTCGAAGGCCTGACGGATCACCTTCTCCTGACCCGGCGTGGTGTCGAGGCGCTCGAAGACCCACCGCAGGCCGAACGCGTTGCGTCCACGGCTCTCGTGACCACCCGACTCGTGACGACCCCAGCCGCCGCCGTGACCCCAACCGCCGTGGCCACCGCCGTGGTGACCCCAGCCGCAGCCGTGACCCCAGCCGCCGCCGTGGCCCCAACCGCCCTGGTGTCCCCAGCCGTGACCGCCGTGCCAACCGCGGCCGCCGCACGCGCCCATGCGCCCATGGCCCCACCCGCGCCCTGCGCGCAGGACCTTCACGAGCCCGATCAGGCTCAGCGCTCCGATGACGAATCCGAACATGCTGCCTCCTCGTCGCGCGAGCCCGTTCGTGGGTGGCGACGAGGAGCAGCTTGCGAACGCCGTGTGAAGGGTCTGCCCCGCGGACGATGAAGAAACGTACATCCGGGGCCTCGGCGCCCGCTCTCCCCACGCCGATCCCGCGGACACGATCGAGGCACGAAGATCTCGTGTCACTCGGCGCGCGCCTCTGGCATGCTCAATCTCGACCGCACATGAGGGGCGCACACCAGGAGATCGTGCTGATTCGCGAGGCGCTCGAGGGCTTCATCGCACCCGAGGTCGCGACGGCCATCATCTTCGACGCGCTCGCGCAGTCGCCGGCGCCGCCGCGGAGCCTGCACGAGGCACGCACGTTCGTCGCGGGGCCGCTCACGAACGTGGTGAGCCGCCGCGTCCGCGCCGACGAGGTCACCTCGATCATCCGGCTGATGCAGGACGTGATCGACTCCGCGATCGAGCGCGACGGTCTCGACGTGGACGTCGAGATCGACTCGCTGACCTCGGCCTCGGGCGAGAGCTCGACCGAGACGCAGCAGATGTCGACGATCGCGCGTCCCGTGCCGGTGGTCGTCGTGGCGGCGAGCTCCACCTTCGCCGATCGGCTCGCGCTCTGCCTCGGCGAAGATCGCGTCTACACGACGACGGTCACCTCCGCCGCGGCCCTGCGCAAGGCGCTCTTCGCGCAGTTCCCGATGCTCGTCGTCTTCGATGCCTCGGCGATCGGCGAGATCGAGGCGGACTCGGTCGTCGATGTGCTGCGGGGCTTCCCCGACAGCGTCGTGCCCGTGCTCTGGGCGGGCGAGACGCCGTGGGGCGAGCGGCTCGTGAACCTCGCGATGCGCATGACGGGCTCGCGCGCCGCGGCGCTCGTGACGCTCGATCGACGCGAGGGCATCGAGCCGCTCTGCGATCTCGTGCTCTCGCGCTTCCGCGGCGTCTGAACGCTCGTTTCGGCCTTCGGCTCCCCCGTCGGAGACACGCGAAGGACGAACGACCGTGTAGATTGCGGCGCCATGCACCGACCCACGCGCGCGCTCTCTCCTCGTGTCCTCGGTCTCGGCCTCGTCGGCGCGAGCCTCCTGGGCTGTCCGAGCGATCCGATGCCCGGCCCGACCGACGCGGGCCTCGATGCGGGCGGCAGCGCCGACGACACGGGCCCCGCGCTCACGGATGCGGCGCGCGTGTGCGAGGTGACCGTCGAGCCCGAGGCGCCGCTGGCCGATCCCGAGCGGCACACGCCGCGCTGGGCGTTCACGCCGTGGATCTCGAAGGACATCTCGACGCGCGACGACTCGCTCGCCTTCGTCGCGGGCTTCCGCGAGCGCGACATCCCCGTGGGCGTGCTCGTGCTCGACTCGCCGTGGGACACGAATTACACGAATTTCCAGCCGAATCCGACGCGCTATCCGGACTTCGAGGCCTTCGTCGACACGATGCACGCCGACGACGTGCGCGTGGTGCTCTGGGTCACGCAGATGACCAACCGCCGCTCGTTCGATCTCGAGACGGGTGGCGACACGTACGAGGGCGCTGCGCGCACGTGGAACGAGGGACAGGGCTGCGGCTTCTTCCTCGACGACGGCGACACCTCCATGTGGTGGAAGGGCTTCGGCTCCGGCGTGGACTTCTTCGACGCGCGCGCCCGCGCGTGGTGGCACGCGCAGCAGAGCTTCCTCCTCGACACCGCGCAGATCGACGGCTGGAAGCTCGACTTCGGCGAGAGCTACCTGCCCGAGGAAGAGAGCGACTCGCCGGTCATGACCGAGATGGGCCCGATCCCCTTCCAGCAGTACTCCGAGGAGTACTACCGCGACTATCTCGCGTGGGGTGTCTCGCGCCGTGGCCGTGACTTCCTCACGATGGTGCGGCCCTGGGACGTCTCGTACGACCGCCGAGGTCGCTTCCATGCGCGGCCCGAGCACGCACCCGTCGCGTGGGTCGGCGACAACCACCGTGACTGGAGCGGCATCGTCGATGCGCTCGATCACATCCACCGCTCGGCACAGGCCGGCTACGTCGTGGTGGGCAGCGATCTCGGCGGCTACCTCGATCGTGATCAGAACGATCTGACCGAGGTGATCCCCTTCGACCTCGAGGTCTTCCAGCGCTGGACGGCGCTCGCCGCGATGACGCCGTTCATGCAGCTGCACGGCCGCGGAAACCTGGCGCCGTGGACGGTGCCCGGCACGGCGGAGGAGCAGACCGAGACGACGGCGATCTACCGCTACTGGGCCTGGCTCCACACGCAGATGATCCCCTACTGGTACTCGATCACCGAGGAGGCCTACGCGTCCTCGGAGGACGGCACGCTCGAGTCGATCCTGCACCCCGTCGGCGAGGCGGCGAGCTGGGCCGGCGACTACTCCTACGAGATCGGCGAGCAGCTCTTCGTCGCGCCGCTCGTCGCCGCCGGCGGCGTGCGCGACGTGACCTTGCCCACGGGCGCGCGCTTCTACGACTGGTGGGATCCCTCGGGCGACGCGATCGACGGGGGCACCACGCTCGCGGACTACGACGCGACCGAGCGTCGCCGCATCCCGCTCTTCGTGCGCGAGGGCGCGATCGTGCCGATGGAGATCGACAACGACGTCACGGGCCTGGGCACCGCGGCGAGCGCCGGGCACCTCACCGTGCTGCTCTGGCCGAGCACGGGACGCACGAGCTTCGCGCTCCACGAGCACGACGACTCGGTGACGACCATCACGACCGAGCGCGGCAGCGAGGAGCGCGTGGCGTTCAGCCCTGCGCGCGCCTCGCTCGTCCTGCGCGTGCGCGCCGAGACGCCCGCGACCGGCGTGAGCGTGGACGGCCGCGCGCTCACCGCCGCGGCCTCGCGCGCCGCGCTCGATGCGGCGAGCGAGGGCTACTACGCGGACACGACGGAGCGCGTGACCTGGGTCCGCACGACGGCGGCGGCGAGCGAGATCCTCGTCTCTCACTGATCTCGGGTCTCCGACGACGCGACCGACGCGCACGGCCTTCCTGCGCAGCCGCGTGCACAGCGAGAGGGCTCACGTGTGGGAACACACCCGACGACGGGCCGGTGTCGGGCCGCGGCGGCGCACACTGCGTTCGTGCGGGAGAGTCGGGCGAGCCTCTTCGTGGTGGACGACGACGACGCGTTCGTCGGGCTCGCGCGCGGCGCGCTCTCGACGCTCGGTCACGTCGTGACCTTCCACGACGCGCGGGCCGCGCTCGACGCGGCTGCGGCGCGTGCACCCGATCTCGTGGTGAGCGAGATCGTGCTCCGCGAGCTCGGAGGCTTCGGCCTCCTCTCGCGCCTCGTTCGACAGCACCCCGAGCGCCCGCCGCGATTTCTCTTCGTGTCGTCACTGGCCGACGACGACACCCACACGCAGTGCCTCGAGGCGGGCGCGGACGACTACCTCGCCAAGCCCGTCTCGGCCGCGGTCCTCCGGGCGCGTGCGAAGGTGCTCTTGCGCCGCAGCGGGCGACTCGAGGCGCCGCACGCGCCCGAGGTGCTGCGCTCGAGCGTGCCGATCAACAGCCACAGCTTGACGCTCGAGACGCGGGTCAAGGGCGGGCCACCGCACGTCGTCACCGTGGTGCGGGCCGGCGAGCGGGAGCTCTTGCGCAAGGCGGTCCCGTTCGCCGAGGGGCTCGACGCGAAGGAGATCGAGGCCTTGCGACGTCGGATCCACGACGAGGTGGAGTCGACGATGCGCGATCGTGTCTCGTTGCTGCGGCACCAGCGTCTGCGCGACGAGCCGTCCGACGAGCGCGCGGAGCCTCGGAGCGAGGCGCAGGCTCGCAGCCACACCCACCCGGAGCCCGCGCGGGCCCGCGTGCAGCGCCTCCTCGACGAGGGGCTCGAGCACGCGCTCGCAGGTCGCTGGGCCGAGGCGCTCGCGCTCTGGGAGGCGGGGCTCGCGCTCGAGCCGGACAACGTCGCGCTCCGCGTCAACGCGGAGGTCGCCCGCCGCAAGGCTCAGAACATCTGAGAGAGGTAGTGGCGCGCCTGGCGCTGCCACCACGTGTAGTCGTGGCGGCTGTCCTTGCCCCACACCGCGAGGTGGTGCGGGATGCCGCGGTACTGGAGCGCGCCCGCCATCTCGAGCGTCTCGGGGATGCAGCCGTGCTCGTGCGCGCCGCGTCCGACGACGAGCGTGAGGTGCACGTTGCGTCGCACGCGCGTGAGCGCCGCGCCCGAGAGGTTCGGCACGAACGCCAGGGGATCGTTGAAGTAGAGCGCGTCCGAGCTCTCGCCGTGGCCGAACGTGCTCGCGCGGTACTTGCCGGACATGCAGAGCGCGCGTCGGAAGATCTCCGGGTGCTTCAGCGTGAACATCGACGAGTAGAGCGCGCCCATCGAGCAGCCCGTCGCCACCATGCGCGCGTCGGGCAGGCGACAGTCCGCGCGGATGAAGGGCACGAGCGTCTCGAGCACGTAGTGCTCGTAGGCCGCGTGCTGGCGCATGCGATCGGCGAGCGAGCCCTCGCCGGAGAACGTGCGTGAGACGTTGCTCTCGGTGCAGTAGATCTTCACGCGCCCGGCCGCGAGCAGGGGCCCGAGGGCATCGATCATCCCGCTGTGCTGCCACTCGTGCGCGATGCCCGCGTTCGAAGGGAAGACGATGAGGGGAAGGCCCACCTCACCGAACGCCCAGACGTGGACGCGGCGACCGAGGGCAGGGCTGTCGAGCAGGATGTGTCGTGCGGACATACGGCGCCGCCAGGGTAGCAGCGGCGCCGTTTCCAGCGCGTAACAAGCTACGGCACGGCGGTGCCGTCGAAGTAGGTGCGCGCGTGCGCGACGGCCCAGAGGCCCACCTGGCTGCCCGTGCGGCGCCCGACGAAGTCGTCGGGCGCGATGTGGATGCCGCCCCAGAGGCGCGACTGGCCCGCCTGATCCGCCGCGTCGAAGTAGGTGGCCCACTGCAGGTGCACGTCGACGCTGGGGCCCTCTTCGAAGGTGAGGTACTCGTTGCGTCGCGCGACGAACTCGCCGAGCCCACCGGGAAAGTAAGGCGAGCCGTTCAGATCCGTCAGCGCCTCGGCCGCCGCGCGGCTGAAGGTGCTGTGGCCGGACGTGAAGCCGGGGAAGGCGGGCGTCACGAAGTTGCGGCGCTGGTAGGAGATCCAGTCGCGCCCCCGGATCCACGTGATGCCGCCGATCGCCGTGTCACGGTTGCCGGGCTCGCCGCGCCAGCCGCGCAGCGCGATCTCGCCGACGAACGGCGCGAGGTGCGCGTGGCGCTCACCGGGCCGCACGCTCTCTTCGGTGATGAGCTCGATGAGGCCCGGAACGAGCGGCATGCCTTCGGCGTGGTAGCTCGGCATCGATGGATCGCTCGACTGCCCGCGCGCCGACATGTGACGGATCATCGTGATCGGGCGGCTGCACAGGTGCTCTCGCTTGATGCCCCAGGCGACGATCGCCGCATCGTGCACCGCGCCATTGACGGCAAGGTAGACCTTCACGTCCCACTCGAGCGGGTCCATCTCGGGGCTCGTGCCCGCGAGGCACGTGTCGTAGTCGGGTGAGCCGCCCAGGCAGCGACGGTGCATCGGGTGATCGGCGACGTAGTTCGCGAGCGTGTTCCAGTGACCCGGTGGCGTCTCGCTGCGCGGGCCATCGGCCCAGAACTCCGCCAGCACGCGACCGAAGTCGCCGCGCGGCACGACGGCGGGCGCGTAGGGCATGCCCGTCACGGGGTTCGTCGGGTGACCGGTGCCGTCGTTGGTGCCGAGGGGGTTGTTGCCGTACGCGCCGGGGGAGAGGTCGATCGTGACCGCAGGATCCACCTCGAGCTCCGCCTCGCGTCGAACCACCTCGACGACCCAGTCGCGCATCCGTGGATCGACCGTCCCCGCCGTCGAGCCCTCGAACACGGGCGCCTCCACGCCGAGATCGGCGAGCATCTCCTCTCCCGTGCGCTCGAGCGCGAAAGGCGTGACGCGACCCCAGTTGGGGCCGATGTACGGCTGGATCCCGCTCGGGAGCACGATGCCGTTCTGCGTCGCCGCCTCGGAGAGGTTGAGCTGCTGCCAGACACCCGGCATGGGCACGGTCGAGCCCGGAACGTCGAGAACGAGCGGCGGGTTCGCGGGCATGTACATCGTGGTGTCCATGTAGTTGTTCGCCTCGTTGGCGCCGTCGTCCCGCATCGCGTCGAGGATGGCCTGCCCGATGCGGTTGCCGATCGCCGCAGGCGTGTCGCCCGTCGTGCTCGCCATGTCGGGGTCGTAGCCGAGTGAGGCCATGAAGCTCCCGAAGCACGCGTTCGACACCGCGCCGCCGGCCGACAGCGTCGGCGAGTAGCGGTACATCAAGACCCGATACGCCGCATACGAGATCGCCTCTTCGCGTGCGGCCGCCACGTCGGTGGCCGTGTGGCGCGTGCGGTAGAAGACTCCATCGGCGGTCGTGTCGTACGCGGCCCACGCGTCCCACATCGCGGCCGAGAGCGTGTAGAGGTTGCGCGCGTGGACGCCAGGCTTGGGGATGTCGCGACGGATCGCGTTGAGGATCTGCTCGTTCCAGCGCCGTGCGATCGAGGCCTCGGGCTCTGGATCGATGGCATCCGCGGGGCACATGGGGGGCGTCGGACCCGCGTCGGCGCCGCCGTCGATCGGGCCCGCGTCGACGTCGCTCGGGATCGCGTCGCCGTAGGTCGCGACCTCACCACCGAAGTGGATGATCACGCCGTTGTCGAGATCGGTGGAGAGCACGCTGCCGCCGACTGCCCACACACCCCCGCTCGGATCGATCCACGTCGCATGGAGCGACTGGATCATGGTCGCGAAGTCGAGGGCCGTGTCGACCTCGCGCCAGCCCGAGACCTCCCGCGTGTACATGACGCCGCGCGCACCGCTCGCCCAGGCGCTGCCATCGGGCCGTACCGAGATGCCCTGGATGAGCCCTGACAGCGCAGGCGTGCGATCGACGAACGTTCCGCTCGCGCCTTCGACGAGCACGCCGTTGCCGCCACCACCCACGGCGACCACGAGCTGATCATTGCCCGAGACCGTGAAGAGCGTCTGCGACGTGCTCAAGCCCGACGACACGACCTCGAAGGGTCCCGTCCTGCTGCGGCGGAGGATCGTGCTCGCCGCGCCGACGACCCATACGTTGCCTGCCGTGTCGCCCCAGACCTTGAAGAGGCCCGGGATGTCCGTCGGATCGTCATCGCCGACGACATCGAACGTGAGCAGCGGGATGTCCGAGGGCAGCGTCTCTTCGCTCCAGCGCGTGCCGTCGTAGTGCCAGATGAAGCCGCTGCGGTTCGCGCTCCCGCCGACCGCATAGACATCGGTCGGGCTCGAGCCCCAGATGCCGAAGATCGTGTGACGGCCGAGGCCTGGCGTCTGCATCGGAATGAAGGCGGTGCCATCCCAGCGGAGGATGTGCCCACCCGCACCGCCCATCATCGCGGTGCCGTCGTCGAAGGCGTGCACCCACCAGAGGTGACCTCGGACACCCGTGTCGCGCCTCTGCCAGCTCGTGCCGTCGTAGTGGAGCACGATCGGGCCGTGGCCCTTGTCGGCGCCCACGGCCCACACGTCGGTGGCCGAGCGGCCTCCGATCGAGAGCAGCGCCTCTGGCAGCCGTTCGGCCACGATCGCCCACGATCCCGAAGGAGGCGTGGGACCGGGACAGCCCGCCGCGAGCGCCGCGAGCACGAAGAGCAAGACCGAGAGCCTCGAAGCGGGACGAGCCATGACCTCTCCTCCAACGACGGTCGATCGACGACGTGCGGCGATCGACGAAGTGCCGACCCGTGCCTCTGTGCGCGGGCCGCATCGAGCATTGCACGCAGCGCGCCTCCCCTCGCGAAGGTCCGTGAGTCCTCGCATGCGCGGGTTTACCCTCACGCGCGATGCGCGCGGCCTACGACACCGTCATCGTCGGCGCCGGCTCGGCCGGCTGTGTGATCGCGTCGCGCATGACCGAGTCGAGCGCGCACGACGTGCTGCTCGTCGAGGCCGGGCCCGATCACGGCGCGAGCGCGCGTCCGCCCGATCTGCGCGATGGAACACGCAACAGCTATCGCACGCACGACTGGGGCCTCACGCACTGCGCGAGTCACGCCGCCGCGTTCGAGGTGCCGATGCCGCGTGGGCGCGTCGTCGGTGGCAGCTCCGCGGTGAACACGTGCATTGCCCTGCGCGGCGTGCCCGCCGACTACGACGAGTGGGCGGCGCGGGGTCTGTCGGCGTGGTCGTGGGAGCGCGTGAAGCCCGCGTTCCTCCGGCTCGAGCGCGACCTCGACTGTCTCGAGAGCGTTCGGAACGAGGACGGCCTCTTCGATGCGAGCGAGCACGGTCTCGAGGGGCCGCTCTCGATCCGTCGCGCGCGCGAAGGCGAGCTCACCGGCTGGCAGCGCGGCTTCCGCGACGCGTGCGTGGCGCGCGGCTTCCCCGCGATCGCCGATCACAACGCGACGGGCGCGCTCGGCGTGGGCCCGCACCCGCGCAACGTGGTGGACGGCGTGCGACAAGACGCGGCGCGCGCATGGCTCGGCGCCGAGGTGCGCGCGAGGGAGAACCTCACGATCGCAGCGCACACGCACGTGCACCGCGTGATCGTGCGGCGCGGTCGCGTGCGAGGCGTCGAGCTCGAGCACCACGGCGTGGTGCGCACGATCGACTGCGAGCGCGTGGTCCTGTCGGCGGGCGCGCTCATGACCCCGGGCATCCTCCTCCGCTCGGGCCTCGGCCCGCGGAGCGAGCTCTCACGGCTCGGCGTCGCGTGCGTGCGCGACGCGCCCGCGGTCGGCGTGCGCCTGCTCGATCACCCCGGCACCGCGATCTTCGCGTGGCCCAGGCGCGAGGGCCTCTCCGATCTGAGCGCGCCGCTCGTGCAGATCGCGCTCCGCCTGCGCAGCAAGGAGAGCCGCTTCGATGGCGATCTCCAGCTGCAGGCGGGCTCGTACTGGTTCTTCCCGATCGGCACGGGGCTCTCGATCCCCGGCGTCGGCGTGATGCTCCACGTGGGCAAGCCCGTGGGCACGGGCACGATCCGCTTCCGCGACGCGCATCCGCACACGCGCCCGACGATCGACTCGCGCCTCTTCGCCGAGCCCGCCGATCGCGCCGTCGCGCTCGAGGGCCTCGAGCTCGCGCGCGCGCTCATGGACACGCCGCCTCTGCGCGGTCTGTCGCGCCCGATCTGGCCGCGGCCCCACACCCTGCGCGACCGCAACGCGCTCGAGGCCCTCCTCCCCTCGCTCTGCGACTCCGGCTATCACCCCTCCGGCACCGTGCCGATGGGCGAGGCCACCGACGACTTCGGTCGCCTGCCCGACGTGGAGGGCCTGCACGTCGCCGACGCGTCACTCCTTCCGACGATCCCCACCGCGAACATCCACCTCGCGGTCCTCATGATCGGCGAGCGCTTCGGCGCCTGGCTCCGCGACGGCCGCGAGCCTTCGCACGAAGAAGGTCGGAGAGGTGCGCCGTGACGACGACGACCGATGGCGCGAGCGAGCTCGATCGCGACCTCGTGGAGGCGCTCGAGCGCCTCGAGCCCGAGGCCCTGCGCGACTGCCTCCTCGCGATCGCGAGCCCGCTGCTCGAGGTCGCGCTGCACGAGCGTGTGGACGAGGTCATCGCAGCGACCATGAAGAAGAGGCACCCCGCGGGTGGCCTGGCGGCGACCTTCGATTCGCTCCGAGCCGGTCACGCCCCCGCGGACGCCGCTGCGAGGCGCTCGAACGAGCATGTGATCGACACCGCGTCCACGTCCGCGCCGCGCGCCTCTACGAGACCGCCGCGTACCTGACGGCGCATGCCGTCGGCGTGACGCTCCACCGCAAGACGCACGACCTCGCGCGCCTGGCGTCCCGGGACGCGCTCGCCGCGATCGCGTTCTACGTGCTCGATCGCATCCACGGCACGCTCGGCCCGGGCGAGATTCGCACGCTCGAAGGCGCCCAGATCCATGCGGCCTACGCACACCGCTGGGCTCGCTCCGAGCGCGTGCGTCACGCGGCGCTGGCTGCGCACGCCTCGTCGCGCTCCGCCGCCGAGCTCTGTGCCGAGCCCTCCGCGTTCGCCTCCGAGGTCCTCGCGGGCGTCGGGCCGGCGACCTCGCCCCTCGAGACGTGAGCTTCGTCTCCGAGAGGAGCCTCGCCCGGACGCGTGTGCTCACTGCGTGAGGGGTCTCGTCTCGACGCGCGCGGGCGGGGGCTTGGTGATGCGCGAGAGCCGCGTCGTGACCCACTCGGCCACGTCGAGCGGGCCGAGCGCGGGGCGCAGGCGGCGCAGTGTGAAGAGGGTGCGTGCGAGGGCCTCGGTGGTGGGGAAGCGATCCTCGGGGCGCCGCGAGAGGCAGCGCAGGACGAGCTCGGCGACGTCGTCGTCGAGGCCGCGCACATCCGGCGGCGCGGCCTCCTTGATGCGATCCATGACGACGAGCGGGCTCTCGCCCTCGAAGGGGCGCTTTCCGCGCAGGAGCTCGTAGAGCATCACGCCGAGGCCGAACTGATCACTCGCGCCCGAGAGCGGCGCGCGCGCGATCTGCTCGGGCGACATGTACGCGTACTTGCCGCGACGCATGTGCGCCTGCGTGGTCTCCGCGACGTGCGTCTGCTTGGCGATGCCGAAGTCACCGAGCTTCACGTGACCGTGCCGCGCGACGAGCACGTTCTGCGGCGAGACGTCGCGGTGCACCAGGCCCAGGGGCAGGCCTCGTCCGCTCGAGCGCGCGTGCACGTACGCGAGCGCGAGCGCGACCTGCTCGGCGACATAGAGCGCGAGCGCGGTCTCGATCGGCTCCCCGAGCGTGAGCGTCGAGAGATCCGCGCCGTCCACGAGCTCCATGCGCACGTAGTAGGTGCCGTCGTCGACGCCGAGGTCGTGCACCGCGACGAGGCACGGGTGGTGGAGCTGCGCACCGAGGCGCGCCTCGTCGAGCAGGAGCTTCTCGAGCGACGCGTTCCCGCGCAGCTCGGGCAGGAGCACCTTGAGCGCCACGTCCTCGACGAAGCCGCTCGCACCGAACGCCTGCGCGTGCAGCACCTCGGCCATGCCGCCGCGGCCGAGCAAGCCGACGATGCGGTAGGGGCCGAGCCTCTCGGGCAGGTGCCGCGCCATGAGAGAAGGATGGCACGGCCATCGAAGCGCGTCGTCCGCCGCGGCAGGCGGTACGCGAGAGAGAGGATCGACTCACTCGCTCGGTGGCGGTGTCACGCTCGGGCCCATCGGCATCGACGGGCCGCCGTACGCCGCCACCTGGCGCGGATCCTCCTCGCGCTCTTCGGGCGGAGGCTCTTCGGGCGGAGGCAGCGGCGCGGCGCCGTACGCGGGCACGGTGCGGATCGACTCGTCGTCCGGCGGCGTGGCGTCACGGCGCGTCTCGCCGCCGTTCGTGTTGCTTCCGGTCTCGCGCGGCTCGAGCGTGGTGACGCCGCCACCGCAGCCGCTCGCGGCGAGGCCCACGGCCAGGGGCAGCGCGAGGGCCAGGCCCGTCGGCCGCACCGCGGGGCAGAAGGGGCAGCGCTCGGAGGCGCGGACGTGTCGATGACACCGGGGACAGGGCGTGAGCATTCGGCCTCCGACGCGCGAGCGCGGCGTTCGATTCGTCGGCACGCGCTACCATGCCCGCCCGTGGCGATCTCGGCGCGCACGCAGATCCTCTCCGACGGCGTCCTCGGCCCTGCGCCGCGCGGGCTGCGCCTCGAGGTGGTCGTGGTCGACGGCCCGGACATGGGCCGCCTCGCGACGCTCGAGCGCGGTGGCTCGGTCGTCGTCGGCTCCGAGCACGGCGCAGACCTCCTCCTCACCGACGATCGGGTCTCTCGCCGACACGCACGCCTGAGCCTGCGCGACGACGGAGTCGTCGAGATCGAGGACCTCGGCAGCCGCAACGGCACGATGCTCGAGGGCGCGCGCATCCAGCGCGCCGAGGCCCGCGCGGGCGCGACGCTCAAGCTCGGCAAGAGCTTCCTCCGCCTCATCGCGGGCTCCGAGCGCGTGACCGTGGCGCCCTCGCAGTCGCGGCGCTTCGGGGAGCTCTTCGCGGAGTCGCTGGCCATGCGCGAGCTCTTCGCGGTGCTCGAGCGTGTCGCCGAGAGCGACGTGACGATCCTCCTCGAGGGAGAGACCGGCGTCGGCAAGGAGCTCGCCGCGCGCGCGGTCCACGACGCGAGCGACCGCAAGGACAAGCCCTTCGTCGCGATCGACTGCTCGGCCCTGCCCGAGCACCTCATCGAGAGCGAGCTCTTCGGTCACGTGCGCGGCGCGTTCACCGGCGCGAGCGAGGCGCGCAAGGGTGCATTCCTCCATGCGCATGGAGGAACGCTCTTTCTCGACGAGCTCGCGACGATGCCCTCGGCCGTGCAGGTGCGCCTGCTCCGCGTGCTCGAGGAGCGAAAAGTGCGCGCGGTGGGCTCGGACGCGGAGAAGAGAGTCGACGTGCGCGTGATCGCCGCGAGCCGCGAGTCGCTCGCGCGACGCGTCGCCGAGGGCACGTTCCGCGCGGATCTCCTCTACCGCCTCGGCGTCGTCACGGTCTCGATCCCGCCGCTCCGCGCGCGCCGGGAAGACGTGGCGCCGATGGTCGCGGCGATGCTCGCCACGCGCTGCAAGGACTGGCCGCTCGAGAAGCGCACGCCCAAGGGCCCCGCGCTCGAGCGCCTCCTCGCGCACGACTGGCCGGGCAACGCGCGCGAGCTGCGCAACGTGATCGATCGCGCGCTCGCGCTCGCCCCGCACGCGAAGAGCTTCGACGAGCTGCCCCTCCGGGTGGGACCCTCGAGCGAGACCAAGGACACGCTCGCGGTGAGGAGCGACCTCCCGTTCTCCGAGGCCAAGCAGGCGGTGATCGATGCCTTCGAGCGCGCCTACCTCGCCGATGTGCTCGCGCGCACGCACGGCAACCTCTCGGAGGCCGCGCGCCAGACGGGCCTCGACCGCAAGCACCTCCGCGAGCTCTGCCAGAAGCACGGCCTCAGGGAGTGACCACCTGGCGAACGCAACAATGCAGGACCGTCCCGGTTTGTGCAACAATGCAGGACCGTCCCGGTTTGCGCTCAGATCGCGGCGGCGAGGGCGTCCATGCTCTTCTTCGCGTCGCCGTAGAGCATGCGCGTGCCGGCGTGGAAGAAGAGCGGGTTCTCGATGCCGGCGTAGCCCGCGCCCTTGCCGCGCTTGAGCACCACGACGAGGCTCGACTTCCACACCTCGAGCACCGGCATGCCGTAGATGGGGCTCGACTTGTCCTCGAGCGCGCCGGGGTTGACGATGTCGTTGGCGCCGATGACGAGCACGACGTCGGTGCGGGGGAAGTCCTTGTTGATCTCGTCCATCTCGTGGACGGTGTCGTAGGGAACGCCCGCCTCCGCGAGGAGCACGTTCATGTGGCCGGGCAGGCGGCCCGCGACCGGGTGGATCGCGAAGCGCACCTCGACGTTGAGCTTCTTGAGCTTCTTGGCGAGGTCGTTCACCGCGCCCTGCGCGCGCGCGACAGCCATGCCGTAGCCCGGCACGATGATCACCGAGCGCGCGGCCTCGAGCTTGGCCGCGACCTCGGCGACCGACAGCTCCAGCATCTCGCCGACCGGTGCGCCTGCGGTCGCCGCCGCCGGCGTGCCGCCCTCGGTGCCGAAGCCTCCGAAGACGACGTTCCAGATCGAGCGGTTCATCGCGCGGCACATGATGATCGAGAGGATCGTGCCGCTCGCGCCGACGAGCGCGCCCGTGACGATGAGGAGATCGTTCGAGAGCACGAAGCCCGCGGACGCCGCGGCCCAGCCCGAGTAGCTGTTCAGGAGAGAGACGACGACGGGCATGTCCGCGCCGCCGATCGCCATGACGAGGTGCACGCCCAGGAGTGACGCGAGCAGCGTCATGACGAGGAGGTAGATCATCCCCGGCCCGAGCGAGCCCGCCTCGGCCACCGACGGCGCCGACGCGAACGGGATCGCGAGCCCGACGATCGCGAGAGCGACGAGGGCGTTGAGCGCGTGGCGACCGGGCAGGAGGAGCGGCCTGCCGCTGATCGAGCCGCGGAGCTTGCCCCACGCGATGACCGAGCCCGTGAACGTGATCGCGCCGACCGCGACGCCGATCCACAGCTCCACGAGGTGCACGATGCGCGCGGCGTCGTCGTGCGAGACCGAGACCGAGCCCGCGCCGTGCGAGCCCGGCGGCGCGAGGTAGCTCGAGATGCCGACGAGCACGGCCGCGAGCCCGACGAAGCTGTGGAGGATGGCCACGAGCTCGGGCATGCCCGTCATCTCGACGCGCTGCGCGAGCACGCTGCCCACGCCCGCGCCGGCGACGATGGCGCCCACGAGCAGGGCCAGGCCCGCGCCGCTGGGCATCACGAAGGCGCCCTGATCGTCCGAGACCCAGCTGATCACGGTCACGAGGACCGCGAGGGCCATGCCGAGCATGCCGGAGGTGTTGCCGTCGAAGGCCGTCTCCTGCTTCGAGAGCCCGCCGAGGCTCCGGATGAAGAGGACGCCCGCGATGAGGTAGGCGACGGTGAGCTGGTTGACCATCTCACTGCCTCCGGAACATGCGCAGCATGCGCTGCGTGACGAGGAAGCCGCCCGCGACGTTGATCGCCGCGAAGAGCACCGCGAGCGCGCCGAGGGAGGAGGCACCGTCGAGCGCGCCCGAGATCTGCAACATGCCGCCGATCACGATGATCCCCGAGATCGCGTTCGTGACGCTCATGAGCGGCGTGTGCAGCGCGGGCGTCACGCTCCAGATCACCTGCCAGCCGACGAAGCACGCGAGGATGAAGACGGTGAAGTGCTGGAGGAAGTCGCCTGGTGCGAAGCGTCCGAGCACGAAGAGACCCACCACGATCAGCGTGCCGACGAGGTTCGTCGTCCAGGCTTTGCGGGGCGGCGCGGTCACGTTGTGCTGCTTGGGCTTGGCGTCGTGTGGCGGCGGTGGCCGTGAGCGGCCCGTGGTCGTCGCGTCCTGCTTGGGCGCCTCGGCGGGCTTGGCCTCCGCCTCGGGCGCCGGCTTGGCCCCCGCGCTCGCGGCGGGCGAGGGCTCCTTCTTCGCCGGCGGCGGCAGCTCCATGCCCTCGTGCGTGACGAGCGCGGGGCGCACGACGTCGTTGTCGAGGTCCACGCCGAAGTCGCTCGCGGTGTTCTGCGCGCCACCGCAGAGCTCGGCGACGAGGTGCACGAGGTTCGTCGCGAAGAGGCGGCTCGAGGTGCCCGCCATGCGAGAGGGCAGGTCCGTGTAGCCGAGGATCGTCACGCCGTTCCACACGACGGCTTCACCGGGCTTGGTGAGCGCGCAGTTGCCACCCTGCTCGGCGGCGAGGTCCACGACGATCGAGCCGGGTCGGAGGCAGGCGACGACGTCTTCGGGCACGAGGATCGGTGCCTTGGTGCCCGGCACGAGCGCGGTCGTGATGATCACGTCCACCTCGCGCGCCTGCTCGCGGAAGAGCTTCATCTCGGCCTCGATGAACTCCTTGCTCATCACCTTCGCGTAGCCGCCCTGTCCTTCGCCGGCCTCCTTCAGATCGACCTCGAGGAACGTCGCGCCGAGGCTCTCGACCTGCTCGCGTGCCGCGGCCCGCGTGTCGAACGCCCGCACCTCGGCGCCGAGGCCGCGCGCCGCGCCCACGGCCGCGAGGCCCGCGACGCCCGCGCCGATCACGAGCACGCGCGCGGGACGTGAGCTGCCCGCCGCCGTGACCTGCGCACCGAAGAAGCCTCCGAAGCTCGCGCTCGCCTCGATCACCGCGCGGTAGCCGAGGAGGTTCCCCATCGAGCTCAGCACGTCCATCTTCTGCGCGCGCGTGACGCGCGGCACGCGCTCGAGCGCGAGCGTGGTGACGCGGCGTTCGAGCAGGATGGGCATGAGGGCCGGATGGCGGTCCGGGTAGAGGTGCGAGACGAGCATGCTGCGCTCGCCGAGCGCGCGCGCCTCGGCCTCCGAGGGCGGGCGGACCTTGAGCACGAGCGGCGCGGCCAGCGCCTCGTCACGCGAGACGAGCGTGGCGCCGGCCTCCGTGTAGCTCGCGTCCGGGAAGCCCGCGCCCTCACCTGCGCCGAGCTCGAGCGCGACCTCGAAGCCCTTCTCGATCAGCTTCTTCGCAGACTCGGGCGTGATCGCGACACGCCTCTCGCCCGCGTGCGTTTCCTTCGGTGCAGCGATCCGGATGGGGCACCTCCGTGCGCGTCGCGCTGAGCACGACGGAGCGCGAGGGTACCAAACACGCACCCGTGGCGGGTCCTCGTCGGGCGGCTCGACCGTGGCGTCGCGGTCATGCGTGACCCAACGCACGCAAGACGCTCACACCTCAACGACCTGGCGGTCGCTCCGGATCGAAGTCCTGTCGCCCCCGACGACCAGGCGCGATGCCCGCGAGCACCCACGTCGCTCTTGCCACCCCTCGTACACACCGAGTCTCCACGTGTTGCGATGTGACCTGCCCACGCGCCTCTGGGGATCCCGTCGTACCGCGCTCGTGAGTGGCTCACGGCGAGCGGATCCCTGTCGCGCGATCGTCCTCGAGCGCCCAGGGATGGTCGAGCCACCCCGAAGCCGGCTGGGTCTTCCGTCATGCAGGCGAGCTGGAGATCGTCGCCCTCGCCGAGCGCTGCCATCGCGCCATGACCCCACGTGAGCGCCGAGCATCGCGCGAGGTCGCGCGAGCGCGTCAGCGGATGGGTGTGACGAGGCCGCGCTCCACCGCGAAGAGGGCTGCGGCCGCGCGCGATCGCACGCCGGTCTTGTCGTAGACGTGCGCCACGTGGTGCTGGACCGTCTTGGGGGAGATGCCGAGCTCGGCCGCGATGTCCTTGTTGCTCGCGCCGCGGGCGAGGAGGGCGAGCACCTCGACCTCCCGCTCGCTGAGCTCCCCCAGACGCTTGGGCGCGGGCGCGCCGCTCAGCACGGCGAGCACGGCGTCCACGACGGTCGCGTCGAGGCGCCCCGCCTGCACCTCGGCGCGCAGCTCGGACTCGCGCGCGCGTCGATCGTGTGCGGGTCGGTGCGGCCTCGCTTCGCCCAGGGCCGTCGCCACGTCGCAGGCGGCGAGCAGGCGCGCCTCGATCGCGCGGGGCGCGCGTGCGTGCGGGTAGCCGCTCTCGTCGAGGCGCTCGTGCGCCTGGCTCGCGATGGTACAGGCGGCGCGCGTGGCCTGCACCGCCGAGAGGATCCGCTCCGTGTGGTGCGCGTGCGACCGGATCTGCTCGCGCTCGAGGTAGCCGAGCGGCCCCTTCGCATCCCACACGCCGTTGCTCACCGCGACACGCCCGAGGTCGTGCACGAGCGCCGCGTGCGTGGCGAGGCGGCTCGCGCGCCCCTCGAGGCCCATCGCGGCGGCGACGCGCTCGGTCAGCGTCGCCACGCCGCTCGAGTGCCCGAGCGTGTAGGGTGACTTGAGATCGGCGTAGCGCGCGAAGGCCGTGAGCACCGCGCGCTCGCGCGTGGCTTCGCACGTCCAGCGCGGCGCGGGCTCGAGCTCGATCGCGCGCTCGAAGGCACGACGCGCGACGCCCGCGAGCCAGGCCTGGCCGTCTCGCGCGAAGCGGGCCGCGAGCGTCGGATCGAGCGCGCGTCCCGCCATCGCGCGGACCACCTCGCACGCGGCTTCGGGGCCCGAGCGGGCCGCGTGCGACTCGGCCAGTGCCGCGACGTGGACCACACGCGCGGCGAGGCTGATCGCGTCGCCCCGCTTGCGACTCGGCTGGCCCAGGCCGTCCCAGCGCTCGTAGAGATCGCGCAGCGCCTCACGCACCGCGTCGTCGGCCTCGAGCAGCGTCGCGAGCGATTCGGCCTGCGCGCAGTGCGCCTCCGCGAGTGCACGGCCCGCCGACGGATCGGACACGAGCCGGCCGACCGCGGCGACACGCGCGAACGGGCTCTTGCCGCGCGTGGCCTCGAGCGAGCGCGTCAGCACCGAGCGCGGGCTCGCACCGTCGACGCCCTGGAGCGCGGCGAGGAGCGCGAGGTCGTCCCCCGCCGCGAGGCGCGCCGTCTCGTGCGCGAACGACGTGCAGCCCACGAAGCGCAGGAGCGCGGTCCAGTACACGGCACGCACCGCCGCGGCATCGAGCGCGGCCGCCCGCGCGAGCTCGGTCGCGATCACCGCAGTGCGCAGAGCCGTCTCGGGCCGCACGCCGTTGGCGGCGTCCGTCGAGAGCGAGAGCGAGCCGAGGAGCGCGCTCATCGAGATCGTCGCCTCGCTCGTCAACCGCGGCTCCGCTCCTGCGACCGCGAAGGCGATCGCGCGCCGAGACTCGCTCCCCCCGCTCGGCCCACGCAAGCGACGCGCACACGGGCTCAGGCCGTCGCGCGGCTCGGGGCGCTCTCCGCGGACGAGGGCAAGAAGTCACGTCCACGCGCCCACGCGATCGCCGCGTCCGCGACCTCCTCCCAGCCGGGCTCTGCGATGATCCAGTGGCTGCGGCCCGCGAACTCGCGGAAATCGGTCTTGTCGCGCACGGCCGCGTGGCGCTGGTACTTCGCGAAGTTCGCGCGGTTCATCGCGGCCGGCACGGTGCGGTCTCGCTCACCCGCGACGAGCAGGAGCGGCGCGCGCGTCGCGTCGTCGAAGCGGACCGCCGTGCTGGAGAGGAACGGCGCGAACGCGGCCTGGAAGAAGGGACGACCCGGTGTGGGGATGACGTGCTCTTCGTAGGCACGCGCCTGAGCCGCGGCGTCGAGGTCGTGCGTGAAGCCCCACGCGAAGCTCTCGGGCGAGATGCGCAGCACCCGCTTCCAGCCGCGCCACGAGAAGAGAACGCCCGCGCCCGCCCGCACGGCCATCGGAGTCGGCATCACACCGCGCGGCGGTGCCGAGTCGATCGCGACGCCACCCGAGCCGAGGCCGCGATCGAGCAGCATCTGCACGAAGAGGCCACCGAACGAGTGGCCCACGAGCAGCGGTTTGTTGGGGAGCGCGCGGAGGATCGACTCGTAGTGATCGACGATCTCCTTCACGCCCAAGCCCGCGAGCGCCGGATCCGGAGTGGCGCGCAGGGCCTCGACCGGCCGATCGTCGTAGGGCCACGCAGGCGCGATCGTGCGCAGCCCACGCGCCGCGAAGTGGCGACGGAACGAGCTCCAGCAGCTCGGTCCGACCCACGCACCGTGGAGGAAGACCACATCCGGATGCGCGCCGTCGTTCATCGACCGACTTTGCGAGGTGGTCGCCGTGGGGTCGATAGGCACGATTGCCTACCGCCGCCGCGCACTGACGCGCACGCCCGCCGATCGCGAACGCCCGCCGCCGATCACGAACGCCCGCTGCCCGCCGATCGTGACGCGAGCCGCCCGAGGGCGGGGGCTCACTGCATCGGGTAGAGTGCGCGTCCTCGCATGGACGACCGCATCTACGACTCGGTGCTCGATCTCATCGGCCGCACGCCCATCGTTCGGCTCAAGCGCCTCTCGCCCAGCAAGGGCGGCGAGGTCCTCGGCAAGCTCGAGAACCTCAACCCGGCGGGCAGCGTGAAGGATCGCCCTGCGCTCCAGATGATCCTCGATGCCGAGGCGCGCGGCGAGATCGGCGAGGGCGCGACGATCATCGAGGCCACGAGCGGCAACACGGGCATCTCGCTCGCGATGATCGCCGCGGTGCGGGGCTACCAGTGCGTGCTCGTGATGCCCGAGGACATGAGCGTCGCGCGGCGTCAGATCCTCCAGAGCTACGGCGCCGAGGTCGTGCTCACGCCACCCGAGGAAGGCATGGCCGGCGCGGTGGAGCGCGCCGAGGCGCTCCTCGCCGAGACGAAGAACGCGATCATGCCGAGGCAGTTCTCGAACCCCTCGAACCCCGATGCGCACGCCAAGACGACGGCCGAGGAGATCTGGCGCGCGACGGGTGGTGAGCTGGATGCGTTCGTCGCGGGCGTCGGCACGGGTGGCACCCTCTCGGGCGTCGCGCGCGTGCTCAAGCAGCGCCGTCCATCGTTGCACGTGGTCGCGGTGGAGCCGCGCGGCTCGGCGGTGCTCTCGGGCGGAAAGCCCGGCTTGCACGGCATCCAGGGCCTGGGCGCGGGCTTCGTGCCCGAGGTGCTCGATCGCGCACTGGTCGACGAGGTCGTCACCGTGAACGATGTCGCGGCCGAGCGTGCGCAGCGCCGCCTCGCCAAGGAAGAGGGCCTCTTCGTCGGCACGAGCGCAGGCGCGAACGTGCACGCCGCGGTCGAGGTCGCCAAGCGCTTCAAGCCCGGCACGCGCATCCTCACGATCATCTGCGACGGCGGCGAGCGCTACCTGCGCTGACGCGCGTCGGCCACGCGAGCGCACGTCGCAAGAGGACCCGCCGCTCGACATCGCCGTGGGCGACCGCTGGCGGCGTGAGCTCAGCCGAGGGCGTCGGCGAGGGAGGACGCGGTGAGGACCCGATCGAGGATCGCGTCGAGCTCCGCCTCCGGCGCGGTGCGCACGCGACGCACCGCGTCCGGCTCCATCGCCCCGAATCGGCGCGCGAGCAGGCGCAGCGTCACCTCGGTCTTCGCTTCGGCTTTGCCTTCGGCTTTGCCCTCGGCCTTGCCTTCGGCTTTGCCCTCGGCCTTGCCTTCAGCTTTGCCCGAGGCCTTGCCCTCCTCGATGGCGCGCTCACGCGCGAGGCGGGTCACGCGCTCTTCCCACTGCTCGTACGTCTCGGTGATCTCCATCGCCAGCTCCTCGTCGACGGGCTCGATCGAGTCGAGCCGAAAA
>JBILLJ010000085.1:0-39503 GCA_044376125.1 Sandaracinaceae bacterium
GAACGAACGCAGACGCGACGTGCGCCACGACGTGTGCTCGGTCGAGGCGCGAAGGCACGGCGCCTGCGCGTTTGCGGCGCGAACGCGCGACGTCGAACGGAAGCAGACGCGACGGACGCCACGACGTCTGCGGCCTCACGGCGCGAACCACACGCACACGTCGCGGGCCTCTCCCCTCGGACCTGCCGGGCGCTTCGCGGTTCGGTCGCGAAGAATTGCTCGCACGCGATGCTCGCCCAGGCGAGCCACTCGGGCGCGATGCTCGTCCCAGGCAGCTGCTCGGACGCGATGCTCGTCCCAGGCAGCTGCTCGGACGCGATGCTCGTCCCAGGCGAGTGCCGCGTCGATGCGCGGCGGCTGCGCGCGGGCGCGGCATTCACGCGTCAGCCACGGGCCACCACGCTCGTGCTCATGGACACGACGTTCTTCGGACCCGCGGCCTCGCTCTCACGCTCGGACGATCTCCTCTGCGACTACCGCGCGTGGCTCGAGGCGCGCAACGGACCGGGCTTCGTCGCTCGCGAGGCGCGCATGCGCGAGCGCTTCGACGCGGGCGCTGCCTCGCCGACGCTCGCGGTCGACGCGGCTCGCGTGAACCGCAACTACGTGCGCTTCCGAGAGCGCGACGTGACCGCCGAGGAGCTCGCGCTCCTGGCCTTCGCGAAGATCAACGCGGGCGAGGCCTGGGGTGTCGAGCAGGTCGCGCGCGCACGCGCGCAGGAGCGTCAGAGGGATGCGCGGCCCGGGCTCGCGGCGGAGATCGAGCCCCTCGTCGTGGGTGAGGAGCACTTCCACACGCGACTCCTCGTCGGTGCCGCGGGCCACTTCCACGGCGCGGACGGGACACGGCTCGCGATGACGGGCGCGTGGCGGCCGCCTGCGCCGCTGCGTCTGCTCATCGGAGGGCTCGTCGTGGCGCCGCGCACGCTCTTTCATCCGCTCCTGCTCGCCTCCGAGGTCGGCGGCGTGCTCGCGTTCGACTGGCTGCTGGGCCGCCTGCGCACGCTCTTTCCGAAGGCGCCAGCGATCCGCGAGTCGATGGAGGCGCGCCTGGTCGAGGTGCTCGTCGACGAGGTCGGGCACATCACGTTCAACCGCCTGCTGGTCGGTCGCGCGGGCCGCGCGCTCGCGAGGCTGATCACGCCGCGCGTCGTCTGGCTCCAGCGCCTCATGACACCCGAGCTCGTCGCGCTCGGCCTCGATCGCAGCGTGGTCGCGCGCCTCGATCGCTTCTCGCTCGCGTCGCTGCCCAGAGAGGTGAGGGCGCGCGCGTTCTACGCCTGACGTTCCCGTGTCACGGCCGTGCTCGGGAAGCGGCCCATCGTGGGGTCTCGATCGAACTGCTCCTCGCGCGCGAGCGAATGTCCCAGCACGGCGTGAGGACAGAGCGCAGCGACGCGCTCGAGGAAGAGCTCGGGCATGCCGGCCAGCGTGATCGCCTCGCGTTCGCCCCGTCTTGTGCCGACGAACACACCTCGCGCGGGATGACCCACGAGGACGACCACGTACGCCCACGACACGTCTTCGGGCCGGTCGCGCAGGATGCGGAGGACCGCGGGCGTCCTGTCTCGCACGGCGAAGGCACAGGCTGCGAGCAGCGCGGCCACACTCCAGCCCGCGAAGGCCGCGAGCCCGAAGTCGACCGTCTCGCCGGCGAGGAGCGGAACATCCCAAAAGACACCCTCGGGCCCAGTGGCGAGTGGGCGCTCGGCCTGGAGGGCACGCTCCGCGTGAAAGACCCCCTGACCGTTCGACTGAAGGCGGCGCGCCAGGTCCTGAGCGGCCAGCCCCGCCGCGCCCGTCGCGAAGAGCGCGACGCACACCGCGACGAAGCCGAGGAGCCACACGGTCTCTCGCTGGTGGAAGCGCGTCAGCGCGCGCTCGTCGGTGAACAGCTGTTCGTAGCTCTGGCCAGCGAGGCGCGACGTCTGGAGGAGGAGCTCGATCATGGGTGACCTCGCGCGGAACGTGACCGCCGCGCGGCGGCCCGGCTTTCCGCGGTGCGCCGTCGAGTTGTCGCGCTGCGCCGCGCGCACACGTGTGGATCGCGGCTCGGCGCGAGGCGTGTGCGACGCCCGGCTCAGGGACCGAGTCACAGTCGACTCGCCGCCCGATCCGAAGCCGCAGATTCTCGTTCCTCCCTCAGCGAGACCGCGAGGTCCGCAGCCCGTGCCGCGCACCCCACGCGGACGGTGGCTCGCCGAGCAGCGTGCGGAACGCGGTGCTCATCTGCGCCTGCGTGGCGAAGCCGGCCTCGAGGGCCACTGCCGCGAGCTTGCTCTCGCCCGAGAGCATGAGTCGCTGCGCGAGCCTCACGCGTGCGGCCTGGGTCTCTCTCGCGTGCGTGGTGCCTGCCGCCTGGAAGGCGCGCTGCAAGGAGCGCCGCGAGACGCCGAGGCGCTGCGCCAGCCCATCGAGGCTCGACCTCGGGTCGCGGGCCAGGGCCTCGCGAGCGCTCTCGAGCACGCCGTGCTGCGCGGCCTCGGCTCGTGCGGCGTCGAGCTCCGCGGCCACGCGCGTCGGGTCCTCCACCTCGAGCGCGTCGAGCGCGGCCGAGAGGTCGTCCGTCACCACCCACGGCACGCTCGGCCCGAGCACCGCCGGCAGCCCGGCGACGAGCACGGCCGCGATCCCCACGGCGGGCCGGACGATCGCCGCGCGTTCGACGCGCACGCGCTGTCGCTCTCGGTTGCCGCGGTACCAGGCCTGCCAGCGCGCGAAGGCGTCGGGATCGACGCCCGTCACGCGCTGCAGATCGACCAGCGTCACGTAGCTCGGGTGGGGCACCTCGTGCTCGGCATCGATCCACGACGAGAGGCTCGTCGCGGTCCGCTCGGTCATCGCGCCCCAGGCGGTGATGCCCCACAGACGCGGCCCGTGACACCAGTACAGCAGGCCCTCGATCGCGAGGTACCGGCCGTGAGGCGAATGAAAGAAACGCTGGGGGTCGAGCGCCCGCTCCACCGCCGAGAGCGTACCGTGCGGCGGACCTCGCGACGTCGCCTCAGCGCGTGAGTCACTTGCATTGACTCACGCTCTGACGTTTCAGCGCGGGCGCACCACGACGGTCGTCGACCGCGGCGGTCGCACCACGACGGTCGCGGGGCGCGCGGGCTGCACGACCACCGTGCGCGGTCGAGGCGCCGGTCTCACGACGACGGCGGGGCTGCGAACCGCAGGTCCGCTCGCGCGGACGTAGCAGCCACCGATCACGAGCGACGAAGCGAGCAGGCAGAGCGCGGCGAGGAGCGGGATGACTCTGGTCATGACGCAGCGTACGGGGACGCGGCATCCTCGACGCCGCACGCCGATCTCACGCGGCGGGTGCACCTCGCGGGCCGAGCCCTCCGCGGGGGCTGGTGACGTGGCGCGCACGGGACCATCCTGTGCCCCTGGGCTTCGAGCCAAGGAGACGACGACGTGACGCTGCAGACGGACTTCGACGTGATCGTGATCGGTGGCGGCCCGGCGGGCTCGACCGTCGCCAGCTTGCTCGCGCAGAAGAGTCTCTCGGTGCTCGTGCTCGAGAAGGATCACTTCCCGCGCTTCCACATCGGCGAGTCGCTGCTCCCCTGCGATCTGCCGATCTTCGAGCGCCTCGGCCTCGATCCGGGCGCGGCAGGCTTCCTCTTCAAGGCGGGCGCGGAGTTCCTCGACGAGCGCGTCGGGGGTCATGCGCTCTACGAGTTCTCCTACGCGCTGCCGGGCACGCCCTCGCACGCGTACCAGGTCGAGCGCGCGGTGTTCGATCACTGGCTGCTCGAGCGCAGCAAGGCGCTGGGCGCCGTCGTGAAGAACGGCGAGCGTGTCGTCGAGGCGCTCACACCGGAGAACGGCGGGCCCGCCGATCACGTGGTCGTGCGCACGACCGCCACGCACGCGACCGAGCGCGCGGGCCACCCGGACGGCACCTACACCGCGCGCTACCTCGTGGACGCGACGGGCCAGGACGCGGTGCTCGGTCGCCGCAGCAAGACCACGCGCCCGATCGAGGACTTCGGCCTCGGCGCGGCCTTCACGCACTGGGAGGATCTGAGCCCCGAGATCGATCACGAGCTCTGCGTGACGGCGCGCGGCACGATCAAGGTGCTCTTCGTCGACGACGGCTGGTGCTGGGCGATCCCGCTCGGCCACCGCAAGATCTCGATCGGCCTCGTGTCGCGCCGCCGCGGCATCAAGCCCGAGTGGCTCGAGGAGACGATCGCGGCCTCGCCGTTCCTCTCCCGCGTGACGGCGAGCGGTCGGCAGGTGCGCAAGCCGAACGTGCTCGCGAGCTGGAGCTTCCACAACAAGAAGCAGCACGGCGCACGCTGGACGTGCACTGGCGACTCGGCGTGCTTCATCGATCCGGTCTTCTCGAGCGGTGTGTCGCTCGGGATGGTCGGCGCGGCGCACGTGGCCGACACGCTGATCGAGGCGTTCGCGAAGGACGACGTGGCGCGCGCGGACCTCATGGACGCGCACGCGCTCCACATGATGCACGCCTACAACACCTTCGCGACGCTCGTGAACAGCTGGTACCACACGAGCCTGCTCCACACGCTCTTCTTCAGCCCCGAGCCGAACCTCGAGTGGAAGCGCGGCCTCACGTCCATCCTCGCCGGCGACGTCTGGCGCGACGACAACGCCTTCCAGACGATGCTCCTCGCGAGCAAGCGGCGCCGCAAGGAGCTCGTCCCCGAGCTCGTCTCGCCCGCGGAGTGACGCCGCGCGTTGACCTCGTTTGATGCGTGTTTGACGACCGTTGAGGCGGGGGCTCGGTCATTCCTTCTCGTGTGGTCGCGGCGATGGAACGCGACGAAACGAAAGGAACACGGTCATGGCGCTCTTCTTCAGTGATCTCTATGTCAACACGGTCGCGAAGGGTCTCCTCCAGCCGGGCGAGCAGGTGCTGCATCGCGTGAGCGGCAGCCACGCGCCCTGGTGGTCGATGGGGATCCCGATGTTCGCGAGCCAGTACCTCGTGCTCGCCACGAACCAGCGCCTCGTGCTCGTGCAGCACAAGAAGGGCTTCTTCACGGGCGACCGCATGGAGAGCGTCGACACGGTCCCGTGGAACCAGGTGAGCGAGGTGAAGCTCAGCGGCTTCTTCGCGAAGAAGAAGATGCGCCTCAAGGCCCAGGGCTCGGCGGGCCCGGTGGACCTCTCGCTCGGCGTCATGGGCGGGATGTTCGAGATCCCCAAGAACGTCGACGACGGCAAGGCCATCGCGCAGCGCTTCGGGCAGATGAAGGCCCTCCCCAGCTGAGTGACTGCGCGCCATTCGGCGCGCGCTCGGGGGCTCTCAGCTCACTCCGTGGTGCAGGCGGGAGGCGGGTGGTCCCCCGCGGTGGGGAGCACGTCGCGCTCGGCGCTGACGCGCTCGCCCGTCGCGGTGGTGACGGTGACCCGCACGCGGTGGAGGCGCCCCACCGCGCACGGCGGATCCGTGAGGATCGCCTGCCAGCCGAGCGTCACGCGGCGGCCCTGCGCGTCGGGAGGATCGAACACGACCCCGACGCGCGAGGACTGCATCTCCTCGCTGCCGTCCGCGGGGCCGTGCGCGATCTCGAGGCTCCCCGTGCCCGAGCTCAGGCCCGTCGCGCGCGCGGAGATCCAGAGGTGCCAGCCACCTTGAGCGCCGTGCACCATCGCGACCTCGTCGCCGTCCTCGAGCGGCTGGAAGCGCGCGGTGCCGGTGCCGAGCTCGAGGAAGGCCTCGCCGGGTGTCGCAGCCGCGCCCGCGCACCCCCCCATCACGCTCGCCATGGCGAGCGCAACCAGGCCGCGGGTCGCGGTGCGACGCCCGAACATCTCGATCAGCCCGAGCACACCCATCAGCTCCGCGCGCCGCGATCGCGGCGGCGAAGCACGAGGGCGAGGCCTGCGAGGGCGAGCACGCCGAGGCCGCTCGCGTCGCGCGCGCCGTGGCCCACGCTGCAGAGCGCGCTCGCGCCGCCACCCACGGACACGCCGGGACTGCGGCGCGGGATCGTCGCGTTGTGCTCGGCGAGCGCCGTCGCGATCGCGGGGCTGTTGTCCGTGACGACCTCGGCGGGGCCCTCGGTGTCGTAGCGGACGATGCGCTCGTTCGCGGGCATCGCCGTGGTCGCGACGTCGAGGGGCCAGCTGCCGCCCGTGCCGCGCACGGTCTGGCCGCTCGGCAGCTCGACCCGCCAGGGCGCCTCGACCTGGCTGAGGCTCGGCGAGCACTCGATCACGCGCTCGGCGGTGTGGAGGTTCGAGACGTCCGCGAGCGACGCGTTGAAGTCGAACGCGGGATCGCGGGTCATCTCGCTCGCCGACATCGTCGTGTAGAAGCGCGTGAGGTAGGGGCTGTCCTCGAAGAGGTCGCGCGTGCTCTCCATCGGGTCGATCACGCTCGTCTGCATCGCCGCGAGGAAGGCGGCGGGCGTGAGGCCCTCGATGTCGGCGTCGGTCCAGTCGTAGTAACAGCTCACGCACGCCGCGAGCTGGTCGTAGGTGATGCCCGGCACGTCGGCGGGCAGCGGCACCGTCGCGGCGAGCACGTCGCGGATGCCGTCGTGCTGCGAGAACGTGCCGAGCACGCTCGCCAGCATCTCGCCTTCGCGATCGGTCCAGTCCGTCGTGCGCAGGCTCTCCCACTGCGAGCTCTCCCAGCTCGCGAAGATCGTCTCCGCGAGCGGGTTCGCCGCGCCGGCCATCTCCGTGACGAAGCCCTGGCCGCCTGCCTGGTTCGCGGCCTCGGTCACGACGTCGTTGTAGTTGAGGCCGGGGTTGAGCCAGTTGATCAGCGACTCGTTCAGCTCGAGCGACAGGTAGTTCGCGGGCACCGCGCGGTGCGGGCCGAGCACCCAGACCATGACGCCCATGTCCTCGACCGCCGCGACCGCGGTGGGGCGAATCGGGATCGAGGCCTGACCAGGCCCGAAGACGATCTGCACGGGGCGGATCGAGCCCGTGGAGTTGCCCTTCGTGAGGCGGAACGCGAGCAGGTTCATCCCACCCGCGAGGTAGGGATCGAGCAGCGCCGCGCCGCTCTCGTCGATCTGGTAGTCGTTGTCGCGCAGCCACTCCACGGCCGTGTCGGAGGGGCGCTCGGTCGCGGGATCGACCGAGATCACGATGAAGTCGTAGGGGCCGACGCTGCCCGAGTTGACCACCGTGATCGGCGAGCCCGCGTCGAGCGAGGCGCTCGCCGACGCGTCCGACGCGAAGCCGCCGCTGTTGGAGGTGGGCCCGCCGCGCGAGAAGTCGTCGAGGCAGTCGCCCTCGATGCGCGTCGTGAGCGTGTACTGCGGGTTGGTCGCGGCCTGCAGGCGCTGGAACGCGAGGTTCGAGCTCACGCGCACCTCGGGGCTGCCGGCCACGGGCAGCACCCACGCGAAGGTCTCGGCGTCGCCCGAGTACTGGATCTGGATCGTCGCGGTGACGGTGCCGTCGGCGGCCGTCGAGAAGATGATCCGCTCCGCGGCCTGGTTGACCGGCTGCGCGTTGTTGCAGAAGAAGCCACCGCACGCGTGGGCCGCAGGCTGGCCCGCGAGCGTCGCGATGAGGGCGCCCGAGGCGGCGAGGGCCGGCGCGAGGAGGCGAGAGGAGAAGGGCAGGAGACGGGTCATGCGGCAGCACCTTGCACGTCCCGATCCAGGGCGCCGTGGCTCACCACGGCACGCCGAACGAGGGCACGTGGGTTGCTGAACGCGACGGCTGCCGCGGACCGACCATGCCCCACGACGCTCCCCACCGATCGCGAAACGCCCACGAAACACTGTCGATCCAGCGATCGACGCCACGCGGCGCGGTGCCCTGGGCGCTGGCCCTCGCGCTGTTCCCGATCGTCACGGCGGGATGCGCGCCCACCGAGCAGGGGGCCGTGCTCACCCCGCGGCTCCGAGAGTGCGGGCTCCTCAGCGCCGGCGCGATCGGGCCTTACACGCTGAGCGGCATCTACGCGCCCAACGCCTGCTACGAGGGCTGCCTCGCGGAGGCGAGCTGCGAGGACCTCGAGGACGGGCTCTGCCGCACGATGCTCGATCTCCTCGTCGCCTGCGACGAGCGCTGCGCGTTCCGCTGCGACGACGGAGGCCTGCTCGGGCCCGAGCGCGTGTGCGACGGCGCGACGCAGTGCATGGGCGGCGAGGACGAGGAGGGCTGCGAGTTCGACCTCGTCTGCAACGACGGGCGGCGCGTGCCGGGCGCGCGCTGCGATGGCGCGTGGAACTGCCCCGATGGGAGCGACGAGTCCGGCTGTCCGTCGAGCACCGGCTACTCCGAGTGCACCGATCGCAGCGGCACCTTCTACACGTGGCAGCGGTGCGACGGCACACCGACGTGCAGCGATGGCAGCGACGAGACCGGCTGCCCGATCTGGATCTGCGAGAGCGGTCAGCGCCTCACGTACCGCGAGCGCCAGGTCTCACCGCGCTGCAACGGCGACGCGCAGTGCGCCGACAGCTCGGACGAGCGCGGGTGCGCGACGCTCACCGTGCAGTGCGGTCGCTGACGCCGCGCGGTCGCTGACCAGCTCCTAGACGGTGCGCGAGCCCGCGCGCCCCTCGAGCGCACGCACGAGGCCCCGATCGCGAGAGAAACGTGCGGTTTCGAGGCCGCATCCGCGTGCCGCACGCGCGGCACGGGCGCTGCGAGACCAGGGGCATGCGCAGCGCTCGCCTCACCTTGCTCCTCTCCCTCGTCGTGCTCGGTGGCTGTGTGACCCGGATCGGGCCCGAGGAGCTCGACCCTGCCGCAAGCCTCGCCGGCGAGACCTGGGACGACGACGGTCCGCCGCCCGGCGAAGAGGCGATCGACGCGCCCGCCGACATGGCGCTCGACGGCGAGCTCGGCACGAGCACGGAGGCGCTGCGCGCCGGTGAGCGCATCGAGCTGCCGTTCCCGTGTGGTCAGGTCTGGGCAGGCCAGACGCGCACCGGCCACAGCCCGCAGAACAGCGTCGACTTCAACCGCAACAACGACATCGGCGACACGATGGTCGCGGCGGCTTCGGGCACGGTGACCCGCGTCGAGAACCTCGGCAGCACGAGCTACGGCCGCTGGATCGAGATCGATCACGGCGGCGGCGTGCGCACGCGCTACGCGCACCTCGAGTCGCAGGCGGTGCGGGTGGGGCAGTCGGTCTCGCAGGGCCAGCGCATCGGTGCGGTCGGCAACACCGGCGGCTCCACCGGCCCGCACCTCCACTTCGAGGTGCGCCGCGACGGCGTCGCGATCCGGCCGAGCTTCCACGGCGTCGGCGCGCTCTTCTTCGGCACGCGCAACTACACGAGCCAGAACGCGTGCGGCGCGGACCCGACCCCGAGCGGCGGCGGTGGCGGCACCACGACCACGAGCGTCGTCGGTCGCGTGAACACCTCGGGCGCACCGCTCACGATCCGCGCAGGCGCGAGCACCTCGACGAGCGCGATCGGCAGCGTCGCCGACGGCGCGACCGTGCGCATCCGCTGCCAGATCCGTGGCCAGTCCGTGAGCGGCACCTACGGCACCTCGACGCTCTGGGATCGCATCGGCGAGGGCTATGTGTCGGACGCCTACGTCTCGACCGGCTCCGACGGCCAGGTCGCCCCCACCTGCCGCTGACACCTGGAGGTCTGGGTGATCAACACGCGCGCCGAAAAGGGGACGGTCCTCCATTGTTCAAATCTGCCCGGAGTCCCGAACTCGCGAATTCCGGCCCGAAACGGGACCGATCGCCTCGCGAGATCACGTAGGATGGGCCGGTGCTGGGACGCCGGATCGGTCGCTTCGCCGTCGAGCGTGCGCTCGGGGCGGGCGGCATGGGCGCGGTGTACGCCGCGCGCGACGAGGTGCTCGATCGGCTCGTCGCGCTGAAGGTGCTGCCGGCCGCCGCGGAGTCCGATCCCGAACGACGACAGCGCCTGCTCCGCGAAGCGCGCAGCGCTGCGGCGCTGTCGCATCCCAACGTCGCGATCGTCTACGAGGCGGGTGAAGACGAGGGCGTCGTGTTCCTCGCGATGGAGCTCGTCGACGGAGAGTCGCTCGCGGCGCGGCTCGCGCGCGGGCCGCTCGCGCTCGAGGAGCTCGCGCGCCTCGGCGTCGGCATCGCACGCGGCCTCGCGTGCGCGCACGAGACCGGCGTGATCCACCGCGATCTCAAGCCCGCCAACGTGATGATCGCGCGCGACGGAACGCCCAAGCTCGTCGACTTCGGGCTCGCGCGACCGCCCGAGCGCGCGAGCCCGAACGTCTCGCGCGAGAGCTTCACGGGTCTCGTCGTGGGCACGCCGGGTTACATGGCGCCCGAGCAGCTGCGCGGTGAAGCGACCGATGCGCGCACCGATCTCTTCGCGCTGGGTGTGGTCCTCCACGAGCTGTGGACCGGCAAGGCGCCCTTCGGCCTCAGCGGGCTCTCCGCGATGGCCCTCACGCTCTACGAGGAGCCCGCGCGCCTCGAGGACGTGCGCGAGGGTGCGCCGCGCGTGCTGAGCGAGCTCGTCGCGCGCTTGCTGCAGAAGGAGCCGAGCCAGCGGCCCGCGTCGGCGCGCGAGGTCGCGACGCAGCTCGAGACGCTCGCGGCGGGCGCCACGAGCCGCGAGCCCGCGTTCGCGCTCGCACCACCGCCGGTGGGCGTGCACGCCGTGGCCTCGAGCGCGGCGACCGCCGCGGCCGCGCGCGTCGAGCCCGCGACGCCTTCGGCGATCGCGCCGACGATCGAGGTGGTGCGCGCGTCGCGTCGTCCCGTCGAGTCCGAGCTCGCGTTGCTCGGTCGCGACCCGGACGTCGCTGCGCTCGAGTCCGCGCTCTCGTCGGGGGCGCGCCTCGTCACGATCACCGGGCCGCCGGGCATCGGCAAGACCGCGCTCGCGGCGCACCTCGCGACGCGCCTCGGCGCGAGGGGGCTGCGCGTCACGTCGGTCGAGCTCGGTCCGGTCGCGACGCAGACCGAGCTCGAGAGCGCGCTCGTCGTCGCGCTGCGACGCGAGGGTCAGAAGGGCGCGCGCCTGACGGACCTCCTCGCGCTCGAGGAGGGCCTGGTCTTCGTCGATGGCGGCGAGGCCGCCTCGAGCGAGCTCGCGGCGCGCGTGCGCGAGTGGCTCGCGAGCGCGCCGAGCGTCCGCTTCGTGCTCAGCCGGCGCAACGTGCTCGGCCTCGACGTGGAGACCGTGCTCTCGCTCGGACCCCTGCCGCGCGTCGCGGCGCGCGAGCTCTTCCGCGACCGTGCGCGCCGCGCGCGGGCCGGCGCCTCGTCGTGGTCGAGCGACGATCTCGAGGCGATCGACGAGATCGCGACGCTCCTCGAGGGAAGCCCGCTCGCGCTCTCGCTCGCGGCCTCTCGCGTGGCGCTGCTCTCGCCGCGGGACATCGCGTCGCGCCTCGCGGCGGGAGGACACGAGGCGCGCCTCGCGCTCCTCACGGACCGCAAGGGGACGGGCTCGGTGAAGAGCCTGCGCGAGGCGATCGCGTGGTCGTTCGCGCTGCTCTCCGAGGACGACGCGCGCGTGCTCGTGCGCCTCTCGCTCTTCGAGTCTGCGTTCACCACGCAGGCGGCCGAGCGCGTGGCGCACCTGCCTGGCGAGGCGGGCGATGCGCTCGGCGTGCTCGACGCGCTTGAGAGCGCACGCGCGGCCTCGCTCGTGCGCTCGGTGCACGACGATCGCGCAGAGGTCCGCTCCGTGATCGAGCCGAACGTGCGCGCCTTCGCGCGCGCCCGGCTCGCCGCCGATCCGCGCGCGCGGGAGGTCGAGGAGGCCTTCGTCCACGAGCTCGGCGCGACGGCGCGCGAGGGCGTGCTCGCGCCCGAGCATGCGGGCCGCCTGATCGCGCTCGACGGACCCTCGCTGCGCGCAGCCGTGCGCCTCGCGCAGACACGCGGCGCGGAGCAGACGCGCACGGCGCAGCAGACGCGCACGGCGGAGCAGACGCGCACGGCGGAGCCACAGACCCGTGACGCCGAGGCGAGCGCGGGCCTCGCGATCCCGGCGCTGTGGTGCGCCTCGCTCCTGCTCGCGCACGTGCCCGACGCGGAGGTCGAGCGCGCGCTCGGGGCGCTCCTCTCGTCCCGCGGCGCTGCGATCCCCGGTGAGCTGCACGTGCACGCGGAGCTCGCGCTCTACCACCGACAGACCGAGCGCGACGTCGAGGGTGCGATCGCGCGGGCCGCGTCGATCGTGCAGAAGGCCCAATTCCTGGGCGATCCAGAGCTCCTCGCGGCGAGCCGCGGCGTGTGGTTCGACGCGCTCGTGCGCGGCGCGCGCCTCGAGCTCGCGCGCGACGTGGCCGTGGCGATGCTCGAGGCTGCGCGCGCGAGCGGCGACGCGGGGCACGAGATCGACGCGTACGAGAAGCTCGGCGTGATCGCGTGGCGCACGAGCCAGCCGGAGGACGCCTTCGGTGCGCTCGGCCGTGCGCTCGCGCTCGCGGAGTCGCTCCGCGACCGGCGCCGTCAGGCCCACGTGCTGATGAGCCTCGGCATCCAGTGCGTGCAGATGCGCCGGTTCCTCGAGGCCCGCTCGTTCTACGAGCGCTCGCGCGAGCTCGCGCGGGCCGAGCACCTCGTGCGCGTCGTGGCGACGCTCGCGAACAACCTCGGCGTGGTGCACCACGAGGAGGATCGCCTGGAGGAGGCGCGCGCGAGCTTCGAGGAGGCCACCGAGCAGGGCACGCGCGCCGGCATGGCGCTGCTCGTCGGCGTCGCGCGCGGAAACCTCGGCATGGTCGATCACGAGTCGGGGCGCTTCCTCGAGGCGCGCCTCGCGCTCGACACGGCGGTGCGCCTCCTCGCCTCGCTCGGCGACACGCGCTTTCGCGCGGTGTTCCTCGGTGCACGCGCGGCGCTCCACGCAGACGACGGCGCGATCGAGCTCGCGCGGGCCGATCTGGCCGCGGCCGGCGCGCTGCTCGAGCGCGCGTTCGAGCCTCAGCTCGCGCTGGCCCTCTCGATCCGCAGCGCGCACGTCGAGCTCGCCGAGGCCTCGATGCGCGGGGACGCCGCGAGCCGCACCCGCGCCCGCGTCGCGGCCGAGGCGCACCTCGGCGAGAGCACCGTGGCCTCGAGCGTCGCCGCGCGCAGCGACCTCGCCCGCATGGCCCTCCGTGCCCTCGCCCGCCGCCGAAATGGGGACGGTCCTCCATAGTTCAAAACTCGCCGGAGGCCGAAACACGCGAATTCCGGGCCGAAATGGCCCGCTCCGCCTCGGCATCCCGCTCCTCTTCACCAAGCAGCGCGCGCTGATCAGCGACCGAGCCAGGCTGCGAAGTCGCTCTTCTTCGTGGGCAACGCGAAGTTCCGCAGGAGCGTCGCGTAGTTGCCCCACTCCCAGCCCCGCGAGGTCGCGACGGCCTCGAGGGCGACGCGCGCGATCGGCGTGAGCTCCGCGGCCGAGGCAGGCGCGCGCGAAGGGAACACGAGCTCGAGCAGATCGCGCGTGAGCTGGAGGCACGTGAGCCCGTCGGCGTCTGCGTGCTGCGCGGCGAGCGCACGGACGACCACCTCGCGGTGGCTCGCCGGCACGTGCAGGAGCGCGGCGGACACGAGCGCGCTCACGGTGCCCGCGAAGGGGCTCTCGCGCTTCGCGAGCGCACCGAGCGGTGTCGTCAGCACTCCGAGCACCGCCTCGTCGACCGCCTCGGGGCCGATCGCGATCGCCACGGCCGCATGCAGGCGCAGGAGCGCGGTCGCCTCGTCGTCGCCTTCTGCCACGAGCGCCTCACGCGTCCGCGGCGTGACCTCGCCGAGCCGCGCGATCGCGACCAGCGCCGCGCTCTGCGTGGGCGAGCTGCGATCGAGCGCTGTGACGAGGGCCGGCAGCGAGCGCGCTCTCTCGCGCGGAAAGCTCGCGAGCAGCGCGCACGTCGCGACCTCGATGGACGGCGCGCCGTGCGAGAGGAAGCGAAGGAGCTCGCCGAGGACCGACTCGACCGCGAGGTAGCTCTTGGTGGCCCAGTAGCCATCGCGCGCACGGAGCCACGCGTCGCGGCTCGCGCGCGGCTCGCCCGGTGCGCGCTCTCGCCACCTCCCGGGATCGACGCCCGCGATCTGCGCCTCCCACGCGTCCGGATCGATCGGTCGCGGGAAGAGGTCCGTCGGGTAGCCCATCGCGAGCCCGTGCAGGTACTCGAGGATGCCGCGCGTGATCGCGAGCGCGCGGTCGTCCTCGTCCCGGCGCGCGCCGAGGATCTCGACGAGGAACGGCACGATCACGGGGCTCACCGAGTAGCGCGTGCCCTGGTGGAACGCGTTGCCCCAGAGCGAATCGAACGCGCTCTCGCGGCCCTCGCCCAGATCGCGGAGGAGATCCGGGACGTCGCTCGCGTCGCCGTACGCGTGCTCGAGCGAGGTCCAGTCGATCGCGTCGAGGCCCTCGAGCACGTGCTCAGCCCGAGCCCGCGAGCGTCATCGAGGCGATGCGGATCGTCGGGCTCGCGATGGAGCTGCGCAGATCGAGGTCGCTGCCCACGAGGTCGATGCTCTTGAGCATCGCGTCGAGGTTGCTCGAGATCGTGACCTCGGAGACCGGGAAGGTCTTCTTGCCGTCCTCGATCCAGAAGCCGCTCGCGCCGCGCGAGAAGTCGCCCGTCACCGCGTTGAAGCCGAAGCCCATCATGTCGGTCACGTAGAGGCCGCGCTTCGTGGAGGCCACGATCTCCTCCGCGCTCGTCTTGCCCGGCTGGAGGATGAAGTTCGTGGTGCTCGGGCCCACACCGCCCGAGCCTCCGCGCGACGCGCTCGCCGTGGAGGGCAGGCCGAGCTTCTTCCCGCTGTAGGTGTCGAGCAGGTACATGAGGAGCTTGCCGTCCTCGACGATGACGTTGCGCCGCGAGAGCAGGCCCTCGCCGTCGAACGCGCGGCTGCCCGGCCCCTGCGGGAGCAGCGGATCGTCGATCACCGTCACGAGCGGGCTCGCGACCTCGGTGCCGACGCGATCGATCAGGTAGCTCGACTTCCGCCAGATCGCGCCGCCTGAGATGGAGCTCGCGAGCAGGCCCAGGAGCGAGCGCGCCGCGTCCGGATCGAAGACGACCGCGCACTCCTGCGTCTCGACCTTCCTCGCGCCGAGCTTCGCGAGCGTGCGGCGCGCGGCCTCCTTGCCCACGACCTCGTCGGGCAAGAGTCCCGCGTAGTGGCGCTTGGCTGTCCAGTGGTAGCCGCTGCGCTTCTTGCCGCCCTCGTCGTCCACCACGGGCGAGACGGTGAGCGAGGCATACGTGCCGCGCGAGTAGCCGCGGAAGCCGCCGCTGGTGACGATCGCCTTGGCACCCGAGGCGCGCGAGAAGGTCGCGCCCTCGCTGTTGGTCACGCGCGGATCGGCGCCGAGCGCCGCGGCCTCGCCGTTCTTGGCGTGCCGCAGCGCCATCGCGCCGTCGATCTCGTCGATCTTCGGATCGAAGAGATCGAGCGCAGCGTGCTCGCTCTCCTTCGAGAGCAGCGCCGCATCCGGCGGCCCCGCGAACGCGTCGGGCTCCGAGAGGCGCGCGAGCTCGACGGCGTCCTCGGCCAGGCGCGCGATGCCCTGCTCGCTCGTGTCGCTCGAGTACGAGACGGCCACGCGGTAGCCCGTCGTGTCCTTCACCATCACGCGCACGCCGATCGAGCGCGAGCCCGCCTCCTCGACCAGCTCGGGCTCTCCGAGGCGCACCTTCGCCGAGAGGTGCGAGCCCTCGGAGATCACGGCCTCGGCCACGTCGGCGCCGAGCGCGCGCGCCGCGGCGACGATGCGATCTCCCAGCGAGAAGAGCGCCGCCTTCTGCGCTTCACTGCCCTTTGCCTCGCTCATCGCTGCGTTCCTCCCACCGTGATCGCGCTGATCTTGATCGTCGGGCACGCGACGCCGACGGGCACGGACTGGCCGTCCTTTCCGCACGTCCAGATGCCGTCCGACAGCTCCATGTCGCAGCCGAGCATCGTCACCTTGCGCATGACGTCGGGCCCGTTGCCGATGAGGTTCACGTCCTTGAGCGGCGCGGTGATCACTCCGTCCTCGATGAGGTAGCTCTCGGTCAGCGAGAACACGAAGTCGCCGTTCGAGATGTCGACCTGGCCGCCGCCGAACTTCTTCGCGAAGATGCCCTTCTTCACGCTCTTCACGATCTCCTCCGGGTCGTGCTCGCCCGCGAGGAGCAGCGTGTTCGTCATGCGCGGCAGGGGATGCGACTTGAAGCTCTCGCGGCGACCGTTGCCGCTGAAGGGCACGTGGAAGTGCTCCGAGCTCTGTCGATCCTGCATGTAGCCGCGGAGGATGCCCTTCTCGATGAGCACGGCCTTCTCGGGCACGTTGCCCTCGTCGTCCACGTCGATCGAGCCACGCGAGTGGGGGATCGTCGCGTCGTCCACCACGGTGCAGAGCTCGCTCGCCACGCGCTGGCCGACCTGGTCGGTGTAGTTCGAGGTCTTCTTGCGGTTGAAGTCCGCCTCGAGGCCGTGGCCGACCGCCTCGTGGAGGAGGATCCCGGAGTCTCCCGGCGCGAGCACGACCTCCATCTCGCCCGCCGGCGCCTCGCGCGCGTCGAGCATCGTGAGCGCCTGTCGCACCGCCTCGCCCGCGTGCCACTCGGGGCTCTTGCCGTCGAAGTACGAGAGGCCCAGGCGTCCGCCGCCGCCCGAGCTCCCCGCGCGACGCTTGCCGTTCTCCTCGGCGATCACGCGCAGGCCGAAGCGCAGGAGCGGCTGGCTGTCGGTGACGATCTTTCCGTCGCTCGTCGCGATGAGGATCTCGCGGATCTGCTCGGCCAGCGACGCCTCGACGCGCGTGATGCGCGGATCGAGCGCGCGCGCGGCCACGTCGGCGCGGCGCAGGAGCTCGCGCTTGGCCGCGCCGTCGATGTCGAACGAGAGCTCGGTCACCAGGTAGCGCGACGGCGTCGAGATCGGCTGGAGGCCCACGGGCTTTCGGCCTCCCGCGTCGGCGATCTGCGCCGCGATCCGCGCGGCGTGCTCCATCGCCTCGATCGCGAGGTCTTCGCAGTACGCGTAGCCCGTCGCGTCGCCCTTGCGCACGCGCACGCCGAGGCCGAGCGAGACGCCGCGGCCCGCGCTCTTGAGGATGCCCTCCTCGTAGCCGTAGCTGCCCGAGACCTCGTACTCGAAGAAGAGATCGGCGTAGTCACCGCCTCGGCTCAGCGCGACCGCGAGGAGGCGCTCGGCGATCGCCGCGTCGATCGGGGCGCTGCCTTTCGAAGAGAACGGAGCCGTGTAGCGATGCGTCATGCGCGAGACGATAGCAGTGCTCTCCGCGCTTCGTGCACCCGAGCCGTTCTCACGGCGAGGTTCGTCCCTTCGGACCTGCCGGCGCTGCCGGACGCTTCGAGGGCTTCGTCGCAGAGAGCCGCGGGCACGACGCTCGCACATGCGCAGACGCGACGGGCGCGACGGCGTCTGCTCTCTCGCGGCGCGCACCACACGCGTACGACTCGGGCCTATCCCTTCGGACCTGCCGGACGCTTCGAGGGCTTCGCTGCGGAGAGCTGCGAGCCGCCAGCACACGACGCTCGAGGCCATGCCCGAGTGGGCGTCACGTGATCGAGCACGGTCACCGAGCACATGAGCATCGCCGCTCTCGATGACGCGTCCGCGAATGCGCCCGGCAGGTCCGAGGGGAGTTGCGAGCACACGGACCTCGCGATTCACGCGCAGACGCGACGGGCGCCGCGGCGCGCGACCTCGACGGAGTGATGCGCGCTCGCGCGGGGACGTTCATGCTGCGGCGCCATGGAGAGTCGCTTCGTCGTCGCTGTGCTCGGGCTCGCGCTCGCGGGCTGTGGCCCACGTGACCTCACGGCGTCGCTCTTCGTCGATGGCGCGCCCGTGCCGGTGCGCAGCGTCGTTCCCTCTGCGCAGCTCGGCCGCGACGGCTTCATCGTGCGGCTCGAGGACGGGCGCGTGCTCTATGCGGACTTCCCGCGTGCGGTGCCAGCGACGCTCGGCGTCGCGCGCCAAGCCGATGGGGCCGACGGATTCCGCGCAGGACTCTCCGAGTCGGGCGTGACGCTCGTCGATCTCTGCACGAGCGGCGATCCCGCGACCGAAGGCTCGCTCGAGCTGCGCGCGACGGCGCGTGCGCGCAACGGCTACCTCGACCTCATCGACGGCACGCTGCGCGTTCGCTTCGCGGGCTGCGATGCGCGCTTCGCGGGCGTAAGGCAGGGCGATCTCGAGCTCGTCGTCGAGCTGCCCCGACGCTGATGCGATCGGTGCAGCCGACGCGCGCGGACATCGATCTCCGCGCGAGGCAGCGTCAGGTGAGGAGCTTGTCGAGCCGGTGCGGGATGCTCGGTGCGCGCTCGACGAGCGGCTGGAGCGGCGCGCTCGAGAGCGTGTGCACGTAGAGCACGCGGCCGAGCTTCTTGCCGCCGCGGCCCTCGCGGAAGAGGCGAAGGACGTGCGCGAAGGTCTTGGCCGTGTACGTCGTGTCGAGGTGCAGGCCCGCGGCCTCCGCGACGCGCATCGCCTCGCGTGATCGAGGCGTCGGCAGGCCATAGCCGTCGCCGAGCTCGTCCTCCTCGATGCGGTAGAGCGAGCTCGCGACACCGGTGATGCGCGGGAAGCGATCGTCGGAGCTGTGCAGGCGCTCGATCGCGCCGCGGATCTGCGCGAGGAGGAAGGCGCGACCCACGAGCGCTCGCGGCGTGACGCGCACGCCGTGGATCGGCACCACGCAGCCTGCTGCCGCGAGGCCCACCGCGAGGCCCGCGACCGTACCGCCGCTGCCGAGAGGGACGACGATCGCGTCGGGCTCGGGCGCGCGTCGCTCGAGGAGCTGCTGCGCGAGCTCGAGGCCCGCCTCGACGTAGCCGAGCGCGCCCGTGCCGTTCGATCCGCCGGGCGGGATCACGTACGGCCGCCTTCCCTCGAGCCGGAGCTTCGCGACGAGCGCGGCCGTCGCGGCGGGCACGGCCGAGTAGAACGAGACCGGGTGAATCTCCGCGCCCTGCCCGAGCATCGCGCGGAGATCGAGCGTGACGTGCTCGCTCGCGGCCTGCGGCACGAGCACCGCGTGAACGGTGAGGCCGTGCCTTCTGCCGAAGAGCGCGGTCGCGAGCACGTGGTGTGAGCCCGCAGCGCCGGTCGTGATGATCGTGTCGGCGCCCTGCGCGATGGCGTCGCCGAGGAGGCGCTCGAGCTTGCGCACCTTGTTGCCGCCGTAGACCGGGTGCGTGAGGTCGTCGCGCTTGATCCAGACCTCACCACCGGCCGCGCGCGACAGGGCCTCGTCGTGCTGGAGGGGCGTCGGGCCCGCGATCAGCGGCAGGCGAGGCAGCGCGAGCTTGGGCCAGCGGGTCTCGAGCAGCGTCGTCTTGCTCGGCACGTGGGTGCCCTCGGTCGATGCGCGCTCTGGTTCGGCCATGCGTGCGTGCGTTGTACGCGGTTCGTGCACTCGCCTCAATCGGGAGATCGGCGCGGGCGCACGATGCGATCGCGTCAGTCGCGGGGCGCGTGAGCGCGGCGCCAGCGGAGGCGGGCCAGCCAGTCCTCGGCTTCCACCTCGCGGCCGAGGTCGCCCTCGCGGGCGCGGGCGTCGTCGCGGATCGTGCGCCACGCGTGCTCGGCCGCGTCGAGATCCCCGGTCGCGTAGAGCGCCATCGCCCGCATGCGCTCGGACTCGCGGAGGATCGCCTCGGTGGGCAGGCGCTGCTCGTTGGCGCGATCGACGAGCGGAAGCAGCAGATCGAAGCGCTCGCGCGCGAAGAGCTGACGCGCGGTGAGGTACGCGCCGAGGCCGCCCGTGTCGGCGCGGTCGAGGCGCGCGATCGCCGCGAGCTGCGTGCCCGCATCCACCGTCTCTCTCGCGTCGGCCGCGAGCAGCTCGCGGAGCGCGGCCGAGACCTCTCCGCCGCGCTCGAGCGCGTAGAGGCGCACCTCGATCTGCCTCTGCTGATCCTCGGGCTGCGGCACCGCGAGGTTCGCTTCGTAGAGAGCGCGAGCGCGGGCGAGATCGCCGTGCTGCCAGTACGCGTCTCCGAGCGACTCGCGCGCGCGCACGATCACGGGCGTCGCTGCGCTCGGCGGCCCCACGAGGTGCGCGAGCTCGGCCTCCGCGTCCTCGAAGCGGCCCGCACGCCCGAGCCCGCCCACGCGCACCGCGCGGATGCTCGCCTGCCCCTCGTCGAGCGCGAGGATCGCCTCGCAGCGCTCGATCGCGCGCGCGTCGTCGCCCGCGACGAGCGCGATGCCGAGATCCTCTTCGAGCTGCGCGATCGCGTGCGGGCAGATCTGCCCGAAGATCGCGGGCCGCTCGAAGCGCAGGCGCGCCATCGGGATCGCGTGCGGCGGAAGAGGCACCGTCTCGAGGAACGCGCGCCACTGTCCTTCCGCCTCCGCGAGCGGCATGCCGAGCGCCTCCTCGTAGCTGCCCGTGCGGTAGAGGCGTCGCACGGCCTCGTTGCCGCGCGTCTCGAGGATCCAGCGCACGAACGAGCCATTCGCGGTGTACGCGCGGCTCGCGGGCTGGAGCAGGAACCCGAGGCCCTCGGTCGCCGCGATCGAGGGCGCGTGACCGATCTCGACGAGCGCGCGCGCCCACTGGTGCGGCGTCAGGTCCTCGCGCTCGTCCCACGCGACCGCGACGGCCACGCCCTCGACGATGCCAGCCGAGGGAAGGAGCCCACCGATGCCGCCCGAGACGCGGAAGGGCCCACGCCCGACGTTGCCCGCGACCACGTGCACGACCTCGTGGAACAGCACGGGGTGCGGCCACGGCGCGAGCTGGAGGTAGACCTCGTTGCGCCACGGCTTGGCGATGTAGGTGTTCGAGGCGCCCATGAGGCGCTGTTTCTCGGACGCGTCGCGGAAGAAGAACGCGGTGACACGCGCGCGCTGCGTGACGCCGAGCACCTCCTCGGCGCGCGCGACGCGGTAGTCGCACTCGTCGCGCATGCGCTCGGCCTGACCCCGCGGCAGCTCGCGCGGCACGATGACCGTGCAGCGCTCGCCATCGAGGCGGCCTCCGAGCTCGGCGGCGATCGAGGCGCTCGTCGAGCGATGTCCGAGCTCGGGCCCGTAGAGCTCCACGAGGCCCAGACCGAGCGCGAGCATCCCCGCGAGCGCGGCGAGGCGCGGCCTCTCGCGGAAGCGCCCGAGCGCGAGCTGCGTGCCGTCGTGCGCGACGTGCAGCGTCACGAGCAAGAGCGCCAAGAGCGCGAGGCTCGCGACGCGCAGGGTCCAGTACGGCGCGCCGATCGCGATGTCCGCGTCGTAGAGCGAGCCGGGGAAGTACCCGACGAAGTGCGTGTACGCGAAGATCGCAGGCGTATCGACGAAGCGGTAGAGACCGAGCGCGATCGAGGCGATCGGCACGAGCGTGGCAAGGAGCGTCGCGACGCGCGGGCGCGAGGTGAGGCTCGCCGCAGCGAGGCCCGCGAGCGCGGCCAGCGGCACGCCCAGGCCCGGCCCGAGCAGCACGAACAGCGCCCCCTGTGCCGCGTCGCAGAAGCCGTACACGAAGCCCGCCGCAGTCGCGGCCAGACACGGGATCGCGAGGCCCGCGAGCGCCACGCCGAGCACGTGCTGGGCGAGCTCCGCGCCGCTCGAGCCTCGGCCGCTCGCACGCGGCTCGCGTGCGCGCGCGGCGATCAGGATGCGCGCGCTCGTGGGTGCCACGAAGATCGGCAGCGCGAGGCCGAGCGCGAGCGCGAGCTCGGGGCCCATGACCGCGAAGAGCGGCTGCACGGCGCATCCGATCGCGGTCAGGCCCGAGAGCACGAGGTAGACGCGCACCGCGCGCAGCTCGAACGTCGAACGCCAGCTCACCGGCGCAAGGTAGTACAGAACCGCGCCGGTCAGCGGCCTCGCATGCCGGCGACGCGCTCGCGCTCGCGGGCGAGGGAGTCGGTGCTCGCGCGCACGTGCGAGAGCGCGTCCGAGGCGCACGCGAGATCGCCCGTGCGCGTGCAGGCCTCGGCCTCGAGCAGCCACGCTTCCTCGAGCGCGGGCTCGAGCGTGCGCGCCTCGCGCGCGTGGGTGATCGCGTCCTCGTCACGTCCCTCGTCGCGGGCGAGCACGGCGGCGACCAGCTGCAGCGCGGGGTCGAACGGATCGTCCTCGAGCAGCGGATCGAGCCGCGCGTGGGCGAGCAGGTGCGCGCCTGCGAGCACGTCGATCGTCGCGATGCGCAGGCGCGCCTCGTGTCCGAGCACCGGGTCGCCCTCGAGCTCGAGCAGCACATCGCGCGCAGGCCCGAGCTCGCCACGCCGCGCACGGAGCAGGGCGAGCGTGAAGCGCGCGGCGGCGGCGTCCGGATCGATCGCGAGCGCCCGATCGACGAGCTCGCTCGCGGCGCTCGGTCGATCGACGCGCAGCTCCGCCCACGCGAGCAGGCCCAGCGCCTCGGCGTCGTCCGGCAGGAGCGCGACCAGGCGCAGGAGGTGCGCGCGCGCCTCCACCGGCAGGCCGCACCGCACGAGCAGGCGCGCGAGCGCCAGGCGCGGCATCGGCAACGTCGGATCGATCGAGAGCGCGTGCTCGTAGGCCGCGCGTGCCTCGAGGCCTCGGCCGCGTCGCTCGAGCACCACGCCGAGATCGGCCCAGGCCTCGACGAAGTCCTCGCGCGCACGGATCGCGCCGCGCAGCGACGCCTCGGCGCCCTCGAGGTCGCCGCGCGCGAGGCGCACCAGGCCGAGGTTCGCGTGCGCAGGGGCCGAGCCCGGGTCCACCTCGAGCGCCAGGCGAAGGCTCGCTTCGGCCTCTTCGAGCCGCCCGGCCTCGAGCTGGTGCGCGCCCTGATCGCTGAGCATCTGCGCAGCCGGCGCGGTCCGCGCGCCGCCGCACGCGGCAAGCGCGAGGGCCGAGGCGAGCACGAAGGAGTACGAAATCGCATGGAAAACGGGGCGATCTCGGCGAGGTGAGGGCGTGCGTGCGTGTGACATCGGTGCGCGTCATCGACCCGAGCGCGCGCGAGTTGCGTGGCTGCGGGCCTTTCTCTTGCTCGCGCTCGATGCGCACGGATACCCTCGTCGCCGCGCGAAATGGTCCAGAACCCACTCCAATCGCGGGCATTCCTGATCGGCATCGCGGCGATCGCCCTCGGCGTGATCGCCGGCGCCTTCATCCCGGGCGACACCGCCAACTGGGTGGTGGCCCTGGTGCCCGGCGCGCTCGGCGCGTTCGGGCTGCTCTACGCGATGGTCAGCCTGCCCGCGCCGCGCGGGGCGAGCCTGCCGGCAAGCGCGCTGCGCGAGGTGGGTGGCGGCAAGAAGCCGCGCCGGCCGGCCGAGATCACGCCGCAGGAGGCCGAGCTCTACGACGCGCTCGACGAGATCGCCGAGCAGATCAGCGACAGCGAGGGCGAAGAGGACGAGCTGCGCGAGGACGCCGAGCGCGCGAGCCGCGATCTCGAGACCGCGCGACGCGACCTCGAGGCGCTGCGCCGCGACTACGAGGGCGCGCGCAGCCGCGTCGAGGGCGACGCCAAGACCGCGCAGGACAAGGTCCGCGAGCTCGAGGAGAAGCTCCGCCAGGGCGAGGAGAAGCTCCGCCAGGCCGAGGATCGTGAGCGGGCGCGCGTGACCGAGGCCGACAAGCACGCGATGCGCGTGCGCGAGCTCGAGGCCGAGCTCGGCCGCATCGAGCGCCGCATCGACGACTCGGCCGCGGCTGTGGCCCACCAGCTCGAGCTGCTCTCGAGCGGCTTCACCGAGCAGGTCGCCGCCGTCGAGCAGACGATGCGCTCGATGCAGGAGATGGGCGGGCAGATCGGCCAGATCAGCCAGCACGTCGAGACGCTCGCCTCGAACGCCGAGGAGAGCTCGAGCTCCATCCTCGAGATGACGACGACCAACGACGAGGTCGTCGAGAACACCGGCAACCTCGCGAGCTCGGTGCGCGAGACGGTCAGCTCGATCGAGGAGATGACCTACTCGATCAAGGAAGTCGCGCGAAACGTCGACGCGCTCTCGCTCACGGCCGAGGAGACCTCGAGCTCGATGAACGAGATGGACGTCTCGATCGACCAGGTGCAGTCGAACGCGAACGAGACGGCGCGCCTCTCCGAGCAGGTCGCGCGCGACGCCGAGATCGGCGCCGAGGCCATCCTCAAGACGATCCAGGAGATCAACCGCATCAAGGAGACCTCGAGCGAGGCCGTCTCGGTGATCTCGAACCTCGGCACGCGCATCGAGGCCATCGGCGACATCCTCGACGTCATCGACGACGTCGCCGAGCAGACGAACCTGCTCGCGCTCAACGCGGCCATCATCGCCGCGCAGGCCGGCGAGCACGGCAAGGGCTTCGCCGTCGTCGCCGACGAGATCAAGGATCTCGCCGAGCGCGCGGGCACGAGCACGCGCGAGATCGCCGAGCTCATCAAGACCATCCAGAACGAGTCGAAGAAGGGCATCACCGCCGTCGAGCGCGGCGCGGCCACGGTCGATCGCGGCGTCGAGGTCTCGGCGGACGCGGAGACGGCCCTCAAGAAGATCCTCGAGAGCTCGCAGAAGAGCACCGCCATGGTCCGCGCCATCGCGCGCGCGACGGTCGAGCAGGCCAAGGGCAGCAAGCAGGTCACCGACTCGATCGGCCGCATCGCCGAGACGGTGCAGCAGATCGCCGCCGCGACCGCGGAGCAGGCGCGCGGCTCGGAGCTCATCATGAAGAGCGCCGAGAAGATGCGCCTCATCACGCAGCACGTGGAGCGCTCGAGCCAGGAGCAGTCGCGCGGCGGTCGTCAGATCGGCCAGGCGATCGAGAACATCTCGACGATGGTGAACCAGCTCCACCAGGCGCAGCGCAACCAGTCGCGCCACAGCGAGCAGACGCTACAGGCTGCCAAGCGCATCCTCGAGCTGACCCGCAGCTACGAGACCGCCCTGCGCGAGCTCGAGCGCGTCGCCCAGCGCCTCAAGTCCTCCTGAGCCGAGCAAGCCGCGAGCCGCCGCTCGCCCCAATCCACGTTCGTCCTCCGCGCGGACCGTCGGCGTGAGGGACCGCGCGGGGGCGGGCTTGCGGTACCCTCGCCGTCCTCATGCAGACCGAGCCGCTCCCTCCCGCACGTGCCGACGTCTACGCCCCCGATGCCGAGCGCGCGGCGCGCGTCACGCAGTTCAAGAAGCAGTTCGACGACACGATCGCGAACGCGGGCAAGGTCATCAAGGGCAAGGACGAGATCATCAAGAAGGTCCTCCTGACGATGACCGCCAAGGGGCACGTCCTCCTCAAGGACGTCCCGGGCACCGGCAAGACGATGCTCGCGCGTGCGCTCTCGGCCTCCATCGCGTGCGACTTCAAGCGCATCCAGTTCACGCCCGATCTCCTGCCGATGGACATCACCGGCACCAACGTCTTCAACCTGCGCAGCAAGAGCTTCGAGTTCCAGCCCGGGCCCGTGTTCACGAACCTGCTCCTGGCCGACGAGCTCAACCGCGCGACGCCCAAGACGCAGTCGGCGCTGCTCGAGGTCATGGCCGAAGGCACGGTCACGGTGGAGGGCACCACGCACAAGATGCAGCCGCCCTTCCTCGTCATCGCGACGATGAACCCGCTCGATCACGAGGGCACCTACGCGCTGCCCGCCGCGCAGATGGATCGCTTCACGATGCAGCTCTCCATGGGCTTTCCGCCGCCGGAGGCCGAGGTCGAGATGCTCGACGTGCACCTCGCGGAGCGCCCGCCGGTCGAGCACCTGCGCGCGGTCGTCTCGCGCGACGACTTCCTCGGCTGGCAGGCCCTGGTGCCGCGCATCTACATCGGTGAGCAGGGCAAGCGCTACCTCGTGACGCTCGCGAACGCGATCCGCTCGGACGCGCGCGCGCTCGCGCCGCCGTCGCCCCGCTCGATCCTCATGCTCGCGCGCACGGCTCAGGCCCACGCGATGAGCGAGGGCCGCGACTACGTGACGCCGCAGGACGTGCAGGCCGTCGCGCTCGACGTGCTCGCGCACCGCCTCGTCGTGAGCGGCTCGGACGTCGCACACGGCTTCCTCTCCGAGGTCATCGCCAAGGTGCCCGTGCCGTGAACGATCACGTTGGGGTGCGAGTGGCTTCGACGACCGCGTCGATCTGCGTAGGCTCGAGGGATGGGAAGCCCGCGCGGGCTCTACGAGCGTGATCTCCTGCGCGTCCGCGTGCCGGATGTGCTCACGATGCTCGTGCTCGCGGAGCTCTCGATCACCCCGGCGCTCGCGCTCGGGCTCGACGATCGCTTCGAGTGGCTCGCGCCGTGGCTCCTCGCGACGCTCGCGGTGGGCCTGCTCCTCTTGCGGGTCGACGAGCTCCTCCTGCCCCTGGAGACGAAGCTCCGCTGGAACGAGTGGGGCCTGGCGGTGATCGATCGGAGCGGGCGCGTGACTCGCTCGCTCGCGTGGCACGCGCTCGGAGCGTTCCGCATCGATCGCTGCCTCGACGCGCCGCACCTGCGCCAGGAGATCCTCGTCCTCGTCGCACCGGATCGCGAGCTGTCGATCGGCGCGAGCGCAGGCGTGGGCGATCTCGCGGTCGATCTCTCGGCGCAGCGCGCGCTCGTCTCGCGTCTCGAGCACGAGGGCCTGCCTCGCGAGGCCGAGCGCACACGGGCCCGCGTGCGCTGGACGCTGGGCTGGACGCGACGCTCGTTCGTCGTCGCGCTCGCGTGGGCCGTGGCGAGCTGGCTCTTCACGCGCTCGCTCGCGCCGAGCCCGATCGCGGTGGTGGTGACGATCCTCCCGGCCCTCTGGATCGCGCACCGCGCCGAGGGCCTCCTGCGCGTCGTCCGCGCGAGCCTCGTCGGTCGCGGGCTGCGCGCCGTGCGTGTGGTCCGCGTCGCGGAGCGGAGCGTCACCGTGGACGATGGCGGGCGCGAGTCGGTCGTGGAGGCCGCGCTCGCCGATCCGCGCGACGGCTCGATCGAAACGAGCCGCGCGCTCGGCCCGCTCACGTGGGCCACCGGCAGCGCCGCGCTCGTCGTGGGCGAGGCACCGACGCCGCAGGCCTATCGTGCGGCGAGCCCTCGCGACGCGCGCGCCCTCGTCTCGGCGCGCGCGCGTCGTGTCGCGCGCGGGTCGCTCGTCCTGGCGCTCCTCGCGATGCTGGTGCTCGCGCTCGGCGCGACGATGACGGCCTCGTACGGCACGCTCGTGCCTGCGCTCGCACGGCAGCGACACGGCTCGCCTGCGGGGCAGCGCGCCGCGCCGTGATCGCGCGCTCTCGAGGGCGCGTCGTGCTGCGCTCGCGCGTCACCTCACGCGCGCTTGATCGCGCCGTACACGCTCACCGGGCCCTTGCGCCAGAAGCACTCGGGGTGAGGAAAGCCCGCGCGCGCGAGCGCGTCGAGCTCGTCGGCCAGCGAGAAGTAGCGTTCTTCCTTCGACCAGCTGCGGAAGTGTCCGTGCGCCGTCGCGGCGTCGATGCCGTGCTCGGCCATCGCCTCGGCCCAGCGCGTGAACGTGCGCGCCGAGAGGCGCGGGTCGGCGCTCACCGTCGCGTCGAGCACGACGAGCACGCCGCCGGGCGCGAGCGCGTCGTGGATCGCGCGGTGCACGGCGACCTTGCGATCGAGCTCGTGCACGTGGTGGAGCGAGAGCGAGGCGACCACGGCGTCGCACGCAGGCAGCGGCTCGTGGAAGCTCTGCGCCACGAGCGACACGCGCTCACCGAAGTGTGCCAGGCGCGTGCGCGCGGCCTCGAGCATGCGCGGATAGACGTCCAGCGCGAGCACCTCGGCGCGCGGCATCGCGCCGGCCAGCGCCTCTGCGAGCCTTCCCGTGCCCGTGCCGAGATCGACGATGCGCGCATCCGGCGCGACCAGCGCCTCGAGCACGGAGAGACCTTCGCGGACCATCTCGTCGTAGTGCGGGACGAGGCGGCGGATCTCGCGATCGTAGTCCGCGATCGAGAGGCTCAGGTGACGCTCGACGGAATGCGTGTCGGCCATGGCGCTCGATCGTAGACCCGAACGCCCGACCCTCCTGACGGATCGATCACCTCTGCGCCGCGCGCCACCGATGGTGCTCTAGACTCCGGGGACCATGGATCTCGACACGTTCCTCTCCGAGCTCCGCAGCGGGCCGCTCGCGCCGCACGAGGACTGGATGCGACGGCAGCTGCGGCCGGCGCTCGACGTCCGCGTGGCTGCGCCTGGAACGCGTGTGCGCAGCCGCCTCGGTGGTGCGCCCGAGCTGCCGGTCGGCGCCGAGTGGCCGAGGATCGACGCGCGGCCGTATCGCTTCGTCGCGCAGCTCGAGCTCGCCGAGCTGCCTTCACGCGCACTCTGGCCGCTACCATGGCGCGACGCGCTTCCGAGCGCGGGCCTGCTCTCGCTCTTCGTCGCCGACGATCCGACGGGCGAGCTCGATCCGCGCGCGGAGCTCGACTGGACCGATCCCCGCTACGCGATCGCGATCCTCACGCCGCCTGGGATCGCGTGCGAGCCGCTCGCGCCACCTCCCGAGGTGGACTTCGGCGCGAGCGCGCTCGTCACGTTCCACGACACGCTCGATCTCCCCGGAGGCCTGGAGCAGGCGCAGGGCTGGCCCTTCGATTGTCTGCGTGACGACGCGCGCAGCGAGGCCTACGACGCGCTTCGTGCACGGATGCATGGCGAGCACCACCTCTTCGGCTACCCGACGCAGTACACGCTCGCGTACGACCCGACGCCGCCCGGCCGCATCCCGCTCGCGTCGTTCACGTCGTCGGAGCTGCATGCGTGGACGTGGCACGACGGAGACGCGCTCATGCTCTTCCTCGATCCGAAGGAGGTGCGTGAGGGGCGCTTCGGGCTCGGCGCCGACTGCGGTTGAGCGCGCGTGAACGGAAGCGATCGATTCAGGTGATGGAGGCTCCGAGGGCCGCGGCCGCCCAAGTCGAGCGCGCACCTCGAGAGGGGCATGCATTACTCTCGGCGCCGTGCGCGCTCCGCACCCGCTGATCTCGCTCGCCGCGATCACGTTCCACCTCGGTGGGATGATGCTCCTGCCGATCCTCGTCGGGCTCGTCGCGGCGCTCTTCCTCGAGGTCAGCCAGGTCGCGGACACGGCGCCGACGCTCCTGCTCTTCACGGCGATCTACCTCTTCCCCGTGTTCCTCATGCAGGTCGTCGGCGTGACCCGCAAGACGCGCATCGAGCTCGCCGAGCGCCGCGCGCAGCGGATCGATCGACGCGACGACACGCCCATGAGCTGGCGCGAGCGGCTCGCGGTGATCTCGCGGCACGCCGGTGTGCTCACGCCGCGCGGCTACTCGCTGCTCCTGGCAGGCCTCGTCTTCCTCTTCGCCGCGCTCGGCCTGCACTGGGGAGACCTCGGCCTCGTCGCGACGATGGGCCTGCTCCTCTTCTACGGCGTCGTCGGCGTCACGTCGTTCCTCTCGGCCTTCCTCGTGTCGGGCTTCCAGCGCGCGTCGGCGCGCGAGCGCATCTCGATCCGCCGCGAGATGTCGCCCGCCGTCGTGCTCTCGGGCGAGCCCGGAGAGGAGCGCTTCCACCTGCGCGGCGTGCCGGTGCCGCCGGGCTATCACCTCCTCGTCGAGGACGTGCTGCCCGACGAGCTCGGCTCCGAGACGCGGCACGTCGTCGGCGCGGCCGTGCGCAGCGAAGAGGCGACCGTGGCGGGCAAGCTGCGGCGGAGCCCGCGCGGCCTCTATCGCCTCGGCCCCGCGACCATCGGCTACCAGGACGTCTTCGGCCTCACGCGCATCTCGGTCGCCTCCGCGGCGAGCTGCGATCTCAAGGTCCTTCCCCGCTTCAAGCGCCTCGAGATCATCGACCCGCCGCGCAGCAAGCACCAGAGCCCGGACGTCGTCACGCGGCCGCATCGCTTCCCCAACGAGGACTACTTCCGCTTCCGCGAGTACTCGCGCGGCGACGACACGCGGCGCATCCACTGGAAGCTCTCGGTGCGCTCGGGCCGCCTCACGCTGCGCCTGCCCGAGTCGCGCGAGCAGTCCGTGCGCAACGTCGTGCTCGTGCTCGACGCCTTCCTTCCGGGCTCGGGCAGCGGCCACGACGCGGTGGGCCTCGCGGACGTGCTCGATCGGCTCGTCGAGGTGTGGATCTCCGCGGCGGCCGAGCTCGTCTCGCGCGGCGACACCGTGACGCTGGTGGCCGCGGTGGACGACGGCTTCGGCAACCTCCGCATGGAGCAGCTCTCGGGGCGCACGCCGCGCACGCGCTGGCAGGACCTCGGCGCGCGCGCGCGCTGGCAGGATCGCTTCGATCTGCCGCAGCTGCTCGAGACCGTCGGCCCCGCGACCGACGGCATCGCCGTCTCCGCGCGCTTCGATGCGCCGCCGCCGCTGCCCTTCCAGGGCCAGCGCTTCACGTGGATCTACCACCCGCCCGAGGTCGCCCTCGGCCCGCCCGAGCCGCCGTTCTGGCAGGTGCACCTCGGCACCTCGAGCGGCTTCGCGCTGCTCGCCTCCTTCGTGCGCCTGCCGCATCCGGTGGGCTCGGACGAGAACACGCTCGCCGCGCGCTGGCGCCGCTACGTCTTCGACCGCGCCCGCTACGACGCGCGCAAGCGCCTGCGCACGCGCCTGCGCACGGGCGCGATGGCCGTGGTCGGCGCGCTCGTCGCGCGCGGCGACACCGTGTATCGCCTCGAGCCGGGGCCGCTCGCGCACCGCCTCGTCGGTGTGTCGATGGGCGGCGCGGGAGGCACGCTGTGAGCACCGCGACGCGTGTGCCGATGCAGGCTGCTGCTGCGCCGAGCGGAGCCAGCTCGGATGCGCAGCGTGCGCGCGAGGAGTGGCGCCGCGATCTGAAGGAGCTCGCGCGCCCGGCGCTGCTCTACCAGGGCTGGACGCTCCTCATGATCACGATCTTCGATCTCGTGATCACGGTGCTGAACGGCCCCGATCCCGAGGGGATCGTGATCCTCGCGGTGCTGAGCTTCTGCGCGATCGCGGGCGTCACGCTCGGGCAGGCGCTCTCGATCGCGCGCATGCGCGGCTCCTTCCTCGGCTGCGCGACCATGGCGTGGTTCACGCTCAGCTGCGTGCTCACCGCGCCGCTGGGCGCGCTCGGCCCGTTCGGGGGCCTCGCGCTCGTCATCATGTTCCTCACGCCGATCTTCGTGAGCGGCGGCGTGTGGAGCCTCGCCTCGAGCCGCGCCCTCTTCGCCTCGTGGGTGCCCGTGATCTTCGGCACCGGCGCGATGTTCGCGATCATCGAGAACGACGACGGCGTCCAGCGCTTCGAGGCGGGCGACAAGTGGGCGATCTGGAACGTCACCTCTGCGGTGATCCTCTTCGTGACCATCGCGCTCCTGCTCGCGTACCTCGTCGCGCGCGAGCGTCATCGCCTCCACCGCTGGCGCTTCGGCACACGCTCGCTCCTGGCCGGCTCGATCACGGAGAAGGGCGCTGCGCGCCCGCGCCTCACGATGCTCGGCTGGATCAGCGTGGTGCTCGTGGGCCTCGGGCTCACGGCGGGCACGCTGCTCATCGCGCCGTACCTCTTCCGCACGGGACCGGAGGAGGGGCAAGGCCAAGGACAATCGGAGCCTCAACAAGGCCAGGGAGAGCCTCAACAAGGCCAGGGAGAGCCTCAGCAAGGCCAGGGAGAGCCTCAACAAGGCGATGGCGGCAACGACTTCGAGCGCGCCGCGCAGCAGCTCGCGCAGACGATGTGCCCGCTCCTCATCGGTCTCTTGCTGATGGCCGCTGGCGCGTCGGTGATCGTGCGGCCCATCCGCCGCCTCGTGATCATCGAGACGCTGCGCGCGGTGCCGTTCTCCGTCGCGCCCACCACGCGCATCCGCATGGGCTGGCGCCTCATCGAGATCGCGCTCGGCGATCTCGGCGTCGAGGGCGGCCCGTCGCTCGACGCGAGCGAGCTCGTGCGCCGACACGCCGCCAAGCTCGCGGCGATCGATCCCGAGCTCTACGAGCGCCTCGTCGAGGCCGCGCGCGTGCGCGACCGGATCACGTACGGCCTCGGCATCGAGCCCGGCTCGGTCGAGCGCTTCGCGAAGGACGCCGAGCGCATCTTCGTGCTCGCGACCAACCGCGTGGAGCTCAAGAAGGAAGCCGAGAACGTCTTCCGCGACGTGAGCTGACGCGAGCGGCGCAGGCGGCGCGAGGTCACTCCACGATGTGGAGGCCCTCGCCGCGGTTGCCGCTCACGAGGTCGATGTCGGCCTCTTCGTCCTGGCCGCTGGTGATCGCGCGCAGCGCGTCCTCGCCGAGCTCCTCGGCGAACGCATCCGTCGTGGTGTTGCCCTCGATGTACGCGCGTGGCTCGCGGCGGATCTTGCTCGCCGCGTCCTCCGCGAGGCGGCTCGCGAGCCGCGCCTTCTTCGCCTCGCTCGCGGTCGGCGCCTTGGCAGGCGCGGCCTTCATGGGCAGAAGCTTGGCAGGCGCGGGCTTGGCCGGCGCGGGCTTGGCGGGCGCGGCCTTGGCGGGTGACGCCTTCGCCGGCGCGGGCTTGGCAGGTGCGGGCTTCTCCGGTGCGATCTTCTCGGGCGCGATCTTCACGGGCGCGGCCTTCACGGGCGCGGCCTTCACGGGCGCGGCCTTCACGGGCGCGGCCTTCACGGGCGCGGCCTTCACGGGCGCGGCCTTCTTGGGCGCGGCCTTCACGGGCGCGGTCTTCACGGAAGCCTTCTTGGGGGCGGCCTTCTTGGGGGCGGCCTTCTTGGGGGCGGCCTTCTTGGGGGCGGCCTTCTTGGGGGCGGCCTTCTTGGGGGCGGCCTTCACGGAAGCCTTCTTGGAGCTCGTCTTCTTCGCCATGTCGCGAGCATACGCCCCACGGCGAGCCAGACCGAGGGGCACGTGTGGCCGATCACTCTCGTGGACGCTCGCGTGGAGACGACCGCGCCGTCAGACCGTGCGCGCGGCCTCGAGGCCTCGCGTGATCGCGCCGACGGTGTCGGTGCGCGCTGCGCGATGGGCGACCCGCAGCGCGTTGCGGATCGCGCGCGCCGTCGAGCGGCCGTGCGCCTTGATGCACAGGCGGTCGAAGCCGAGGATCGGCACACCGCCGTACTCCTGCCAGTCGGTCACCTGGCGCAGCCGCTGGATCGCCGGCGCGAGCAGGAGCAGGCCCGCCTTGTACTGCAGGCTCTTCTCGCCCGCGCTGCGCGCGAGGCGCATCACCGTCTCGCTGATGCCCTCGAGCATCTTGAGCACGATGTTGCCCGTGAAGCCGCTCGTGACCACCACGTCGGCGGTGCCGCGCGGGATGTCCATGCCCTCGATGTTGCCGATGAAGTCGAGGCCGGTGCTCGCCTCGCTCGCGGCCAGGCGCTTGAGGATCCCGTGCGCCTTCACCACGGCCTCGGTGCCCTTGCTCTCCTCGCCGCCCACCGAGAGCAGGCCCACGCGCGGACGCGGGTTCTTCGAGATGCACTTGGAGTACGCCGCGCCCATCACCGCGAAGCCGACGAGATCGTCCGCGCTGGCCTCGAGGCCCAGGCCCGCGTCGAGGATGAGCGAGAACGGATCGTCCTTCTCTCCGCGTCGACGCTCGGTCGGATACACGGCGCCGAGCGCTGCGCGCTGCACGCCGGGCAGGCGCGAGAACATGCGCGCGCACGACATCGTCACCGCGCCCGTGTTGCCCGCGGACACGAGCACGTCGCACTCACCGGCCTTCACGAGCTCGGCCGCGACGAGGATCGACGCGCCCGGCTTGGTCTCCACGGCCTCCTTGGGCTTGTCGTCCTGCGCGATGATCTGGCCCGCGTGCACCACGCGCACCTTCTGTCGGTCGTGCGGGTGCTTCTCGAGCTCCTTGCGCACGACGTCGGCGTCGCCGACGACGAAGAGGCGCGGGCTCTCGGGGTGTCGGCTCACCTCGGCCACGCCCGCGCACGTCGCGGCGGGGCCGAGATCCGAGCCCATCGCGTCGAGCGCGATCGCGACCTCGCGGCTCATGTGACCGACCGGCGCCGCTTCTTGCCCGGAGAGAAGCGCTCGCGGAGCTTGTCGACGCGGTCGAGCACCGCGAGCGCGCGGCCGCCGTAGCTCTTGACGAAGCGCATCACCGCGCCCTCGTCGTCCTCGCTCATCGGATCGAAGCCCGGCTCCGCGGCGCGCGGCCCGTAGAGCTTCTCCATCACGTCCATCACGCTCTGCCGCACCATGCCGCGGAAGGGCACCTTCGCGATCATCCCGTACATCGCCGCGTTGCCGCGCGACTGGTGCTCGGGGTGGGTCTCGAGGTACGCGAGCGCGCTCCGCAGATCCTCGAGGTACTCGTCGATGCGCTCGGCGTGGTTCGAGGTGACGGTGCAGTGGATGCAGTTGGGGTTCTGCTGTCGATCGACGAGCCAGTCGCGATCCTCGAGCCGGTCCGCGAGCGCGAACACGTCGAGCTTGGTCTCGGGCCTGGTCGTGAAGGACACGATGCACATGTCCGGCTTGGCCACGAGGCTCAGCTTGCCCGTGGCCTCGATGCCCTCGGCCAGGCGCGCGGCGGCCTTCATCGCGCGATCGACGTGATCGACGTAGCCGTTCTCGCCCATCGCCATCATCGCGGCCCACGCGCCCGCGATGGCGCCGCCGGGGCGCGTGCCGGCGATCGTGGGCGAGGCGTAGATGCCACCGGGCCAGTCCGTCGAGACGAAGAACTGGTGCTTGAGGTGGTCCATGTTGCGGTAGACGAGGACGCTCGCGCCCTTGGCGCCGTAGCCGAACTTGTGAACGTCGGCCGAGATGCTCGTCACGCCCGGCACGCGGAAGTCCCAGAGCGGCAGCGGATAGCCGAGGCGCTCGACCCACGGCAGGAAGAAGCCGCCGATGCACGCGTCCACGTGGCAGGGGATCTTGTGCTTCTTCGCGAGCGCGGCGATCTCCTGGATCGGATCGACCACGCCGTGCGGGTACTGCGGGGCCGAGCCCACGACGAGCACGGTGCTCGCGTCGATCAGCTGCGCCATGTCGGCGACGTCGACGCGCATCGAGGCGTCGAGCTTCGCGAAGCGCACCTCGCAGCCGAAGTAGTGGCCCGCCTTGTCGAACGCGACGTGCACGGTCTCGGGCACGACGATGTTGGGGCGCGCGAGCTTCTTGTTCTTCGCCCCCCCCTTGAGAGAGCGCGCCCGATCGCGCGCGGCCTTGACCGCGAGGAGGATCGACTCGGTGCCACCGCTCGTCATCGTGCCGACGGTCTCGGGCCCGCCGTGCAGCATCGCGGCGGTCATGCGCACGACCTCCGCCTCCATGCGGCGCAGGCTCTTGAAGGCCATCGGGTTGAGGCCGTTCTCCGAGAAGAAGAGGTTGTGCGCGCGGCGCACGAGCTCTCCGTGCTCGTCTCCCGCGTGATAGACGAGCGAGAAGACGCGGCCGTCGCGCCAGTCCGCGTCGCCCTCGCGCAGGTCCTTGAGGCGGTCGAGGATCTCGTCGTGCGGAAGACCGCGTGCAGGCAGGGTGAGGCTCATCGCCCGCGAGGATAGCGGACTCGCACGTGCCTACGAGGCGCCATCGTCGCCGTGATCGGCGTGGATCTCGATCGCGGTGCGGTGGAAGCGCGCGAGCTCGGGCACCGCCGCGCGCACGGCGCGGGGCGAGATCGCGCGCGTGCTCGTGAGCTCGATCGTGACGGCGCGGCGATCGGAGCCGAGCTCCCACATGCACACGCTCACCTTCGACACACCCTCGATCCCGAGGAGCTCCTTCTCGATCTTCGCGATCTCCTCGGACGGCGCGCGTGAATCGAGCAGCGGACGCGCCGTGTCTCGCAGGAGCTGGCGCGCCCAGACCACGATGAGGAGCGAGGCGACGAGGGCCGTCACCGCGTCGAGCCACGCGATCGCGAGCCAGGCGCCGAGCACGAGCGCCGCGATCGCGAGCACGCTCGTGATCACGTCCGCGAGCACGTGGAGGTAGACGCCGCGCAGGTTGTGGTCGCGCTCGCTCCCGCCCGCGCCCTGAGCCCCGTGCCCGTGCCCGTGTCCGTGCCCGTCGCCGTGTCCGTGCCCGTGCCCGAGCCCGCCCCCGAGCAGGAAGAGCGACGCGAGGTTCACGCCGAGGCCGATCACCGCCACCGGCAGCGCCGAGCCGAACTCGATGGGCTCCGGCGTGACGAGGCGCTCGATCGCCTCGATCGTCATGAAGACGGCCACCACGCCGAGCGCCACCGCGCTCGCGAAGCCCGAGAGCGCGTTGACCTTGCCGGTGCCGAAGGCGAGCGACGCGTCGTCGGCGTGCGTGCGCGCATACCAGTAGCCGAAGCTCGCGAGGCCCAGCGCCCCCGCGTGCGTGGCCATGTGCCAGCCGTCGGCCTGCAGCGCGAGCGAGCCCGTGTAGAGGCCGACCACGAGCTCGGCGACCATCGTGAGCACGGTGAGCACGAGCACGATGCGCGTGCGTCGCTCGTTCGCCGCCGTGTGCGCCGCGTCGTGCGATTCGTCGCTCGGCGCAGCCGCGCCGTGCCCGTGCCCGTGCCCGTGATCCCCGTGATCGCCGTGCCCGTGATCTCCGTGATCGCCGTGCCCGTGATCTCCGTGCCCGTGCTCGCCGTGCCCGTGTCCGTGCTCGGTCATGCTCAGCGCGCGCCGCGGCGGCGTCCCGGTGCGGGTGTGTTCGGGTCGTGCATCACGCAGCCCTCGAGCTGCCGCGCGCCCGCGGGCGGCGCGGGATCGACGATGTGGAACTCGACGCGGCGGTTGGCCTGGCGGCCGTCGGCGCTCGCGTTGTCCTCCATGGGGTGCACCTCGCCGCAGCCCCACGCCTCGAGACGCGAGGCCTCGACGCCGTGCTCGACGAGCCAGCGCGTGACGCTCGCCGCGCGTCGACGCGAGAGGTCGAGGTTCGCCGCGTCGCGGCCGCGGTCGTCGGTGTGGCCCTCGATGCGCACGCGCACGAGCTGCGGGTTGGCCGCGAGCACCGCGCGCACTTCCTCGAGCACGGGGAAGCTGCGGTCGAGGATCACGTCGCGGTTGGTGGCGAACTCGACGCGCTGGAGGATGAAGATCTGGCCGGTCTCGGTGTCGAGGCGCACCGAGCGCGGGCAGCCGCGATCCTCGGGGCGTCCGGGCGCGAGCGGACACTCGTCGTCGGGATCGAGCACGGTGTCGTGATCGTTGTCGGGCTCGGGGCAGCCGTCGGCGTCCTCGAAGCGATCGAAGTCCTCGGGATCGAGGGGGCACGGATCGGAGGTGTCGAGGATGCCGTCGCGATCGTTGTCGGGCTCGGGGCAGCCGTCGGTGTCCTCGAACTGATCGAAGTCCTCGGCGTTGTTCGGGCACACGTCGCTCACGTCGAGGATGCCGTCGCGATCGTTGTCTGGGTCGGGGCAGCCGTCTTCGTCCTCGAACTGATCACGATCCTCGGGCTCGGTCGGGCAGCGATCCTCGGGGTCGAGGATTCCGTCGCCGTCGGTGTCGCCGGGGCCCGCCACGGGCGTCGGCGAGGGCGCGGTCGTGCACTGCGAGTCAGAGTAGCCGATCGACAGAACGCCCCGGAAATCGGGCGTTCCGTAGCCACGCGAGAGTCCGGTGCCGCCCGCGAGGCCGAGCACGAGGCCGCAGATCGGCTGGCCGCGCACGCCGAGGAGCACCTCGAAGGGGCTGAGCTCGCGGCTGCCGAAGGCCTCGAAGGTCCCCGCGCCGAAGGCCTCGACGTGGCCCGTGACCGAGCGGCCCTCTGCGTCGCTCCAGATCGGGACGGTGAGGCCGAGGCCGTACGTGAGCTCGTGGCTCACCGAGAGGCCCGAGGCCACCAGGCGCGCCTGATCGGTCGCACGCATGCGCGCGCCGAGATCGAGCGTGACGCGCCAGCCGCCGTCGAAGCGCAGCTCGCCGATCAGCTCGGGATGCACGACCAGGCCCTGCTCGCCGCTGTATCGCTGTGCGGCGTTGCTCCACAGCGCCGTCGGCAGACCGAACGTGAGCTGGAGGGCGAGCGCGAAGAGCTCGCCTCGCTCGCCGAAGAGGCGCGCGCGCGCGCCCAGGCCCATGTCACCCAGGCCCGCGCCGTCAGCGGCCGAAAAGCCCGTGGGAACCTGCGCCGCATCCACGCCGCTCATCACGAGGTTCACGGGCAGCGAGAGGAAGAGCACCACGCGGTCGAAGAGGCCGAGGTGCGCGCTCACGTGGGCCGCGAGCTGGTGCTCGACGATGGCGAAGCGCTCGCTCGCGGCGACGCCGCGATCGTCTTCGTAGACGAGCGGGTTGAGGGCGTAGTCGAGCGTGAGCTGCGCGCCGACGCGCAGGTGTCCGCGGTCGTCGGGTCGGCTCAGCGCGAAGCCGTCCTCGGCGGTCTCGGCCGGACGGAACTGGTCGACCGTGACGCTCGCATCCTGCGCGCGGGCGGGTGTGGCAAGCGCGAGCGCGACGAAGGGCAAGAGGAAGAGCGAAGGGGTACGGCGCAGCATGGCGGCGCCGCTCTTAGCTCATTTTCCCGGCGCGGCAGCGCCACCGTCCTCCCACGCCGCTCGTCCCGTGCCCGCCCGTGGACGTGTGCTCGCGTGAGGAGGTCGCGCGCGACGGGGCCGAGGAGCACGACGAGGGGAGCGTCGCGCGTCTCGTGCTTGCGCGCCCACGACGGAGGCAGCCCGGGACCTCTCGGGACGCGACGCGACGCGAGCACGCGAGCCGAGTGATGCGCGACGATCCCCACTTCTGATGCTTCGAGACACGGGCCAGGTGGTGCGCGCCGAGACGATCCTCGTCGCCCCGGCGTCGTCGCGCGTCGTGCCCATCGCCACCTCGCAAGTCGAGCACGAGAGGTCGCGCGTCTCGTGCTTGCGTGAGGAGGTCGTGCGCGACGAGGCCGAGGTTCACGCGAGCATGCATCTCGACGCGAGCCTCGATGGGATCGCGCAAGTCGAGCACGATGAGGGGAAGCGTCGCGCGTCTCGCGCATGCGTGAGGAGGTCGCGCGCGACGGGGCCGAGGCTCACGCGAGCATGCGTCTCGACGCGAGCCTCGATGGGATCGCGCAAGTCGAGCACGACGAGGGGAAGCGTCGCGCGTCTCGCGCTTGCGTGAGGAGGTCGCTCGCGAGGTGGCCGAGGCTCACGCGAGCGACCGTCTCGACGCGAGCCTCGATGGGATCGCGCAAGTCGAGCACGATGAGGGGAAGCGTCGCGCGTCTCGCGCTTGCGTGAGGAGGTCGTGCGCGATGGGGCCGAGGCTCACGCGAGCATGCGTCTCGACGCGAGCCTCGATGGGATCGCGCGAGTCGAGCACGACGAGGGGAAGCGTCGCGCGTCTCGTGCTTGCGTGAGGAGGTCGTGCGCGACGAGGCCGAGGCTCACGCGAGCATGCGTCTCGACGCGAGCCTCGATGGGATCGCGCAAGTCGAGCACGACGAGGGGAAGCGTCGCGCGTTTCGCGCATGCGCGCCCACGACGGAGGCAGCCCAGCCCGGGACGTCTCGGGACGCGACGCGACGCGAGCACGCGAGCCGAGTGATGCGCGACGATCCCCACTTCTGATGCTTCGAGACGCGGGCCACGTGGTGCGCGTCGAGACGAGCCTCGTCGCCCCGGCGTCGTCGCGCGTCGTGCCCATCGCCACCTCGCAAGTCGAGCGTGAGAGGGGAGCGTCGCGCGTCTCGCGCATGCGTGAGGATGTCGCTCGCGAGGCGGCCGAGGCTCACGCGAGCATGCGTCTCGACGCGAGCCTCGATGGGATCGCGCAAGTCGAGCACGATGAGGGGAAGCGTCGCGCGTCTCGCGCTTGCGTGAGGAGGTCGTGCGCGATGGGGCCGAGGCTCACGCGAGC
>JBILLJ010000119.1:0-27685 GCA_044376125.1 Sandaracinaceae bacterium
CGCAGCCCCTCCCTCTCGCCGCGGGTTCTCCCCGTGCTCGGCCTTGGGCCTGCGCGCGGTGTCCGATCACCGGAATCGGCGAGAGCCTCCCTCCCGCCGAATCGAGCCCGTGGCACTCGCATCGATCAATCCGAGTGCCACGTGCTCTCACTCGCTCCGCTTGGCCTTCGCGCGGGCCGCGTTCTGCTGCGCGAGCTCCGCCTCCACCTCGGCCTCCGCGGCAGCGACGTCGGGGTCCACGGGCGCCTCCACACGCACGCGGGGCAGCGCCCTGCCGCCCTTGGCCCGCTCGATCGCGTCGACGAGCGCGGCCGCGCGCTGCGTGCCGATCACGAACGTGCGCTCCTTGCCGCCGTCCTCGTAGGTCACGCGCACGCACTCGGTGGCGGTCATCGGCACGTACGCGCGCTCGAACATGCGACCGCGCCGCGTGAATGGGATCACCTCGGCCTTCTTCACCGAGGCCATGGGCAGTCGCGGGCCGAGCATGCCGATCTCGATGCGCAGCTCGTCCTCGCTCACCAGCGTGCGCGCGACCCCGAAGAAGACCACGAGCGCCCCCATGTAGAGCGCCATCGCAGCCCCACCCACGAGGCCCGCGAGGAGGCCGCTCGCGAGCGCACCACCACCAGCGATCGCGACCGTCGCGCCGAGGATCGCGCTCGTCGCCCCGAGCACTGGAAGGAGGAGGAGCCGCCGCTGTGCCTGGCGCTCGAAGAAGAGCGCCTCGTCGACCTTGAGATACTTCCGCTCGTACTCGTCGCTCACGCTCGGGCCAGCCCAGCTCAGCGCACGGCTTCGAAGTCGCCGCTGAACTCGCTGCCGAGCAGGCGTCCATCCCACACGCCGGGGCGCAGGGAATTCGGGCCGGCGATCGGGCTCGTGCCGCGCAGGGTCATGAACGAGAAGCCGAGGCGGGCCTCGAGCAGCTCGTTGATGGCCTCGCGGATGAACGAGGTCGTCGCGCTCGAGCACACGCTCATCACGGTGCCGCCGACGCCCGGGTAGTCGATCGCGTCCTCGGCCGCCGACGCGAGGCCCATGCAGAAGCCATCGGCGATGCTCGCGAGCGCGTCCTCCACGCCGACCCAGCGGCCGTCGGACACCTCGTACACGACGGTGTCGACGATCCACATGATGAGCCCACCGATCGAGATGCCCACGTCGTGGCGCTCGATGTTGAACTGACCGCAGGTCGCCGCCGCGTTGAACTCACCCGGCTCGAAGCGCCAGTCCGCGATGTCGCGCACGTCCGCCTCGATCGGCATCGAGCGGTACATGAAGCGCACGTGGTTCCACGTGTGGGTGCCGCGGTACGAGTCGGTGACGCCACCAGGGCGCAGCTCCATCGTCTCGTCGATCTCCCAGGTCGCGAGCACCGTGTTGAGGTCCGCGATCGCGCGGAACACCGGCGGTGCCCACGGCGGCAGGTAGTCCATCACGTACGGGTCCACGATGTCGCAAAGGGCCGCCATGACCCAGCTCGGCAGGCCGAAGTCCACGGCGGTGCACGTCGTCTCACCACCGAGGTAGCGGAAGGGCGCCTCCACGGCGTCGAGGAAGTCGCTGAGCCACTCGGGCAGCGCCTCGCGCACGCGCAGCGTGGAGTGCATGTCCCACGTGCCCGTGAGGTCGGGGTTCTCGATGTCGCAGACCGTGCGGCCACGGCAGCGGCCCGCCTCGCAGACCATGTCGTCGGGGCAGTCGTCGTCGCCGACGCAGGCGTCGCCGCCGGGGCCGGGCACGCAGAGGCCCATGTCGCTGCACTCGAGGCCGATGGGGCAGTCCGTCGTGCTCACGCAGCGGCAGAGGCCGTCGACGCAGACGAGCGGCGCAGCGCACTCCGCGACGGTCGTGCAGGGCACGGGGATGCGGGGATCGGGCGTGCAGCGGCCCGCGATGCACACGAAGCCCGCGCCACACTCGGCGTCGAACTCGCACACCGCGCCGGAGGGCGACGGCTGCACGCACACGCCCTCGCGGCACTCGCCCGGCGCGGGGCAGGGGCTGCAGTCGGTGCCGTCGCCCGGCGGAAGGCCCGTGGGCGGCATCATCTCCTCGGGCGGGAACACGCAGCGCGGCACGCCCATCACGGCCGCACACACGGTGCCGCCGGGGCACTCGCCGATGCCCTCGCCGCACTCGGGGTCCGGCACGCCCGCATCGATCGTCATGCCGCTGTCGCGCGGCCTCCGGCCCGTCCCGGCGTTGCCCGCGTCGCAGCCGATGCCCAGGAGGGCCGTGGCCGTCAGCGAGAGGAGTGCGAGCGAGCGGATCGAAGCGAAGGTCGACTGCATGGGGCCTCCAGCGAGCCCGTGCAGGGTAACAGGAAGGTCGCGCGCCGAGGAGAGCGCCCACCGACCCCGGTCGCGCGATCACACGGTGCGGCGTGATCGCGCGCGCGGCCCGAGCGCAGAGCTGGAGACGAGCGCGGACCCCGCAGACGACGCGCACCCCAGAAACGACGACGCGCACCCCAGAAACGCCAAAACGCCCTCCGTGGAGGGCGTTTCGTCGATTGGCACACCCGGGATCGAACCGGGGACCCCTACCGTGTCAAGGTAGTGCTCTACCGCTGAGCTATGTGCCAGTGAGAGGGCGCGGTTGGTAGCGCCCGCGCCGAGGGGTGTCAAGCGTCCGCTCGTTCCGCCGGAGGCGAGCGTGGCCTCGCACCGTGCACGACGCGCGGGAACCTCGTGCAGGGGCCGCTGTCGAGAGGGGCGTGAGCGCGTACCGCACGCACGACGATCCCCGCGAGGCCCGGCGCGATCGTCTCGCCCGCGAGCTCGCGCGCGTCCGTGAAGATCGCGCCCACGACCGCGGCGAGCCGGGCGAGCTCCGCGCGGAGGAGCAGCGCCTCTTGCGTTCGATCCGCGAGCTCGATCTGCCGGGGCCGCGCAGCCAGCCTTCGTCGCGCGCGTGGGGCCGCCGCGTGTGGGAGCTCCGCGTGGTGAGCCCGTGCACGGAAGACTGGAACGCGATGATCGGCGATGAGCGCGTGCGTCACTGCAGCGTGTGCGATCGCGACGTGTTCGATCTCGCGGAGATGACCGCCGCGCAGGTCACCGCGATGCTCGAGGCCCGCGGTGAGGCCCCTTGCGTGCGCATGAAGCGGCGCGCCGACGGAACCCTCGTCACCGCCGACGCGTGCCCCGAGCCGCCGCGCTCGAGGGTGCTCGCGGCCGCCGCCGTCACGGCCGCGGCCACTGCGATCGTCGCGGGCGGAGCGCTCGTGGCCGACGAAGGCCGAGAGCACTGCACGCGCCCCGCGCAGGTCCCCGTCACCGAGCACGTCGCGCACCACACGTCGCTCGTGATGGGCCGGATGGCGGGCCCGATCGAGCTCGACGAACGGAACCCGCCCGCGCCGCGGCCCCCCTGGGATCGCCCCAACGTCGTGCAGGCCGGCTTCGAGTCCCTCGCGCACTTCACGGAGCCCGACGAAGAGACGCCGTGAGCTGCGCCACAGTCGATGCCCGCATCGCTCCGATCAGAAGCTCGCGTCGAGCTGGAGCCTCACGAGGTGCTCGCCAGGACCGAACGTGCTGCCGAACCAGTGCGCCCAGTCGAGCTGGACCTTGAGGGCGTGGCCGTCGAAGTAGAGGTTCATGCCCGCGCCGACGCCGCGGCCGCGGGTCTGCACCGTCGTGATCAGGCGAGGGTCCGTGTCGCCGATCGCCTCGAGCTGCTCGTAGCGCGCCCAGAGCTCGAGCTGCGCGAGATCGAGCACCGGCCCGAAGTTGTAGGAGCTCTGCGCGATCAGGCCCCAGCCGTCGCGGGCCCAGACCGTCTCGTCCATCATCGTCGTGGGGTTCGTGCGCGTGAGCGAGCGACCGCTCGTGCTCTGCCGGTACACGACCTCGCCGAGGAAGTAGAAGCCCGCGTACTTGAGGACGAGGTCGCCGACCGCGTGGAGGTAGTCGAAGGTCCCGAACGTGTACGGCGTGCCCGTCGTGCTGCCGGGGCGATCGGTCGCCTGGTTGTAGGCGATGCCGCCGCCGATCAAGAGGCGCGTGCTCGGCTGCCGCGTGACATCGCCTTCCTGGTCGTCGTCGAAGGTCCCGAACGGCCGCACGAACACGCGCGCCATGTAGAGGAAGCCCAGCGGGTGCGCGCCGAAGCGGTTGCGGCCATCGCCCGCGAAGAGACCGACGTGGTAGCCGAAGCGCCCGCCCTGGCCGAAGAGGTCCTGCGACTGGAGCACCACGCCCACGTCGCGGTCCAGCGTGAGCTCGCGAACGACCTGCGCGCGATCGACGCTCTGGAGCGCGAACTCGCGGATCGTGCGCGCACGATCGAAGGGCACGAAGAACTGCCCCACGCGCACGTTCAGGTCGCGCAGGTGCGTGAGCTCGAAGTACGCATCGAAGATGGGCGAGGCGTTGCCCGCCTCGAAGTCGTTCGCGCCGAACGCGAGCTGGATGCCGTAGCGGAGGTTCGGGTCGATCACGTTGCCGCGCAGCCAGAGGCGCAGCGTGCGCACCTGCGTCTCGTTCGTCGGGCCCGGCACCGCGGTCGCGGGGTCGCCGTCGTCACCGCTCACGGCGAACGTGGTGCGGAGCTGGATGCGTGACTGGAGGTTCGTCGAGAAGACGTCCCCGAAGCGCAGCGTGAAGCCGCGGCCAGGCTCGAACGAGAGCGTGCCGGGCGTGCTCGCGCGCGTGGCGGGCGTCGGAGCGACGCTCGTCACCGCGCTCGGCGCTGCGCTCGCGGAGGCCGCCGTCGTCGTGCTCGCCGTCGTCGTGCTCGTGCTCGGGTCCGTCGTGCTCGCGTCCGTCGTGCTCGCCGTCGTCGTGCCCGCGTCCGTCGTGCTCGCGTCCGTCGTGCTCGCGTCCGTCGTGCCCGCGTCCGTCGTGCTCGCCGTCGTCGTGCTCGCGTCCGTCGTGCCCGCCTCCGTCGTGCTCGCGTCCGTCGTGCTCGCGACATCGGGTGTCGAGCCGCCCGCCTCCTGCGCCAACGCGGCGCACGGCAGAACCAGGCAGACGATCACAGCCGACCCGAGCGAAGCGCGACGCATGGCTCTGCGATCTAGCAGTCCGCGTGCCGCATGGATTCCGCGACCATACCCGCCCCCATCGCGCCTCGCCGTGACGGAACACGGCCCTGCCCCTCACATCTCCTGGCGGCCCGGGAGACTCGAGGGCCGAGGAAGGTACCTCGACGGCGCTGCGGTCGCTTCGTCGGGCCCGAACCGCGCCACCGCGAGCCCCGACGCGACTACCTTCATCGCCGCTCGACGATTCGGGAGGCACCCCGCTCCATCGCCGATACACGATGCTCCTTGCGCGACGGCCATTCGCCATCGAAGTTCGGGCGGCGCCATGGCCACACATCGAAAGAAGCCGATGAACGCGCGTCGCGACGCGGAGCCCCGTCGCGACGCTGAGGAGGCCTTCGACGCGCGGCCCGTGGAGGGCCCGGAGGCCGACCGTGAGCTGGCGCTCGCGGGCAAGGCCCTCGGGCACAACGCACGGGTCCACATCCTGCGCCTGCTCCGACGCAACGAGACGGGCGCGACGGTCGCCGAGCTCGTGGCGGCGCTCGGCCTCGCCCAGTCGACCGTGTCCGAGCACCTGCGCGTCCTGCGCGAGGCCTCGCTCGTCGTGTCCGATCCGCTCAGCCGCAAGGGCGCGCAGCGCGTCGACGTGCACCGCCTCCGCCGCCTCAAGGCGCTCGTGGGGTCCCTCTGATGTCGGGCCCGGCTCCGTCGAACGACGAGCGCCCGCTGCTCGGCGGCGGCAGCGCGCTCGCGACGCTCGCGGCGTACACCGTGATGCTGCTCGTCGCGGTCGGGCTCTACCTCGGCCTGATCCGACACGCGGGCGAAGCGCTGGTCGCACCGGCGGCCGAGGGTGAGGTCGGCGTCGTAGCGACCGCCGCGCACTCGAGCCTGCTCTGGCACGTGCTGCTCGCGCTCGCCGTGATCGTCGTGTGCGCGCGCGCGCTCGGCGCCTTCTTCGAGCGGGTGCTCGAGCAACCGCCCGTCATGGGCGAGATCGTCGCGGGCCTCTTGCTGGGTCCCTCGGCGCTCGGCGCGATCTCGCCCGCGGCCGCGGCCTTTCTCCTGCCGGCCGACGTCGCGCCGTATCTCGGCATCGTCGCGAAGATCGGCGTCGTCCTCTTCATGTTCCTCGTCGGCCTCGAGCTCGACGCGCGCCTTCTCCGCGGCAGCTCTCACGCCACGATGGCCGTCTCGCACGCGAGCATCGTGGCGCCCTTCTTCTTCGGCACCGTGCTCGCGCTCGCGCTCTATCCCCGCTACTCGAACGACGCCGTCTCGTTCACGACCTTCTCGCTCTTCGTCGGCGTCTCGATGTCGGTCACCGCGTTCCCGGTGCTCGCGCGCATCCTCAGCGACCGGCGCATCCAGCACACGCCGCTCGGCGCGACGGCCATCGCCTGCGCCGCCGTCGACGACGTGACCGCGTGGTGCCTGCTCGCGCTCGTCTCGGGCGTGGCCTCCGCGCAGCTCGACGGCACGCTCGTCACGCTCGTGTCCGTGGGCGTCTACGTCGCGGTGATGCTGCTCGTGGCGCGCCCGCTCCTCGCGAAGCTCGCGGCGCACGAGGAGAAGAAGACCGGTCCCGTCTCGCTCGACGTGCTCGCGGTCGTCTTCGCGGCGCTGCTGATCTCTGCGGTCGCGACCGAGGCCATCGGCATCCACGCCCTCTTCGGCGCCTTCCTCGTGGGCGCGCTCCTGCCGCACGAGGGTCGCCTCGCGGCCGAGGTCCGCCACCGCCTCGAGGACGTGGTCGTGGTGATGTTCCTGCCCGTCTTCTTCGCGTTCACGGGCATGCGGACGCAGATCGGTCTCGTCTCGAGCGGAGGCGACTGGCTCATGGTCGGCGCCATCATCGGTGTCGCGACGCTGGGCAAGTTCGGCGGCACGCTGGTGGCCGCGCGCTTCTCGGGCCTGGGCTGGCGCGAGTCCTCGGGGCTCGGGATCCTCATGAACACGCGCGGCCTGATGGAGCTCATCGTGCTCAACGTGGGCCTCGACATGCACGTGCTCTCGCCGACGCTCTTCGCGATGATGGTCCTCATGGCCCTCGTCACGACGTTCGCGACGAGCCCCGTCTTCGCGTGGATCACCCGCGGCCTGCCGAGCCTCGCGCCCCGCAACTCGAGCCCCGGCGAGGTGACCGCGCCACGCACGAGCGCGCCCTGATCTCGAGCGATTCCGAGCCCCATCGATCCGGGCGATGGCCTCGGCCTCGAGCGGGCTCGCACATGTCCTCGGCGGGCGAAGTCGCCACACGGAGAGGGGCGCGTGCGTCGTCCTGCATCGTCCTGCATCGTCCTGAATCGTCCTGAATCGAGCCCGAAGGACTCAATGAGGCTGGGCAGCGGTCCGTCGCTCCGCGCGGAGGACCCATGACACGACGGTTCATCGGCTCGATCTTCTTGCTCTCCTTGACGTGTGCGCTCGGTTGCCGCGGCCCCCGCTACGTGACCGGCGAGACCACCGGCGGTGGCGAGGTCGTCACGTTCGCACCCCCGACGACCACCCTCGTCGTGCGTCCGACCCAGGCGATCGGCGATGTGGAGGCAGCCCTCTTGCGCGCCGCCGAAGCGCGCCGCTACGTCGTCGAAGGGCTCGAACCCGGGCGCCTCTCTCTTCGGCTCGAGTCGCGGGGGACCGTTCTCCACATCGTGGTCGCGTACGACGGGGAGCACGTCGCGATCGACTACGCGAGCTCGACCGGCCTGCCGCTCGAGGACGTTGGTGTGTCTCGCCGCTATGAGGCTCTGCTGCGGAATCTGGCGGAGAGCATCGAGGGCGAGCTCGCGCGCCCCGCGCGGGAAGCCGCCGAGGCGATCGCTCGCACCGAGGCGATTCGCGTCGAAGAAGCCGAGCGTGAGCGGCGGGCGCGTCTCGAGTCCGAGCGCCTCGCCGCCGAGCGTGCGCGGGCCGAGGCGGACACGGCCCGCGAGCGACGGATCGAGGCGGAGGTTCGCGCCGTCGCGCCTCGCCTCGAAGGACCATCGGTCTACGTCAGCGTCCCGGGCTTTGCGTTCGATGCCGCCATCGCGGAACGAGAGCCGGGAGCACTCCGCGTCGCGCCCGGTTTCGGCGACGAGCGCCGCCCCGGCATGGCGGGTGGGCCGGCGCGAGCCGAATCGCTCGGGCTCCCTGGCGGCTGTCCCGGGTGGTTTCCCACGGCGCCGCAACACACGATCGTCTTGCGCGGCGACGTCCCGCACGTCCGCATCGAGGCACCGTCTGCGGGCGATGCGACGCTCGCGATCGTCGCGCCCGATGGTGGCGTCTGGTGCAACGACGATGGCGCAGGCGGCCTCAGTCCACGGATCGAGGGCTGGCTTCCGGCCGGCGCCTACCACGTGTTCGTCGGCAACTACCGCGGCCCCGACCCGCTGCCGTACACGCTCACGATCTCGAACGGAGTCGGGCCGACGGGTCCGATGATGACGATCGTCCCAGAGTGCCGTCGAACGCTGCTCGAGATGGGTCATCCCCCAGACACCCTCATGTTCTGTGAGGGCGCAGAGCCCCGCTGTGCCGACGCGCTCCTCCGAGCGCGGCACGACCCGAGCGCGCTGGTGTTCTGCCGCGACGTCGCGCCCGATTGCGCCGAGGCGCTGCTGCGTCACGGGGGCGACCCGAGCGAGCTCATCCAGTGCAGCTGAGCCGCCCAGTCCAGCTGAGCGCCCAGTCCAGCTGAGCCGCCCAGTCCAGCTGAGCGCCCCAGTCCAGCTGAGCCGCCCAGTCCAGCTGAGCCGCCGAGTCCAACGGACCACGCCGCAGGGCAAGACCACGTTGCCAGTCCAACGGACGACACTGCCAGTCCAACTGGCCACCTCGACGAGGCACCGCCCTCAGCGGTCGCGGAAGACCATCACCTCGAGACCGGCGGCGAGCCCGTAGCCCTCGCCGTCGCTCTCGAGGCAATCGCCGAGGCCCGCCTGCTTGCGCAGCAGCGATGTGGCTGCGTAGACGCGGTTCGCTCCTGCCGCTGCGAGCATGCGCTCACCCGGCCAGCGGGCTTCGACGAGGGTCGCGGTCGGGAGGCGCGCGCCGCGCTCCGCTGCCTCGGCGAGCGCCACGAGCACCGCGAACGGCCGCTCTCGCTTGGAGAGATCGCGCCAGCGGCCATCGGGTGCGAACACCCGCCGTCGCTCCACGTCGACGAGGAGCGAGCCGCTGCGACACGCACGGCGTGGTGGTGGGCGTCGTCGGGATCCTCGACGAGCCGAGCCGCGCGCTCGAACCGCTCCTCGGCATCCTGCGGGGGGCCGAGGGCCGCTTCCGCGGCGAGCACGAGGGCGAGGCGAGCCGCGTGCTCGTGGGTCTGCTCCAAGATCCCTCGCGAAGCGCCCAGCGCATCGAGCGCGAGCGCTCGTTCTCCCCGCTCCCAGGCCAGGTCCGCCTGCGAAGCCATGGTCACCGCCGAGAGCAAGCGGTCGCCGAGCTCGGCCGAGAGCGCGCGAGCGCTCGCGTAGTGTTCACGCGCGTCCACGAGCTCGCCCAACGCGAGCGCGGTGTCGCCCAGGTTCACCGTGGCCACGAGCTCGTAGCGTCGATCGCCGACCTCGACGACGCGTGTTCGCATGGCCTCGAGCTCGACCCGCGCCTCCCGAAAACGGAGGAGGGTCGTGAGCGTGAGCGCGGCGGCTTGGTGGGCGACTCCTGCGCTGCGCGTGTCTCGCAGCCGCTCGAAGGCTGCGGCCGCCGATCGGGCACGCTCGAGCAGGAGCGTGCGCGGCTCTCCGCAGCGCATCGGCCAGTGCCCGATCCAGGCGATCGCGAGGTTCGTCGCGAGGATCGCATCGATCCGGGGAGCGCCGATCCCCTCGAGCGCCGCCCGTGCCCACTCGAAGGCGGCGATCGCCGCGCCGTGCCGCTCGGCCCACGTCGCCGTGCCGCCCGCGAGGAGCAGTGCCTTCGCGCGCAGGAGAGGGTCGGCAGTCCTCGCGGCTCCTTCGAGCGCCGCGCGCGCCGCGCCGTAGTCCCGGCGCACCTCGCGGAGGAAGAGCCCCTCGACGAGGAGGAGCTCGGTCTCGAGCTCTTGGCCGGGTCTTCCAGGACTCGGTGTCCAGTCCGCGAGCGCCGCTCGGGCGCGAGCGATCGACGCTGCCGCGCGCTCGCCGCGCCCCGAGCGAAGAAGCAGCCCCGCCCGCTCGATCGCGACGCGCGCTTCGATCTCGGGATCGCCGTGGGCGGCGAACGCCGACTCGATGCGGGCGAGCTGCGGCTCCATCGCGCCAGCTCGGCCGAGCTCGAGGGCGGCCGACGCGGCAGCGCGACGAAGGTCGGGCTCCGCGCGCTCTCGCGCATGCGACACGAGCAGCTCCACGTCGCCGTCGTGCTCGAGGACGAAGCTCCCGCCCATCGGTCTCGCGCCCGACCAGGCGGCGCGAGACTCCGTATGCAACCGCTCTTCGATCGCGAGCGCGTGAGCGCGACGCGCCGCCTCGGTGAGGTCCCGTGGACACAGCTCGAGGGCCAGGGCCGCGACCAGCTCGGGCACACGAAAGCAAGAGCTCGTCTCCCAGGGAAGCTCCACTCGCTCGATGAGCGCACGCCTCGCCAGACCACGCGCCGGACCGAGCGCGTCCTCGATGCCGATGGCCAGGCCCACCCGATGCGGCGAGAGCCGAACGAGCAGCGCCACCTCGTCCGCCGCCAGCGCAGCGAAGATGGGTGCGTACGCTGCCGCGAGCGTGCCCTTGGTGGCGCCCGCGACGTGCGCTGGCCGCTCGAGCGCGCGCGCCACGTCCTCGAGCGAGAGGACCGGCGCGAGCGACGCCGCGATCTCGAGGGCGAGCGGCAACCCCGAAGCGCGTTCTGCGATCTTCGCGAGCGCGGACACATGCCCCTCGAGCGGCCCGAGCTCGGCGCCCGCGCGAATGGCGGCTCGCACGAAGAGCTGTACGGAGGGACACGCGAGCACGGTGTCGGCAGCGGCCGCGCGCGGCGGCAACGGCAGCGGCCGCACCCAGAAGGGAACCTCGTCGGCCTCACCGGTCGGGGCGTCGAGGAGCCGCAGCGCCGGCCCGTCGGGCTTCGGCGCATCGCCCGGCCCGACGATCGCCACGCCACAGCGCTCGTGCACCTCGTCCGCGAGGGCGCGTTTGCCCACGCCAGGCAGGCCCACGAGCGTCACGACGCGGTGCTCCTCGAGCAGCGTCAGCACGGACGTGAGCTCGTCGTCGATCAGACGGGTGCGCACGCAGCCCGCAGCATGCACCGAGCCCGTTCATCGCGACAGTGCCGCTGGGAGCAGACGTCACCGTTTCGGGCGCCCGGCCGCGCGAGGTCACGAGCGCATGTTCGTGAGCCGTGCACCGATCTCGAAGCGGCACACATCCCCTCGACCGAGCGCGCGGCACGTCACCTCTCGGACCTCCATCTGGGAATCGACCAGAGCGCGGAAGAGCCGCGTGAAGACCGCTTCGTGCCAGACGCACGCCGGCCTCGATGCGCCAGCGCACCGCTGCAGAGGATTGCTGACGATCTCGACGATGGCGGGGTCGCCGGCGTGCGCACGCAACGTCCCGGAGCCGACGAAGGTCCAGGCATGCGCGGCGACCGCGCGGAGCAGGAGCGCCGTCGCCAGACGTCGCGGCGCGACGGACAGGAGCGCTTGCGCAGGCTTGGGTATCCGATGCGCGAGCAGGTAGAGGGCCGTGCGATCTCCCGCATCGCGGGCGATGGCCTCGGCCTCGAGCGGGCTCGCGCACGTCCTCAGCGCATCGTGGAGGCGTGCCACCGCCGCTTCTTCGACGCGCACCTCGGGCGGGTGATCGAGCCACTCCACGTGGCCCGCGTGCGCATACACGTCGCGCGCGAGATCGATCGCCCCGCGAGCGAGCAGCGCCTCGCCGAGCTGGATCACGGCGTTGGGCCCGACACGCCCGTCGGCCCCGCCGGACGGCTCACGAAGGGAGGACAGGCAGCCTCCGAGCGGGCTCGCGCGCGCCGTTCGTTGCCGAAGCGGTGGAGGGAGCGGCGGCGAGTCGATCGAGCGCGGCGTCGTCGAGCTGCTCGGTGCCGCCGCCACACGCGAGCACGCTCTCGCGTCGCTGCGCCTGGATCGCTTTGGCCCGCTCGGCCTTCCGGTGCCGTGCATGCATGGTGTTCCAGGCCTCGAGCTGGGCGGGCGCGATGGCCCGTGACCGATCGAACTGGAAGTCCACCTTGTCTCGCGTCTGAGGCCCCCAGTAGCCCACCCGCCCGAGGTCGTAGAACGTTCGCTGCACGCCCGCGCGCAGGAACGCCTTGAGACATCCCAGGAGGTACTTCCGGCGGAACCCGGTGCCTCGCCACGGATAGTGGAAGAGGGCCTTCTGCATGTAGAAGCGCCGATAGTTGCTCATCACGCGGTCGAGGAGCTCTCCGCGCTCCATCGCCTGCGGCTTCATGATCGGCGTGACGAAGTTGTACTTCTCGAAGTCGTAGACCTCGACCTTGTCGCCGAGTTCCTGGAAGAGGTCGGAGAACGGCCAGGGCGTGTACATGGACCAGTTGGCCAGATCAGGCTGCCAGTCCCAGGCCATCCGATAGGTCTCTTCGAGTGTCTCCGCGGTCTCGTTCTCCAGACCCACGATGAACTGCGCCTCGGTGAAGATGTCGGCTTCGCGGAGGAGGCGAATGGCCTCCTTGTTCTGATCGACCTGCGTCTCTTTGTTGAACCGGTCGAGCTTGCGCTGCGCCGCCGCCTCGGTGCCGAGACTGACGTGCACGAGCCCCGCCTTGCGCCAGAGACCGAGGAGGTCGCGGTCGCGGATCACATCGGTGACGCGCGTGTTGATCCCCCACTTCACGCGATCGGGCAGGCCGCGCGCGATGAGCTCCTCGCAGAAGGCGACGAACTTCTTCTTGTGGATGGTCGGCTCCTCGTCCGCGAGGATGAAGAACCCCACTTGGTGGTCCTCGACCAAGCGCTCGATCTCGTCGACGACACGCTTCGGATCGCGGACCCGGTAGTCTCGCCAGAACTTCCACTGCGAACAGAACGAGCAGGTGAAGGGGCAGCCCCGCGCCATGCTCGGGATCGCGACACGCACGCCGAGCGGCACGTACTGGTACTTGTCCCACGAGAGGATCGACCAGTCGGCCTCGATCGAGTCGAGGTCCTTGACCGTCGGGGCGGCGGGCGTGGCGACGATCTCGTCGCCGTCGCGGAATGCCAGACCCGCGATCGACCGCCGCTGCTCGACCCATCGACCTTCCGCCACGACGCGCACGAGCGCCGCGAAGATCTCCTCCCCTTCGCCACGAACGATCGCGTCGATCCACGGCGCCTCGGAGAGCACTTGCTGGAACATGAACGTGGCGTGCACGCCACCCAGCACGCGGAGCGCGCTCGGGTGGACCTCGCGCGCGATCTCGAGCACCCGCTCGGCCTTGTAGATGGACGGTGTGATGGCCGTGACGCCGATCACGTCCGGCTGCACGGCGCGGATGCGCTCCGCGACCGCCGCGTCGTCGAGGTGGTCGGTCATGGCGTCGACGAAGACGATGTCGTGGTACCCGCGCTTGCGGAGCGCGCCCGCCAGGTAGGGGGCCCACGCCGGCGGCCAGGTGCCAGCGATCTCCGCGCCACCAGAGTGGTAGTTGGGGTGAACGAGCATCACGCGCATGCGGCCTCGGAGGACGGGGTTGGAACGTGTCAAACTGGGTTTACACACGCTCGGTCCACTCCCAACGACTCACCGCGCCCGCTGTGCGAAGACGCAGGCGGGACCGTCACGCAGTGCATGCAGCACGACCCGTCCACAGAGACGCCGCGCGGACCGTCACGTCCCGCGGCGGAGCCGCTCCAGCGCGTCGAGGATGGCGCGCTGGTGGGCGCGCTGCGCGAAGACCGCGGCCGTGACGTGCCCCGCGTCGTCCCAGCGCAGCTCCGAGCCGGGCCAGTGTCGGTGGAGCGACGCGGCCTCTCCGGGCGGAACGAACGCGTCGTGGTGCGCGCCGACGATCACGCACGCGCGCGTCGCGAGCGGCGGCGGATGCCGATCGACGCGCACCGGCGAAAGACACTGCTCGAAGTAGCGGCGCGCCTCGTCGCGCCCGCCGAGCTCGGCCGCGAGCTTGTCCCAGCGCATCGCGCGCGAGAGCGCCCCTCGCGTGAAGATCGCCTCGACGGCTGCGCCGGCACCGCGCGGCACGCAGGCCGTCTCGAACGGAAGGAGCGCCGAGACGAAGGCCGCCATGATGCCGCCCTGGCTGTAGCCCGAGAGCACCGTGTGCGGGTGGCCGCGCTCGCGGAGCCACGCCGCGAGCGCGCGGCCCTCGACGACCGTCGCGTAGTTCATCGCGAACTGATCGCGCACGGTGCGGAGCGACGGGCCGAGCTGCCCGCGCGGCCGTCGCGCGCCGTAGAACGCGTTCTCGAGGACGAGCACCGCGAGGCCGGCGTCGATCAGCGACGACGCGAAGCGCCGGCGCGCGAGGTAGCCCTCTTCACCGGTCATCGCGAGCAGGACGACCACGTCGGGGCGCGCGGCGGGATCGAGGTGCGCGGGCTCGAGGAAGACGAGGTGACCCTCACGGCTCTCCTCCGGCAGCTCGGGCGCCGGAGAGACGAAGCGCGCGTGACGCTCGATGACGCGCCTCGATCGCTCGACGCGCCCCCAGCGCAGCTCGAGGGCGGGCAGCGGGTCGTCGCGACGCGTGACGCGCACGGCCTCCACGAGTCGCTCGAGCGAGGCCCGATCGCCGAACCCGTCCTCGTAGAGCCGGATGCTGCGAAGGAGCGTGGTCAGCGCGAGGTCGGTGTAGCGGTGGAGCGTGCGTCGGAGCATGAGGCGGGATTCGCGGCGCACCCCGTCGAGCCGTGGCGGGCCGCGAGAAGCGTCTCGCGGCGGGCCTGGAGGGCGCGGCACGTGCCGGACACAGCGTACCGCGTGATGGGTTCTCTCCGCGGCCGTCCCGCGAGACACTTGGCAGCCTCGCGCCCGGGCGCCAGCTCTGCCGTGGCCCACGTGCCCCCCTTGCCCACGAGACGCTCCTGGACCTGATCGGCGTCAAGATCGCTGAGCGCTACACCGTGACCTCGCTGCTCGGGCGAGGCGGCATGGGCGCGGTGTACGTCGCGCGCGACGCCTCCACGGGCACCGACGTCGCGCTCAAGGTGCTCCACGGGGACGCGACGACCTCGGGGCGCGCCGAGATCCGGTTCCGTCGCGAGTACCACACGCTCGTCTCGCTCGATCACCCTCGCATCGTGAAGGCGTTCGACTACGGCCGTGATCGGCACGGCGCCTTCTACACGATGGAGCTGCTCGACGGTCAGGACTTCCGGCACCTCGGACAGGTGCCCTACCGAGAGGCCTGTGCGCTCCTGCGTGACGTCGCGTCCGCGCTCGCGCTCCTGCACGCGCGCTCGCTCGTCCACCGCGACCTCGGCCTGCGCAACGTGCGACGAACGAGCGACGGACGCGCCAAGCTCTTCGACTTCGGCGTGCTCGTGAACGTCGGCATGCCGGGCGAGGTCGCGGGAACGCCCTCGACGATGGCCCCCGAGAACGCGCGTGGTCTGCCCGTGGATGGGCGCACCGATCTCTACTCGCTCGGCGCCCTGGCCTACATGATGCTGACGACTCGCGCGCCGTACGGCATGCGCGGCATCGAGCACCTCGAGCGCGCGTGGCGCACGCCTCCACCGCCGCCCTCGATGCTCGCACCGGAGGTCCCGCGCGCGCTCGACGAGCTCGTCATGTCGGCGATCGCGCTCGATCCGCTCGCGAGGCCCGCGAGCGCGGGCGAGATCATCGATCGCCTCAAGGCCATCGCGGACCTGCCGCCGCTGCCGTCGAACGAGGTCCGGCGCGGCTACCTCGCGAGCGCCTCGATCGTGGGGCGTTCGCGCGAGCTCGAGACCGCGCGCGCGATCATCCGGAGCACGCGCGAAGGAAGCGGCTCGGTGCTCTTCGTCGATGCCGAGTCGGGCACGGGCAAGAGCCGCCTGCTCCGCGAGATCGCGATCGAGGCGAAGCTCGAGGACGGGACCGTGCTCGAGGCCGCGTGCGAGTCCGCGCCGCCCGCGCCCTACGGGGCGCTCTCGCAGCTGGTCGATGCCGCGATGACGGTCGCGCCCGAGAGCGCGCGACGCTCGGCGGCCTCGTTCGCACCGATCCTCTCGCGCCGCTTCCCGCGCCTCGGGCTGCGCGCAAGCGAGGCGGGCGGCGCGACGCTCGATCCGGCCGAGGAGCGCCTGCGCGTGCAGGCCGCGATGTCGGGGTGGCTCCGCGCGTGGGCCACGCACGCGCCGCTCTGCGTGCTCGTCGACGACGTGCAGCGCGCCGACGAGGCCTCGGCCGCCGTGCTCGCGGCCCTCTCGAACGATCTCCGCGACGTGCCGATCACGCTCGTGGTCGCGCGGCGCACCGGAGAGCCGACGCGCGCGGCCATCGCCGTGGAGTCGCTCGCGCGCCGCGGCGCGCGGATGCAGCTCGGGGGCCTGCGCCCCGAGGACGTCGAGGAGCTCGTGCGCTCGTTCTTCGGCGACGTGCCGAACGTGGGGCGCGTCGCGCAGGTGCTCCACGCGCGGACCGGCGGCAGCCCTCTCCACACCACCGAGCTCATCCGCGCGCTCGTCGAGACCGATGTCATCCGCTACGTGGACGGCAGCTGGACGATCCCGACCGAGACCAACGCCCTCCAGACCGGCCGGCACGCGACCCTCGCGGCGACGCTCGATCAGCGCATCCTGCGCCTCGGCGCGGACGCGCTCGCGGTGGCCGAGCTCCTGGCCGTCGCGGGTGGGCAGCGGACGATCGAGCTCCTGCACGCGGTCGCGCTGCGCGAGGCGGGCACCTTCCCCGAGGCGCGCTTCTTCGTCGCGCTCGACGAGCTCGGGCGCGAGGGCATCGTGATCGGCGATGGTCTGGGCTATCGCTTCCGCCACGACGGCTTGCGCGAGGCCGTGCTCCGCTCCCTCGCCGCTGCGCGCAGGAAGCGCCTCGACCTCGCGCTCGCCGAGGAGCTCGCCGCGCGCCTCATCGACGATCCCGGCCGCGAGGCGGAGGTGGGCTGGCACTTCGTGTACGGCGGAGAGCTCGATCGAGGCGCGCACCACCTCGGGCGCGCGGGGTATCGGCTCTACGAGGCGCAGGCGCTCTCGGACTGCATCGCGCCGCTCGAGAAGGCCCTCGAGATCCGCCTCGCGCGCGGCGCGCCGGAGGCCGAGACGATGGGCCTTCGCGGGATGCTGCTCGCGGCGGGCTGGGTGTCCGACCGCGCGGTGGGCTCGCGCCACGCGCTCGCTGCGGTCGAGGGCTATCGACGGCACTGTGGCCTCGACACGGCGAGCCGCCTCTCGCACTGGATCGGGCCGCTCTTGGGCGCCGTGATCGGTGTGGCGTGGGGAACGCTGCGCTGGCTCTGCCGCATCGAGCTCGTCTTCGGCCGCGGCGCGCGTGGGCCGACGCCGGACCGCGCCGCGTTCCTCTTCGCGCTGAGCCACGCCTACGCGTGTGGCCTCGCGAACGCGGAGAACCGCGGCGACGATCTCCTCGCGCTCGCGCACATGGTCGAGCCGCTCCGCGCGTTCCGAGGTCGCATGCCCGAGGGCGTGCACGCCGTCGTGAACGCGATGCCCGACATGCTCTTCGGTCGACTGAAGCGCGCCAGCGAGCGGCTCGGAGTCGCGATCGAGGTCTTCCGCACCGACACCCTCGCGCCCATCTCCACGGTGGAGCGGCGCTTCGCCGAGGCAGCGGCGCGCGGCCTCCGCGTGCTCCTCGACGTGAACCAGTTCGATCCGCGCCTCGACGAGGATCTCGCGCAGCTCGATGCGCTCGGCTTCCGTTACTACCGCCTCGTCGCGCAGGCGACGCGCGCGGTGAAGCACCGCTACCGCGGCGAGGAGGCGCTCGCGAAGTCGATCGAGCGGGCGATGGAGCCCGAAAGCCTCGCGCTTGGCTCGTGGTCGACCGACGTGCAGCTCCTCTACTTCGCGCACCCGGCCTACGCGCTCACGGGCGACGTCGACGGGCTCAAGCGCTCGCTCGAAGAGCTCGAGCGCCTCGTCGCGCAGGGCTTCCGCGTCGAGGCCCGCGTGACCTGCACGCGCGGAGATCTCCTCCGTGCGCGCGGCGAGGCCGACAAGGCCTGCGAGCTCCTGCGGCCGGCGGTGCGCGATCTGGCGCCGCGCGATCTCCTCATGCGGCAGTGGATGAGCAGCTCCCTCGCGGAGGCCGAGCTCGCCGCCGGGCATGCCGAGCGCGCCATCGCCGAGTGCGACTCGGTCACCCGCGTCGGTGACGAGCAGGCGGACGCCGCGATCGTGCTGCCGCGGCTGCGCGTCGCACGGGTCCGCGCGCTCGGCCTGCTCGCGCTCGGCCGCACGAGCGAGGCGAAGGCCACGCTCGCGCCCGCGCTCGCGCTCGCCGAGGCCCTCGACATCCCGAGCATGCTGGGCCTCCTCCACGAGGCGAGCGCGCGCGTCGCGCTCGCCGAGGCCGATCGCGTGGGCTTCCTCCTCCACTGCGCGGAGACCGATCGACACCTCCGACCGACGCAGAACCCGAGCCTGGTCGCGACGCTCGAGCGCCTCATCGCGGCGGGTGCGGCCGAGAGCTCGGACGACACCGAGCTCCGCAGCGCACCCGGCCCCGCCCACGAAGACGCGACCATCGCCGAAGGCGCGCGCTCGCGCTGAACGAGCGCGGTCTCACGCCAGCGCCGAGAGGAGCTCCATCCCGCGCGTCGCGTCCGGCAGGCCGAGCACGTCGCGGAGGGTCGCGTCGGTCTCTTGCGCGAGGCTCGCGGCGAGCGCTGCGACGCTCTGCGCTCGCGCCGCTCGGTGTCCGCCCGTAGATGGTCGAGCCACATCCGGCAGTCGTCTCGCAGACACGCTCGGAGTACCGGCAGCGGATCTCGATCGCGACGGCGTCGTCACCCACACGGTCGGAGCACACATCGAGGACGGGAGACGCGAACGCCGCCACGATCTCCGCTACCTCCCGGCGCGAACCACAGCCATCACGCGTCGGGCCTCTCCCCTCGGACCTGCCGGGCGCTTCGCGACGTCCTCGCGCAGAGCCACGAGCACACCATGCTCGAGGCGACCGGTGCAGGAAGCCTCGTCACGACGCGGAAGGCCATGCGCGCGGTCGCGTGAGGCGAGCGAGCACGGTCGCCGAGCAGATCGACCTACCGGTGGACGACCAAGAGGCCAGGTCGCTCCTCTGTCCACGCCGCGAGCACGCTCGCTCCCATGTCGGCTCCCGAGAGACGCGCGATGTCGCTCGGACCGAGCGTGCGCGCGAGCACGCCTGCCAGACCGAGCTCTTCCGACCCGTCGTCCACGGCGAGCACGGGCGCGAGCGTGACGTCGATGCCCACCGTCGACGCGGCCGCTGCGAGCGCGACGTCGCGTCCCTCGAGTCGCCCGAGCTCCGTCGCGGTCACGCGCCTCGGTCGCTCTCGCGTGCGCTCCATGCCGTAGAGGTGCGCGCACGGAACGGCGAGCGTGCACGCGCGAGTCACGTCTCGATCACCTCGGCCGAGCTCGACTCGTCCATGTCCTCGCTCGTGCTGGCGCCGTGGTCGCTCCGCGCGACGAGGCTCGGATCAGTCCAGCGAGAAGAGCACGCGCACGACCGCGCTGGCAGCGACCGCGCGCCCCCCCGCATCTCGCGCCGGCTCGAAGCGCGCGCCACGAACACACGCGAGCGCGGCCTCGTTCAGGATCTCGTGCTCGGTCCGCACGACGCGCGCGCGGGTGAGGCTGCCGTCTGCGGCGACGTCGGCGAACACGAGGACGGAGCCCTCGATCGCGCGGGCCCGTGCCTCTTCCGGCAGGACCAGGCGCGGGATGGACACGACACGCGGGCGCGGCGTGGGGGCCGCGGGCGTCGAGGGCGGGGGCGCCGCGTCCGCGACGATGCCGGGTTCGTCCTCCTCGCGCTCGTCCGCTTCGGCACGGCGTTCCACGGCGGGGGCCTCGGCCGGCCGCGAGCGCAGGGAGGCGGCGAGGCGCACGTACGGCGCGAGATCGAGGCTCTGCGCCAGCGCACGTGCGCGCGCTTCGTCGGGCGCGCCGAGGCTCACGCGGATCGCGTCGTCGAGGACCCACGACACCGTCGTGCTCACCACGCCTGGCCGCACACAGGCCTCGCGGGCCGCGAGCACGACGACGCTCGGACAGCTCGCGCGCTGGTACGCCTCGACGCCCTCGCCGACGACCTCGTGGAGCTGAACGGTCGCGGAGGCACCTCCCGCGAGCGCGTAGGAAGCGGTCGCGAAGCGCGTGTACGCGGTCGCGTCGGTGCGTGGGGCGCTGCCGATGCGCGCGGGCAAGAGCGCGGCGAGCTCGTCCCCCGTCGGCGCGGCCCGCTGCGCGGACGCCGTGCCCGAGAGAGCGAACGACGCCGCGAGCCACGCCGTGGCCACCCATCGCGCGCGACGTTCGTGGAGCACCATGGACGCGAGGAGTTCCACGGCCCCGAGGGTCCCGCAACCGAGGCGCTCGCCACGTGGGCGACGCGCCTCGGCGGCTGACGTGCAGCTTCTTCCTCAGCGGCTGACGTGCACCTTCTTGAGCGAGACGCGTGCACCGACGGGCGCGTCGAGGAGCGCGAGATCGTCGAGGGCGATCACCCCCGAGGCGCCGACGGTGCCGTGCACGATCGCGCTCTCGCTCACGAAGTCCGCGACGAAGGGGCTCGCGGGCGCGGTGAGGAGCGCGGTGGGTGTGCCGTCCTGGTGGATGCGACCCTCGTGGATCACGAGCACACGATCGGCGATCTCGAAGGCCTCCTCCTGATCGTGCGTGACGAGCACGGTCGTCACGTGCAGCTCGTCGTGCAGGCGCCGCAGCCAGCCGCGGAGCTCCTTGCGCACCTTCGCGTCCAGCGCGCCGAAGGGCTCGTCGAGGAGGAGGATCTTCGGCTCGACGGCGAGCGCACGCGCGAGCGCGACCCGCTGCCGCTGCCCGCCCGAGAGCTGATCGGGGTGTCGCCCCGAGAGCCCCTCGAGCTGCACGAGCGCGAGCAGCTCGTGCACGCGCCGCTGGATCGTCGCGTCGTCCGGCCGGCTCCCGCGCGGCTTCACGCGGAGGCCGAAGGCCACGTTCTCGAACACCGTCATCTCTCGGAAGAGCGCGTAGTGCTGGAACACGAAGCCCACGCCGCGCGCGTGCGGACCGTTGCGCGTGACCTCCTGCCCGCGGATGCGCACCTCTCCCACGTCGGGCGACTCGAGCCCCGCGAGCACGCGGAGCAAGGTCGTCTTGCCGCCGCCGCTCGGACCGAGCAGCGCCACGAGCTCACCCTCCGCGATCTTCACGCTCACGTCGTCGAGCGCCTTGTGCTTGCCGAAGGACTTGGAGACCCGGTTCGCTTCGAGCGTCACGAGAGCGCGCCTTTCGTGGGGATCGAGGGGACGGACGGCGCCATGATCGCGGCGCTGGCTTCGGCGGCCGAGCTCGCGCGCACCTTGCTCGCGCGCACGCGGCGCTCGAGGAAGCCGCGGAGCACGAGCGTGACGAGGCCGCTGGCGGCGAGCATCGCGGCGACCGAGAACGCAGCGGCCGTGTGGTACTCGCCCCAGAGGATCTCGACGTGGAGCGGGAGCGTGTTCGTCTCGCCGCGCACGTGGCCGGACACGACACTCACTGCCCCGAACTCGCCGGCGGCCCGCGCGCCGCAGAGCACGCACCCGTAGAAGAGCGCCCAGCGCACGCGCGGCAGCGTGACACGCCAGAGGATCTGCCAGCCCGAGGCGCCGAGGCTCGCGGCCGCCTCCTCTTCGTCGCGCCCGATCGCCTCCATCGTCGGCACCAGCTCTCGCACCACGAAGGGCAGCGTCACGAAGAGCGTCGCGAGCACCACGCCGGGCACCGCGTACACGATGCGCAGATCGTGCTCGCGCAGCCACGGCCCGAGCCAGCCGCGCGCGCCGAAGAGGAGCACGAAGAGGAGGCCCGAGACGACGGGCGACACGGTGAAGGGCAGATCGATGAGCGTCCCGAGCAGCGCCTTGCCGCGGAAGTCCTGCCGCGTGAGGAGCCACGCGGCCGCGACGCCGAACACCGTGTGGAACGGCACGACGATCGCGACCACGAGCACCGTGAGCCCGAGCGCCGACACGGTCTCTTCGTCGGTCACGGCCTCGGCGAAGGTGCCGACGCCTTCGGCGAAGGCCTCGACGAGCACCACCGCGAGCGGCGCGAGCACGAGCAGCGCGAGCGAGGAGATCGACGCCACCGCGACGACGAGACCGAGCCCGCGAGGTCGCTCGCGCGCGTGACGATCCCGCGCCTCGCCCGCTCGGAGGTCAGCCATGACGCAGCCCCTTGCCCCGCTGCGAGAGGATCACGAGGATCGCCGCCGAGGCGGTGAGCATGCCCGTGGCGATCGCGGCCGCGCCTGCGTAGTCGTACTCCTCGAGGCGCACGAGCACGAGGAGCGGCGCGATCTCGGTGCGGAACGGGACGTTGCCGGCGATGAAGACGACCGAGCCGTACTCGCCGATCGCGCGGGCGAAGCCCAGCGTGGCGCCCGCCAGGAGCGCTGGCCGCAGCGCGGGCAGGATCACGCGACGGAACGTGGTGAGTCGGTCGGCGCCGAGAGACGCCGCGGCCTCTTCGGTCTCTCGCGGGAACGACTCGATCACCGGTTGCACGGTCCTCACCACGAACGGCAGCGACACGAAGACGAGCGCGAGCACGACGCCAGCGCGCGTGAACGCCACCTCGAGACCGAGCGGCGCGAGCAGCGCGCCGAACGCACCGCGCGGACCCCAGAGCTGCGTGAGCGCGATGCCGGACACGGCCGTCGGCATCGCGAACGGAAGATCGACGAGCGCGTCCCAGAGCCGGCGCCCCGGCACGTCGTAGCGCACGAGCGTCCACGCGACCCCGAGCCCGATCGGGACGCTCAGGAGAGCCGCGAGCATCGCCGCGCCGAACGAGAGCCCATAGGCCGCGAGCGTGCGGTCCGAGAAGAGCACCTCGCTGACGTGCGCGGGCTCGGCGCGCGAGACGACCACCACGAGCGCGAGCAGCGGCACCACGACGAGCGCGAGCACGACCGTCAGCGTGATCGCGAGCGAGGCGTGGAAGCCCGGCAGGCGCGGCGTCGGCAGCGGCCGCACCGCGACCGCGCTCGCTCGAGGAGCGCTCATCGAGGCGCGGCCTCCGCGCGGCCCTCGCTGATGCGATCGAAGAGCGCGCCGTCCGCGAAGTGCCGCTCCTGCGCGGCCGACCAGCTCTGTGCGACCTCCTCGATCGTGAAGAGCGTGAGCGAGGGCAGCTCGCCCGCGTGTCGCGCCGCGACGGCCTCGCTCCGGGGGCGGAAGTGATGCTGCGCCGCGATCTCCTGCGCCTCGTCCTCGTAGAGGAAGCGCACGTAGGCCTCGGCCACGTCGCGCACGCCGTGCCGCTCCGCGTTGCGATCGACGACGGCGATGGGCGGCTCGGCCAGGATGCTGCTCGCAGGCGTCACGATCTCGAGGCCGTCGGCCGCATGCTCGCCGAGGAGCAGGTGCGCCTCGTTCTCCCACGTGAGGAGGACGTCGCCGATGCCGTTGCGCGCGAAGGTCGTGCTCGCGCCACGCGCGCCCGAGTCGAGCACCGGCACGCGGCGATAGAGCTCGCGCAGCGCGGCCTCCGCGCTCGCCTCGTTTCCTCCTTCCTGACGGAGCGCCCAGCCCCAGAGCGCGAGGTAGGTCCAGCGCGCGCCGCCCGACGTGCGCGGGTTCGGCGTGATCACCGAGACGTCGCCGCGCAGGAGGTCACCCCAGTCGTGCACGCCCCGCGGGTTGCCCCGGCGTGTGACGAACACGATCGTCGAGTACCAGGGGCTCGAGCGATGCGGGGAGCGGCTCGCCCAGTCGTCGGGCAGGAGCTGCCCTTCCCTCACGAGCGCGTCGATGTCCCACGCGAGCGCGAGGCTCGTGACGTCGGCCTCGAGGCCGTCGATGATCGCCCGCGCCTGTCGCCCGGAGCCGCCGTGGGACATGCGGATCGTGACGTCCACGTTCTGCTCGCGCTCGCGGGCCACGAAGCGCTCGTTCACGGCCTCGAAGAGCTCGCGCGTCGGGTCGTAGGAGACGTGCAGCAGCTCGACCTCGCGGCGCGCAGCGCCACCGCTCGCGCTCGGCTCCGCGCTCGAGCCGGAGCAGCCCAGAACGAGGAGCGCGCCCGCGATCCACGAGAGCCAGAGCACGGAGGACGAGAGCGCGTTCGTTCGAGCCATGGGCCGGCGCTACGCACTCGACGTGCCGCCGCGTCGCGCGCGACGGAATCGAGGCAGAGCCACGGGACACCAGGACATCGCACGGTTGTTCATGAAATGTCGCGGCCACGATCCGTGATATTCCACGGCCATGGCGCGAAACACGGCCAAGACGGGTCACACCACGGGTCGCCGCGGCCGAGGCACGGCCCCTGCTCGGCGCGGCCGCGTGTCCGAGAGCGTGAACGATCCCGACGAGCCCGTGGTGGACAGCCTCGAGCTCGCGATCTGGCGCGAGGCCGGCCGACACCTCGACGTGGGCGAGTCGCTCGAGCGCATGCTGCCGATCCTCCGTCGCGGTCTGCGCGTCGAGGCGATCGCCGTGCTCCGCATCGAGCTCGAGGCCGGACGCGGTCGCGCCGAGACGATGGGCCGCGCGGGCAAGCCGATGACCGGACTGCCTGCAGGTCGGCTCGAGCTCGAGCGCGAAGCGATCACGACGCTGCGCGCGCTCGCAGCGGCGGGGCATCCGAGCACCTGGGCCACGGCCGACGTCGCGCACCCGCCGCGGCGCGCTGCGTCCGAGGGGCGCATCGCGGCGGCGATTCTGTTCGACGACGCGATCATCGCCGGCCTCGCGCTGATCGAGCTGCGCGACGCGGTCGACGACGATGCCCGCGAGACCATCGCGCGCCTCACCGAGCCACTCGCGGCGGCGCTCGCGAACGATCGACGCCTCCACACCATCGATCGGCTCCGCGCGGCCGCGGAGGCCGACAACCGGGCGCTGCTCTCGCGTCTGTCGCGTCGCTCGATCGTCGACGGCATCGTGGGCGAGGACGCGGGCCTGCGGCTCGTGATGGAGCGCGTCGCGCAGGTCGCGCAGACGGATGTGCCCGTCTTGCTCCTCGGCGAGACCGGCTCGGGCAAGGAGGTCATCGCGCGCGCGATCCACGAGCGCTCCGCCCGCCGCGAAGGCCCGATGGTGCGCGTGAACTGCGGTGCCATCCCCGCGGAGCTCATCGACTCCGAGCTCTTCGGACACGAGAAGGGCGCGTTCACGGGCGCGATCGCCGCCAAGCAGGGCTGGTTCGAGCGCGCCGACGGCGGAACGCTCCTCCTCGACGAGGTCGGCGAGCTCTCGCTGCCCGCGCAGGTGCGCCTCCTGCGCATCCTCCAGGAGGGCACGCTCGAGCGCGTCGGCGGTGCGCGCACGCTGCACGTGGACGTGCGCATCGTCGCCGCGACGCACCGGGACCTCCACCGGATGGTCGAGGACGGCTCGTTCCGCGAGGACCTCTGGTATCGCCTCAGCGTCTTCCCGCTGCGGCTGCCCTCTCTGCGCGAGCGCCTCGAGGATCTGCCGCCGCTCGTCTCGCACTTCGCCGCGCGCGCGGGCGTGCGGCTCGGTGGCGCGCCGCTCGTGCCGACGAGCGAGGACCTCGCGCTCCTCGCCTCGTACGACTGGCCCGGCAACGTGCGCGAGCTCGGGGCGGTCATCGAGCGCGCGGCGATCCTCGGTCACGGCAAGCGCCTCGAGACGGCCGCCGCCCTCGGCGCGGTGTCGCGTCCCTCGAGCGCGCGGGCGAGTCTCTCGCCTGCGCCTGCGCCGGCCGCTGGCCACCACGCGACCACGCAGGAGAGCAGCGGCGAGATCGACACGCTCGACGAGGCGATGAAGAAGCACATCGCGCTCGCCCTGCGCGCCACACGCGGACGCATCGAGGGCCCACGCGGCACCGCCGCCGTGCTCGGCATCAACCCGCACACGCTCCGCTCCCGCATGCGCAAGCTCGGCCTCGACTGGAGCCTGTTCCGCGAGCGCTGAGGCGCACGGGGGTCGCTCGCGCTCGCACGTTCGCGCTCGCACGCTTGCGGACCTCGTGCGTTCCGTTGCAGCGTGGACCCATGAAGCGCATCGCAGCGTTCGCTCTGCTCGGACTCTCCGCGTGTGACCCGGGACCCGATGGCGCCGACGCCGCGACGCCCCCGCTCGACGCGCACGATCCCCTCGTCGATGCGGCCCTCGCGCCGGGCACCGACGCCGCGGGCGCCGACGCGGGCGCACCGAGCGATCGGTTCGACTGCACGCCCACGCGTGCGCCCGGCACCTACGCCGCGCGGCTCGATCTCGCAGGCGCGCCCGCGACGCTCGCGACCTTCCTCGAGGCCGAGTCCTCGCCGTCGCTCGCCTCCATCGTCGCGGCGTTCTGGGAGGCGCATCCGGGCGACTACGACTTCGTCTACTTCCTCACCGAAGCGCCCGTCTCCGACCAGGCCGCGATCGGTCGCTACTGGGCCGTGCGACACGAGGATCTGCCGGAGATCGGCCTCGGCGGCGCGTTCGCCGATCCCGAGTACGCCGCGTACCCCTCGCTCCGCGGCGTCGTCGCGCTCCAGCTCGCGGCCACACAGACCAACGGTCCGACGCTGCACGAGACCATGCATGCGTGGGGCGTCTTCCTCGGTCCGTCGCTCGGCTTCGGCCGCGACGCGGACACGATGTTCTACTCGCACTGGGGCGCGGCAGGGGTGCACGGGCAGCTCGGCGGCTTCGACCCCGCGACGCTGCGCTGCACGGCGCCGGACGCGACCGCCACCACGACCTGCACTGACGCACGCACGGCCGCGTTCGACCCTGGCTCGAACGGCGGTGACGCGCTGCCGTATGCACCGTTCGAGCTCTACCTGATGGGCCTCCTCCCCGCGGCCGAGATCCCCTCCCCCATCCCGCTGCTCGACACGGGTCACTTCGTCTCGTTCGACGAGGCCGCCAACGAGCTCGTGTTCACGCTCGGCGCCGGCATCCGCTCCCGCACCGTCGACGAAGTGCTCGCAGCGATGGGCGGAGAGCGCGTGCCGATGCCGATGGAGGACCGCTCGATGCGCGGCGCCATGGTGCTCGTCACCGACGGTGCTCCGTCCGCCGACGCGCTCGCGCGCGCGGAGGCGTGGGCCCGGGTGTTCGGCGGCGTCGACGACAGCAGCTACCTGATCTCGTTCTGCGAGGCGACCGGCGGACGCGCGCGCATCGACATGTCGCTCTGACGCGAGCGCTCAGCCGAGCGCGAGCTTCGCGGCGACGCCGAGCACCGCCCCGATCGCCAGCGTGCGCAGCACGCTCCAGCGCAGGAGGAAGAGCGAGGCCGCGCCGACGAGGCCGATCACGAGCGCCGCGGGATCGAGGCTCGAGAGCGCAGGCACGAGCCAGCGCATCGGACCGGTCCTCACGACCTCGATGTCGTGGAAGAGCACGTGGAGCGCGAACCAGATCGAGAGGCTCAGGATCACGCCGACGACGGCCGCCGTGATCGTGCCGAGCGCGCTCGCGAGCATGCGGTTCTCGCGGAGCGCCTCGACGAACGGCGCGCCGAGGAAGATCCACGCGAAGCACGGCACGAAGGTCACCCAGAGCGTCGTGAGCGCGCCGAGCGTGCCCGCGAGCAGCGGTGGAAGGGATCCGGGCTGATCGTGCGCGCCGAGGAAACCGACGAACTGCACGACGAGGATCAGCGGACCGGGCGTCGTCTCCGCG
>JBILLJ010000209.1:0-11776 GCA_044376125.1 Sandaracinaceae bacterium
CACCATCGCGTCGGCGGAGAGCCAGCCGAAGTCGTCGACCGCGCGCTGCGCGACGTACGCGAGCATCGCGTAGGCGCCGCCGAACGTCACCATCGCGACCTCGGAGAAGAACCTCGCCTCCGCGAAGTACACCGACCCTGGCCCCGCGAGCGTGTACGCGAGCACGAAGGGCAGGCTCCACGCGGCGAGCGAGATCGCGAGCACGCGCGCGGCGCGAGCGGCCGACGGCGACGCGTGCGCGAGCTCGCCGCGCGCGGCCATGCGATCGAGGAGGCTCTCGTTCTTCGCCTTCGCCGCACCGTGCGTGGCCCCGGGAAAGGCCTCGGGCGCCAGACGTGAGCCCGCGGCGCCGACGAGCGCCGCCCCCGCGATCACGATCGGGAACGGCACCTCCAGCACGAAGAGCGCGACGAACGCGAGCGCCGCGACCGCGACGTGCGCGCGTGTGCGGAGCGCGCGCTGGCCGATGCGCACGAGCGCCTGGATCACGATCGCGAGCACGATGGCCTCGAGGCCGTCGAAGAGGCCCGCCACGAACGAGACGTCGTGGAACGTCGCGTAGACCGCCGAGAGCACGAGCATCACGAGCGCGCCGGGCAGGACGAACAGCGTGCCCGCCGCGAGACCGCCCGGGGTGCGGTGCATGAGCCAGCCGAGGTACGTCGCGAGCTGCTGTGCCTCGGGCCCCGGAAGGAGCGTGCAGTAGCTCAGCGCGTGGAGAAATCGCTGCTCGTCGATCCAGCGCCGCTTCTCGACGAGCTCCTCGTGCATGAGCGCGATCTGCCCCGCAGGGCCACCGAACGAGAGCATCCCGATCCGCGCCCACACACGGAGCGCTGCGCCGAACGACACCGAGTCGGGCACGGGAGCACGCGACTCGGGCGCGGTGGACGGCTCGCTCACGCGCGACGCGTATCGCACCCCGCCCCGCGCGTCACGCACGTCCGAAGGAAGCGCCGATCGACTCGTTCCCCCTCGTCAGCGCGGCGCGCGTCGCCCGGTTCCGCGTGTGCCCGTGCGGCCTCGTCCGCGGCCGCGCCCTCGGGCGGGCGCAGGCTCGGGCTCGGGCTCGGGGGCTGGTGCCACCTCGGGCTCGGGCGCGGGCGCGGGCTCGACGGGCGGTGCCGCATCGCCCTGCTGGTACCAGGGGCGGTTCGGATCGACGGTCGTGTCGGGCGTGGGCTCCGGCGCGACCTCGGGCTCGGTGACCTCGGGCTCGGCCGCCGGCGCCGGGCCCGGCGACCAGTCCGGAAGGACGCGCACGCCCACGCCGAAGAACGGCGCGGTCATGTTGTAGGTGCCGTTGCCCACGTAGACCTGATCGGCCGGCGCGGGTCGGATCGGGTTCGGCTGCGGCACCTGGCTCGTGGTCACGTTGCGCGGGAACAGGTGCGCGTAGCCCACCATCGCGTCGAGCCACACACCATCGAACGCCCGGACGCTGCCGCCGACGGAGAACACGAGCTTGTCGCTGTCGATCGTGAGGGCCTGGAGGTACGCGTCCGAGAACGAGCCGTTCTCGAAGTAACCGCCGCCGCGGATCTGGATGAAGTCGTCGATCGTGTACTCGGCGCCGAGGCGCACGCTCACGGTGTCGCTCATGCGGCGCGGGATGTTCAGCTGACCGACCTGGAAGTCGAGGAAGCCGAGCGAGTCCACGATCCACACGTCGCGCGGGACGATGGTCGCCTCCTGCTGCACCGACCACGTCTCCCACACCACCGCGAGCTCGAGCGCGAGGTTCTCGATCAGATCGAGCTGCACGCCGAGGCGCAGGATCCACGGGAAGTCGAGGCGGAAGTCCGCGATGGTCGTCTCGCAGCGGTGGGTCCCGCCCGACTCGCGCACCGCCGCGATGTCCTCGTCGCTCACGCCCGCGCAGTCACCGTCACGCGTGCGCGTGAACGCTCCCTCGAAGGCCGTCGCGCTCGGCGGACGCACCTGGATGTTCGCGCCGCCCGAGAAGACGAACGGCGTCATCATCGAGAAGCCGAGCCGCACCGGCCCCGGATCCCAGATGACGCCCGCGGTGCCGATGCCCGTGAAGATCGGGTTGAACGTGAGCTGCGCGACGCCGTCGTACTCCGGATCCTCGGGGAAGCTGCAGATCGCCCCATCGCAGGCAGAGAGCGTCGTGCGCGCCGCGAAGCTGCCGTAGATGAGCGCGCCGCCCAGGCCGATCGAGAGCTCGGGGATCGGGCGCCAGGCGCCGCCGATCGCGAAGCCCGCGATGAGGCTGCCCTCCATCGAGAGGAGCGAGTAGCGCTGCGGTGCCGCGCGCTCCTGGCCATCGACCGTGATCGACTCGGGCCACGCGAGCAGCGACGCGTTCGGCGCGTAGACGCCGATGCCGAACGTGAAGTCGGAGAGGCCGAAGTCGAACGTGCCCGCGACGGTCGGGATCGGCAGGGGCATGCCGTTGCCGGTCACGGTGGGCAGCGTCTGCCCGCCGCTGTCGACGCGCGTGTACTGCGTCTGGAGCAGCGTGAGCGTCGCATCCATCAGGAACTGCTCGCGCTGCCGCCCGTCGCCCGAGCCACCGCCCGCATAACCGAGGCCCGCGGGGTTGTACCAGAGGGCACCAGGATCCTCGGCGCCCGCGACCTGCGCGCCGCCTCGACCGAGGCCACGCGTGCCACGCTCGAGGAGGTAGAAGCCTCCCGCGTGCGCCGTGGCGGGGGCGAGCATCGCTCCGCCCAACACACCTGCAGCCAGCACCGAGAGAGAGAGCCGAGACGCAGCGCCTTGCTTCACGGGCCCACCTCCGGCGGGCACGACATGTCGATGCAGCGGTTCTGCACGACGTCGTAGAGGCGCTCGAGACCGTGGTCGTCGTCGCGCATGAAGTCCCGGCTCGTGCCGAGCGCGCGCTCGTAGTCCTCGGGCTCGTAGGCGCCGCCTGCGCCCGGCGTCGTGCGGTTGATCTCGCTCATCACGTCGAGGATCGTCTCGAGCGGCGTGTTCTCGTCCGCATCGAGCACGACGAGGTTGCGGAGGATCTGCGTGAGCACGCGATCCTCGTCGAGGCCCTGCACCGTCTGCACGAGGTCGAGCGCGTCGTTGGCCACGCTCGCCGTGGTGTCCGGATCGCCGGCGCTTCCGGCTGCGAGCTCCTGCGCGTTGGGCGCGAGCGCGAACGACAGCGCGTGCAGGATCGGCACGATGTTCGTGTCGTCGTCGAGCACCTGGAGGAGATCCGCGGCGCCGTAGAGCGTCGCGAGCTGCGCGTCGTTGTCGCTCGCGGCATCGACGAGGTACGCGAGGAAGGCCACGAGCGCGTCGCGCGCCTCGGGCTCGCTCTGGATGCGATCGAGCAGGCGCACGAGGCCCACGACGAGCGGCCCGCCGAGCGTCTCCTCCGCGTCGGGCGTGAAGTCGCGCGCCCACGTGTCGAGATCGCCCGCGGTGCGGTGGAACTCGAGCCGCTCGAGGACGAACGGCAGCAGCAGGAGCACGATCGCGCGACCACGGCGGTTGGCGAACTGGTAGCCCTCTCCGAGCGTGCGCGTGTCGAGGAGCTGGCGCGCGAGCGCGTCACGGCCTCGACGCCAGGCCTCCACGCGCGTCGGCCCATCGCCGCTCGCCCACGCCTCGTCGGCGTTGCGGAGCGCGAGCAACACCAGCTGAAGCGGCGTCACGCCCGTCGTGCGCGAGCCATCGTTCCACGGGATCTCCGTGTCCCCTGCGCGTGTCGCGAGCCCGGGGCTCGAGGCGGGCGCGAGCAACACGGGCACGAAGTCGGCGAGCACGTCGATGCCGTCGCGACCCCCGCCGACGTCGAGCGCGTCGAGCGTCTGCGTCGCATCGACGAGGTTGTCGATCAGGTTGCCGTACTCGGGCCCCGTGTCGAAGCCGTCGGCGACGAGCGGCTCGTAGCTCCGCGCGTTCTCCTGGTAGTTGAACGTCGAGGCGCCGGGATCGGTGCGCTGCGAGCGCCAGTGCATGCGCGTCGGCCAGTGCCGATAGAGGGTGGTGATGAGGTGTCCGAAGGCGTATCGGCCGGCACCGTCGTAGCGGAAGCGCGGGTCGTGCAGGACCTCGAGCAGCGGCGTCATGCCCTCGTAGAAGCCCGGCTGCTCCCACGCGAAGATCGTCCCGCCGTAGGTGTCGATGACGTCGTTGCCGTGGCGGTCACGCACGCGATCGAAGAGGCACGCGAGGAACACGTTGTCCTCGTCCTGACAGTCGGCCTCGCCGCGGAGATCGAGCCCCCAGAAGACCATGCGGTTGAGCGCCTGCGCGGTGGGGTGCCGCGTGAGGCCGCGGATGCCCGACGAGTCCTCGAGGAGATCGTCGACGTTGAGGATGCCGATGCCGTCGACGAGATCGAGCAGGCCGCTCAGCGTCGGGTCGCGCAGCACCAGCTCGTAGCGGCCGAGGATCGCGTCCGCATACGCCTCGGCGACGTTGTCGATCTGCACGAGCTCGCACTCGTCGTAGCTGCCGAACAGCGGCCAGGCGACGTTGAGACCGAGCAGCTGAACGCGCAGGCGCGCCCCGGCCTTGTTGCAGACGCGCACGCCGTCGAGGCCGTCGATGAGCGCGATGGACCGCTCCATCAAGCTCTCGTTGCCCTGCGTGTCGGGCGCCGCGCGATCGACGGGCTGATCGAGCGGGAAGCCGAGCGGCGGGCCGTTCGGGTCCGCCGGGTCGAAGTCGATCGAGTCGCGGTAGCGCATGAGGTCCGCGTACACGGGGCCGAGGCGACGCGAGCGCTCGTCGGTGAAGGTGCGGAGGATCGCCTCCATCATCCCCGGCTCTTCCGTGTAGCCGACGGCCAGGCGCGTGAGATCGTCCCAGAGCACGTTGGGCTGCTCGAGCGCGGCGTCGGGGAAGTCGTCGCCGCGCGTGAGGAGGAAGTGCGCGGAGTGCACGACGCCAGCGGCCTCGGACTCGTGGTCCTCGAGCAGCATCTGCACGACCTCGAGCGTCTCGGCGGTCTCGGGCCGCCGCATCAGCTCGGCGAGCGCGTACATCGTGTCGAACGCGGCGCCCTGGGTCGTGTCGTAGCCCTCGTAGCGGAGCGTCGTGCCGCCGTACGTGCGCGACTGCATGGCGCTCGGCCCGAGCGTCGCGGGCAAGCCTCGCGTGAGATCGAGGATCACCGGCTGCGGCCCCGAGAACCACGGCTGCGCCTCGCGCACGAGGCCGGCGAGGAGCGTCGGATCGATGTCGAGGTACTCATAGAGGCGCTGGCCGGTGCCCGCGTCGAGCGCGCGTCCCGACGCGTCGCGCGGGACGGCCCCTTCGTCGCGCACGCGGAACGGCCTCGGCACCTCGAGCTCGTTGCCGCTCGCGTCGACGAAGCGTCCGAGCGCGTCGATGTCCGGGAGCGAGTCGCCGTCGTCGTCGACGAACGGCGCGGCCACGGTGCCGCCGCGCAGCATCGCGGTGCCGCGATCGTCGCGCCGGAGCACGTAGCGCTCGGTGCCTGCGGCGATGTCGGGGTGGCTCGAGAAGAGGAGATCGCGCGCGAGCGCGAGGTTCGTGCGATCCCCATCGGCGGGCGGCTCGGCGGGCTCGAACGTCGCCATCTCCATCGCGAGCGCGGCCTGGATCGCCTGCCACTCGTCGTGGGCGGTCCCGCCCTCGCCGATCGCACCGAGCGCCTGCTCCGAGAGCGCGTCGAGCTCCGGATACGCGAGCGCTGGGCGCACGACACCGAGCCCGAGCCGCAAGGGCCGGTAGCCCGTGCGCGTGCCCACGCGCGCGAGCGCCGCGAGCGCGTCCTCGTCGGCCGCGATGGAGTCGAGGAGATCCGCGATGAGGCGCGTGTTGCGCGGCAGCCGCTCGACCGGCGGATCGTAGAGAGGAAGGAGACGCCAGAGGAACGTGGAGAGCTCGTCGTGGAGGTCCTCGGGGAGCACCTCGTCGAGCGCGCCGGCGAGGCGCTCGCGGTTCTCCATCAGCACCACGAGGCGAGGCGGTGCGCCTTCGGGCGGTGGCGTGGTGCCACGGCAGACGGGCTTCCATGCTTCGCCCGAGACGTCCTCGGGGTGTGCCTCGCGCGCCATGCGCTCGCAGAAGACCCGCACGATCTCCTCGCCGAGCGTCCCTCGCGGCGCGGGGCGCCTCGTCGCATCGAAGTGCGAGCAGGCACCGGCGGAAGACAAGACGAGCAAGAACGACGTGCAGACAACCAGTGCACGAGCGTGGGCCATGGCACCTCGGGCGCGAAGCGAGCGCGGTCCACGAGGCTACCAGAGGTGCCCGTCCGGCGATCGACCGAACCGATCGGCTCAGCTCAGAGGCTCCGCAGGTACGCCGCGAGATCGGTCCGCTCTTCCTCGGTGATCGCCGTCCCGAACTCGTGCCCCTGGTTGCTGTTGCCGGGCACGGTCGTGTCGACGAGGAAGTCTCCCCGCATGAACGAGGTCGGTCTCTCCGAGGCGGGCCGCAGGAGATCCTCGAGCGTCGGCACCGACCCGTTGTGCAGGTACGGCGCCGTCGCCCACACACCTTCGAGCGCCTGCACGCGGTAGCCGTCGCTCGCCATGACGCGCAGGCGATTGCGCACGATGAACCGGATGAGCAGGTCGCGGCCCATGTCCATGCCCATGCCCGCGTCGGGCATCGCTGCGTCGAGGTCCGACGTCCCGGCGTCGGGCACGTCGGGGACCGGGTCTCCATCGATCAGGATTCGATGCAAATAGCTCGTGCGGATCGCGCCGCGCGGAAACGCGTCATCCTCACCGGGCAGTCGCTCTCGGCCAGCTGGGTCGCGGTCGTACGTCGTAACGCCGTTCATCCCGACGTCGCCGACGTGGTGACAGCCGTCGCATCCCTCCCGCGTGAACAGCGCGCGACCGGCTGCGATCCGCGCCGCGTCACCCGACGGCGGGGGTGGAGCACTCATCGATCCCATGAACGCGACGAACGAGTCGATGCGATGACCGACCGGGAACGGGACCGGGGCCGTCGCCTCGTCCGGAGCGCCCGCACCCGCCGAGAAGATCGACAAGTAGACCTCCGAGCGAATGTCGCCGCCCGTGCCGAGGTAATTGAGGTGCGTGCGGGCGCCGAGGAGCCAGTAGGGTGGGAAGTCGGCAGGAACCGACTGGGGGTAGTCGCCAGTCTCCGCGCCCGTGCGTCCCGGCCCGTACGAAGTCGCCTTCGATGCTTCGGTCTCCGAGATCAACGGCTCGTGTCCTTCTGCCACCCAACGAGCGCTCACTTCGGCGCGGAACCGAGCCATGTCGAGGCGGCGGTTGGGCATTCCGAACCAGAGCGAGCCGTCGGGCAGCTCGCCCACGTGGCAGAGCGCACAGGTCTCGCGCATGCGCGTGGGGTCCTCGAGACCTCGCTTGAACCCGATCGGGAACTCGTCATTCGGATCAGGGAGGAACCCGAACGACTCGTACTGGTTGCCGAACACGTCCGGCTCGCGCGTCATCAACGCGAGCATCCACTCGGTCGGCGGCCAGTCATCGAGCCGCTCCGTGCCCCACGTGTCGTAGAGGAAGCGCTGCTGACCTTCGAAGAGCGGATCACCCTCCTCCACTTCGTTGGCCGCGCCCACGAGATCGGTCGGCACCGGCGGCGCCCACGCGTCCGGCGCGGAGGCCGCGTCCACGGGGTCCTCCGACGGGGCATCCATGCCCGCGTCCATCACGCTCTCGCCGCCGCCGCACCCCGTCGCGATCCACGAGAGGCCGAAAGCGACCAGCACGCGCCCTTCCATTCGCAGGGTCATCACAGACTCTCCAGGTAGACGACGAGATCGTCGATCTCGGCGTCGGTCAACGTGCTCGTGCGGCCGTGCGCATCGTCGGGCACGGTCAGGGTGTCGCGCAACGAGGGCGCGCGTCCGTCGTGGAAGTAGGGTGCGCGTGCTCTCACACCTGCGAGCGGCGGCGTGTCGGCGGCGGCGAGCGTCGCGTCGGTGTCATCCGTCGGCGCGAGGATCGCGTGGAGCATGCCGTCGGTGCGGAGCGGCTCGAGGTGACACTCGCCACAACCGGCGCGCACGAAGGCCGCCTCACCGCGCGCGTGTGCCTCCGCGTCCTCGATCGGCCTCGGAGGAGACGGCAGCGCCTCGCGCATGAACGTCGCGATCGCCTCGAAGTCCACGAGCAGGCCGTCACCCTGCATGAGCTCGCGCGTCGTCGTCTGCGACAAGCGCGCTCCGTCGCGGAACTCGCCGTCCCAGTGAAAAGGTGCGAGCGCGGCACGTGCGCCCCATGCGGGCGGCGTGCGACGGAGCTTCCGTGGCACGCCCGTCGTGTGGAGGAACCACGAGAGCCCATCCTCGCCGCCGTACGGGTGACACGTGCCGCACGTGACCACGCCGCTCGGCGTGAGGTGCGTGTCGACCGCATCGAAGAACGCGCTCCGACCGCGCAGGGCCTCGTCGGAGAGGAGCGCGGGCCCTCGCTCGCGACGCCGCGCGAAGGTCGGTGTGAGCACGCTGCCGCTCGGAGCGCTCGGTGCATCGAGGCGAGCGATCGCCCAGTCGAAGCCCACGTCGACGAACGCGGTGCGGCCGTCGTCGCTGAGCGCGATCCCGCGCGGCGCCCGGCCCACGCGGAACGTCGCGATCACCTCGAGGCTGCCTTCGCGTGCGTCGCCCTCCTCCTCGCAGCGCGCGAGCACGACGTTGTCCGTGTAGAGGTGCGCGATCCAGAGGAGGCCACCTCGGGCCGCGAGCGCGCTCGGCCCGCTCATCGCGAGGGGCCCACCATCGAACCGCGCGTAGCGATCCCCACAAGGCCCGAGGAGCCGCGGCTCGATGCGCGGTGCGCCGTCACGCACGTCGCCGTAGCCACCGGTGCGCGGATCTCGCTCGCGATCCGCGTCGACCTCGACGCGCTGGTAGCTCGCATGTACACCGCCGCCGGGCGCGACCGTCACCGCCGCGAGCTGCGAGGCCGCGACACCGCGCGAGAGCGTCGGTGCCAGCACGCGCTGCGCGCCGCTCACGAGATCGATCGCGACGATCGCACCGCGGCGCGCGGCGGCGACGAGCAGCGTCCCGTCACGTCGCGCGAGCCCCGTCGGTCGGCCCTCCACGGCGATCGTCCGCTCGAGGCGCCCCGTCCGGGGATCGATCGCCACGACGCGATCGTCGTTCGGGCACGCGATCCACGCGCGCGTCCCGTCGGCGACCGCACCCGCAGTCCCTCCGCACGGCGTCGGGATGCGCCGCACCTCGATCGCCGCCACGTCGGCGAGCGAGGGATCGAGGACGGAGACCTCGGCGTCGCGTTCGTGCGTGACGACGAGCTGCGTCTCGACCCACGCGAGCGCGCTCGGTCCGCCTTCGACGCGCACCCGCCGCAGCTCCGCTCCGCCCTCGCGCGCGAGCTCCACGACGACGTCGTCGTCGGGAGAGCCGACCCACACGCTCGCGCCCGACGGATCGAGCACGATCGACGAGGACGACGCCACGTCGTGCAGCTCGCCTCCACAGCCCGACGAGAGCAGCGAGAGCGCGAGGCCCCAGCGAGCGAGGCTCGACGTGGTGTCGCCCACGCGATCGACCGTTCAGCGGCCCGGCGGAAGGAGCAACGCGAACTCGACGACCGAGTGCTGATCGGCGCACTCCATCGGGTAGCCACCGATCGGGATGAAGACCGGGTCGGCCTCGTCGGGCCCTGGCGAGCTCTCGTCGGCGTTCTCGTCGATGTCCATGAACCCGAGGATCTGGTACTCGACGCCCGCGGGCAGCGCGGTCTCCACCACGAACTCCTCGGCGCTCGGTCCCGCGGTGATGTCGACGAGCGGGAAGTGGAAGCTCGCGACCGGCGAGGTGCCCTCGCGCGGGCCCGCGATCGTCACGTCCGTCGAGCGGTAGATGTCGCCCCACACGCGGCCCCGCAGCGGCGAGGTGAGGTTCGGGCTCGTCCGCACCGTGCTCGACGCGTCGAAGCGCAGGTGGAAGCGACCGTTGAGCGCGTCCATCGAGCCCATCGCGGCGCAGGTCGGGCGCGTCTCGGGCCGCTGCTCGGGGATCGTGACCACGCCCTGGTACGGCACGAACGAGACGTCCTCGAGGCGATGCGTCGGCGCCTCGACGGCATACGCGATGCGGAACACGCCGCCGGTGCCGTTCGCGATCACGCTGACGACGCCGCCGCCCTCCGGATCGTCGTAGTAGAACGGCACCTCGAACGGCGTGGAGCTGCCGGGCTGCTCGCGCTCCTGCGCGTTCATGTTGTCGACCATGCGGAAGACGTTCTGCTGGAACTGCTCACCGCCCAGGAGCGACGCGGGCGCATGTGCGAACGGGACGCGGCGGCCATCGACGGTGATCACCTCGAAGGCCACGTCGACGATCTCGTCCTCGAGCTGCGGCGTCACGGTGAGGCGCAGCCAGTCGTGCGGCAGGAGGTGGAAGTCCGTGAAGTTCTGCGCCGCCGACGCGGACGCGCCGTACGCGCGGTTCGTGAAGAACGAGAACTCGTCGCGATCGAGGTGGAACCACACGGTGCCGCCCACGGACTCGACGGGCTGACCCGAGAACGCGGCCTGGTTCACCTGCCCCGGAAGGAGCGACGTGCGCGGCGCCGAGGTGCGCAGCCGAACGACCGCACCGCGCTCGCGCGTGTACTCGGTCTGGATCACGAGGTCGCCGCCGTTGACGGAGAGCACGTGGTACTCGAGGTGGTACGGCTCCATGTCCGAGCCGATCTCCTGCGTGCGTGCGAGCGCCGCGCGCACTGCCTCGATGTACACGCCGCCGTACGCGTACGAGACGGGCACCTGGAGGATCGTGCGACGCATCGCGTCCGCGGGATACGACGGCTGCATCTCGAGCGTGACCACCGCTTGCTCCGGCGTGCGGTCGTCGGGGAGCACCGTGATGAAGAGGCCGCGCTGGATCTCCATCTCGCGGTGACCACGGCCGGCCTGCGCCGCCGCACCGAAGATCGGATCGACGAGCGCGAGGAAGTCCGCCTCGGTCGTGATCGGTCGCTCGAGGGTGAGCCCCACGAACTCGATCGGGTTGGCGCGTGGCCGGAGGTCGTCTCCCTCCGCGGCGGGCTGCTCGCCCTGACAACCGGAGAGCGCGAGGAAGGCTGCGAGGAGGGTCCGAGGGAACGTGTTCCGCATGTGCTCTCCCAGCGCGGGCGAAGCCCGCTACGCGAACTTCCGAATCGTCGCGCTGCGCGAAGATCCTCGGAAGCAGTGGATCAGGGAGTGGGGACCGTCGGAGAAAGCACCCGAGCGGTCAATCGGCGCGACGGCGCCGCGCGTGAGCGGACGCACGACACGTTGCGTCACGACTGGATCGAGGTGGGCGCGAGCGCCCTACTCGTCTTCCCACCCGACGACGCTCGGAAGACCACCGCGCATGGTGGTCTCCATGGTGCTCTCCGTCGTCGCGGGCTCCATCGTCACGGGCTCGACCATCGTGGTCGCCGTGCTCGACATCGAGGTCGCGTCGCGCACGCGCGGCACGCGTCCGCGTGGGGTCGTCGCAGGCGGCGCGCTCGTCACGGCGGGCACCGTCGGAGGCGGCTCCTCGCGCACGACGGGGTCGCTCGGCGGAGCCGTGCTCGGAAGGGAGGGCGTGGTGGGCGGCGGAGCGCTCGTCACCACCGGCTCCGGCGGCGTCGCTCCCACGTGATCCTCGGGATCGCCGCCCCCCGCGAGCGTGAGGCCGACCCCGACGCCGAGCACGGAGAGCGCGATCATCGCCGCCGCGAGGAAGAGCCCACGGCGGCTGCTCTCGGGCGCGGTGACGGACACCTCGATCGAGTCGTTCGCGCGCTTGGCCGCCGGCCCAGACTGGGTCGCGGCGTCCTCACGCGCGCGCAGCTCGCGCTCGGCGCGA
>JBILLJ010000327.1:0-3475 GCA_044376125.1 Sandaracinaceae bacterium
CATGCGCGGAGGAAAGCCGAGCACGACGGGCCCCTGCGAGGGCGAGCGCGCCTGGCAGGCCTTGTCGTAGACGATGCGCTCGGGCAGGCCGAACCACGTCATCTCGGAGTTGATGTGCGGGCCGGGTCGGAGGAACACGTAGAGACCGAGCTCGCCCGCGAGCTCGACGAACGCGCGCAGGTCCTTCCTCGGATCCACGCGCCCGAAGTCGTAGTTGCCCGGCGCGATCTCGTGGACCTGCCAGGGCACGTACGTCTCGACGATCGGCAGCCCGAGCGCCGCGAGCTCGCGCATCGCGGGTCGCCACGCGTCCCGCTCGAGGCGGAAGTAGTGCATCGAGCCCGCGTGCAGCGGGACCTCGCGATCCCCCACGCGCAGGCCATGCCGCGTGATGGCCACCTTCGCCGGTCGCGGCGGCAAGGACGACGGCGCACGCGGCGTGCGCGCGACGGGAGAGCGTGCGGAAGGGCGACGAGGCTTCATGGAGCGCGCCGCACCATAGCAAACCCCACCCTTCGAAACGCGGGTTCAGCGAGTCCAGCGGATCGTTCACGGCGGCCATTGACCACGACGAGCGTCCTCGTCCACAGTTCGACGCGTCGGAGGCTGCGATGACGCGGAGTGGGCGGGCGGGCTCGTGGTCTGGATGAATCTGGGGGCGGGCGCTCGTAGCCCTCACCCGCCGGCGGTGCGCGACGACGCCGCGATGGACACGCGGGAGACCCGAGCTGCGATCTGCACGCTCGACGTCGATGATTGGCTGACCAGCTGCCGGAGCGGTGCGCTGCGCAGCCCGTCCTGCGCGGTACTCGAGGACCCAGCGACCACAGGCGTGGGGCAGCTCAGCCTGCAGCTCGAGAGCCGTCCCCAACTGCGAGAGTTGGTGTTCCGGTCCGGACCCTGGGCTCAGCGGAGCGTGGCGGAGCTCGAGCGCGCGGTCATGGAAGGGCTCGACGCAGAGGAGCAGATCGCGATCGACGCGGTCAGCCTGGCCTTCCTCGACTGCGTCGACCGGGGCGTGCTCGCACGTCCCACCACGACGCCCATCTGCCCGACGGCCGGGGGAGGCATGGCGAATGGGCTCGAGGGTGCGCGTTGCGCCAGCCTGGATGGTTCGTGCCAACGAGGATTCTTCGACGAGATGCGTGGCTGCTGTGACGCGCGAGTGTCGGTCGTCGGCGCGAGCTGCGAGCTCGAGGACGCGACGAGCGCGGCATGCTCGGACGCCGGGCGTTGCGATTCGACCGTCGAGCGTGCTTCGTACAACCCGTACGCTTGGTCCGAGTTGCTCCCCGCCGAGGACGCGCTCGTTCGCGTCGGAGACTGGTATCTCGCAGACGAGGCTGGCAACGCGACCCACGCGGTGCTCCGACTCTCCGCTGCACGCGACGCGGGCGCGGATGTTCACGACGCGGAGGCCGTGGACGAGCGAGCGGTGCTCCGTGTGCCAGTGGCGAACAGCGAGCGTGTTTCGGTCGCGGTGTTGGACGCGGAGGAGAGCGGCGTCGCCGGGGTCCTCCTGCACACCGAGCGAGCTGGGCCGCGAACCCTCCTGATCGAGGTCTCGACGGCGCCGGACAGCGTCGCGATCACCCGCGCTCCCGTGGATGGACTTTTCTTTCTCGGAGCGGACGGTACCTCCCTGCCCGACGGGCAGGTGGAGGTCGTGCCATGCGTCGGGACCTTCGACAGTGAAGCGCCTCCCTCCGAAGAGCTTCGCTGCGGGATGACACCAGAGGGATTGTTGGCGGTGGAGGGACAAGGGCTGACGGGGGCCTTCCTGGTGCAGCCGGGCCTGCTACACGAGATTCGACCCGCAGGGCGGCTCCGGCCGCAGGTCGAGCCGGCCGAGCGGCTCGTACCGGGCGATCTCGTGCGTGATCGTCGCTACTGTCCCCGGGAGTGGCGCTCGTGCGAGACGTCCTGTGGGTCGACCGGAGTTCAGTTCTGTTCCGGAGCGGGCATCTGGTCCGTGTGCCGCGCAACCGAGCGTTGCAATGCTGGGGACGACGATTGTGACGGTCGTGTAGACGAGAGTGGAAATGCCCTCTGCAACGATGGCCTGAGTTGCACGGTCGACCGATGCGTTCGACAGTTCCGCCCTCGTCCGCCCTACGTGACCGCTCAGTGCGAGAACACTCCCTCACCAGCGGTCTGCCGCCGAGGCCGCTGCACGCGAGGCATCTGCAATGGCGTTCGTGATGTGGTCGGTGGCGGGCCCGTGTCTTGGGTCTCGCCCACCTTCGGGAGCGGTTGCAGCTACGAGGAGTCGGACGCGGCCTGCGAGATTGGCTGGGATGGTTGTGTCTGCAACGGAAGAGCGCGTTGCCAGGGCGCGCTGGGACCCCAGTGGAACGGCTTCAACGGCTCGACGGGCACCATCGTCGACGGTCTGGCCCCGAATCAGTCTGCGTTGGACAACTCACAGGCGAGTTGCCGGGACCGGCAGCCGCAGGAACCGCTCGTGGTGGGCGGGCCGAACATCGTGAACGGAAACCTGGTTCGAAATGGAGGCTGCGAGAGCAACAGCAACCCATGCAGCATCGACGGCGTCTGTTGCGAGCCCAATCCGGAGGGCTGCCGCATGTTCCACGAGGGCGGCAGTCTCGCGAACCCTGTGGACCCATTTGCGGTGGCCGATCTCGGGGCCATCTGCGGCCTCGAGTCGCCGCTCGTGCAGCGTCGGACGGCCCGGCTCGATGGCAGCCTGCCGTACCAGTGCGTCACCAGTATCGGCGACGTGTCCGTTCCTCCGACAGGCACGGCCTTGCGTTCCTTCTGTCGCCCGGATGGGAACCCGTGCACACCCCAGCCTCTCTGCCAATGGGACACGTCTCGGGTAGGCGGCCCGCTGCTGTTCTGTCAGCCCCCGCCCTTCCCCGTGGGCGAGGTCGCGACTGGGGAGGCCTTCAACTTCTACTGGGACGGGCTGGCGATCGCGCAGGACGTCGGGCCCAGTTGCGCGGGGGATCCCTTCCGAGACGGATCGGCCGGGACCGGCTCGTGCTTCCGGCGGCAGTGTGATGGGGTGGGGAACTGCGTCCAGACCGCTCGCGCCGACATCTGCGAGGCGGAAGTGCAAGAGCCTGGCTGTGGCACGCTGGTGTGCACGGGATCTGGCGGCAGCGACTCGCCGGTGGCGAGGCGAGGTGGCCCCAACGGGGAGTACGCGGGCATCGTGATCGGCTGCGGTCGCACCGATCGCTGCCTCGTCGACGTCGGTCAGACTGGCTTCACGTTCTGCGCGGAGCCGGGCTTCCAGCTCGATCCGTACAGTTGCCAACAGTGCGACCCGTCCGCAGGCGACGACATGCGTGGAGCGCTGCCTGACGGCAGTCGGTGTGGCTTTGACCCGTTGGATCGAGATTGGGTGCGGCTCGACTCCGGCGGGCGGATTCACCGGAATTTCGATCACTTGACGAGGCGCAGGTGGCCGCGGCGTGCGGGTAGCGGGTTGGGAATCTCGGCATTGGCG
>JBILLJ010000328.1:0-3467 GCA_044376125.1 Sandaracinaceae bacterium
GAGGTGTGCCAATGACTGTATTCTCGGCAGGATACGAGGGGGGCGAGAAGGTCGACAGGGTGGCCACGCGTATCGGGGTGCCCAAGGGGGGCGTACGTATCGGCCCGCTCGCGGGGTCCGCGGTGGGGATGGAGCTCACGCTCGAGCTCGGAGGCACGACCGTCCGCCGCACCTGCGACTCGCAGGCGACGCAGGAGGCGAACCGGGCCGTGCTCGTGCAGTGGGCCGAGGACCTCGCGCGCAACGCCGAGCGCGGGATCGAGCGGCTCTCGGACGCCCTGCACGGGGACGGCGCAAGACTGATCCTGCGCGGGCGGGAGGCGTGTGAGACGCGCGGCACGCACAGGGTGCACTTGTACCACGGGGTGATGACCGGTGAGGACGCCTGGAGCCTCGTCCGTAGGTCCGCGAAGCGGCTCGGTCTGGATCCGGACCGCTCCGTGTGGCTGGGTCCGAGCGGCGGAGGGATGACGCTGCGTCTCGACCTCGGTGGTGGGCGCGTGGTCGAGAAGACGAGCGTCGCGCAGCCGAGCCTGGTCGGGAACGCAGCCGCGCTCGCGCTCTGGCTGCAGTGCCGTGCGCGCCACCACGAGCGCGGGATCGATCGCGACCTCGCGAAGGTGATGTCGGCGTACCTGCTCCCGGAGGCGTCATGAAGGTGCACTTCAGGCTCGAGGCGAAGGAGGCGGCGGCGATCGCACATGCGCTGGTCATGCGCGGCGGGGGCGGCAAGCTGCTCGCGAAGGCCGTCCGCAAGGTGGAGGCAGTCCTCGCGATCGAGGACAAGCGCACCGCTCTGCTGGGCGTTCTGATCGATGGTCTGCACGCTGCGAACGGCAGCGACTGGGAGATCGACTCGGCCGAGTCGGACGACGGCGAGGAGATGTCCTGCGCGCTCGCAGGCGAGATCAACTTCGAGCTCGAGGAGCTGCTCGCGACGCGCGCCAGCGCGAAGCGGTACGGGAACATCCTGCTCGACGTGGTGGCGCTGCTGCGGTCGCTGGAGCTCACCGAGGTGCGCGTCAAGAAGGGAGGACGATGGTCGAGCCTCGATGAGGTGAGCGACGCGATCGTCCGCCTCGCAGGGGAGCACTCGGTGTTTCTCACGCCGGCGCGCGAGCGGTGCGTCGGAGACGACCTGGATGAAGAAGACGAGGAGGACGAGATCGAAGAGGAGGACGAGGAGGACGACGAAGATCTCGACGACGACGAGGACGAGGACCTCGACCAGGAGGACCTCGACGACGACGGGGACGAGCGTGTCGACGCAGACGGCATTCCGCCCGGTGGCTGGGGAGCCAGTACGCACAGGCCGCGCTACCCCGCGCTCTCCGCAGAGGAGATCTTCTTTCTCGAGATCTCTCAGCTCTCGTGGCCAGCCTCCCCGGACGCCGTGCGCGCCGCGATCCGCCGCGTGGCCCACTACCACCCCGATACGGTGCCGCAGGACCCCATCCTGCACGCGGTGCGGACCGAGCAGTTCGCCCGGCTGACCCAGGGCCAGACCGCGCTGCTCGCGCGCCTCGGCGCGGAGGCACGCTGATGGCTTACAACCTGGAAGAGCTCCGGCGCGCGATGCGGCGCGGTCATCCCCGCGGAGAGATGCTCGACGGCACGCCGTTTCACGCGCGCGCCGCGTGCAGGGTCGTCTTCTCGCCGGAGGGGTTCCCCGTCGAGGGCATGGAGCTCGTCGAGATCGAGACCTGGCTCAAGCCCGGCACCGTCGCGCCTCGCCCCAGGCGGGGACGGACGCCCGATGCGCGCGCGGCGCGGCGCAGGCTGCGTCGGCACCACGACAAGCTGGAGAAGCAGGAGCCCCCGCGGACGGGGGCGCTCACCATGCGCCTCGACAGGTTGGCAGAGGTAGCGGGCCTCAGCCCCGTCGAGCGCGACGTGCTCGTGCTCGCAGGGACCAATCTCTTCGAGCAGCTTGCGAAGCTCCGCGCACAGCAGCTCCGCCCGTCCCCCGTCTCGCCCTTGATCGAGGTGCTCTCGGTCGGGCTGGCGGTGCCACCGGACGAGGTCGCAGCGGCGCTCGCTCCAGGCTCGACGCTGCTCCGCGCGAAGCTGATCGAGCTCGGGGCTCACGAGGTGGTGTTCCGCCTCGGAGGGCCCGCAATCCGGTGGATCTTCGAGGAGGTCGAGAGCGGACCGCTCGACGAGCTGTTCGAGGTCTCTGCCGCCAGCGCCTTGCGCCTCGACGACTTCGCGCACGTCGGTCTCGACGCGGAGATCCTCCGCGATCACCTGCGCGCGACGCTCGACTCAGGGAGCGCCTCGACGGTGGGTGTTCTCGGGCCGCGCGGAAGCGGACGCACCGAGCTCGTGCGCGCGATCGCCACCGAGCTCGGGGCCACTGTCCTCACCCTCCTGAAGGACTGCGATGACCTCACCGCGGGCGACCTGATTCGCCTTCGCCTCGCGCTCGACGCCGCGAGCTCGCGCGCGCTCGTCGTGATCGAGGCAGATCGCGAGGGGACTCGTGCCCCTCGGGAGAGGAGGGGGCGGCGGCCGCGACGCTTCGTCGAGGAGGACGTCGAGAGCGCGCTCGATGAGCTCGGCGTTCCAGTGGTTCACATGCTCGCGCAGCGCAGCGAGCAGAGCGAGTCCCCCTTCGCCTTCATGTTCGCGAGCGAGCCGACTCACGACCTCGACCTGGTCGTGGAGGTCCCGGCCCTCCCCGAGCCACTGCGCCTCCGGGCGCTCGCACGCGCCGCCGGCCACGCCGAGGATGCCGCACCCCGTTGGCTCGCCGATGCCGCGGCGCGCGGTGCGTCGCCGTCGGCGGTCGAGAAGCACGCGAAGGTCGTGGGCGCTCTCGGTCACTCGGATCGTTCCGTCGCCGATCGGCAGCTCGCTCACCTCGTGAGCCGCGAAGGGAACGCTGGACGTCCGTCCCCTCCGGCGAGCGCGCTCGCGTACGACCCGGCGTGGCTCCGCACCGACGTGCCCGTCGAGCTCATGCTCGCGGCGATGGGGCGCAGCCCGATGGGGCGCATCCTGATGCATGGCGAGCCCGGCACCGGCAAGAGCCGCCTCGCACGAGAGCTCGCGCGTCGCGGCGGCCTCGAGGTCGTGTCACGCACGGGCAGCGAGCTGCTCTCGATGTGGGTGGGCGGCACCGAGAAGAACCTCGCGGCGGCGTTCGAGGAGGCGAGCAAGCGCCGCGCGCTCCTCCTGCTCGACGAGGTCGACTCGTTCCTGGGCTCGCGCACCGGCGCGCAGCGCTCGTACGAGGTCACGCAGGTCAACGAGCTCCTCGTGCAGATCGAGAGCTTCCGCGGGTGGCTCGTCTGCACGACCAACTTCTGCGAGGGCCTCGACCATGCGGCCATGCGCCGCTTTCCCATCAAGGTGAAGTTCCTGCCGCCCGATGAGCGGCAGCGCCGCGCGCTCTTCGACGCCGCGCTCGCCGCGCTGGGAGTCGACGAGAGCGACGACGAGCGCTCTGCGGTCGACCGCATCCT
>JBILLJ010000208.1:0-11797 GCA_044376125.1 Sandaracinaceae bacterium
GCGACGTTGTAGAAGGTCGTCGCGTCGAAGCGATCGAAGCCCGTGGGCGCGTCGGGGATGCCCCGCGTCGGCACGACCGCGTCGATGAACGAGGCCGTCGTGTTCGGCGCGGCGATGCGCGTCTCGGCCGCGTCGGGATCGACGCGCGTCGTGATGTCCTGGCGCGTCGTGCCCGCGATGCGCTGGATCGCGTCGATGACGTTCGACGCGATGGTCGAGGGCGAGCCGTTGAACGCGATCGGCGCGCCCGAGCCGTCGACCGTGCCGGTGAGGCGCGCGAGCTCGAGTGAGTTGTTGTAGGTCTGGTCGCCCCAGCTCGAGACGTCGATGCCCACGAAGTACGCGCCGCGCATCGTCATCGCCGCGACGAACTCGGACCACACCGGCGCACCCGGCGTGCTCGCCGCGTAGAAGTTCGTGTCGACCGTGGCGCGACCGTCGTCGGCCGCGACCGGGCCGTTGTGCCAGGGCGCATCCGAGAAGAGCACCATGATCGGCACGCGGCCTTCCTGGAAGCAGGCCCAGCCGTAGGCCATCGGGTCGTCGGGGCCCATCGCGCAGTCGCGCACCGGGTCCATGTTGCGGATCGGGCCGCACGCGTCGCCGCCCGAGGCCGCCGGCCACGCGGCCGCGACGGCGGAGTGCAGGGTTGGGTCGCAGCCACCGCCGGTGGAGTCGACGTAGGAGGGGAAGCCCTCGCCCGTGATCGCGGCGTGCATCGCGGGCACCATCGATTCGGGGCCGTCACCGCCGCTCGAGGCCTGGAGGTAGCTCGTGGCGCGGCGCACCGCCGCGACGTCGAACGTGAGCGGCTGGATCATCGCCATGTTGCCGCTGTAGTTCCAGCCGCCCTCCTGGAAGTCGCCGTGTGCCGCCATCGCGTAGCGCGCATCGGCGTCTGCACCGAGCGCGGCGGCGACGCCGGGGACGATCGTGCTCTCGAGCGTGTTCTGGACCTCGGTGATCGTGCCGCTCATCGAGCCGGTCGTGTCCGTCATGAAGACGATGTCGACGGCGCGGATGCGCGTGGAGAAGTCGAAGTCCCGCTCGGCGGTCTCGCCGTACGGGAGGATGACGTAGAGCGTGCCTTCGGGCGGGCGCGAGGTCTCGTCGGTGGGGCTCGAGCCCGCAGCGCGCTCGGTGAGGTCGTCGATGCCGTCGCCGTCGGTGTCTGCCTGCGTCGGATCGGAGCCCATCGTGGACTCCTCGCGGTCGGTCAGGCCGTCGTTGTCGCTGTCGAGATCGATCGCGTCGTAGCGGCCGTCGCCGTCCGAGTCGGGCGGCGTGCACGGCGCTGCGCCGGCGGCCTCGACGCTGTCGGACAGACCATCGTCGTCCGAGTCGAGGTCCATGTCGTTGCCGATGCCGTCGCCGTCCGAGTCGCCGCCGCCTTCGCGCGCGTCCGCCATGCCGTCGCCGTCCGAGTCGACGGAAGGATCGCAGCTCGCCGAGGGGCCACCCGTGTCCACGGCGACGAAGCCGCCGGTGTCGCTCTGACCCGCGTCGCGACCGCGGGTGTTGGGGGTGCCGGTGTTGCAGGCCGAGACGACCGGCACGGAGACGAGGGCCAGCGCGGCCAAGAGAAGACGATGGGACATGGGGGCCTCGAGACGTTGCGAGTCGGACGTTGCGAGTCGGTGGTGGGGGCGCGCGATCAGATGACGATCTCGCCGCCATCGGGCGGCACGACGATGAAGACGCGACGCTCGTCGAGGCGAGCGACGCCGTTGCCGACGACGATGATGCGGGCCTGGAAGACCTGCGCCGTGGCGGCGGGCGGGCGGACGTCGTTCCAGAAGTCGACGTCGAAGTCGACGAGCGTGCCGGGGATGACGCCGTAGAAGGTGCGGTCGTCGTGGCTCGTGTAGCTCACGCCAGGGTTCGGCCCGGGGATGCCGTCGCGGTAGCCCTCGACGGCCGTGATCGACTTGATGAAGCCGGTGGCGTCGAACTCGTCGGGGTTGCCGGCCACGTTCTCCGTGCGCGTCGAGACGTCCTGAGGTGTTCCGCCGACGAGCTCGGCGATCGCGTTGACGACGCGGCTGTCGATGCCAGTGCCGCTCGTGCCGAGCTCGAAGCAGAGCGGCGAGCCGTCCGCGCGCACCGAGCCGGTGTCGGCGGCCATGTTGCAGAGGTGATCGGTGGCCGGATAGCCGGGGTTCGAAGGGATCGAGTCGGTCGACAGCGACACGACGCGCGCGCCGATCGAGCGCAGCGCGGTCAGCGCCGAGTCGTAGGTGGCTGCGGCGGAGACCTCGTCCGTCACGCGGCAGTCGTCACCCTCGAGCGTGTTGGGCATGAGCGACGACGGCGTCGGCGGCTTGAACGGCGCGTCGCTGACGAGGACGACGATCGGGAGCGAGTCGGGGCGGAAGCAGGGATAGCCGCGGCGCGTGCCGCGCTCGTCCGGCGGAGACACGCACGTCTTGGCGGGCACGGCGCCCGAGCCCCAGCTCACACCCATCCCGGTCGCGGCCTGGTAGAGGCCCTCGAGGCCGGACTCGCAGCCGTTGCTGCCGCTGTGACGCGGATAGCCGCGCACCGCGTCGACGATGTCGCGCGTGCCGTTGGCGCCCGACGCCGTGAAAGTGCGCACGTCGCTCGAGGGCAGGAACGCGCCGCCGAGCGCGCCGAGATCCTGGTCGTACGGGACGATGTCGATGAGGTGGTAGTAGGGCAGGTCGGTGCTCGCGCCGTGCGAGCCGATGGGGAAGTCGTCGAAGCCACCGGCGCCGAACTGCACGTCCGGGATCAGCGCCTGCACGCCCGGGATGATCACCGACTCCATCGCGGACTGGACGTTGCCGACCTCGGTGTACATCGAGCCGGTCGTGTCCATGAGGAAGAACACGTCCGCCTGCGTGATGTTCGTGCCGAAGCGCAGAGGCCGCATCTCGCGCGCGCCGTTGTAGGGGAGCACGACGAAGAAGTCCGTGTCGGGGATCGTGCTCGTCGGATCCGTCGGGCTCGTGCCCGCAGCGCCCTCGGCGAGATCGGAGACGCCGTCGCCGTCGCTGTCGATGTTGGTGGGGTCGGTGCCCTGCGCGGCCTCGTCGGCGTCGGGGATGCCGTCGTTGTCGCTGTCCGTGTCGAGCGCGTCGTGCAGCGGATCGCTGTCGGAGTTCTGCGGGGAGCACGGCTCGCGGCCGCCGGACTCGACCGAGTCGGAGAGGCCGTCTCCGTCCGAGTCGAGATCCATGTCGTTGCTCACGCCGTCGCCGTCGTTGTCGCCGCTGCCCTCTCGGGCATCGGCGATCCCGTCGCCGTCCGTGTCGGCGGTGGGCTCACAGCTCGCCGAGGGACCGCCGGTGTCCACGAGGGCGAAGCCGCCCGCGTCGACGTTGCGGCCGGTGTCGACGCGACCACGAACGTTGGGCCCCGTGTCGCACGCGGTCATCGGGGCGAGGGCGAGAGCTCCGATGGCGAGGAGCGTTCCCGTGCGTGCCTGTCGTGTGCGAAGGGTGCGGGCCTCGTTCGACATCATGGCGACCTCCACGCGGGCTGACGAGAGAAGACCTGGGACCACGAGCATGCCGACTTTCTCGGCCCTTGAGAACCGTGGCCGTCCAGGGAGGCCGCCATCTCGGGATCCGGGACCGCACCTCGACGTATGCTCGGGCATGGCCGAGACACCCCGGTCCACCCCCACCGTCGACCCCGTCGAGCTCGTCGCAGCGCTCCTGCGGCGGCGGGGCGGAGCCCGCTCGTGCGTGGATCTCGCCACGGGCGAGGTGCATCGCTCCGTCGACGAGTGCGATCCCGAGGAGGACGATCGCAAGCTCGACGATCTCGCGCGCTACGCGCCCATCGATCCGCTCGATGCGGAGGGGGTCGGGGCCTTCTGGGCGCGCGTGGGGATCGACGAGCTCCGAGGCGCGAGCGGCCTCTACCAGCCGCTCTCGGTGGTCCGGGGCGAGACGCGCGCGCGCCTCCTCGGCGTCGTGCGCGAGGTGGCCGCCGAGTGGCTCGCGGCGCGGCGCATCGAGGCGAGCGTCGGTCACCGCGACTGATCCTCGACACCTGGAGAGCGGCGGCCGCTTGCGCGGGGCGTAGAGTCCCGTCGTGAGCCCCGCGAGTGACCAGGCCGACGCGCCCACCGCACCTCTCCTCGAGGGTCGCGAGGTCGCGTTCGACGTGGAGGGCATGAGCTGCGCGGCGTGCGCGCGGCGCGTGGAGAAGGCGCTCGCCAAGGTGGAGGGGATCTCCGAGGCGCGCGTCGATCTCGTGCGCGAGCGCGCGAGCGTTCGGATCGATGCGCGCCGCTCGGACGCGATCCGCGAGGCCGAGAGCGCCGTCGAGCGCGCGGGGTACAAGCTCCGCGCCCGCGAGCACGCGCGCGTCGCGGTGGTCGGCCGCGAGCGCGAGCTGCGCACGGCGATCGCGTGGGTGCTGACTGGCCTCTCGCTGCTCGCGGCCGCGCTCGTTCCCGAGTGGCCGTGGGTGGAGCTCGCGCTCGCGAGCCTCGCGGTGCTCGGCGCCGGATCGAGCCTCTTCGTCAAGGCATTCCACGATCTGCGGGGGCGCGCGGCTGGCATGGACGTGCTGATCTCGGTGGGCGCGGGCGCGGCGCTGCTCTCGTCGGTGCTCTCGATCGCCGGTCTCTTCGGGGGACCGGAGCATGCGGGGCACGGCGCGGGCGCGAGCGCGCACGGACACTCGGACGCGTCGATGGCGGCGCTCGTCGTGGCGGTCGCGCTCCTGGGCAAGTCGCTCGAGCGCCGCGCACGTGGGCGCGCGGCCGCGGCGATCGAGTCGATCGTGCGCGCGATGCCCGAGACGGCGCGTGTGGTGCGCCACGGTGCCGAGGCCGAGCTCGCCACCGCCGAGGTGCGCGACGCAGACGAGCTCCGCGTCGCGCCGTTCGCGCGTGTGCCCGTGGACGCGGAGATCCTCGCGCCCGAGGACGAAGGGCAGGGCGAGGGGCGCGTCTGGGCGCTCGACGAGTCCGTCGTGACCGGCGAGAGCCGGCCCGTCTCGCGCCACGTCGGGGACCGGGTGCTGGGCGGCTCGGTGAACCTCGGGCGCGCGCTTCGCCTGCGTGCGCGCGGCGGCGGCGACGGCTCCGAGCTCGCGAAGGTGGTGGCCGCCGTCTCGCGCGCGGCGGCGGAGAAGTCGCCGATCGTTCGCACCACCGACCGGCTCGCCGCGATCTTCGCGCCGGTCGTGCTCGCGATCGCCGCGATCACGCTCGGGGGCTGGCTCGCGAGCGGTGCGCCGCTCGACGTGGCGCTGCGCGCGTCGATCACGGTGCTCGTGGTCGCGTGCCCCTGCGCCCTGGGCCTCGCGACGCCGGTGGCGGTGACCGTGGCGCTCGGGCACCTCGCCTCGCGCGGTGTGCTCGTCCGCGACGCAGCGAGCCTCGAGGTGCTCGCGCGCGTGCGGACGCTGGTGCTCGACAAGACGGGCACGCTGACCGAGGGCGCGCCGCGCGTGCTCGCGCTCTCGCGGGCCGAGGGCGTCTCGCGCAGCGACGACGCGCTGCTCGCGCTCGCCGCGAGCGTCGAGGCAGAGAGCCACCACCCGCTCGCTCGCGCGATCTTCGAGGAAGCCATGCGTCGCAAGCTCGTCGTGCCGCGCGCCAGCGAGCTCGAGGAGATCCCCGGTCGCGGCGTGCGAGGTCGCGTCGAGGGCGTGCTCGTCGAGGCGCTCCGGCCCGAGCCGACGAACGATGCGCGCTTCGCGAGCCGCGCGGAGCTCTCCGACGCGTCGGTCGTCGAGATCCGGATCGAGGGTGAGGCGCAGCTGCGCGTGCACCTCGAGGACGCGCTGCGCGACGAGTCGATCGAGGTGGTGCGTGCGCTTCGCGATCGTGGCCTCACCCTCGTCGTGCGCAGCGGCGACGCGCCCGCGGCGGTGGCCAAGATCGCTGCCGCGCTCGGTCTCACGGACGCGCGAGGCGGCCTCCGGCCCGAGGACAAGCTCGCCGACGCCGAGCGGCTCGCGCGGCCCCTCGCGATGATCGGCGATGGGATCAACGACGCGCCCGCGCTCGCCCGCGCCGACGTGGGCTTCGCGCTCGGCAGCCGCACCGAGACCGCCCTCCGGGCCGCAGGCATCGCGCTGCCGCGCCCCGATCTGCGCCTCGTCGTGCTCGCGCACGACCTCGCGACGCGCACGAACCGCGTGATCCGAGAGAACCTGGTGCTCGCGTTCGCCTACAACGTGGTCGCGCTGCCGTTCGCGGCGCTCGGCGCCTTCGACCGGATCGGTGGGCCCGCGGCCGCCGCGATCGCGATGTCTCTGAGCTCCATCCTCGTCGTGCTCAACGCGCTCCGGCTGAGAGCGCCCGCACGCTCGTCGCCGACAGGTGAACCCGCGGCGCGATCCGGTGTACTGTCGCGCGCATGAACCTGTCCGATTTGACCGTCGACGAGCAGCTCGTCCTCGGCGCCCTCATTCGCTTGATGGTGCGCGCCGATGGGCGCTTCACCGAGGAAGAGGAGCAGCGCATCCAGGACATCGGCGCCGAGATCGGCAGTGCCGAGGATCTGTGGCGTGCAGTGTCCGACTCGGCGCAGCGCTACACGAGCGAGGCCTCGACGCGCGCTGCGATCCCGACCGTCACGCGCGCGGAGGCCCGCAGCATGATCTTCGACGTCATCGCGAGCGTTGCCCAGGCCGACACCATCGCGCCGGGCGAGCAGCTGATCCTCGACTCGCTTCGCCAGGCTTGGAACATCGCCGACTGACACGTCGCGCGGGAACGCGTCCGAGCGACGCGAGGAGACACGCATGCAGGGTGGATTCGGTCAGCCGCCGGGTGGCGGTGGTGGTGGATTCGGTCAGCCGCCGGGTGGCGGTGGTGGGTTCGGCGCGCCGCCGGGCGGCGGTGGCTTCGGAACGCCTGCCCCGCAGCAGCAGGGTGGCTTCGGTGCGCCTCCTCCGGCCGGTGGCTTCGGCGCTCCTCCGGGTGGAGGTGGCGGCTTCGGCGCGCCGCCTCCGGGCAACTTCGGTCAGCAGGGAGGTGGTGGCGGCTCGGGCTTCGGTCCTCCGCCCGCGAGCGGCCCGTCGGTGGGCGCTCCGCCGCCCGCGCCCGGTGCGCCGCCTCCGGCCGGTGGCGAGGGTGAGCCCAACAACGTCGGCCTGATCCTCGCGGGCATCTGGCTCGCGCTCGGTGTGCTCGGCTGCCTCGGCACTGGCGTCGCGGGCGCGATGAGCGAGTCGATGGGCGTCAACGTCAGCTACCTCGGCGTGCCCATGTTCTTCGGCGGCGTGAGCGCGATGATCGTCGCGCCGTTCCTCCGCACCAAGGGCGCGGGCGCCGCGATCGGCGCGCCGGTCGGCTGCGGCTGCCTCGGCTTCATCAGCGCGGCGGTCATGGTCGGCGTCTTCTACGCCGCGATCTGGCCGTCGCTGTAGTCGCCGTCTCTTCGTCGTCGCCGTCTGTTCAGGGCGAGGTGGCGATCGCCGCGCAGAACCGGGCATCCGGGCGCTGGCGGTCGACCACCTCGGCGAAGAGGCCGTCCATGTACGTCGCGGGGTCGACGCAGCGGTAGCCATCGCCCTGGCGGCAGTCGCCGTCGGAGTTGCAGCGGCGCATGCACGCGACGACCTGGAGGCGTGGCTCCGCGGGGTTGAAGCGCGTGCACACGGCGTCGTCCGGGCAGGTGTCGGCCTGGCAGTCGAGCACCGCGCACGCGCCGCTCGGCTGCGTGAGATCGCAGACGCGGTCTCCGTTGATCGAGCAGTTCGTCGAGCTCGAGCAGGAGTCACCGATGCGCGGCGAGCACGCGCCGAGCGCCAGGAGCGCGACGGCGGCGAAGAGGTGGGCGAGGCGTGCGCGCATGGAAGGGCGGCGACTTTAGGCACAAGGCCGCGTTCGCGCCAGGACCGGTCACCGCGTGGCGCCGTCCGTGACGCGATCTGCGAGGATGCGCTACAAGTCGCGCCCCGAGCCCTGCGTCCAGAGGCGCAGACCTGACCAGAGGAACGCGTGCCCCAACTGTCCCTGACCGAGCGGATCACGGAGTCGTTCACGCTCGCGCGCGCCCAGCGCGCCGCGGAGACGACGCCCGAGAGCGTGCGGCGCGGTGTCGCCGAAGAGCTCGCGCTGAGCCGACAGAAGGCCGACGCGGCCGAGTCCCTCTTCGACAACGGTCATCCCGCCGAGGCCATCAAGCTCTCGCGCGAAGCGCTCGAGCAGGCGCTCTCGGCCGTGGGTCACCTCGACGCGATCACGAAGGACGCGCCCGCCGCCGCGAAGAAGTCCGAGGCCAGCGACAGCAAGGCCAGCGAGGGCGACAGCAAGGCCAGCGAGGGCGACAGCAAGGCCAGCGAGGGCGACAGCAAGGCCAGCGAGGGCGACAGCAAGGCCAGCGAAGGCGACAGCAAGGCCAGCGAGGGCGACAGCAAGGCCAGCGAGGGCGACAGCAAGGCCAGCGAGGGCGACAGCAAGGCGACGGCCAGCGAGCCCGCCGAGGCCTGGCGACGCATCCTCGTCGGCCGGGGGGCTGCGCCCGAGACGCTGCAGGCCATCGCCGACGTGGTGATCGCGATGCGCAAGGCCTCGGCGCCGCGCCTCGACGCAGAGGTCACCGCCGATCACGCCGCCGCGTTCCACCGCGTGCTCGCGGCGCGGGTCGCGATCGATCGTGAGGTGCATCCCGCGGCCCTCACCGTCGCGCAGGTGTCGGCCAAGCGCCGCAACCGCCTCGCGCTCGTGGTGCTTCTGGCGCTCGTCGCGATCGTCGGCAGCTACCTCGCGCTCCGTCGCCCCACGGGCACGTTCGCGGAGGCCTCGGCCTACTTCGGCAACAACGATCAGTTCGCGCCTGCCAACGCGATCGACGGAAACCCCGAGACCGAGTGGCTCCTGCCCGATCACTCGACGGGCTGGCTCGACGTGAACGTCGGGCCCCCGCGCCGCATCGCCGCGGTGTCGATCGTCAACGCGTCCAACCAGCCTCACGAAGATCGCGCGACGCGCGAGTACACCATCGAGGTCTGGTCGCACGGAGAGCTCGCGCGCAGCGTGGAGGGCACGCTGCCCTTCTCGACGGCGCGCAACCCCGTGCGCCACGAGGTCGACGTCGACGAGGCCGAGCGCGTGCGGGTCTCGGTGCGCAGCTGGCACCAGCTCGGCGCGGGCCTCGCCGAGGTGACCTTCGAATGAGCCGCCCATGAGCCCCGAGGGCCGCAGCGTCACGCGCGCCGGCTGGGCGATGTGGGGCGCGGCGGCCGCGGTGCTCCTGGCGCTCGCGATCGGCAACCCGCAGAGCTCGGCCGTCCACGGCGACGGTTACTACACGTACCTCTGGGCACGCTCGATCGTCTTCGATCACGACCTCGACTTCGGCAACGACTACGAGGTCTGCGCGGATCCCTGGGAGATGGCGTCGATGCCGCACGGCCTCGCCATGAACCAGTGGAGCCCGGGCGCCTCGCTCTTCTTCGTGCCGATCCTGGCGTTCGACGTCGCGCGCCACCACCCCGCGCTCGACAACGCCGATCCCGTCGTCGCGAACGGCTGCGTCGGCGCGCTGGCCGAGCGTGCGGTCACGGGCTCGGTGATCGCCGGCCTGCTCGTGCTCTGGCTCGCGTTCCTCTCCGCGCGACGCTTCGCGGGCGATGGTGTCGCCGCCGCCGCCGCGGCCAGCGCCGTGATCGGCGGGCCCGTCGTCTACTACGCGACCGTCCTGCTGTCGTACGGCCACGCGGCCTCGGCGGCGCTCGGGGGCCTCGCGGTCTGGGCGTGGCTGCGCGAGCGCACGCGCCTGCTCGGCAAGGACACGAGCGAGCCGCGCGCCCACGGCCGCTTCGCGTGGGTGGGCATGGGCGCAGCGCTTGGCCTCGCGATGCTCGCGCGCCCGCAGAACGCGGTGCTCGTGATCCTTCCGCTCTGGCACTGGATCGAGACGGCCCTCGCGTCGCTGCGTCAGTCCGAAGGCCAGCCCACGCGCGAGCGTGCGCGCGCGCTCCTCGCGCACGTGGGCTGGGGCGTCGCGTTCACGGCCGCGCTGCTCGCGATCTTCGGCGTGCAGCTCTACCAGTGGTGGCACGCGACCGGAGAGATCTTCCTCGTGCCGCAGGGGGACTACTACCTCCGGCCCGAGAGCCCGCGCGTGATGAACCTGCTCTTCTCGAGCGCGAACGGCCTCTTCACGTACTGCCCGCTCGCGTACGTTGCGGTGGGCGGGCTCGTCGCGCTCGCGTGTCGTCGCCGCACGCGCGGCATCGGCCTTCCGCTGATCGCGGTGCTCGTGGTCACCACGTGGCTCAACGCGTGCGTGGCGGACTGGTGGGGCGCGGTGGGTTTCGCGGCGCGCCGCTACGACGCGATGACGGTGCCGTTCGCGATGGGCATGGCCGCCGCGATCGAGGAGCTCGTGGCGCTCGCGCGCACGCGGCCGCGCCTGGGCCCAGCGATCGGCGTGGGCACGGTGCTCTTTCTCGGTGTCGCGACGACCGCGACGAGCTCGATGTCGGTCGCGACGGGCTACCGCAGCGACATCGGCCAGCCCTCCACCGAGCTCTGGGGCCGCGACAGCGCGAGCTTCCAGCGCGCGCTCTGGAGCGCGATGGGCAACCCGCTCGCGTGGCCCGCGTCGCTGCCGTTCGCGCTGCGCTACCGCGTGCATCCGCGCGTGTGGGACCAGGCCTCGATGCCCGAGCTCTTCTTCCACCGCTGGTTGACGCTCGAGACGCAGCGCGATCTCACCACGCTCGATCTGATCGGCCCCCACGCCGAGCTCGCGATCGGCTTCGATCCCGCGGCGCCCACGCCGCGCGGCACCTACCGCCTGCCGGTCCGCGATCGCGCGCGGGTGCTCATCCCCGTGAGCTATCCCTACATCGGCTCGCTGCGTCTCGAGGTGGACGCCGCGCCCGACGGCGCCGAGCCCGTCGCGGTGTGGATGGCGCTCGACGACGAGGTGCTCGGCACCTTCCACGTCCCCGACGGTCAGCGTCAGCTGAGCGTGCCCGTCACGCGCCCGCACCAGGGCATCATCGAGCTCCGCATGGTCTTCGCGAATGGCACGCTCGGCCTCGCGCGCATCGAGATCCGCGATCGCGATCCGCACCCGTCCCTCGCGCAGGCCCGACGCAACGCACGCCTCCGTGCGCGCCGTGTCGCCTGGCGCATCGAGCACGGCCTCGCGCCCGAAGGCACCGAGTAGCGCTCGATCGTGGAGCCTCGTCGCGCTCGAAGGCACCGAGTCGCGCTCGAACGTGGCGGGTGAAGGACAGGCCTCGTCGCTCGAACGCACCGAGTCGCGCTCGAACGTGGCGGGTGAACGACCGCCCTCGCGCTTCGAGAACCCCGGGATGCGATCCCGGGGCAGTGAGACCGGTTCACGCGACGTGGCAAGCCCGCCGAGCGGGCTCGGTCCTGCGACTCCCATTGGCGCCTGTCCGATGAGGACGGCGTCACGAGGAACGACGCACGAGAAGGGCTGTGGCGCAGGTCACGTTCGGAGGTGACCGCGAGATTCGAGCCCTCGCGACTCCCCTCGATCCTGCCGGGGACGCGGACGCCGTGGCCGTGGCGCATGTCGCGTGCGCGGGATTGGGAGGTTCGTGGTGCTCGCGACTCCCCTCGATCCTGCCGGGCGCATTCGTGGAGACGTGATCGCGAGCGGCGAGAGTGTCGTGCTCGGTGACCGTGCTCGTCACCTCACGCGACCCGGGGCATGGCATCGAGCGTCGCGTGCTCGAGCTCAATTGGATCGCATGCTGAGCAGGCGACCCGAACACGGAATGTTCACGCTGTAGGGCGGGGGCTCGTCCCCCGCCTTGCTCGTTCGCGGTCCGCGATGACCGGATGCGGCCGTATCCGCCGCCGTCGCAGTGGGCGTGC
>JBILLJ010000007.1:0-119177 GCA_044376125.1 Sandaracinaceae bacterium
TAGCCCGATGTGTAGGTAGTCTCCAACGCCGCAGCGAACACATCCAGGCCAAGTACGTCCACCCGCCCATCACGCCGCCAGGTTCCGGCGCGGCGAGCAGCCGCGAAGAGAACGGTGGACAGGTCGAAGGCGACAAAGTCCCGGATCGCGACCGACGCGTTGGTGAGCCAGGGTGTCTTCAGGAGCTCACGAACAGATCGTGACACCTGCCGACCAACCGCCCCCCGGGCGCCAGAGTCCTCCAACCGCGGAAGCACGGCGAGATCGAGCCCCGAAAAGTACTCCTGAAGCAAACTGTACTCGCATGTTTCTGCCAGTCCGACCGAGCTCAGTGCCGAGTCCAGACGAACCACCGCGGTACGCAGACGAGGCCACTCAGCATCATCGACGAAGACAGAGTCCGCCGCGTCGACCGAGCCAGGCCGTGGAAGGGCGAGCAGAACCCTACCGAACTGCGCCTCGCAGGCATTCAGGGCGTCCACCACATCAGAAGGAAGCTGCATCAGAGTCCCGTCCTACCTCAGGAGATCATGACGAGCGCGCTCGGGCGCCGCGTGGCGGTCCGCGTCGAGATCAGGCTTTGGGGAGGCCGGACCAGCTGGTGGGGTCCTGGGGGCCGGCGGCGGGGCGGACGTCGACGACGAAGCCGGTGAGGTGCGCCATGCCGGAGAGGCGCTCGATGCGGTCGGGGCCGTCGGCCGCGAGCAGGTTCACGTTCACACCCGCGGTCTTCGAGGCGACGGACAAGCCCGTGGCGTGCTGGTGGCCCCAGCCGTGCGGCAGCGCGACGGTGCCAGGCATCAGATCGGGCAGGACTCGCACCGGCACGCGCACCGTCGCGACGGCGGTCGAGACGTCGGCGAAGGAGCCCTCCGTGAGACCGAGACGCGCGGCGTCGTCGGGATGCACGTAGAGATGGTTCGTCCGCTCGTTCTTGATCATCTCCTCGTGGTTGTGAGTCCACGAGTTGTGCGTGATGACCTGACGCTTCGTGATGAGCTTGAGCCGCCGCGCCTCGCGCCGCTCGTCCTCCCACACGCCCTCGAGGCGCGCGGCCTGCGCGAGCAGCGGTGAGGGCGCGAGATCGACCTTGCCGTCGTCGGTGAGCACGCGGGCGCCGAGGAAGCTGCCGGGTGCGTGATCGGGGCGCAGGCGCCCGTGCGGATGCGCGAGCAGCTCGCCGAAGCTGCCCTGTCCCGTGAGCCGCAAGAGGAGCGACAAGAGCGCCTCCTGCGGAAGGCCCGGCTGCTCGCCGTCGCCCTGGAATGCGCTGCGCACACCGACCATCGCCTCGAGCGCGAGCTGCGCGACCGAGGAGCCGAAGAGCCCCACGCCCGCGGCGCGACAGAGCTCGAGGTAGATCGACGCCTCGTCGCGCTGCGCGCCATCCGGCCGCACGACGGGGCGCGTGGCCTGGAGATACGGCTTGGACTGCAGGCCGAGCATGAGCGGGAAGATGAACGGCAGATCCGCGCGCTCGAAGGGCGAGGTCGCAGGCAACACGTAGTGCGCGAGCGAGCCCGTCTCGTTCCGGTAGATGTCGACGGTCACGAGCAGCTCGAGCGACTGGAACGCCTCGCGGAGGCGGCCCGCGTTGGCCATCGTCAAGAGGGGATTGCCGCCCGTCACGAAGAGCGCGCGGATCTGGCCCTTGCCGGGCGTGAGGATCTCGTCGGCGAGGATGCCGCCGGGGAACGCGTCGTTCACCGCGCCGAAGCCGCCGATGCGCGACTCGTCGCTTCGGAGGAGCGCGCCGGTCTTCTTGCCGAATGCGGGGAAGTCGATGACGCCCTGCCCCACGAGCGTGCCGCCCTCGCGATCGAGGTTGCCGGTGATCGCGTTGATCACCTCCTGGATCCAGAACGCGAGCGCGCCGCGGCTGCCCATGTTCACGCCCGTCGAGCAGTAGAGCGCGGCGCCGTCGGCGGCGAGGTAGTCGGTGACGATGCGGCGCAGCGTCTCGGGCGGGACGCGCGTGACCTCGGCGCAGCGCTCGGGCGTCCACGGCGCAGCGAGCTCGCGCAGCGACGAGAGGCCGCGCATGTGCGCGTCGATCTTCGCCTCGTCCACGGCCTTGCGCGCGAGCACCTCGTGGAGGAACGCGAGGTAGAAGAAGACGTCGGTGCCAGGTCGGATGAAGACGTGCTCGCCCGCGGCCTTGGCCGTCTCGGTGCGCCGCGGGTCGATCACCCACACCTTGCCGTCGCGCTCCTCGATGTCGCGGAGATGCCGCGTGCTGTTGGGCACCTGGAGGAAGCTCCACTTCGAGACCACCGGGTTTGCGCCGACCACGACCAGGCACTTCGTGCGACGCACGTCGGGGAACGGCAGCGTGAAGGGGAAGCCGTAGAGCAGGCGCGAGACGGCGAACTTGTTCGAGCAGTCCTGCGTGGCCGACGCGAACATGCTGCGCGAGCCCAGGCCCGTCATGAAGCCCTGCGCGAAGACCGGATGCAGCGTGGAGAAGCCCGCGGCGGTGCCGACGTACATCGCGATCGCGTCGGGGCCGTGATCGGCGCGGATGCGGGCCACCTTCTCGCCGATCTCGCGGAACGCGTCGTCCCAGTGGATCGGCACGTGGCCCTCGGCCGTGCGCTTCTCGGGGTAGCGCAGCCGATCGGGCGAGGCGTAGAGGTGGTGCTGCTTGAGCCCCTTGAGGCAGGCGAAGCCGCCCGTGGCGACATGCGCCGCGTCGGGCCGCACCTCGAGGATGCGGTCGCCCTCGACGTCGACCTCGAGCCCGCAGAGCGCCTCACAGATACGGCAGAAGGTGTTCTTGGTCTCCACGCCCCTGCTGTCGCGCGTCTGCGCGGCGCCGTCCAGTCCCGAGGCAGCGTGTGCGTGCTTCTCGCGCCTTCGGCGCGGCAGGGGGGAGCAACTCCCCCCAATCCCCCCACTCGACGCTCCCCAAGCCTCGCTTTCTCGCGCGCTCCTGGGGTGAGCTGTGCTCACCCCCGGTGATCGCACACCGCGCGCAGGAACGAAGTGAGGAGCACGGGGAGAACCCGGCGGGGCGTCCCCGGCGACTCTCCCCGCCGATTGTTTCTTGCTCTCCCGGTCTCTCAGGGATCGAGCGGGTCGCGGGCGTCGACGTGGAAGCTCTCGCCGACCGCGAGGAAGCACGCGTCGTTGTCCGAGAGCGACGTGAGCTGATCGAAGGGACGGTATCCGAGCTCGTCGTCGCAGCGCGTCGCGAACGCGGGCGAGGCGATGTACGCGCTCTGGAGGATGTCGGAGGTCACGAGCACGGGGCGATCGGTGGGCACGCCAGCGCGCACGAGGATGCGGGTGGCGTTGCGGAGGTTCGTCGTGGTGTGCCGCGCGTAGGGATCGACGAGCACCATGGCCGGATCGAGACCGCGCTCCTCGACGAGGAAGCGGCGCATCTCGATCGCCTCGGAGAACACGGTGCGGTCGGGGTGCACGTGGCCCCCGGTCACGAGGATCACGGGCGCGAGGCCCGCCACCAGGCGCTCGTAGCCGAGGTTCGCGCGGTTGCGCCCCGCGACGTGGAGCGGCGTCGTGTCGTCGTCGGGACCTTGTCCCGGAACGACGATCGCGGTGAACGGGTACGCCGCGAAGTCGATGGTCGCGAGGCGCGCGAGGGCCGGCGCGTTCTCCTCGTCGAGCGGCTCGTAGCGCACGGCCTCGTCACGCCCTGCGGCGAGCAGGCCGCGCGTCGCGACCTCGAGCGCGGGGCCCCAGAACGGCAAGCTCGCCGCGTCGGTCTGCACCTCGGACACCACCGCGGCGATGGCGGCGGCGTCGAGCTCTGCGAGCGAGCGGCCGTCGATCATCGCGCTCACCTGGAGCAGCGTGTCCGAGACGCAGGCGCGCACGAGGGCGCGATCGTCGCCTGCGTCGAGGCGCGCGCACACGCCCGCACCGCGCAGGCGCGACGCGAGCGCGGTCACGTCCGCCGCGTCGGCGACGACGTCGGCGGCCGCGGTCGCGTCGCCCTCGCTCCAGCGGAGGGCGTCGCGCACGCACGAGACCTCTCCGCTGCAGGCCGCGGCGGTCATCAGCCCCGCACGACGCGCGGAGGTCGTGGGCTCGAGGGCCTCGAAGGTCCCGGCCTCGTCGAGGAGCGCGAGCGCCGTCGCCTCGCGCCGCACGATCGCGGCGGCCTCCGCGGGCGGGACGTACGCGACGAGCGCCGTGGCATCGAGCGCAGCGCTGGTGTCGAGCTCGCAGGGAGCGATCGTCTCGCGCACGAAGCCGGCGTCGCGACGTGCCGTGTCGAGGAGGAGGCGCGCGTCCTCCGACGCCGCGTCCGCGCCTGCGTCGAGGTCCGCGTCCGGGCTCGGCGTCGTGGTCTCGCAGGCGGCGAGCGAGACGAGCGCGGCGAGAGCGAGCGCGGGTGAGCGAGCGTTCACGCGAACAGCGTATCGAAAGGCGCGACGCGGCAGGTGACGAAGCGGAGACGTCAGCGGCGACGGGCGCGCTCGGCCCAGCGCTCGGCCCAGCCTGCGATGGGCGTGAGGTGCTCGAGCAGCGCGCGGCCTTCGTCGCTCAGGGCGTAGCCTTCCTCCGCCACCTCCACGACCCCAGCTTCGCGCAGCTCCGCGAGGCGCGTGTTGAGCACGCTGGGGCTCGAGCCCGAGGCGGCCTGGAGCGCGCGGAACGTGAGGGGCGCCTCGCGCAGCTCCCAGAGCACACGCAGCGCGCCTCGGCGACCGAGGAGATCGAAGACCGCCATGATCGGGCGGCCGGTGCGGGAGCCGCGCACGGCGCGGCCGGGACGAGGTGCCTTCATTGCTACGAAATCCGTAGCACCCGAGGAGAGCGGTGCTACGAAATCCGTAGCACGCCGGAGACGCGTCACACGAGGAAGAACACGATGAGCGCCAGGATCGCCCCCGCCGAACCGCCCTTCCCCGCCGAGACGCAGGCCTGGCTCGACCGCGTCATGCCGCCCGGCGTGCCGCCGCTCGTGCTCTTCACCACGCTCGCGCGAGATCCGCGCCTCTTCGGGCGCTTCATGGGCGGGGGTCTGCTCGACCGCGGCCGGCTGACGCTGCGGCAGCGGGAGCTGGTGATCGATCGGGTCACGGCGCGCTGCGGCTCCGAGTACGAGTGGGGCGTGCACGTGGCGCTCTTCGCCGCGCGGGTGGGCTTCGGCGAGGCCGAGCTCCGCTCGCTGGTGCACGGCGGGCCCGACGACGCGTGCTGGACCGAGGAGGACCGCGCCCTCCTCCGGGTGGTCGATGCGCTGCTGGTCGCGTGCGAGCTCGACGACGCGCGCTGGGATGACGCGCGCAAGCACCTCGCCGAGGAAGCGATGCTCGAGCTCGTGATGCTCGTGGGCTTCTACCGCACGGTCTCCTGCCTCACGGGCGTGCTGCGGCTGCCCCTCGAGCCGTACGCAGCACGGTTTCCGAGCGAACCCAGCGATTCCGAACCGAGCGCACCTCGTGCATCATGACGCCATGAGCCTCCGCCCCTGTCCCGGTTGCACGCGCCACGTGCGCGCGAGCGAGTCCGCCTGTCCGTTCTGCGCCACCGCGCTGCCTGCCTCCGAGGAGAGCCCCTCTCCCGAGTCCGCGTCGCGCCCCGGCTCGCGACACGCCGTCCTCTTCGGCGTCGCCGCGGGTGCGATCGCGATCTCGACCGCCCTGCTCGGCACCGCGTGTGCGGCCTACGGTGGACCGGCGCCCAGCGACGCTGGCCCTCCGACCGACAGCGGCGCAGGCCGCTGAGGCACGGTCTTCCGTCAGCGATCAACCCCGGCGATCAGCCCCGCGCCGATCAGCCCCAGCGCTCTCGCAGCGCGCGGGCGAGCTGACCCGGGGTCTGCCCGCTCCGCGCCTTGATCGCGTGTGCGAGGGCGATGCTCGAGCGAAAGCCCGACACCCTCGCGACCTCGGTGAGGGGCAGGCCCGGCATCGACAGCGCCTGCTGAACGACGCTCATGCGGATGTCGCTCAACGCGTCGCGCCAGCCGTCGATGGGCATCGCGAGATCGTCGCGGAGCGAGTCGAGGCCGCGTCGCGCGTGCCGCTCCGAGAGCTGCGCGCGCTCCGCGAGCTCCTGGATCGAAGGAAAGGTTCCCAGCTCCGCGCGCGCACGACCGAGGGCGCCATAGAGCGCCGCGAGCTGCGGGCTGTCGGTGCCGCGCACCTCGGGGCGCGGGCCGATGCGCATCCCGATCGCGCGAAGCCGCGCGAAGAGGCCTGCAATCCACGCCTCGACCTCCGTGGTGGCGAGGGCGTCGTCGTGCTCGCGGAGCATGCGCGTCTCGCGCGCCGTGAGACGCGAGATCCGCGGCGCCGCGCGGAACGCGGACCCGAGGACGTCGTCGTCCTCCCACTCGATCACGAGCACGTGGCACGGCGTGCCGCCGTAGCCCTCGTCGTCGTGCCGCGTCTGATCGAGCTCGACGACATCGCCCGCGACGAGCGTGGCCGCTCCCATCGGCGTCGCCACGTAGCCGTGGCCCTCGAGCACGAGCGACAGCTGCGAGCGACGCTGGCGCGCGATGTAGCTCGTCAGCGGCGCGAGCAGGCCCCAGTCCGTGGCGATGCCTCGAGACCAGAGCATCGAGATCGCGAAGCCCGCGCCGCGCACGGCGGCCTGCCGCAGCACGGCGCCGCGGGGCAGCGGGACCTCGACGATCTGCGAGAGCACCGCGCGAGCGTCGCACGAGGCGACGGGCGCGGGGAGGCTCAGCCCTTCTGGAGCTTGCGCTGCGCGAGCAGCCGGACACCCGCGTACATGACAAGACCCCCGAGACCGCCGCCGACCCACTCGGGGATGCCGAGGCCCAGGCCCTCGCGCAGCGCGACGATCGGGATGATGCACGCGAGCTGCGCCACGAACCCGATGGCGAAGACCTGCCAGAGCGGGAGCGGGTGCCAGAACTTCCAGGCGGGGATCGACTCGGTCATGTGTGGGTCCTCCTCGCGCCAAGGTGCGACGGCGTGTCCCGCGCGACCATTGATTCGATCGGACATCGCCGCACGAGCTTCGGCCCTGTTCTGGCTCGTCAGCGCGACACGCCGCCGAGCTGGTCGGCCCACTTCTCCGGAAAACCCTCGTAGTAGCGAGGCCACTCGTGGCCGCGCAGCTCGCGGTAGAAGAACGCGTAGATCGCGCGCGCGCTCGAGGGCACGCCGACGATCGGGAGGTAGAGCGGCCCGAGCATGCGCGACTGCACGGCGTGGCCGAGCTCGTGACCGCGGTTGCGCTCGTCGAGCGTGTGCCAGCGGTTGCTCTGCCGGCACCAGAAGACGACGTGTCCGAGCGAGATCGCGGCTCCGTCGGTCTCGCACACCACGCGCGTTCCCGCGCGCGGCGCGTCCGTGATCTCGATGGAGCGCACACGCCCGCGCGCGAGCTCGGCCGCGAGCACCGCGACGCCCAGGCTCGTCTGTGGCAGCTCCCACGCGAGCCGGATCGCATGCGCGGCGATGCGACCGATCACGCGCGCCTCGGCTCGGGCAGCGCGCCGCGCACACGCGCGGTGACGGCGGACGCGAGGAGGAGCAGCGCGGCGAGCTGCGAAGCACCCGCCGCCGATCCACTGCACTCCCAGAGCCCCTCGAGAAAGAGCGCCGTCGCATCGCCTGCCGGTGCGCCCGGGCTCGCAGGCACCAGGGCCTCGCCGGCGTGCTGGGCCACCACGGCCAGGCCCGCGAAGGTGCCGCTCAGCCCCACGAGGAACGTCGCAGCCGCGATCGCGAGCACGAGCGGGATCAAGCGATGCTGCCCCTTCGTGATCCACTCGGTCGCGAGCAGGACGAACCCCGACGCCGCCAGGAGCGAGTAGAGGATCGCAGGGCCTCCCTGCAGCTCGAGCCCTGGCATCTCGCGCAGGACCGCGAAGGTCCCGAAGGCCGCGCCGAGGAGGACGATCGTCGTGACGACGGCGATGACGACGCGGGCCAGCGGCGAGGCGCGCTGCGTCACCGCACCGGTCATGAACGACTGCAGCGCCGCGGCGAGCTCGTGCGCGTCGGCGTAGCGATCCGAAGGGGCGCTCGCCATGGCCTTGTCGACGATGGCCACGAGGGCCGGCGGGAGCTCCGGCGCCACGCGGGAGAGAGGCTCGCGGCGGCCCTCGAGCGCAGCGGCGAGCAGCGCGATCGAGGTGGGCCCTTCGTAGGGAGGCTTGCCCGCGAAGAGGTGGTAGAGGAGCGCGCCGACTGCGAAGACGTCGGTGCGTGCGTCGATGGACGCGACGTCTCCGCGCGCCTGCTCGGGTGACATGTAGGCCGGGGTGCCGAGCACCGAGCCGTGAAGGGTCGCCTCCGGGCCCGCGTCCCCTCCACGCGGCTCACCACCGCTCTCGATCACGCCGGTCAGATCGGAGCCACGCACCTTCGCGATCCCCCAGTCCACGACCACGACCTCGCCGTGCGCCGCGACGAGCACGTTGTCGGGCTTGATGTCGCGGTGCACCACGCCGTGCGCGTGCGCGAAGCCGAGCGTGTTCGCGACCTGCACGACGGCGGGCAGGAGCCCGATGCGCGCCTCGAGGGTCTTGCACTCCGCGATGGCCTGCGTGAGCGGCCGGCCCTCGATGCGACGCATCGCATAGAACGGGCGCCCTTCACGCACGCCGCGCTCGTACACCGCAGGAATGCCAGGGTGCTCGAGGTTGCCCGTGACCAGCGCCTCGATGACGAAGCGTCGCGCGCCCTCGGAGCTCGAGGCGGCATCACCGAGCTCCTTGAGGGCGATCTCGCGCCCGAACTGGAGGTCGCGTGCGACGTGCACGCGACCCATGCCACCCTCACCGAGCAGCGAGAGAGGCTCGAAGCGCGCCGGACCGGTGGAGACCGGCGGCGGGGCGCCCGTGCTCGGGCCGGAGAGGGACGCGAGCGTGTCGGCGAGCGCGGCCTCACCCGCATGCGCCGTGCGCGCCGTCCCGATGCCATGTCGCGTGCCCGTCATCGCGTCCTCCGTGGGCGCGCGTGAGTCGCGCACCGTCGGCCGATGAGAACACGCGATCGCCACGTGCGTGACAGCGATTCGTCCCGGGGCCGCGCGATCGTCTCGCGCGTCGGGTCACAGGAGCTCGAGCACCACCTCGGGCGCGCCGGGCGGGCCGAACGCGCCCTCGAAGCGCACGACGCGGTGAGGCTTGTCGACCTCGAACCACATCTCGTAGCGAGGCAGGAGCGGCCTCGCGAGACGCGTGAGCACGCTACCGAGCGAGACCCAGTCGTTGAGGTCCGGGTACATGATGACGGGCACGCACTCGATGCGGCCCGCCGGCACGCTGAGCGTCGTCTTGCTCTTGCCCTCGTAGTAGACGCGCGCACAGAAGCGGTCGCACGTCCACGAGTAGAGCGCGCGACGCTCGCCGTCCCACGGCTGCCCGCGCATCACGAACGGGATGAGCACGTCCGGGTAGGTGGCGAGCGGGAACGGATACGGGCTGTTCGCGAAGTCGACGTGCTCCTTGCGCGAGTGGCCCACCGTGCGCTCGAGGGTCTTGCCCACGACACCGCCCTTCCACACACCCTCGAAGTGATCGTGGAACGCGAGGTGGCCACTCGAGAGCGCGACGTCGAGCGTCATCGCGAGCTCGCCCTCGGTGGCGTGATCGGCCACGCGCGTGGTCACCGTCGCCGTGGCGCCCTCGGAGAAGATCCGCCGCGCGTCGAGGATGGTGTGGAACATCGGCTTGGCGCGCGGCGTGAGGCGGTAGCGCGAGACCTCTTCGGTCCAGCCACTCGCATCAGCAGCGCCGGCCAGGCGAGGCAGAGCGAACGGAGCGTCCATCCGGCCCGATGTAGCGCGTGCCGACCCAGGCAACCATCGGCGCCTTCGTGAGATGCTCTCCGCATGCGCACGACCACCACGTTCGTCTCGCTCGCGGCCTGTGCAGTCTGCCTCGCGCTCGCGGGCTGTCCCTCGGAGCCCGCGACGACCTGTACCTCGGAGCGACTGCGACGACGGAGAGATCTGCCGCGACGGCCGATGCACTCCCGCGACCGACGGTGGACTCGGTGATGCGCGCGCGCCGGACCTGGATGCACCCCGCGTCGGCTGCGAGCCGGCCTGCACGGAGTCCGAGACCTGCGTCGCCGGCGTCTGCTGTGCGCGGGAAAGCGCTTGCGGGACTGCGTGCTGCAGCGGGAGCCAGATCTGCTCCTTCGAGCGATGCGTGGATCCAGGCGCAGCGTGCATCGACAGCGATCAGTGCCCACCGACCCAGTACTGCGACTATGCCGCGCGCGAGGCTCCACCCCCCGACCTCGAGTGCGCGGGCGCACCCACGCCGCCGAGCGGACGCTGCCTCCCGCGTCCACCGGAGTGCGACGGTTCGGGAACACCGGGTGTCACCTGCGTCGAGCGCTGTGAGGTCGCGCCCAGCAGCGTTCGATTCGACGCCGTGGTTCGCCACACCTGGCCCGATCCGTTCGTCGCCACGGGACCGGAGTACGCGACCGACGTGATGATGACGCCGATCGTGGTCCAGCTGGCGGACGACAACTGCGACGGGGTCGTCGACGAGCGCGACGTGCCCGACATCCTCTTCAGCACCTTCTCGAATGGGGCCTATGCCACGACTGGCACTCTCCATGCGCTCTCGGTGCGAGACGGCCGCCTGGTCGAAGCGTGGCAGTTCGAGGGCGTTGTCGCTCAGCTCCAGATCGCAGGCGCGGACTTTCATCCTTCGTTCGGCGGCGAGGTCGTGGCATGTGGCGCAGACGGCTCCGTCGTGGCGCTGTCGGCCACGGACACCGAGCTCTGGCGCCGTGCGGGCACTGCGTGCTGGATGCCTGCGCTCGCCGATCTCGACCAGAACGGCGACGTGGAGGTCGTCGTCGAAGGGGGCATTCTCGATGGCGCGACTGGCACCCTCGAGCACGCGTTCACGGGCGCGCCGCTGCGCTCGACGTTCACCGTCGCGGACCTGGACGGGGACACCAGACTCGATGTCGTCACCGGCTACGAGGCCTTCCGTGGCGACGGCACCCTGCTCGCGTCGACCGGCACGGCGATCGGCCCGGGGGATCGCGTGGGCCTGCCCGCGGTGGTCGATCTCGACGTCGACGGGCGCCCCGAGGTCGTGGTGGTGATGGCGCAGACGAACGAGGTCGCGGTGTGGAGATACGACGCGGCCGCGGCCGGCAGCGCGGCCATCGTCCGCGCGCCGTTCGACGGTGCGGTCGATCCCGGCGGCGCGTGGGCGTGGACGACGGGCATGGGCCCCATCACGGCCGGAGACTTCGACGGGGACGACCGCCCGGACATCGCTTACACCGGCTTCCGCGGCTACGTGGTCCTCAGCGGGGCGCACCTCGCGAACCCGGCGCGCCCGAGCACGCTGAGCAGTGACGGTGTGCTGCTGTGGAGTCGAGAGACACGCGAAGACAACGGCTCGACCGGCTCGGCGCTGTTCGACTTCGACGGCGACGGACGCGTCGAGGTGCTCTACAACGACACCGAGCGCGTGTTGATCCTGGCCGCAGCGGATGGCGAGGAGCTCGCGAGCCTCTGCAACACGACCGGCTCGGTGCACGAGTACCCCGTGGTCGCCGATGTCGATGGCGACGGCGAGGCGGACGTGATCCTCGTCGCGAACGCGTTCGCGTCCCCTCGCCCTCCGCCGACACCGGGCGGGCCCACCTACCGGTGTCAGCTCGGCGGCGTGGAGAGCATCCAGTCCGGGTTGCGGGTCCTCTCGAGCCCCGACGGCTCGTGGGTCCGCGCGCCCCGCATCTGGAACCAGCACACCTACCACGTGACCAACGTCGCCGAGAGCGGGGCCATCCCGGCCATCGAGCCCTCGAACTGGCGGGTGCCCGGGCTCAACAACTTCCGTCAGAACCTCCAGCCCGGCGCCGAGCGCGCGGCACCGGATGCGACGGTCACCGTGAGCTGTCAGCTCGAACGCACCGTGCGCGTCACGGTCCGCAACGTGGGCTCCGCGCTCATGCCGGACGGCGTGGAAGTGCGCCTGCTCGATGGCGCTACGGAGCTGGCCCGCGTGGCGACCACGCTCGTGCTCGCCCCGGCGCAACAGCAGGCCTTCGACGTCGCCCTGCCGGTGGCCACGCCGTCGACGCTCCGCCGAGATCGTCGCGTCCCCGAGGCTGCGCCAGTGCCGCGCGGACAACGACTCCGCGGCCCTGAGCTGTCTCGAGTGAAGCGCCCGATCTCGAGTCAGAAGGCCCGAGTCAGAACGCCCAAATCTCGGGTCAGAAAGCCGAGTCGAGCGAGACCTCGCCCGTCACACCGATCTGATAGGCAGAGACGCGGCGCTCGAAGAAGTTCGCGAGCTCCTGCACGTCCTGCTGCTCCATGAACCCGAACGGGTTCTTCGCGTGGTAGCGCGGCGCCATGCCGAGCTGCGCGAAGCGCTGGTCCGCCACGAACTCGAGGTAGGTGCGCATGTCGCGCACGCTCAGGCCCGCGACGCCGCCCGAGAGGAGATCCTCGGCGAAGAGCGTCTCGCACGCGACGGCCTCCTCGATCATCTGCCCGATCCGCGCCTCGAGGTCCGCGTCGAAGAGGTCCGGCTCTTCCTCGCGCACGACCTTCACGACCTCGAACGCGAACGCCATGTGGGCGCTCTCGTCGCGGAAGACCCAGTTCGTGCCGCCCGCGAGGCCGTGGAGGAGGCCACGCGAGCGCAGGAAGTACACGTACGCGAACGCGCCGAAGAAGAAGAGGCCCTCGATGCAGCTCGCGAAGCAGACGAGGTTGAGGAGGAACTTCTTGCGGTCTTCCTTCGTCGTGAGCGGTCCGGTGTTGCGGATCGAGTCGATCCACTTCATCGCGAACTGCGCCTTGGCGCGGATGGACGGGATGTTGTCGACGGCCGCGAACGCGCGCGCGCGCTCGTCGGGATCGGGCACGTAGGTGTCGAGGAGCGTCAGGTAGAACTGCACGTGCAGCGCCTCTTCGTAGAGCTGGCGCGACAGGTACATCCGCGCCTCGGGCGCGTTCACGTGCTCGTAGAGGTTGAGCACGAGGTTGTTGGCGACGATCGAGTCACCCGTCGCGAAGAACGCGACGAGGCGCTGGATGAGGTGCCGATCCGCGTCGCCCATCTTGGAGCGCAGGTCGGCGGTGTCCGTCGAGAAGTCGACCTCTTCCACCGTCCACGTGTTCCGGATCGCGGCCCGGTACATCTCGTAGAACTGGGGATATCGCATCGGGCGAAGCGTGAGGTCGAGTCCGGGATCGAGCAGCATCGTCACACCTGGGGATGGATTCGGGGTCGTTCACACCGCGCGGGAGCAGCGAGGAGGAGGAGTCTGCGACGAGCGACGAGCGGGGGTCAGGCAGGGGGCTCGGCCCCCTGCCCTCGCGGCCGAAGGCCGCTGTGGAGAGCCTACTGGCAGGCTTCGCAGCTCTCGGGGTTCTCGAGAGAGCACGCCACGGCCGCGAGCGCCTGCGCCGTCGTCACCCGCGGATCGACGGGCGCCGTCGCGTTGGCCTCGGGCGGCATCGAGTGGCGGGCCGCGTCGTCGGTCGCGTTGGCCGCGTCCATCGCCTTGGCCTTGAGCGCGCTCGCCGCGCCCGCCGCCATGACGGGCTTCTTGAAGCCACCCGCGCTCACGGCGCTGCGCGCCTCGGCCCCGGAGGCCGCCGCGCCGGTGCTCGCACCACCGCCATTGCTCGCGACGGTCGTCTTGGCGATGCGCGTCGCAGGGCGCGACCGCAGGTAGTAGGTGGTCTTGAGACCCTTCTTCCACGCGTAGAAGTACATCGAGCTCAGCTGGCCGATGTTCGGGCTCTCGATGAAGAGGTTGAGCGACTGGCTCTGATCGATGAAGGCGCCGCGGTCGGCTGCCATGTCGATCAGCGAGCGCATCGGCATCTCCCACGCGGTGCGATAGACGAGGCGCAGATCCTCGGGGATCTCCTCGACGCCCTGCACCGAGCCCTCGGCGAGCTTGATGCGGTTGCGCATCGACTCGGTCCAGAGCCCGCGGTCCTGGAGCTCCGTCACGAGGTAGCGGTTGATCTGGAGGAAGTCGCCCGAGAGGGTCTCGCGCTTGAAGAGGTTCGAGACCTGCGGCTCGATGCACTCGTAGCAGCCCGCGATCGACGCGATCGTCGCCGTCGGCGCGATGGCGACCAGGAGCGAGTTGCGCAGGCCCGTCTCCTTGATGCGCGCGCGCAGCGCGTCCCAGCGCATCGTGTCCGTGGGCGTCACGCCCCACGCGTCGAACTGGAGCTCACCCTGCGCCGCGCGCGTCTCGTGGAACGAGCGGTGCGGGCCCTTCTCGGCGGCCAGCTCCGCGCTCGTCGCGAGCGCCCAGTAGTAGATCTCCTCCGAGATGCGCTGCGAGAGGCGGCGCGCCGGCTCGCTGTCGAACGCGAGACGCAGCTGGAAGAAGACGTCCTGCAGGCCCATGAGGCCGAGGCCCACGGGGCGCCAGCGCGCGTTGGACGCGGCGGCCTCGGGCGTCGGGTAGAAGTTCAGATCGATCACGCGATCGAGCTGACGCACCGCCGTGCGGACCGTGCGGCCGAGCTTCTCCCAGTCGAAGCGCGAGAGCGCGTCGGCCGTGTCGATCGCCGGGCCCACCTCGCGGAGGTGTCGACCGAGGTTGATCGAGCCGAGGTTGCAGACGGCCGTCTCGCCCTGCGAGGTGATCTCGAGGATCTCGGTGCAGAGGTTCGAGAGGTGGACGACGTTCTCCTTCTTCGCCGTCTGGTTGCACGCGCGGTTGCTCTTGTCCTTGAAGGTCATCCAGCCGTTTCCGGTCTGGGCGAGCGTGCGCATCATGCGGCCGTAGAGCTCGCGCGCCTTCACCGTGCGGCTGCCCAGGCCCTCGGCCTCGGCCTTCGCGTAGGCCGCGTCGAAGTCCGCGCCCCAGAGGTCGGTGAGGTGCGGCACGCGCTTGGGATCGAAGAGCGTCCAGTCCTCGTCGGCCTCGACCCGCTTCATGAAGAGGTCGGGGACCCAGTTGGCGAGGTTGAGGTTGTGCGTGCGGCGCGCCTCGTCGCCGGTGTTGTCGCGCAGCTCGAGGAACTCCTCGATGTCAGCGTGCCACGTCTCGAGATACACGCACGCGGCGCCCTTGCGCTTGCCGCCCTGGTTCACGGCTGCGACCGAGCTGTCGAGGGTGCGGAGCCACGGCACGATGCCGTTGCTCTGGCCGTTCGTGCTCTTGATCAGCGAGCCGCGCGAGCGCACGCGGTGGTACGCGAGGCCGATGCCGCCCGAGAACTTCGAGAGCATCGCCACGTCGGCGTAGCGCTTGTAGATCGCCGAGAGATCGTCCTCGGGCGAGTCCAGGAGGAAGCAGCTCGAGAGCTGCTCGTGGCGCGTGCCCGAGTTGAACAGCGTCGGCGAGCTCGGCAGGTACTCGAGCGTCGAGAAGAGGCGATAGAGATCGATCGCGTCCGCGACGTTCTCCGAGAGCGCGCACGCGATGCGGAGGAAGAAGTACTGCGGCGTCTCGAGCACGTCGCGACGCTCGGGGTGCTTGAGCAGGTAGCGGTCGTAGAGCGTGCGCAGGCCGAAGTACTCGAAGAGGCGCGTGCGCTCGGGCTCGACGGCGTCGTTGAGCTTGCGCGCGTTGTCGGACACGAACTTCGCGACGCGATCACCGATCATGCCGACGTCCTTGCCGCGCGCGATCGACTGCGAGAACGACATGATGTCCTGGTTGCGGACTTCCTTGTCGACGAAGGTCGAGAGCAGACGCGCCGCGAGCTTGCCGTACTCGGGCTCCTCGGTGACGAGCGAGGCCGCCGTCTGGATCGAGAGCTGGTCGAGCTCGCGCGTGGTGGCGCCGTCGTAGAGGCCGCTCACGGTGCGCGTCGCGACGCGCATCGCGTCCACGCGGGGCAGGCCCTCGGACGGCCGCTGGATCGAGAGGACGATCTTGTTGAGGTCGACCGGCTCGAGCGAGCCGTTGCGCTTGCGCACCTGCATCCGCGTCCCCGTCAGGCCCACCGCCGTCGTGCCGCCCGGACGCTGCTCCGTCGACCTCACGCTCTCCTTCTCCATCTCTCCGCTCCGTCGTCAGGACCCCGGCCGCCGGCGTCGCCGCACGAAGGCGCGCCAAGCCATGGGCCACCATCCGCCAGGTCAGTGACCGTGCGGTGGGAGCCCGCGGGGATTGTGTCGCTCGAGGTGATGCGCCCGCGGTCTCCACGCCCGGAGACCTCCTCCACGGACGACTGCGCGGAGCCCTCGACCCGAAGCACGACACGACCCGGAAGCTCCTCCACGTGGCGTGGGCGAGCATCGGGCGGCCGGCGCCAGAGCGACGGATCCGCGAAGACGGACGAGGAAGCCCACACCGCCGGACACCTCGGCACCGACGAGCAGGGAGCCACTAGATATGGTGGAGGCCAGCGAGTGTCAACACCAACGTGTCGTGGACGTGGCAGATTTTCAGCGTCCCGCGGAAACACTGGAAAAACCCGCCGGAGACATGCGATCCGTCGTGTCGTCCGGACGCGATCTGGCGCGGTCCGAGCGACGAGGCGAGACCATGGCGGAGCCCTTCAAGAACCTGCTCGACGCGGCCGCCGTGCGGGCCCTCGGCGAGCGCGTGGCCGCCAGCGCCGGGCGGCAGCGGGTGACGTTCGAGCGCGCGTCGTTCGTGCGCGACGCGACCCGGGGGCTCGAGGCGCTGGAGCTGCTCGACCGCGGCCGGCACGTGGCGCGTGCCCTGCGCGCGCACCTTCCCCGCGAGGTCCCGCGCGCGCTCGCCCTCGCCGTGGGTGCCCTGGGCTCGGGCGAACCGGGCCCCGACGAGCAGGGCCCCAGCCCCAGCAGCCAGAGCCCCAGCCGCGACGAGGAGGGCTCGGTCTTCCGATGGCTGCCGCTGTCGGCGCTCATCGAGGCGATCGGAGACGAGGCGCTCGCCGCGCCCGAGGCCTTCGACGACGCGAGCTTCGAGGCCTGCCTGAGCGCCTGCCACGCGCTGACGCAGCGCTTCACGGCCGAGTTCTGCGTGCGGCCGTTTCTCCAGCTCCGCGAGGCTGCGACGCTCGCGCGGCTCGCGCAGTGGACGGGCGCGCCGAGCGAGCGCGTGCGGCGCCTCTGCTCCGAGGGCACGCGCACGCGCCTGCCGTGGGGCCGCCGCCTCGACGCGTTCATCGCGCGGCCCGCGCCGGTCCTCGCGCTCCTCGAGCAGCTCAAGGACGACGAGAGCGAGTACGTGCGACGCAGCGTCGCCAACAACCTGAACGACCTCGCGAAGGATCACCCCGCGCTCGTGATCGAGACCTGCGAGCGCTGGTGGCGCGACGGAAGCGTCGCGCGCCGCAAGCTCGTCACGCACGCGCTGCGCACGCTCGTCAAGCGCGGCGACGCGCGCGCCCTGGCCCTGCTCGGCATGGACGTCGAGCACACGCACGCGCACCTCGAGGTCCGAGGCCACGTCGCGCCGCGACGCGTCGCGATCGGCGGATCGGCGCGCGTGTCCATCACGGCGAGCAACCGCGACGCGCGCGACGCACGCGTCGTGATCGATCTCGTCGTCCACTACGTGAAGAAGGGTCCGGCTGGGGCCGCCAAGACCTCGGCGAAGGTCTTCAAGGGAAAGACCCTCACGGTCCCCGCGCACGAGAGCGTCTCGTTCGAGCGCACCGTCGCGTTCGTGGATCGCTCGATCCGAACGCACGAGCCCGGCCTGCACCGCATCGAGGCCAAGGCGAACGGCAAGCTCGTCCCCCTCGGCGAGGTCACGGTCACGCGAGCACGCCCACGCTGATCCGCGAAGATCCGGGAGTTCGGGCTGCGGGCTTCGCCGCGCCGAGGTCGGGCGACGACTCGACGGGCCCGTTCCAGACGTCACCCGGACGCCGACACCATCCACGAACGCGGTCACACCGCTGGCGAGCCGGGCGCTTTCGGTACAGATGCGCGTCATGCAGCGTGTCGTCGTGCAGGCGCTTCGAGTGTCCTCTCTCTCTGTCCCTCTCGTCCTCACCGCGTGTGCGGAGCCGATGGTCGTCGAAGACGACACGGGCACTGCCCCGACCACGCTCGCCACCGGCGCGCCCGTCACGTTCGCCACCGTCTACGATGCGGTGTCGTATCGAGCAGGGCTCGGCGTGACGCGAGACTGGCTGCCCGTGGATCTCGCCGTGCACCCCGACGGTGAGCTCTGGGTCGTGCAGCGCATGGAGCGCAGCCCCGACTTCGACGAGGAGACCGAGTGCACGATGCGCGGCCTCGCGGGCCCTCCGAACGACTGCGTCAGCCTGCAGGGCAGCACGGTCGCGATCACGGAGCCCGCCGCGCTCGAGCCCGCGACCGCCGACAACGGTCGCGCGCGTCTCGTGGTCGACGCGAATTCGTGGCACTTCATGCGCCGCCCGAGCTCGATCGCGTTCGGGCACCCGAACCTGCCGTTCGATCTCGACGACCCCGGCGCGATGGAGGCGGGGCTCACCGAGCCGCGGACCTACACGAACACGTTCGCGACCTGCCACGAGCACTGGACCGGGAACACCACGGACGACTCGCCCTTCATCGGCCCGACGCTCTGGACGGCGGACCCCGAGATCTACAACGGCGAGAACGGCATGTTCACGTGGTCGAACGGCTCGCATCTCGACATGGTGCACGCCACTCAGTACTGCATGGGCATCGCGTACGAGCGCGACAACGTCTACTGGACGTTCAACGGCGCGCTGGGCTCGCTCGATCGCTACGACTTCGTCGCGCCGCACCACACGGGGCACTACGACCACAACGACGGCATCGTCACGCGCTATTTGCTGCGCGTGGGCGACGACCTCGTGCGGGTCCCGTTCGTGCCGTCGAACATGGTGATCGACGGGACTTCGCTCTTCGTCGCCGACACGGGCAACGGCCGTGTCCTGCACTTCGACCTCTCCTCGCCGGTCACGCAGCTGACGACCTTCCAGACGTACGAGGGGCTGCCCGCGACGATCATGGAGAATCTCTCGTACACCGTCGTCGCCGACGCCGCCGCGCTGGGTGCCGCCTGGAGCACGTCCAACCCGGAGCCGAGCGGCCTCGCGCTGCTCGACGCCGACACGCTGGTCGTCGCCGATCACGCGACGGGTCAGGTGACGCTCCTCGCCCTCGACGGCACGCCCCTGCGCACCCTCGACACCGGCACGGGCCCGGGCCTCGGCGGTCTCACCGTGCTCGACGGTCGCGTCTACTTCGTCCAGATGCTGGAGCGCCGCATCTACCGCATCGACGTGACGACCCCGTAGGGCGAGCTCCGAACGACGAGATCACCTCGGATCCAGGAGCTCCCGAGCTCCGGAGACCGAGGTCGGCTCAGCGGATGGCGGTGAGCGTGATCTCGTCGCGGTCGTGATAGAGCTGGCGCGTGCGGACGCGGGAGAAGCCGCCGCCGTGCACGATGGCGCGGAGCTCGTCGACGATCTTGGCCTTCTGCTTCATCGGGAGCTTGAGGTTCGCGACCACGATGCGCGTCCAGCGGCGGCGGCCCCACTTCGCGAGGAGCTGCGCCGCCTCGAGCGGGCGCCAGGCCATGTCGCAGAAGAGCCAGTCCACCGGCTCGTCGGGCTCGTAGCCGAAGGCGCTCTTCTTCTCGTGCGTGAGACCACGGTGTCGCGCGACGTCGGGGCGCAGCTCGGCGGGGTCGACGGCGATCACCCGCGCGCGACGCTCGAGGAGCGCCCAGGACCAGCCGCCCGGCGCGGCGCCGAGATCGACGCAGACCTCGCCGGAGCCCGGGGCGACACCGAGCCACGCGAGCGCTTCCTCCACCTTGCGCGCCGCCCGCGAGGGGCGATCGGCATCCACGCGCATGCGCGCGCGGCCGCCGGGGAAGGTGGACACGGCGTCGCGCAGCGGCTGTGCACCGATCACGTGCCCTCCGCTCGCGAGCGAGACGATGGTGACGAGCGTCGCGTCGCCGATGACGCGGGCCTCGCCCGAGACGCGCCGCGCCGCGAGCGCAGGCTCCTCCTCGGCCAGGCGCGCGAGCAGGCGCTCCTCGAGCGCGGCGCAGGCGGGCATGCGTCGGTTGCCGACGTCGGTGTCCGGGGCCCAGACGTGGAGCACGAAGCTGCTCGAGGCGCGCACGTGCTCGAGCAGCGCCGCGAACAGCGCGTCCGTGTCGTCGTCCGGGCCTCCGCTGCGCGGCGCGGCGCCGTGGCTCGAGCGCACCGGCACGCCCTGTCGCGCGAAGGTCACGTCGATCGTGCCGTCGTCGAACGTCGGCGCGCCACGGCTCTCGACGAGCCCGGGCTCGAGACGACGCACGCGCGCGGCGTCGGCCGGCAGCGCGTGGCGCAGCTCGTCGAGGAGATCGTCGGTCGCGTCCTCGCGACAGGTCCAGAGCCAGGTGCCCTCGCGCGGCTTGCCGCGCGGGATGGGCACGCGCGGCGAGGTGTGCGCGCCCTCGGGCGTCGACGGACGCGCGCCGGGCACGTGCGAGCGATCGGCGCGAGCGTGCGGCGCGCCCGACGGGCCACGCGACGCGTTCGCAGGGCCACGCGACGCGTTCGCAGGGCCGCGCGAGGCGTTCGCAGGGCCGCGCGAGGCGTTCGACGGGCCTCGCGAGACGTTCGACGGGCCTCGCGAGGGACCACGTCCGCCGCCGCCGCGCCCTGCCCCGCCTCGTCCGCCGCGGCTCATCCGAGGAAGAGCGACGCGAGGGCCAACGTCATCATCAGGTAGAGCGGAGAGACGACGATGAGCTCGGCCATGAGCTCGACGTTCCTGTTCTTCTCGTTCGGCGGACCGCCGGAGGGGCGCCCGAAGACCCAGCGGATGACCCAGTTCTTCATGCCGTCGAAGAAGAGGAAGAAGACGGGCACCACGACGAGCGTGAGCAGCGTGGAGCTGATGACGCCGCCGATGACGCCCATGGCCATCGGGCCACGGAACTCCGAGCCCGGACCGTTCGAGAGCGCCGTCGGCAGCATGCCGAGCACCATCGCGGCGCTGGTCATGAGGATCGGGCGCAGGCGCGCGGGACCTGCGTCGAGGATCGCCTGGTGCGGCGTCACGCCCTCCTCGCGCACCTTGGCCACGGCGTGATCGACGAGGAGGATGCCGTTCTTCGTGACGAGGCCCATGAGCAGGATGATGCCGATCATCGCGCCCATCGACATCGAGCTGCCCTGGAGGAAGAGCGCGACGATGGCGCCGACGACCGCGAGCGGCAGGGCCGTCATGATCGTGGCGGGGTGCATGAAGCTCTCGAACTGCGAGGCGAGCACGAGGTAGATGAAGACGAAGCCGAGCAGGAGCGCGAGCGCCATGTTCGAGTTCGACTCGTTCATCATCTCGACCTGGCCGCGCCACACGTAGCTCACGCCGGGCGGCAGCGTCTCCTGGCCGATCGCAGTCTCGAACTCGGTCACGATGTCCGAGAGCGGTCGGCCGTTGGGCGAGGCGGTGACGAGCACGACCCGCTGACGCTGGTAGTGCTGGATCTCCGAGGGACCTTCCGTGCGCGCGACCGACGCGAGATCCGAGAGCGGCACGAAGCCACCGGGCGTCGGGATGCGGAGGTTCGCGACCAGGGCCGCGCTGTTGCGGTCCTCCTCTTCGAGGCGCACGCGGATGTCGAGCTCGTCGCCGGTCTCGCGATCGCGGTACAGGCCGGCGACCTCACCCTCGATCGACGCGCGCGTGGTCATCGCGACCATGGCGAGCGGGATGCCGAGCTGCGAGGCGCGATCGCGGTCCACGTGGATCGCGAGCTCGGGGCTGCCGGGCTGGTACTGGACGTCGACGTCCTGCGTGCCGGGCATGCGGCGGAGCGTGTCGCCGAAGTGCTCGGCGACGGCCGCGATCTCGTCGAGGTTCTCGCCTCGGACGTTGATCTGGATCGGGTAGTCGCGCGCGCCCTCGACGATGCCCGGATCGGAGATCGAGATCTCGGCGAACGGCATGTGTCGCAGGATGACGGCGCGGACCGCAGCCTTGAGGTCGTCCTGGGTTCGCGTGCGCTCGGTCTTGGGCACGGCCACGACGCGCCAGCTGAGGACGTTGCCGCGGCCCGACACGCCAGCGCGGGCGTAGAGCGTGACGAACTCGGGATCCTGGAGGAGCTCCTGCTCGGCCGCGAGCGAGAGCCGCGCGCTCTCCTCGAGGCGCATGCCGGCCGGCAGCTCGATGTCGATGTTGAACTGACCGCGATCCTCGGGCGCGACGAAGTTGTTGCCCATGAGGGGCATGAGCGCGCACGAGCCGAAGAGCACGCCGAACGCGAGCAGGGCCGCGACGGCCATGCGCCAGGGCTTGGCGAGGATGGTGCGGAGGAACGCGTAGTAGAGCCCGTCGTTGAGCTCGTAGAAGCGCGTCATCGGCCGCGTGATGAAGCCGAACATGCCGTGACCGTCGTCGCCGGGCTTCTTCTGCACCGCCAGGCGTGCCGAGAGCATCGGGTCGAGCGTGAAGGCGACCCACGCCGAGAAGATGGTCGCGCCCGCGACGGTCAGGCCGAACTCGCGGAAGAACTGGCCGACCATGCCGCCGGTGAACGCGATGGGCACGAAGACGGCGCAGAGCGTGGCGGTGGTCGCGAGCACGGCGAGCGTGATCTCGCGCGTGCCCTTGCTCGCCGCGACGACGGGATCCTCGCCGCGCTCGAGGTGCTTCATGATGTTCTCGCGCACCACGATCGAGTCGTCGATCAAGAGACCGATCGCGAGCGAGAGGCCGAGCAGCGTCATCATGTTCAGCGTGAAATCGAGCACGAACATGAGGAAGAACGCGCCCAGGACCGAGGTGGGCAGCGCGAGGCTCGAGATGAAGGTGCTGCGGACGTCGAGCAGGAAGACGAGGATGATGAGGATGGCCATCGCGCCGCCGAAGAAGAGCGCGATCTCGACCTCGTGCGTGTTCTCGAGGATGAACTCCGCCTGATCGAGGATGAGGTTGGCCTCGATGCCGTCGGGCATCTCGAGCTCGGCGAGGCGCTCGCGGACGGCCTCGGAGACGGCGACCGTGTTGGCGCCCGAGGCCTTGAGCACCTCGAAGACGACGGCCGGCTCGCCGTTGGCGCGCACGATCGTGTCGAGATCCACGTAGCCGTCCTCGACGACCGCGACGTCGCGCAGCCGCACGAGCGAGCCGTCGGGGCCGTTGCCCAGCGGCAGCTCGCGCAGCTCCTCGACCGACTGGAGCTCACCGAGCGTTCGCACCGAGATGCGGCGCGTGCCCTCGTCGAAGCCGCCCGCGGGCACGCTGAGGTTCGAGCTGCGGATGCGCTCGACCACGGAGAGCGGCGTGAGGCCGATGCCCTGGATGCGGTCGAGGTCGAGCAGGACGTTGATCTGCCGCTCGCGACCGCCGAGGACATTGATCGAGGCGACGCCGTCGATCTGCTCGAGGTAGCTGCGGAGATCGTCGGTCGCGTAGCGCCGCACGGCCTGCACGTCGGTGCTGCCCGCGAGCGTGTACGTCATGATCGGCGCGGCGCCGACGTCGATGCGGGCGACGGTGGGCTCCTCGATCTCGCGAGGCAGGAGCGCGCGGGTCTGGGCGACGCGCTCGCGGGCGAGCGTCGCGGCCTCCATGACGTCGACGTCGAGGTTGAACTCGATGACGAGGATCGAGACCGAGTCGCGCGAGAAGCTCTGGATCGCCTTGACGCCGGGCAGCGAGACGATCGCGTCCTCGAGCTTCTCGGTGACCTGCGTCTCGACCTCGGACGGGCTCGCGCCCGGGTAGATCGTCGTGACGGTGACGACCGGGAACTGCACGTCGGGGAAGAGGTTCACGCCGAGGCGTGAGAGGCCCATGAGCCCGAGCACGACGATGCCCAGCGAGAGCATGGTCGTGAACACGGGTCGCTTGATCGCGACGTCGGACAGCGTCATCGGTTCCTCGTGGAGCGTCGGAACGTGGGCAGACGTGGGCGCGCGGCCGCGCAGGGCGCGGGGCGGGCGCGCGGGGATCAGCCGGGCTCGGCGGCGGCGGGCGGTGCGGCGGGCTCACCGCCCGAGACGGCGGGCGCCACGCCATCGCCGAGGCGCGGGCGGACGGTGACGCCGGCGCGCACGCTCGCGGCCCGCACGACGACCTGATCGCCGACGGTCAGGCCCATGGGCACGAGCCAGGTGCCGTCGAGGTCGGCCACGGCCTCGACGTGACGGCTCTCGACGAGCCCCGAGCTCGCGACGACGAGGACAGTGCCGTCGCTGCGTCGCGCGCTCGCCGGGACGCGCACGGCAGGGATCGGCGCGCCAGTGGCCACGCGCGCGCGGACGAGCGCGTGAGCCACGAGGCGACCCTCGGGGTTCGGGATGACGACCTCGGCGGGCGCGCGACGGCTCGCCGCGTCGAGCGAGCGAACGACGGAGGTCACGGTGCCCTGCGCGCCCGAGCCCTCGAGCGTCGCGGGCATGCCCTGACGCAGCGCCTCGAGCTCGGACTGGCTCACGGTCGTGCGCAGCGTGAGCGTCGAGAGATCCTCGACGTGGAAGACGGGCATGCCGGGCGCGACGACCTGTCCGACGCCGTCGGGCACTTGCGTGACGACGCCCTCGAAGGGCGCGCGCAGCGTGTGATCGGCGATGCTCGTCGAGACGGCGCGCGAGCCTGCCTGCGCCTGCCGGACCTGCGCCTCGGCGATGGCGAGCTGCTGCGTGGCGCCGGTCAGCTCGCGCTCGGGGGCGGCGCCGGAGGACACGAGCGTGCGCAGGAGCTCGACGCGCTCGCGCAGCATCGCGACGTTCGCCTCGGCCACGCCGATCGCGGCCTGGCTCGCGTTGGCCTGCGCACCGACCGAGGCGCGATCGAGCGTCGCGAGCACGTCGCCCGCGTGCACGTGCTGGCCGAGGGCCACGTCCACCCGCGCGATGCGGCCGGGGACCTCGAAGCCGAGGTCGGCCGACTGTGCGGGCTCGAGCGCGCCGCTCATCACGACCAGCGGCGTGAGCTGCGCCGCGGCGGGATGGATGACCTCCACCTCGGGGGCCTCGGACGCGCGCGCGGCGGCGGCGTCGCGATCCACGGCGAGCTGGGCCTGCTCGGCCATCGCGCTCTGCATGCGCACGACGATCGCGCCGCCGAGCACCGCGACGACCAGGAGCACGCCGAGGAGCGCGAGGCGCTTGGCGAGCGTGGGCGGCTCGTGGATGACGTGGCCGCCGTGGATCTCGCCCGGCTCGGCACCGGGAGGCGTGGCGCGCAGCTCGACGCCCTGCTGCGCACCTTCGTTCTGCGTAGGCTCCATGGGTCCTCACTCGAAGGACCGTCGTCGCCTTCTTCGACGCGGTCGGGTCCGCGCGGTCGCTTGCATCCGCACGGAACGGGGCGGAATGTGATGCCCGGCCATGCGATAGGCAAGGCCGTTCGCCGAGCCTTCACGGTTCTTCAGGGCACGTGTGCCGCGGCCTCACGCGTGCGGCACGACGGACGCACGAACGCGACGCTCCGGACGCGACCTTCGTCGCGACCGGAGCGATGTCGAAGGATCCGTGAGAGCAGACTCAGCCGGGGCGGCCGCAGGTGCCGTCGGTGCGGCAGACGTCGGAGCCGCCGCACTCGAAGGTCGAGAAGCAGCGACCGCCGGTGGAGCGGGCGACGCAGCGACCGCCGGTGCAGGGCATGTCGCCGCAGCAATCCGAGGACGTGCGGCACACGCCGGCCGCCGCGACGCAGCAGCTCAGCGCCGCGCCCGAGGACTGGCGCGCACACTGGAGGCCGCCGCAGCAGCGGTTGGCCGCGGTCGAGCCCGTGCTGCAGGACTCGTCCCACTCCACGCAGGTGTCGATGTCGTCGCAGCGACCAGCGATGCACTGGATCGACATGTCCGTCGCCGCGTTGCAGCAGGGCGCGGTGGTGCCGCAGCCGGTGCGCAGGGGCTGGCAGTAGTTCGCGTCGTTGCCCGGCGCATCGCGCGACGGACCGGCGTCGCGGGGCATCGACATGCCCGCGTCACGACCCGCGTCGATCGCGCGGCCGGCGTCGCGGCCAGCGTCGCGGCCTGCGTCCGCGCAGAGGTTGAGCGGGCCCATGAACTCGCGCTCGAAGAGGTTCGCCTCGGGCAGATCCCACGACACCGACGCGAGCGTGATGTCGAGCACGGGCACCTCGAGCGAGGCGCCGATCTCACCGCTCAGGCCCGCGCGCACGTTCGCGGTCCACTGCGTCTCGCCGAAGTTGGCGGAAAACTCACCGCCGACGCTCGGGCCGTACGAGATCTCGGGGCCGGCCGCGTCGTAGATCTTGAGCGTGTACTCGATGCCCGCGGCCAGCTCGGCCTCGAGGGTGATGTCGCCGCACTGCGTGGTCGTGACGCTGGCGCTGCCCGAGCCGCTCGGCTCCCAGATGCGGTTCCAGCGACCGCCGCGGTACTCGGCGCCCGCGCGGATGCCGACACGACCGCTCGCGCTGAGCGTCGTGTTGCCCGTGCTGATGGTGCCAGTGACGCTCGCCGTCGCGGTGGGCTTGATGGTGTGCGTGAGCACGATCGGCACGGGGCCGACCGCGAAGGTCGTCGTCCACTCGCGCTTGAAGCGGTTGGCCGTCGCCTCGGGGATGAGATCACGCTCGCAGGTGACCGACACGTTGCGGTTCGTCGAGACCTCGACGCCCGCCGAGACCGAGCCGCTCGCGATGAAGTGCGCGGAGTCGAGACAGCCAGCGGGGTAGCGGATGCCCCAGCGACCGCGGCGCCAGCAGAAGCGCATGTCGATGTCGACGTCCATGTCGACCGTCGCGCCGATGGAGGGGCGCACGTTCACGCTGCCGCCCGTGGAGGCCATGCAGGCGCCGACCGGGAGCTCGGGGCCCGACCAGTCGAGGCCCTCGATCGCGACGCCATCCGCCTCGCGGAAGCTGTCGGTGCCAGGCTCCATGTGGATGTGGAAGTGGCCGTCCTGGATGAGCTCGCCGAGCTCGGCCGGGATCGTGTCGGCCGTCCAGCTGCCGTCGCCGTTGTCGACGATCGCGGTGATGCGGCGGAGGTAGCCGCCGCCGAGCACGCCCGAGACGACGTGCTCGGGCTCGAGCACCACGTCGGGCGCGCCGTCGTAGTGGAACACCAGCTGGCTCTCGCTCACATCGACGCTGCGGAAGTGCGGGTCCTGCTCGGGCAGGCGCGCGTACGGCGTCAGCGTGATGGGGCGCAGCTCTTCGACCTCGACCCGCTCGGGGACGTACGGCTCGGGCTCGGCGTTCTGCTCACAGCCCGAGAGCGCCAGGAGGGCGCCGAGGCTCGTGGTGAGCGAGGCGAGGCGGAGCGACGATCGAGGTCCGCGGGTGAAGCTCATGGGTCCTCCGGGCTGAACGCCCTGCTGTCGGCGCGGGGTCGAACGACCGCACCAGAAGGTTGTGCAGCGCGCGTACAGCAGAATGCGTGCCCTCGCGACACCCTGTCAATCCCGCGCGTTTTCGTGTCGGGGCGCGGCCTCGAGTCTCCACGATCGGGCCAAGCTGGCGCGATCGGCCCAAGGCGCGGACGGTGGCTCGGGCCCGGTGGCGCTATCGTCGCGGCCACATGTCTCGCGCGTCGAAGGTGCTCGCGATCGTCCGCACGGACCGGACGTTCGAGCGGCGCGACGTGCGGGGCGAGCCGTGCTGGGTCGGACGCTGCATCCACTGCTCCTCGGCGATCGTCGTCGACGCGCATGGCGAGACGGCGGGCACGATCGAGCACATCGAGCCGAGCACGCACGGCGGCACCGACGAGGTCTCGAACCTCTCGCTCGCCTGCGCGCGCTGCAACCAGCGCAAGGGCGCGAGCCTCGATCGCCGCCGTCGCGACGACCCGACGCTCAGCGCGGTGATCGACACGCTCAAGGCCCGCAGGCGCGAGCGCTGGCGCGACGACCCGCGAGCGAACGAGACGCCCCCGCCGGAGCCCCGCAGCCACCGCGGCCGCCGCCGCGCCCGCTGACGCCCGCTCGCACGAGAGCGGTCGCGAGCTCGGGCGAGGATGACACTCAAGCGAGCGCGCGGATGGCCTTCTCGATGCCGGCGGAGTCGAGGCCCTGATGGCCCATCTGCTGCCAGAGGCCACCGGAGCCCTCGGTGTGCGTGCCGAGGTGCGCGTAGCGGCCGCGGAAGCCGCGCTCGAGGAGCGCCGTGCCGAAGCGGCTGCCGAGGCCGGTCTTCGCGTTGAAGCCCTCGGCGACGAGCACGAAGGGCGCGGACGCGAGGCGCTTCATCATCGCCTCGTCGTAGACGTTGAGCGTGGCCTTGTTCACGAGGCCCACGCTCAGGCCCTGCTTCCGAAGGCGGCTCACGGCGTCGAGCGCGCGGTAGAGGGTCTCGCCGAAAGACACGACGAAGCCCTCGCCGTCGCGCACGAGATCGTCGCGACCCGGCTCGAAGGCCTGGCCCGCGAACATCGGCTTGCCCGCCTCGTCGAGGATGTCGGGGACCGCGGCGCGCGTCGTGAAGAGGAAGCGCAGGCCCGGGTCACCGAAGATGCGGCGCACGCAGGCCGCGAGCTGGTGCTGGTCCGCGGGGAAGTAGAGACGCGTCGTGTCCGGGCCGTGGTGTGGGCTGAGGCCTCCGTCGGCGAACATCGAGTTCACGCCGAAGTGGCACGTGTTGTCGGCCATGTCGTCGACGCCGCTGTGGCTGAAGTGCGCGAGCACGTTGGCGTGGTTGAGGCGCGCCATCGTGATCTCGCTGATGCACATCTCGAGGAAGGCCGAGAAGGTCGCGAAGATGCCCTGCTTGCCGGGGAAGCTGCCGAAGCCCGCGGCCGCGGAGTAGTTGCCGCGCTCCATGATGCCGCCGCGCACGAAGAGCTCGGGGTGCTTCTTGCGGATGTGGTGGAGGCCACAGCTGCCCTCGAGATCGTTGTCGAAGACGCGCACGCTCGCGAGGCGCTGCTCCGGGCTCATCGCGTTGAGCAGCTCGTTGACCACCTTGCCGAAGTCGTCGCGGTTCTTGCCCACGCCGCTCGAGCCCTCGAACGTGAGGGGGCTCTTGTCGGTCTTGGCGCCGCGCAGGAGCTCGATCGCGGCCGCGTGGCCTCGCGCCTCGAGGTACTTGATCGCGACCTCCGCCTTGAGGACCTCGTGCGCGTGTGGGTTGCCTTCCGCGCCGGCGATGCCGGGCGCGATCTTGCGGCGGATCACGACCGCGCGAGGCCCCTCGACCGAGAACGCGCGCTGGAGCGCCGCGAAGAGCGCGTCGAGGTCTTCGCCGTCGACGGCCTCCGTCGCGAGGCCGTGGCCCACGAGCGTCTTCACGACGTCGTAGCCGGGCATGTACTCCTTGGGGTGACCGGCGATCGTCACGTCGTTGTCGTCGACGAGGATCTTCACGTTCAGCCCGAGGCCCACGGCGAGGCGCGCGGCCTCGGCGTCGTTGCCCTCCATCTGGCTGCCGTCGGAGCCGAGCATCACGATCGCCTTGCCGGGGCTCGCGAGCGCGACGCCGTTCACGAACGGCCACATGTGACCGAGGCGACCCGAGCTGAACGCCACGCCGGGCGTGAAGCCCTTCTCCGGATGACCGGGCAGGCCGCTGTCGAACTCTCGGTAGTGGAGCAGGCGCTCGGCGGGCATGTGGCCGTCGAGCACCGAGAGGAGGTACTGCGTGGCCACGCGGTGACCCGCCTCGTCGTAGAAGGTCGGCGCGATCGACGCGCCGCCCGCGATGAGGCCGCGCACGATCATCACCTCGGGCACCGTGTCGAAGGCACCGCCGCTGTGACCCGAGAGGCCCTTGGCTCCCGAGAGCGCCGTGAAGAACACGATCGCGTCGCGGCAGCGCTGCACGTTGTACGCGAGCGCGTCTCTCTGCTCGGTGCTCAGCGCAGCGGCGTGCAGATCGAGCGAGAGGGGACGCAGGGCAAGGTCGATGGGGAAGGTCTCGGTCGTCACGGCGCGCGACCGTAGTCGCATGCGCCTCGGATCGCCAGGGCGCCCGAGCGCCGCTCGCTCACGGGCGGCAGCGACCGCTCAGGACGTCACACCGCAGACCGTGGTTGCAGTGAGCGTCGGTCCGACAGCGGGGCGTGCACACGGGCGGTCGTGACCCCTCCGTCACGCACTCGAAGCCGTCGCGGCACGGGTGCGCGTCGTCGCACGCCGGACCGCAGAGGCCGGTGAGCGACGTGTCGTCGACGCGATGACAGGCCATGCCGTCGGGACACTCCCCGCCGTCACTGGACAGACTGCACAGACGCGAGCAGGTCCCGCCCGGGAACCCCCACTGCCGCTCGTTGTAGCAACGAGGCATCGCGGGAGCCCTCGAGGGACGCGTCGGCGCTTCCCTCCCCCTCGCCACCATCCATCCCCGGCGCGCCCACGCCCGCGTCCACCGCGTCCACCGTGTCCCCGTCGTCGCCATCTCCGCCGTGAGTGGCTGGGCATCCCGCGATGATCGCGCATGCCACCACCCAGAAGGGGCAGACCTTCCATCTCCGACTCACGCCATCCTCCACCGCACGTGCTCATGCCGCCGCGACACGGCCCTCTCGCGACCGCGCTCGGCGACCTCCCGTCAGCTCAGGCGAACTGAGCGGGCGAGATCGCCGTCCAGCTGCCGCCGCCCGCCGTCCGCTTCTCGAACGAGGGCGCGCCGTTCATCGTCGCGCGCACGTCGATGCCGCCGGAGCAGTCGTGGATGTAGATGGGGCACTTGAGGTTCGCGAACACGTTCACGTTGTACGCGCCGAGCACGGGCCCGATCACGTAGACCTCCGAGACGCGCCCGTAGCGCATCTCGATCGTGCGCAGCACCTCGGAGACACGACCGCGATCCGCGAGCGTGATGTGCGCGCCGACGAACGCGCCGCCCACACGGCACGCGACTGCCACGCAGGTGAGGACATTGGGGAAGATGACCTCGGTGTCCGAGACGATGTTGCCCATCGAGCCCGTGATTTCGAACGCCGTGGATGCCATGGAGACCTCGCGTTGAGTGTGAGCGCTGGAGCATACGCCGACTCGGGCCGCCGCCACCCGTCGATGTTGAACGTGCGATGATCGGCCGCGGGCGCGGTCCCCTGCCGTGCCCACACGGCGGAGAGACGGTGAAGCAGAACACGGGCTGGATGATCGCTCTGAGCGCGCTGGCGATGGTCGTGCTCTGCGGAGGGCTGTCCGCGGCAGGGATCTACGTCGTGGCGCGGCGCGCGAGCGTCACCGAGACGCAGGCGATCGCAGAGGCGCAGGAGCAGCTTCGCCGCGCCGAGGCAGAGCAGAGAGCGGCCGAGGCGCGGGCCCGCGAGGAGCGGATGCGCGCCGAGGCGGAGGCCGCGCAGGCCCAGACGGAAGCGGAGCGCGCGCGCCTCGAGGCCGAGCGAGCCAGCGCTCCACCGTCGGGCGACGACGAGGAGCGCGCGGGCGTGGCGCGTCGCGTGGTGCGACGTGCGCAGTCGCAGCTTCGAGGCTGCTACGAGCAGACGCTGCGGGCGGCGCCGACCGCCACGGTGCGCGCGGAGGCGACGCTCGTGTGGAGCGCAGAGGGCGCGCTCGTCTCGGCGACGATCACTGAGCTGAGCGCCGAGCCTCCCACGGCCGACACGCCAGCCCTGCGTCGCTGTCTGGAGGGCGCGTTCGCCGGCTCGATGGTGCCGCGCGGCAGCAGCGCCCTCACGGTCCGCATCCCGCTCGTCTTCCAGCCGTCGTGACGATCGACGTGGCCTGGTCGAGGCCGCGGCCGAGCTCGGCACACGTCGACGGGCGTGCCGCGCCCGGTGACGGCGGTGTCGTCGATGGGAATGCACGCGCCCTCGCGACACGGCTGATCGCGGTCGCACAGATCGCCCTCGCGTCGCTCCCCCAACGCGAGCGCAGCGCACGAGAGCGCGACGACGCGGAGGCGCTCGCTCATGGGCGCGCCTCGAGGGTCACGAACCGCACCCGCCGTGTGAACGGATCGTTGAGCACGAGGACCAGCCGCCCGCCGAGGACGACGCCCTCGGCGACGAGCTCCTCGCCCTCGAGCGCCACCACGTACGGCGTCCCACGACCCGACGCCTCTGCGTGAACGACCACGAGCTCGCGGTCGCGCAGGAACCCTGCGAACGCCTCGTCCTCGCCCGCGACGACGACGCTGGCCAGGAGATCACCCACGCGCGCGATCACGTCATCGGTGGGCGCTCGATCGACCCAACGGGTGAGCCAGAAGCGGTCCCACGACCAGAAGCGCGGCCCCTCGCGTGACTGGACCTCTCCGCACCGGCCGTCCACCTGCTCGATCGTGAGATCCGGCTCGATCCACGTCACGCGGTCGTCGAAGCGATCGCAGAGCGCGAGCACGTCACCGACGCGATGCACCGCAGACCACGCGATGCGATCGAGCGCGACCTCGCCGAGGATCGATCCGTCCGACGCATCGCGCCGCGTGAGCGCGGTCGCCGGGCCGATGAGATCGATCCGTCCATCCACATAGCGCGCGAGGAACGTGGGCCGCTGCTCGCCGAGCGCGATCGCGCGCAGCACGCGTGCGTCGCGACCGATCACGTGGAGATCGGTGGCCGGCTCGCCGTCGCGGAGGGCGTCGGTCTGCACGACGAAGCCCTCGCTGCCGCCGACCACGAACGAGCCGCTCGGCGAGAGCGTCGGCGTGCGACCGACGAGGGTGAGCTCCTCGTCGAGCACGGCGAGGAAGGCGTCGATGCCGAAGAGAACGCCGAGCTCCTCGCCATCGACGCTGCGCGAGACCGACGCGCCCATCACGTTGCCCTCGAGCTCCGAGGGGATCGACGCGATGACGAGCGCGCAGCCTTCGTCGACCTCGCCGTCGCCATCGTCGTCTCGGGCGTCGCAGCGCTCGGTCGGGATCTCCACGCAGCGCCCCTCGGCGCCGCACGCCAGGCTGGGCGTGTACACACCATCGGGGCCGGTCACGGGCTCGGCCGGCGAGCACTCGGCGTCCGACGTGCACAGGTCACCCGCGCGACGTGGACCGCCGTCGCGACAGAGGTTGGCGGGGGTGGCGGGGCGGACGCTGCTCCAACCGCATCCGTCGCGGCACGTGTGGACGACCTCTCCGCGCGGACAGCCCGCCCACGTGCCGCACGGCACGAGGCTCGTGTCCGACGGGTCGAGGTAGACGAGCCCATCGACGCACCGGAGGCCACCCATGCAGTCGTTCCTGCACATCGTGGCCGCGTCGTGGCCGCCATCGAGCCCTGCGCCCGTGTCAGCAGGCTCACTCGGGCCCGGACCACACGCCGCGAGCACGCACACGAGCCCCAGACACCACCATCCCCGAGAAGTCATCGGAGGATCGTAGCCGATCGACCGACCACGCACCGGATCACTTCGCGAGGAGCGGGGCGAGGAACTTTCCGGTGTAGGACGACTTCACCTTCGCGACCTTCTCGGGGGTGCCCTCGGCGATCACGCGCCCTCCCCCTTCGCCGCCCTCGGGGCCGAGATCGATGAGCCAGTCGCACGTGCGGATCACGTCGAGGTGGTGCTCGATGACGAGCACGCTGTTGCCCTGCTCGACCAGGCGCTGGAGCACGCCGAGCAGGCGCTCCACGTCCGTGAAATGAAGGCCCGTCGTGGGCTCGTCGAGCACGTAGAGCGTGCGGCCCGTCTGCGTGCGCGCGAGCTCGCGCGAGAGCTTGATGCGCTGCGCCTCGCCGCCCGAGACGGTCGTCGCGGGCTGGCCGATCTTCATGTAGCCCAGGCCCACCTCGACGAGCATCTGGAGGATGCGCGCGAGCGTCGGGTGCGCCGAGAACAGCGCGTGACACTCCTGGATCGATGTCTCGAGGATGTCCGAGATGCTCTTGCCCTTGAACGTCACCGCGAGCGTCTCGTCGTTGTAGCGGCGCCCGTTGCACACCTCGCACGTCACGTAGACGTCGCTGAGGAAGTGCATCTCGACCTTCACGACGCCGTCGCCCTGACAGGCCTCGCAGCGGCCGCCCTTGAGGTTGAACGAGAAGCGTGAGGCCTCGAAGCCGCGCGCCTTGGCCTCGGGCAGCTGCGCGAAGACGCTGCGGATCTCGTCGAAGGCCTTGGTGTACGTGCCCGGGTTCGAGCGCGGCGTGCGGCCGATCGGCTGCTGATCGATCGCGACGATCTTGTCGACGTTGGCGATGCCCTCGATCGTGTCGTGCAGGCCCACCGCGTCGGTGCCGCGGTGGAGCGCGCGAGAGAGCGCCGGCAGGAGGATGCCGTTCACGAGCGAGCTCTTGCCCGCGCCCGAGACGCCCGTGATGCCGACGAGCACGCCGAGCGGGATCGAGACGTCGATGCCCTTGAGGTTGTGCTCGCGCGCGTTCTTGATCGTGATCGAGCCCTTGGGCTTGCGGCGCGTGGTCGGCCCCTCGATGCGGCGCACGCCGTGGAGGAACTGCGCGGTCTCGGACTTCGCGAGCGCGGCCTTGGTGCCCAGCGCGGAGGGCGGCCCGCTGAACACCACGTGCCCGCCGAGGCTGCCCGCGCCGGGGCCGAAGTCGACGACGTGATCGGCCGCGCGGATCGTCTCCTCGTCGTGCTCGACGACGAGCACCGAGTTCCCGAGATCGCGCAGGCCTTCGAGCGTGCGCAGCAGGCGCTCGTTGTCGCGCGCGTGCAGGCCGATCGAGGGCTCGTCGAGCACGTACATCACGCCCGAGAGCTCGCTGCCGAGCTGGCTCGCGAGGCGGATGCGCTGCGCCTCGCCGCCCGAGAGCGTCGTCGCAGAGCGATCGAGCGTGAGGTAGTCGAGCCCGACGTTGAGGAGGAAGCCGAGGCGCGCGTGGATCTCGCGCAGCACACCCTCGGCGATCGCGGCCTGGCTCTTGGGCAGCGCGAGCTTCTTGAAGAACGCGCTCGTGTCGCCGACCGAGAGCGACGAGATGTCGGCGATGCTCTTGCCCGCGACCTTCACCGCGAGCGACTCGGGGCGCATGCGCCGGCCCTCGCACGCGTCGCACGGCATGTTGCGGAGGTACTTCGCGTACTGCTCGCGCATCTTCTCGGAGGTGGTCTCCTGGTAGCGGCGCATGAGCGTGGGGATCACGCCGTGGAACTTGATGGCCCAGCTGCCGTGGCTCTCCGAGCCCTCCTTGCCCCACTGCACACGCACCTTGCCGCCCTCGAGGCCATGCAGGACCTGGTGCTTCTGCTTGGCGGGGAGCTTCTTCCACGGCACGTCGAGGTCGACGCCGGTGGCCTTGGCCATCGCCTCGATGATGCGGAAGGTCCAGCCCTCTCCGCGCTCGACGCTCGTGGCCCACGGCTGGATCGCGCCGCCGCGGATCGAGAGCGAGGGGTCGGGCACGATCAGCTCGGGATCGATCTCGAGCACGGTGCCGAGGCCATTGCACTTGGGACACATGCCGAGCGGGCTGTTGAACGAGAAGCTCTGCGGCGAGAGCGCCGGGTAGCTGACGCCGCAGCACTGTCGGGACTCGCTGAAGTCGATGCCGCGGCTCGCGTCGGTCTCGGGCTCGACGCGGATCTCGCCCTTGCTGGTCTTGAGGCCGAGCTCGACGGCCTCGGCGAGACGACGTCGATCGCTCTTCCCGAGCGTCACGCGATCGATCACGACCTCGAGGTCGTGCTTCTTCTTCTTGTCGAGCTTGATGTCCTCGTCGAGGCGCAGGATCTGGCCGTCGAGGCGCACGCGGACGAAGCCCTGGGCGCGCAGGCCGTCGAAGACCTCCTTGAACTCACCCTTGCGGTTCTTGGCGATCGGGGCGAGCACCACGACCTTGGCCTCGGGGGTCCCGAGCTCCTCGCCCAGCGCGAGCACGTCGCGCACGATCTCGTCGACGCTGCGGCCGGCGACGACCTTGCCGCAGACGTGGCAGTGCTGCGTGCCGGCGCGAGCGAAGAGCACGCGGAAGTAGTCGTGGATCTCGGTGATCGTGCCGACGGTCGAGCGCGGGTTTCCGCTCGCGCTCTTCTGCTCGATCGCGATGGTGGGCGAGAGGCCCTTGAGCTTCTCGACTGCGGGGCGATCGAGGCGGCCGAGGAACTGACGCGCGTAGGCCGAGAGGCTCTCGACGTAGCGCCGCTGCCCCTCCGCGTACAGCGTGTCGAAGGCGAGGCTCGACTTGCCCGAGCCGCTCGGGCCCGTGAGCACCACGAGCGCGTTCTTCGGCAGGACGAGGTGATCGACCTGGAGGTTGTGCTCGCGCGCGCCGAAGATCTCGATCTGGTCCGAAGCCATGCCTCTCGCTCCTCGCGGGAACTGCGTTCCGGCGGCGCTGTTCTAGCGCGCGAACGAGGCGACGAGGTGAACGGATGTCGAGTATCGAAATCTGCGGCCGGCAAACCTGACAGACAGATGACAGCCGATGGCACGCGGGCTTGGCGCGGCGCGTGCCGGAGGACGCTGCTTCGGAGCAGGAGTGTCATGGTGCGCCATCGGGGAATCTCGTTCTGGATCGCCTGCGTCGCGTGGGTGGGGTGTGGGAGCGAGCCGGAGATCGAGGTCGAGGAGGCGAGCACGCAGTGCATCCTCCGGGACGCCGTGGCCGGAAGCCCTGGCGGGGGGCGCACTCTCTTCGAGCTCTGCAACAACGGCGTCGACGACGATGGCGATGCTCGCGTCGACGAGGACTGCGTGTGCGTCATCGGTGCGGAGCAGCCGTGTCATCCGAGCGCCGAGGTCGCGGGCGTCGGCGCGTGCGGATGGGGCGTGCAGCGCTGCGAGGTCGGGGCAGGCGTCGGCGTCTGGGGCGCGTGCGAGGGCGCGATCGGCGCGCACGAGGAGACGTGTGACGGCCTCGACGACGACTGCGACGGGCACGTCGACGAGCACTGCGCGTGCGAGCGCGGCACGACGCAGCGCTGCTTCCCCGGCGCGCTCGAGGCATGGGGCGTGGGCAGCTGCGTGGACGCCGAGCAGCGCTGCGACGTGCTCGACGTCGAGCGCTCCATCGATGGCGTGGAGGCCTTCACGTGGTCGGCGTGCGTGGGCGCCTCGATGCCCCGCGCCGAAGCGTGCGACGGGACGGACGAAGACTGCGACGGCGTGATCGACGACCTCGTCGAGATCTGCAACCGCGACGACGACGACTGCGACGGCGAGATCGACGAGGGCGACGTGTGCGCCGCACTGCCCGCCACGTTCCGACTCACGCGCTTCGGCTCGTCGGGGGGCGGCGGCATCCTCCGCCCCGAGACGCCGCTCTACGATCCGGTGCCCACGTCGGCGACGGTGGTGGGCCCGCTCGGATGTTCGCGGGACGAGGTCGTGGTGGAGGAGCCGTACGGCAGCTTCGAGTGTGCGCCGTGGCCTCCGACGTGCCCCGCGGGGCAGCACGCGATCTGGGCGGAGAGCACCTGGATCTGCGTGCCGTGCGAGGTCGTGGTGCAGTTCGGTGCGCTGTTCGCGTCGGAGCGGACCTGCGCTCCGAGGCCCGATCTGTCGTGCCCCGCGGGCGAGGTCCCCACGTACGAGGCGGAGACGCGCGAGTGGCGCTGCCGGCCGGAGTGCCAGGACACGACGTACGACCGCGCGTGGCTCGATGGTGAGCTCGTCTGCGTGCCCTGCTGAGCGAGCTCAGAGCATGAGTCACTTGGATTGACTCATGCTCTGACGTTTCTTGCCGGAGGGTCTGGCCGCAGACCCTCCCTCTCGCCGAGTGAATCGGCGAGAGCCTCCCTCCCGCCGATTCGAGCACGTGCCACTCGCATCGATCCATCCAAGTGACACGTGCTCTCAGGCGGCCGCCTTGCGGATGTCGTCGTAGACGCGACGCGCGATCCAGCCGAACACGGCGGACTGGAAGTCGGGATCGTTCAGGTACCGCGTGACGATCTTCTCGTTGTCGTCGAGGCGGTCGACCATCAGCGTCTCGAGCTTCTTCTTGAGCGGCAGGACGAAGTTCTCGAACGCGTTCGCCTTCGCCTGCTGCACGACCTCCGTGTCCTGCACGGCGGAGACGACGAACTGATCGAAGAGGGGCGCGTCGCTCTCGTCGAACTCGGTGCCGAAGCGCGAGTTGAGCACCTCGATGATCTCCGAGAGCTTGGCCTGAGGGTCGTCCTGCTTCTTCGTCCCCGTCTCCGTCGGGCCTTTGAGCGGCATCGGCGCATCGCGCGCGAGCAGGATCGAGCCATCGCTGATCATGTCGAGCCGGTAGTACTTGAGCGCCACCTCGCCATCGAGGCGGAGCGGTGCTCGGCGCGCGTCCTGCGGCAGCTTCGTCTCGAAGAAGCGCGCGAAGGTGAAGAGCTTCTCGAGCTCCCGATCGCTCCACGGCACGACCTGCGAGAGGAACGCGTAGAGGCGGACATAGGCCCCGAGCGCGTTGCGGAACGCCGCCTGCGCGTCCGCGTCGAGCGCCTTGAAGCGATCGATCCCCGGATCGATCTGACGGTTCATCGCGGCGTGATCCTTCACCGACGACTTCGCCTGGGGCGCGTAGAAGACCTCGCAGAAGGCCTCGACCTCGGAGAGCCAGAACACCTGTGCCGCCTTGAGCTCGGCTTCGAGCTGGTAGAGGCGCTGCGGATCCGCGGTGTCGCCGATCGTCGTGGTCTCGTAGTAGGGCTGGAAGCTCCGCCGGATCTCTTCCTCGTCGTTGACGAAGTCGAGCACGAAGGTCGAGTCCTTCCCGGGATAGGTGCGGTTCAAGCGCGAGAGGGTCTGCACCGCCTGCACGTTCGCGAGCCGCTTGTCGACGTACATCGTGTGGAGCAGCGGCTGGTCGAAGCCCGTCTGGTACTTGTTCGCGACGACGAGGACGTTGAAGTCGTCGCCATCGAAGGCGTCCCGCAGGCCCTTCTCGGCGATGTGGTTCCCCTTCTTGTCCACGTTCATCCCGGGCTCGGTGAACTCGGCGTCGGTGTCCGGGTCCTTCACGGCGCCGGAGAACGCGACGAGCACACCCACGTCGGTGTAGCCGTTCTCCTTCAGGTACTTCTCGAAGGCCTGCTTGTAACGGACGGCGTGCAGGCGTGAGGCCGTCACCACCATGGCCTTCGCGCGTCCGCCCAGCTTGTGGCGGACCTTCTGCCGGAAGTGCTCGAGCATCACCTCGGTCTTCTGCGCGAGGTTGTGGGGGTGCAGGCTCATGAAGCGCGCGAGCTGCTTGGCCGCCTCCTTCTTCGGGACGGTGGGGTCGTCCTCGACGGCCTTCACGAGCCGGTAGTAGCTGCGGTACGTCGTGTAGCTGCGCAGCACGTCGAGGATGAAGCCCTCCTCGATCGCTTGTCTCATCGAGTAGAGGTGGAAGGGCGCGGGGCGTCCGTCCGGTCCGACGTGGCCGAAGATGGCGAGCGTCTTGTGCTTGGGCGTGGCGGTGAACGCGAAGAAGGAGAGGTTCGGCTGCTTGCCCCGGCTCGCAGCGCTGCGGGCGACCTCGTCCTCCCAGTCCTCGGCGTCGGCGCTCTGCTCCTCCGCTGCCGCCGCCTCGAGCGAGCCGGCCGCGAGCACCTCCTTGAGCTTCTTCGCAGACTCGCCGCTCTGCGAGCTGTGCGCCTCGTCGACGATCACCGCGTAGCGCTTGCCGGGCAGCTGCCCGACCTTCTCGCGCACGAAGGGGAACTTCTGGAGCGTCGTGATGATGATCGGCGTGCCCTTCGTGAGCGCCGCCGCCAGCTGATCGGAGTGCTCGTCGATGCGCGCGACGACGCCCTGCTTGTGCTCGAACTGGTAGATGTTGTTCTGCAGCTGCTGGTCGAGGACCGTGCGGTCGGTGATCACGACGACCGAGTCGAAGACCTTGGCGTCGTCGTCGCCGTGGAGGCTCGCGAGGTGGTGGGCGAGCCAGGCGATGCTGTTCGACTTGCCCGAGCCCGCCGAGTGCTGGACGAGGTAGCTCTTGCCCGCGCCATCGGTCTTGGCGGCCTCCACGAGCTTCCTCACGACCTCGAGCTGGTGGTAGCGAGGGAAGACGACCTTCTCCTCCTCGACCTTCACGGGCTTGCCCTTCTCGTCGCGCCGCGTCTTCTCTTCCTTCACGAGGTGGATGAAGCGGCCGACCATGTCGAGGAACGAGTCCCGCGCCCAGACCTCCTCCCAGAGGTAGCCCGTGCGGTAGCCGCTCGGGTGCTCACCGTTGCCCGCGCCGCCGCCCGCGCCGCGGTTGAAGGGCAGGAACGTGGTGCCCTCCCCCGCCAGGCGCGTGCTCATGTACGCGAGGTCCGGATCGACGGCGAAGTGCACGAGCGCGCGCTTCTTGAACTGGAAGAGCTTGTGCCTCGCGTCGCGCCGCTTGTACTGCGCGATCGCGTGCTGCACGTCCTGCCCCGTCATCTGGTTCTTGAGCTCGACGGTCGCCACGGGGATGCCGTTGAGCGAGAGCAGCACGTCGATCGACTGGTCAGCGTCCTCGTGCCCTGCCGGCGCGAAGTGGACCTGCCTCGTGACGACGAGCCGGTTCTTCTCGTAGAGCGCGAGCACGTCCGGGTTCAGCCCGTGGGACGGGCGGAAGTACGCGCAGTCGATGCGCTTGCCGTAGAACTTGAGCCCGCGCCGCAGCACCTCGAGCGCGCCGAGGCTGTCGAGCGCCTTGGCGAGGGCATCGAGGACGGCCCCGTCGAGCGCCTTGCCGTGCTGCTTCTCGAGCCCCGCCCAGAGCTCGGGCTGGCTCGCCTTCACGAACGCGAGGAAGTCGCTCCCGGCGATCGCCCGCTCCGCATCGAACCCCGACGCCTTCCCCGCGACCCACCCTCGCGCGAGGAGCCCGGCCTCGACTGCATCCTCGAACGCCCGCTCCGTGTGCTTGCCCGCCATGCTCCTCCTGGAGGCTATCGGAACGACCGTCACTTTCTTGGCTGAAAATGGCCAGCAAATAAGAAACCACAATGATTCCGACTGGTTCTGGCGTGCAAAAGGCCGATGCCCCATCTGGAGAAAAATGAACTAGTCGTTGACAACCGTCGCCCAGAACGGTTGGTACTTCATGTTGCGCCTGCTTGCGCCCGGGTCGACCGGGACGATCATGCCGGCGTCCACGGCGTCGCGGATCATCCGAGACGCCATCGCAATGCTCTTCTCCGGCAAGCCGAACCGTTCGCGGAGCGACGTGTTGGTCAGGAACGAGTGGCTCACGTATTTGAGGCACGCGTGCAGGTAGCAAGCGCGCAGGCGATCCGCGTCGTCCATCTTGCTGAGCGGACGATGAGCGAACAGCACGGCCTCGGTCGCTTCGCCGTTCACCCGGAACAGAGGCGCGGGTAGCTGGAACAGCTCGCACTGCGAGACGACCTTGTCGACGCCGCTTCCCCGTTCCTCGCACACGCCGATGCGGCGCATGAGCGAGGCCAGGGTCTCGTTCCGCGAGCGCGGGGGCGCATCCAGGAAGCGGCTCGTCTCGACCAGCGGTCGCCCAGGGTTCGAAACCTCCAGCCGATCGGCGAATACCTCCACCTTCGGGCCGGTGCCCCGAATCTCGAAGTCCTGGTGGACGAGCGCGTTGGCGACGAGCTCGCGGACCGCCAGTTCGGGGTACATCGGTACCGGCCGACGTAGCGCCTGCCCGATCACTTCGTTCGATGGCACCAGGCCGTTGATGAGCCCGATCAGAGACTCGAAGCCGGTCGCGTACCCGCGCACCTCGACGTATTCCTTGACCGTGTTCAGGCGGTCGTTCCCCTTGTAGACGATGACACGCACAGCCTTGCGTCTCAGGCGGGGGAACTCTTCCAGCGTCTTCGCAAAGAGCGTCGCTCCGAGGTTCGTGATCGCCCAGCGCCCTCCTGGAGCCTTCGTAGCGACTCCGTCGGCGACGAGCGCCGCGAGCAACGCTTGCTTGTCGGCGGGCAGCGGTCGACTGAGGAGCGTGAAGTAGCTGGAGTAGTCGAGCAGCCGAAGCACCTCATCGTCGTCGAGGTCCTCCACGGCGTAGGCCGCCTCGAAGGACATGTGGTCGAAGCAACGCCAGAGGGCTCGCTCCTTCTCGGGGTGGTCCTTGAGCTTCTTCGTGTACGACCCCACCCGGACGTAGGCCTCGCCTTTGAATCGGGCTGGATGGTTGGAGGGTGGCTCGAACGAGAGGATGACCACCCGATGGCCGTCGACCACACCTGCCTCGAAGTGAAGGTCGAGCCGGGGCTCGAGGTGGTGCGAGAGCCAGCCCTCGAGAAGCTCGTTCGTTCCCCTTCGCCTTCGCCGTCTCGGGATCGAAGGTCGTCCCGACGACGGCGTGGGTGGTGTCGTCGATCCCCCAGACCATGTAGCCGTGCGGCCGACCAGCGAGGACCGCACCGTTGGCGAGCGCGGAGATCCTCTCGCCGATCATGACGGGGTCGGCGTTGTTGTGCTTGAGCTCCAGCCACGTCGTCTCTTGCAGGAGCGCACGCAGCTCGTGAACGAGCGCCGAGAATCTGTCCGGCGGCCGGTTGCTGGTCACCTGACCGCCTCCACGCGCTCGTCGTGCGCCGCCACCGCCCGCTCGTCGGTCACGTCGAGCTGCCCGGTGACCGCCGCCGTGATGAGCGCCTGCCGGTACTCGCGCAGCCGTTCGATGGATGCCGCGCTGACCGCCAAGGCTCGTTCACTCGCACAAACGTGACCGTCGACGGTGTCGGCGATGCGCGCCTGCTCGTCGATGGGTGGAACAGGGAAGCGCCACTCGACGGCGTGGCTGATGTTGAACTGCTCCTGCGCGGCGCCGTACTGGACGAGCTCCACCTGGTAGCGTCCCAGACGACTGTTGAGCGCGTAGCAAAGCCAGCGCGAATCGAAGCGCCCACGTCGGACCAGCATGACGGATGCGCAGTTCGCCCCGTCGAGTGATTCCGGCACGACGGCAGCGACACCCGGGTAGCCGACGCGAACGACGACTAGATCGCCCGAGCGCAGCCGTGACTTGGCGAGCACGGCGTCGTGCTCCAAGCCGATGTGTCGGATCCCATTCGTCTCGATCCGGCCCTCGCGAATATTGCCGCCGAAGACGAAGGGAATGCCTTCATCGGCATAGTAACTTGAAGGGTTCACGACGACGCCGACAGTCTGCGCGGGCGAGATGTGCTTGAGGCGCTTGAGGGTCCAGTGCGCTGGCACCTGGCCCATCCACTCGATGCCCGAGTCCTTCATCGGCACGCTCGGGTCGAGCCCCTTCGTCACGAGCTGCGTGATGAGCGCCTGCCGCTTCTCCGCGAGGAGCGCGACCAGGTGCTCCTTCTTCGCGATCAGCTCGTCGATGACCGCCGTCCTCTGGTCGAGGAAGTCGGCGATGCGGCGTTGCTCCCGAGCCGGCGGGAACGGGAAGCGCTGACGCCGAAGCTTCTCGCCGGTGAGGTGGATGATCGTGCTTCGGTTCCCCTCCGCATCGAAGGCGCCGCGCCACGCGGCAGCGGCCATCGCGTAGTACATGAACCGTGGCGAATCCTCGCGGTTGCGAGGTCGCATGCGGTGAACCGCTTTTTGGAAGCAGCACTCAGCGATCTCCCCGCGCCAAACCGCCGTTCGTCCAATCTCGCCACCTTCGCACACGAGCAGATCGCCGGGCAGTACTCGGTAGCGCTCCAACTCGTTGGGAGCGATCGACATCGTCGGAAGGTCGTCAACGCGAACATGATCCCACTGGACATGCTGGTTCCCGAGGTAGGGCCGTTGGTACTGACCACTTGCCGCCTCCGGGTTCAGCATCTTCCCAAGCGCTACGTCGTAACGAGCGAAGAGCGGCGGCGTCGCCCAATGGGCGGGGATGTCTCCCACCCACTCGATGCCGGACGGTCGACGTTCGGTCACGCCAGGACCTCGCTGAGCAGGGCCTGGATCTCCTTCTCGAGCGACTTGATGTCGCCCTCGATCTCGGCGAGCGGGCGGAGGGGCTTGTACTCGTAGAAGTGGCGCGTGATGGGGATCTCGTAGCCGACCTTCACCTTGGTCTCGTCGCGGACGATGGCCTTGCCGTTCTTGATCTCGACGCCGGCGATCCATGCGTCGGGCACGTGCGGCTTCACCTCGCGCTCGAAGTAGGCGGCGATGTCTTCCTTGAGCGGGACGTTCTCGTAGTCGCGAAGCTCGGCGTCGGGCTCCACGTTGCCCTTCGCGTCCGTGCACACCTCCGCAGACTCGTCGCGCTCGCTCATCACGGCGTGCACCGCCTTGCGGAGCGGGGCGGGCAGGTCCACGCCGAGCGCCGCGTCGAACGCCACGCGGCTCGTGAAGCGCTTGGCCTTCTTGCCCGGCGAGAGCTTCGCGAGCGCGCCGAGCAGCGCGTCCTGATCCGCCTTGCTCGCCTTCTGGAAGACCTTCTCGGCCTTCAGCGCGTCGAGCCGCTCGGGCGTCACCTCGAAGGCGAGCCGCAGCGGGCGCTCGATCGTGATGCGCCGGTAGCCGAAGTCGGCGTTGTCGAAGATCTTGCTGATCTTGCTGGCGCGGAAGTCGCCGAAGGTCTTCGCGATGGTCGCGATGTGCTCCTTGCCCAGCTCGTTGCGCTTGTTGCCGAGCGACTTGCGCATCTTCTGGAAGAGATCGACCGCGTTGATCAGCTGCACCTTCCCGCGCCGCTTCTTGGGCTTGCGGTTCGTCAGGATCCACACGTACGTCGAGATCCCCGTGTTGTAGAAGAGCTGGTCCGGCAGCGCGACGATCGCCTCGAGCAGATCCTGCTCGATCACCCAGCGGCGGATCTCGCTCTCGCCCGAGCCCGCGTCGCCCGTGAAGAGCGGCGAGCCGTTGAGCACGATGCCGATGCGGCTGCCGCCCTCGCCCGTCTTGGGATCGTGCGGCTTCATCTTCGAGAGCATGTGGAGCAGGAACAGCAGCGCGCCGTCGTTGATGCGCGGAAGCCCAGGGCCGAAGCGCCCAGCGAAGCCGAGCGACTCGTGCTCGTCCTCGACCTTCTTCTGCACGTTCTTCCAGTCCACGCCGAACGGCGGGTTCGACAGCATGTAGTCGAAGCTCGCGCCCTTGTGCCCGTCCTCCGAGAACGAGTTGCCGAGCACGATGTGATCGGGATCGTGGCCGGTGATGAGGAGGTCGCTGTTGCAGATGGCCCATGACTCCGCGTTGATCTCCTGGCCGAAGGCCTCGATCGACGCGTTGGGGTTCAGCTCGCGCAGGTACTCCTCCGCGACCGTCAGCATGCCGCCCGTGCCGCACGCCGGGTCGTAGACGGTGCGCACGATGCCGGGCTTGCGGAGCGCGTCGTCGTCCTCGACGAAGAGGAGGTCGACCATGAGGCGGATCACCTCGCGCGGCGTGTAGTGATCGCCGGCCTCCTCGTTCTTCTTCTCGTTGAAGCGGCGGATGAGCTCCTCGAACACGCTGCCCATCACGTGGTTGGGCACCGCGTCCGGGTGGAGGTTCACCTCGGCGAAGAGCTGCACGATCTGGAAGAGCAGGTTCGACTCGTCGAGGCGCGCGATCTGCTCGTCGAGCTTGAAGCGCTCGATCACCTCGCGGGCGTTCGGCGAGAACAGCTTGATGTAGCGGCGGAGGTCCTGAGCGAGCTGGTTCGGAGCCCCGACCATGACGGCGAAGTCGAGCTTGCTCGTGTTGTAGAACGCCACGCCGCTCGCGCGGCGCAGCGGCGCGCTCGCCGCCGGGTCGGTCTCCTTGATGCCCTTGGCCTTCAGCTTCTCGACCTGGTCGAGCACCTTCTGGCGCGTCGGCGCGAGCACGCAGTCGAGGCGCCGCAGGACGAGGAACGGCAGGATGACCTTGTCGTACTCGTTCGGCTTGTAGGTCCCCCGCATCCGCTCGGCGTTCTGCCAGAGGAAGTCCGCGATCTCGCGGAAGCTCCCGAACGTGCGACCCATGGAAGTGCTCGGTGCGGTCGGTGCCATCGCCGCCGACTCTACCCGGCTCGGGCAGCCGCCGCAGACCCCGAAACGCGCCGCCTGCACGGTGCAGGTGACGATTTTCCGCAGGAAGGCGGCGTCGCGCGACGGCATGTGCCCTCCTTCCGCGGAACCGCGCCGGGAGGGCACGCACACTGGCGTCTTTTCCCGCCAGAACCTCCGCGCCCTGCCGCAGCCGCCGTGGATCGTCGGATCTCCGACGGTTGCCGGTCGCTCGCGGCGCGTTTCCCGATTCGGACCCGGTGGGCGAGCCCCGCGAATGCTGTTTCCGCAAAGTTGCGCGATGTGCGCGCGCGGAACGCTCCCCGACTTCGATTCGTCGAGAACATCCTTCTCGGTCTGCGTCACCCCTGTTGACTCCTTCGGTCGGCCCGTCCAGGCTCCTCAGAGGAGGCGCCAATGCACGGGGACGCGGGATGGCGGTGGTTCGTGCGGGTGTGGCCCGCCGTCGGGGCGGTTGCGCTTGCAGCTTGCAACGGCAGCGTCTCTGGAGCAGAGGCGGTCGCGGCCGAGATTCAGGGGGGCACGGGCATCGTCGATGTCACAGTGGGCGTCGATGGCCGCGTGGCGCTGGACGACCCGCGCCAGTGGGCACGCGACGCAAGCGTGCGCCTCAGCAACGGCTGCAGCGGGACCTTGGTGTCTCCCCGCGTGGTCATCACTGCCGGGCACTGCGTCCGCCGTTCAATTCCGAGCGTGACCTTCTCGCCGTTCAACCCGTCCGGTGGCGTTGGATCGGTCGTGCCAGGCACGCCTCTCCCACCAGAGCTGGCCGCGCCGGGCGACCCGGTGTCGGCCACGCTGGACACGGTTCGCTGCGCGCTGCACCCGGAGCGTGATGGATTCTGCGGGGACGGTTTCGACTTCGTGGAGGGGACGGACCCCTACATGGAGAACGATCTTGCGATGCTCGTCCTCAGCCAGCGCCTCGACACCACTTCCGAGAGCCTGTATCGCGTTGTCCCCGCACAGATCGTTGAGGACGACCCCTATGACCCGGTGATCGGAACGACAGTTCCCGAACGCTGGCTGGCTCAACGTGCCCGTCACCCTCGCAGGCTATGGCCGACGCGGGTTGAACGCGGAAGCGGGGATCGACCGCATGCGAATGTTCGCGGTCACCGAGATCGCGCTCGTTGGCCCGCGCGACTTCTACACGCGTGAGCAACGAGGTTACGCGGGGGACAGCGGATGCGGTGTGTTCTGGGATCGCCTGGACGATGGAAGCCCGTTGCGGTTGCTCGGCGTCAAGTCATCGGGCAACGGGTCTGCTGACATCGCAGTTCGACTGACGGCGTCCGGCATGCAGGCCTTCATGTCCACGTTTCTCGGGCCCAAGGTGGACCACTACGCCGGCGAGATGGTGTCCGTGCTGGACGGGACATCCGAAGTGTGGACGGGCGATCCTGACTTCACCCGTCGCGGCTACGGAGTTCGCCCACCGGAAGCCGACATCCTCGACCCTGACCAAGACGGTCTCGTGGGCCGTCACGACAACTGCTGGGGCTTCTACAACCCCATGCAGAACGTGAACGACGCGACTCGTACGTTCTCCTGCGTTCATCCGCTGACGGGCGTCGTCTGGGAATACCCCTGCGCGCCGCGACCCACGACCTTCCCAGGGGGCAGCCTGGGGATCGAAGGAACCAACGATCAGGATCGAGATGGCGTCCCCGACGCGTGTGATAGCTGCCCCGCCAACGCCGACCGCGATCAGGAGGACTGCAACGCCGATGCGGTCGCCGAGGTGAACCGTGCGCTGGCGATGTCCGGGATGCCGACGATCGAGCCCCTCGCCGATGTGTGTGACCCAGTGCCGTGCGCACGGACCGAGCTGGTGGCCGAGTCGACCACTACGGGATTCGTCCGCCGCACCCGTTTCGATCGAATTGATGTCGATGCGGTACACGCGGCACCGCCGCGGGGTGCGCTCACTGGCTTCCGGTTCTGTCGGTGTGACGCGACGGGTGGCGACACCACGCAGTCGCGAACCCGTTGCGCCCTTGCCGGCGGAAACGCGTACGATCAGGGATGCACCCTCGCAGATCCGGATGAGTACGACCGCATGGCGGAATCGGTTCCCTGGCGGTTCGTCACGATGACAGACTCCGTGGTGGCCGACCGCGATCCCCTGCCGCTCGACTTGGAGGTCGACGTCGCGTATTCCTCGCCCGCCGATAGTCGATTCTTGCCTGATTGGCAGGGACGCTTCCGACTCCACCAGGACGACGTTCCTCGCTGGCGGACCACCCCGCTCTCCCCCCTTGATGGGCCGGAAACCATTCCGTCGGGGGCCTTGCACGGCGTGTTCTGGACCCACACCCGAGCGTACAGTGGTGCGAGTTCGCTCGACCCCAACACGCGGCGGCTGGCCAACCACTATCTGAGCGGAGCATTCTCTCCACCTGTCGATGCCCCCGCGGCCCTTCGACGGTTTGTCGAGCCCATCGCACCGCTCACCCGCGGCTGGGATTGGTTTGGCCGGCGGAGTTTCCTGGTACGAGACTCTCGCATCGGGTCCGGTATCGGCTCGATGATAGGCAACTCCGTCACCCCGCCGGTCGACGTGAACGAACTGACGTCGCTGAGTCATCTGGCTGCGGACGGCCGATGGGTGCCCGCCGCGGAATCCACCTCGGAACTTCGCAACACCGTCGTTCGCTACGTCGCGCTGACCCCCGCCGGGATCAGGTCACGCGTCGGGGAAGTGAATGGCGCATTCGTCGACCTGGACGATCCCCAGTGCATCCCTGGTCAATGTCCGCCCACGGACGGCCCGCAGTTCGCCGCTCTCGCATCCAACCCGCCACCGTTCGATCCGACGCAGGAGGTGTCTGTGCTGTCAGCAACGCGGCGCGAGTTCTTTGCGCTGCGGGACGCGACGGCAGACCGCGGAGCTGAACTCGCGACTTGCGATCTCGACTCGGGGGTGTGGACCTCGCGAAGCGTCGACACCATTGGCGACGTCTTGGCGGCGACCTACTCGGCGCGGGACGAAGTCTTGTGGGTACTCGACCAGATTCGCGTGGGGCGCCACCGTTACGCGCGCATCCTGGCGGTGGTGCCCGAATCCGGCCACGCTACGGAGTCGGCACGCTGGCTTCGCGTCACCCCCCACGATCGATTCGAGATGGCCGTCACCTCGGATCGCGGCCTGTACATCGCGGCTGGGATAGGCGGTGCACACGCCGTCGCGCGCCTCGACCTCTCCTTCGATGGGGTGCGGCTCCGAGGGATCCGAGCAGGGGCGGGCGCTCTCCCCCTGACGTCCATGCTCTGCGCGCGGACGACAGCGGCGTGTCCGTTCTGACGCGGTCTGGGCGTGAGTACACGCTCTCGGACCACACAGCGGAATCCTTCACCGCAGGGTGGATGGGGGCGTGCCTCTGAACCCTGACACAGTCTGGCCGAGAGGCTGGATGGCCGGCCTGCTCGCGCTGAGCCTCGGCTCCACGTGTACTCGTCCCGCGGCCGAGGAGCCTGACGCCGGCGCGGCGCCAGTGGACGCCCTCGTGCTGGACGCAGGCGCGCCGGATGGGGCGGTGCCAACCGTAGATGCGCAGGACGCTCAAACCTTGCTCGGCGATCCGGGCTGGTTCCACGTGCCTGCGCTGCCCGAGGAGTGCGAGATCGAGCTCGCGACCTACCCGGACCGCGTGATGGAGCCTCTCACGTGGATCGCCGACTGTGGAGTGGGGTGCCGACGCTGGGGAGGCGGGGCGAACCTCGTACAGGCCGATGACTCCGGCGATACGATCGTGGTTGTGCTGATCGCCGAGACGCCTCCGGACGCTGAGGATCCGCGGCGATTCGTGTCTTTCGTCGATCTCGGGACCGGTCGGGTGCTCGCAGCGTTCAGGGATCGGGGCAATGCAAGCTTACCCAGCGGCGAGCCGTTCTGCTCCATCTACGGCCAGGGCTCGTCGACCGGTTCGCTGGCAGTCGAGGTCAACTTCATGGACTACGACGCCAGTGGCGATCGGCTCGAGCGCGCGTGGTGGACCATGCTCCGCGCGGAGACGTTCGATCCAGCGGCCAGCCTGAGGGAGCTCTATCGGAGCGACGTTCACGGTGGGTCGTACGCGTCGAGGCTGAGGCTCAGCCCCACACATGTGGCGGCGCTCTTCGGCGATGTTCCCGTGCTCGTCGGCAACGATGGCTCCTATGTGGTCCCGACATACGGCACAGGCGACACCAGCGAGACCAGCCAGCTAGAGATCTTCGACTCGGAGGACCTCGTGTGGGCATCGTGGCGCGGCCCCACCGTCCTCGTCCGCTCGGGTCGCGGAGCACCGCCGACGGTTCTTCGATCCGTAGAGGGCGAGGCAGTTCGTGGCTCGGACATTCGCGGGTTCTCGAGCGATGCCAACGTGCTGGCTTGGCTCGAGGGGCGCGGCTACGACGACGAAACGCTCACCTACGAGAGCGTGTCCTTGTGGACGGCCGAGTACGGCGGCGCCGAACTCATCGCGCCGCGAAGGGTGGTTGAGGTGGGGGGTCACGCGAGCGGGGAGGTTGGCGGCGGCTACTACGTTCATTCCGAGGCCGACCCGGCCGCACCGAGCTCCCGCCGCTTCGTCTTCTACCGGCTCAGCGACGGCGCGCGTGCGACCGTCGATCCGAGTGACCTGCCAGAGAACAGAGTCCTCTACGTGTCCGCGACCGACTCCATCCTCGAGGCCTACGGCCAACTCTATCGCATCGATCCCCTGACCCTCACGTTCGAGGCTCCATGACGCTGTTTCGCGAAATGTGCTCGCTCCGGGCGCCTGACTTCGTCTTGCTGCTTCTGTTCGCTCTCGGAGTCGCAGGTTGCACGTGCGAGGCGGAGTGCTTCCCGTACTGTTCCGACGACGCTGGCGTCACCGACGCGCGCTGAGCCGGCCCTTGACGGGTCGCCTGAGGTCTCGTAGCCACTCGGAGACGCGGGGGTTGTCCCGCGGGAACACATCCGAGGAGGGACCGCATGGGCTCGAAGCAAGTGGTGCGTCGCGAGCGCTCGACGTTGGCCGTGATCAAGGCGACCGATCAGTTCGGGCCGTCGATTGGAAGCTCGCTCGCCGACCTCCTGCGCCCTGCCCTCGCGCCGGGCGAGACGCTCCCCGATCTCTCGTTCGCGATCGTCCTCGCCCAGCGCACCCTCCAGCGGCAGCTCGACGCCTTCGTCGCCGCGAACACCGCGAGCGAGATCGAGCTCGCCGACGACGCCGAGCCGCGCGAGCGGCGCGACAAGCTCGAGGCCGAGATCCGCGCGCACATCTCCGCCGCGCGCGCGGTCGTGTCGGATCTCTACGGGTCCGCCGGCCTCGCCGCCTTCAAGCTCACCTCGCCCCCCGAGCCCGGCCCCGCCGCCGTCGCGCGGTACGCCACCACGCTCATCGAGGCGCTGCGCACCCCGCGCCCCGACCTGCGCAGCGTGCTCGCGACGCGCGCCGTGAGCTTCCAGCCCGCTGCGCTCGCCGAGGATCTCGCGCCGCTCGTGACCGCCCTCCAGCGCGCGCTCGAAGACGTGGCGCGCGAGCGCGCCGAAGCGGCGCAGGTCACCGTGGCGCGCAACGCAGCGCTCGCCACGAACGACGCGACGTTCATGGCGGTCGCCGGCCTCATCGAGGCCATGGCGCGAGCCGCTGGCAAGCACGAGGTCGCCGATCGCATCCGCCCGTCCACGCGTGAGCCGGGCATCCTCATCGACGAGCCGGTCACGCCCGCCGACGACAGCGAGCCCGCAGCGCCCAAGCCCGTCAGTGATCCCAACAAGCCCGGCGCGGATCCGTTCGGGTCGTGAGCGGATCCGCCCTCCCCAGCCCGGCGGAATGAGCATCCTCGCGTGCTAGGCTTCTTTGATGTTCCACGCTGAGGGTCAGAGTCTCTTCGCGCAGCTCTGGAACGAGACGCACTCGGTGGGTGCGGCGTTGGCGGGCGTCCGCGTGGCTCTGCTGTTCGAACGCGCCCCGCGGGTGCAGAGCGATCCAGACGGCCCCGTCGTCACCTACTCGCTGCCCGCGGGTCGCGGCCGAGCCCGTGCCGTTCGGACCTCGTACGATGAGCTCGTCCGCGTGCTCCAACCCGGCGTCGAGGCGCGCGTCGTCCTGGCTCGGTCCGACGTTCCAGCGTCGGTGATGGCGGCACTCTCGCGAGCACTCGGTTACAAGCACGAGATCGAAGGCCAGCACGCCGGCCATTGGTTCGGCCCGTCCGACCGCGTGCCAGACTTCAGACCTGCCTACCTCCCGAGCGCAGCCGTCGTGACTCCGCGGACGTCGTCCGACCTCGTCGGGCAACCGCTGCTCGTGGTCGCGCCCATCGACAGCGAATGGCGACCGCTGCTCGCGACAGCGTCGGTCGCTTACACGTTCGGCGAGGGGCTCGAGCGAGGCGAACGTTGGCGGTTCGCCCCGACGGACGAGCCGTGGCCGACCCTCTACGTCGCGCAGATCGCCGATCCGATCGATGGGCTCGCAGCAGGCCGACTCTTCCCCGCCGCCGTCTCGCGGCTGAGGAACGACTCGGCCACGCAGTACCTCCGCATCATCCTGGCTCGCGAGGCCTGACGGCGTGGGGGAGTGGGAGGGCACCGTCCGCCGGACGTGGTTCGCAGACCGCGACACCGTCAGCCAGGTCGAAGACTACGTCCGCGCCCGCCTCGTCAGGTCTCGCGGACTCGACCCCGGGCACCACCAGCCCGGCGTGTACTCCGTCGAGCGGCTCGTCACCGACGTGGAACGTTTCGGCGCGTCGCGCGAGTGGTTCTGGACCCTCGTGGGGATGTGCCTTCTGGCCGAGTTGATCCTGAACGCCGCAGACGGAGGCACCTCCCTCCGGAAAGGCGCCGCGTCCGCAGATCGGACGAAAAAGGGCTGGCGTCACCACGAGGCGTTCGAGCGAACGGCGCGCGACGAACTGCTGCCGTTGTTGGCACCGGTGGCCGACCTCCGCAACGCGGTCGTCCATCTCGCCGCGACGAAGGAAGGCTCGCGCTTCGTCGATGGCTTCCTGGCGTGGTGCGAGGAGAACCGGGAGCCGAGACTCGCCGAGCAACTCCTTCCTCCGCTGCGGCTCGCCTCTGATCCCATTGCTCGAAAGCAAATGGTCGAGGAGGTGATGCGCGGAAAGCGCCACGCGGAGTGGAGCCAACTGGCCAGCGAGCCGGTCGCGCGATTCGCCCTGCGACGCCTAGACTCAGCGGGCCGCTACTTGCGGGCCGTGGTCGAGGGGACTTCATGATCAGACGTGGTCGACAGAAGAGGCACCGTACGCTCACGGAGCCGGCGCGATGACGAGTCTCTGGCTCGGCAACTCGCTCGCCGTCGGTGCTCGCGATGTCGCGGCCACCGACGCGGCGCGGTTCGAGCTGCCGTCGCATCACCTCGTCACCCACGGCGTGGTCGTGGGCATGACGGGCTCGGGGAAGACTGGCCTCGTCACGGTGCTCGTGGAGGAGGCCGCGCAGGCTGGCGTGCCCGTGCTCGTCATCGACGTGAAGGGCGACCTGCCGAACCTGCTCCTCGCGCTCAGCGGTGACGACCCCACCGCCTATCTCCCGTGGGTCGGCGGCGAGCAGCTCGCGACCGACACGCGCCCTCCCCTCGAGTTCGCGCGCGCGACGATGGAGGAGCGCCGCTCGCGCCTCGAGAGCTGGGGCATCGACGACGACGCGATCGCTCGGTACCGGACGCGCGTCACGGTGCACGTGCGCACGCCCGGCTCGACGGCCGGGGAGCCGCTCCACCTGCTCTCCGGGCTCGAGCGCCCGTCGTCGCGGTGGAAGGACGATCCGGAGGCGGCCCGCGCGACGCTGAGTGCCGCGATCTCGCTCGTCCTCCGCCTCCTCGGTCGTGATCCCGATCCCGCCAAGAGCCGCGAGCACGTCTTCTTGAGCGTGCTCGCCGAGCGACGCCTCTCGAGCGGTCAGAGCGCAGAGCTCGGCGCGCTCGTGAGCGACGTGCTCGAGCCGCCCATCACCGAGCTCGGCGCGCTACCGCTCGATGCGTTCGTGTCGCCCGGTGATCGAGCCTCGCTCGCGGCGGCGCTCAACACCTTGCTCGCTTCGCCGACGTTCGCGACCTGGCGGCAGGGCGCCTCGCTCGACGTGGGCGCGTGGATGACGCCGCGGCTCGACGGCCGCACGCCGGTGCACGTCGTGAGCGTCGCGCACCTCGACGACGACGAGCGGACGCTGGTGCTCGGCGTGCTGCTCGAAGAGGTCCTCACGTGGGTGCGAGGCCTTCCCGGTACGCAGCGCCTCCGGGGGCTCGTCGTCTTCGACGAGACGTACGGCTTCCTTCCACCGCACCCGCGCGACCCCGCGACGAAGCGTCCGCTCGTCGCGCTGATGAAGCAGGCGCGCGCGTTCGGCGTGGGCGTGGTGCTCGCGACGCAGAACCCCATGGACCTCGACTACCGCTCGCTGAGCAACGCCGGCCTCTGGTGCGTCGGGCGCCTCCAGACCGACGCCGATCGCGAGCGCGTGATCGAGGGCCTCGCCACCAGCGAGGTCGCCGGCAGCGCCACCGCCGGAGCCCTCGACGCCAAGGCGCTGAACAAGCTCGTCGGCCGCATCCGCCCGCGCTGGTTCGTCGTGCGCAACGTCCACACGGGCGGCGCCCCGTTCCTCCTCCAACCCCGCCACGCCTTCTCGCTCTTGCGAGGACCGCTCACCCGCGCGGAGCTCACGCTGGCGAGAGGAAAGCTCGGGACCTGAGCTCTTGACCGCGTGCCTTCGCCGAACGAACCTCTCGCGAAAGGCAGACGCGCGAAGGACTCGCTCGCATCGTGCACGGGGGTTCCAGCCAAGTGACAGCCCTGCTCTGGAGAAGCGACGTCGCCCTCGTCAGCGTCGCGGCCTTGGGGCTCAGCGTCGGCTGCGCGGCCGTGCACGTGGGCACGGACGCGAGCAGCGATGTGGACGCCAGGCCGGTGCAAGACGATGCGCGTGAGTTCGGGACTGATGCGCAAGCCATCGTCGTCGATGCCGCGCCCGATGCGGTCCCCGATGCGCGAGAGCCCGATGCACGGCAGAGGTGTCCAGACCTGCTCGCCGCGTATCGAGTCGTTCGGTCCAGCGACACCTGCATGAGCCACGCGACGGAGGTGCGGTTCGAAGCCCTCGCGTCCCAAGATTGCGCGTTCTCAGTGAGCTCGGACTCACCCCTGGACGTCGAAGGTGTGCTGGTGTGGACGGGCGAACGGTTCGAGGGCGGGCTCAACTTCCCGGACCTAGGCCGCCGCTGCACGATGGACGCCAGCGCCGCCGGCTTCGTCGTCTCCTGCGGCGAATGCACGGTGGACCTGGTGCCTGCGCCGTCGCCCTAGAGCGACGGGCGGGGCGTGCTATAGGGCGGCGCGGCGTCCGGGGCTCGGTGTCTCCGAGTCCTTCGGGCGACGGGTCCCCGTAGCTCAGCTGGATAGAGCAGTCGCTTCCTAAGCGAAAGGTCGCAGGTTCAAATCCCGCCGGGGACGCTTCGGTTGCTCTGCGCCGCAGAAGGCGCGAGCGGACAACGCTCGACACGAAGAGGGAGAACAGCATGCTCGAGATCACTGGCATCGCCGCACGAGAGATCCTGGACTCGCGAGGGAACCCCACCGTCGAGGTGGAGATCGAGATCGACGGGGCCGTGGTCGGACGCGCTGCGGTGCCGTCCGGTGCGTCGACCGGCGAGCACGAGGCGCTCGAGCTGCGCGATGGTGATGCGAGCCGCTACCTCGGCAAGGGCGTGCTCAAGGCCGTCGAGAACGTGATGGAGAAGATCGCGCCCGAGGTGCTCGGACGCGACGCGCTCGATCAGGCCGCGATCGATCAGGCCATGCTCGACCTCGACGGCACCAAGACCAAGGCCAACCTCGGCGCGAACGCGATCCTCGGCGTGTCGATGGCCGTGGCGCGCGCGGCCGCGGAGGCCGTGGGCCTGCCGCTCTACCGCTACCTCGGCGGCGCGCAGGCGTGCGTGCTCCCGACGCCGCTCATGAACATCCTCAACGGCGGCACCCACGCCGACAACGGCCTCGAGATCCAGGAGTTCATGGTCGTGCCGCACGGCGCGGCGAGCTTCCGCGAAGGCCTGCGCATGGGCGCCGAGGTGTTCCACCACCTCAAGTCGATCCTCAAGAAGCGCGGCCTCACCGTGGCGGTCGGTGACGAGGGCGGCTTCGCGCCGCGCCTCGACAGCAACGAGGCAGCGCTCGCCGTGATCCTCGAGGCGATCGAGAAGGCCGGCTACACGCCGGGCCGCGACATCTCGCTCGCGCTCGACTGCGCCGCGAGCGAGTTCTTCGACAAGGAGAAGAAGGTCTACACCTTCGACAAGAAGGAGGTCGACGGCGCGGCGCTCATCGACATCTACACGCGCCTCGCGGACAAGTATCCGCTCATCTCGATCGAGGACGGCTGCGCCGAGGACGACTGGGACACGTGGAAGAAGCTCACCGACCGCCTCGGCGGCAAGGTGCAGCTCGTGGGCGACGACCTCTTCGTCACGAACGTCACGCGCCTCGCGCGCGGCATCGAGGCCGGCATCGGCAACTCGATCCTCGTGAAGGTGAACCAGATCGGCTCGGTGACCGAGACGCTCTCGACGATCCGCCTCGCCTCGCAGAACGGCTACTCGTCGATCATCTCGCACAGGAGCGGCGAGACCGAGGACACGTTCATCGCGGACCTCTCGGTCGCGACGGGCGCGGGCCAGATCAAGACGGGCTCGGCGTCGCGCTCGGACCGCATCGCGAAGTACAACCAGCTCCTGCGCATCGAGGAGATGCTCGGCTCGGGCGCACGCTACGCCGGCCGCTCCACGCTCCGCGCGGGCTGAGCTCGAGGGCATGCGGACCGACGATCCGTTTCGGCCGACGGCTCCCCCGGGGCAGGACCAGCTGCCGTGTTGCGACGGGGAGCCGATGGAGACCGGGCGACACCGCGAGCAGATGAACCTGCTCATCGACTCGCTGCGCGAGCACTGGGCCTCTCGCCACGACTTCTACGTGGGCGGGAACATGTTCGTGTACTTCAGCGAGCTCCAGACGCGGAAGAACGAGTTCCGCGGGCCAGACGTCTTCGTCGTGCTCGACACCGACGGCGACAAGGAGCGCAAGAGCTGGGTGGTCTGGGAGGAAGACGGCAAGCTGCCCGACGTCGTCATCGAGCTCGTCTCACCCACGACCGAGGCGATCGACCGCGGCGAGAAGAAGCGGATCTACGAGCGCGTGTGGAAGGTGAGCACGTACGCGCTCTACGACCCGTTCACGTTCGAGCTGACCGTCTTCGAGCGAGACGCGGCTGGGCACCTGGTGGAGCGCCCGCGCAGCGACAAAGTGAGCGTCACGTGCCTCGGGCTCTCGCTCGGTGTGCGACCGAGCCGCTTGGGCGGACACGCCATGAGCGCGCTGCGGTGGATCGACGGCGACATCGTCGTGCCGACGAGCGACGAGAGGGCCGTCGCGCAGCGCGAACGCGCGGAGGCAGAGGCGGCGCGCGCGGAAGCAGAGGCGGCGCGCGCGGAGGCAGAGGCGGCGCGCGCGGAGGCAGCCGAGGCGCGGGTGCGAGCGCTCGAGGCGTTGCTCGCGAAGCGCTGAGCGCACGAGGGCGGCGGGCGGGCGCGAAGGAGTCAGGGAGCGAGGCGGCGGGCGCGCACGAGGTCCACGATGGGCGCGACGCCCTCGCGTCGATCGAGCGGCGTGAAGGGCGCGCGCTTGGAGGCGAGCTCGCCGATGACCGACGCGCCGTAGGGCGTGTCGGTGCCCCAGACCGCGCGGACCGTGGTGGGAGGCAGGCCTCCGAGCAGCGACGGCATCTCGCTCGGCTCGATGCTGGGGAAGCTCGCACCGTCGACGATCACGATGGCGGGAGGCTTGAACGCGAGCGCCTTGCGGACGCGGGCCGGGTCGTCGAAGGTCACGGTGGCGACGGCATGGGTCCCGAGCGCGCGCTCGAGCTCGGCGCCGAGCGTCTCGGACGCGCTGAGCACGAACACGAAGACCTGGGCGGACTCGAGCGGCAGCTCGCGCGTGATGTCCTGCGAGGTGGTCCGCGGCGCGGGCGAGCGACCCACGAGCATGCGGAGGAGGTCGTCGATGACGTCGTCGGCGGCCGAGCCGTGCCGCTTGGCGAGCGCCGCGCGCAGCGGCCCGTTCACCAGCCCGACGAGCTCGGCTGGCGACGACAGCGCCGTGGGCATCGAGCGCAGCGCCTCGTCGATCGTGGCGGCCGCGAGCTCGGGCGAGAGCACCGCCTCGAGCGCGTCGCGGATCAGCCGGAGCTCAGGCCGTTTCATCCGGAGCGATGGTACCCGAAGGCGGGCGCGGAAGCCGTAGCGCTCGCGCAACCGCCCGGTTCACGGACGATCGAGAAAGCCCTCGTCGACGGTGAGCGCGCGGAACGACTCGTGGTTGAGCGCGCGACGCAGGAGGCGGAGGTTCGTCGTGAGGGGCGCGATCCGCGTCTCGGCGACCACGCGGTCGAGCGTCAGCACCGCCTCGTGCCGCGTCGGCGCGTACGTCGCCACGGTCGCGACGAGCGGATCGTCGTGCGCGGACACGCGGCTCCCGGCCTGCACGCTCGACTCGATGCGCACGCGCCCCGTCGGCGCGGGGGGCCAGCGGACGTCCTCGGTGCGGCCGGGGAACGGCCGCGCGTCGCGCGGATCGAGGGCGGCCTCGACGCGCGCCTGCACCGCGTGACCCGTGGGCTCCGCGCTCGTGGCGGCCTTCGGCAGCGGCGCGCCGAGCGCGAGCAGACACTCGACTTCCACGAGGTCGACGTTGGTGCACATCTCGACGAGCGCGTGCTCGGGCGCCAGGCCCGGCCGCATCCCGACGAAGTGGAAGTGGCCCGCCGCGTCGAAGAGGAAGTGGACGGCGGCGACGCCTCGCAGGCTCACCTCGCGCGCGAGATCGAGCGACGCGGCCCACACCGCCGACCGCACCGCCGCCCCGCGGTGGAGGCAGTCGATGGCGGGCGCCGGCGACTCGGCGATGACGCGTCGGTGGTCCTTGCGCACGCTCGACTCGACGTCGCCGACCACGACGTAGTCGGTGCCGTCGCCGACGACGTAGACCTCGACGTGGCGAGGGCGCTCGACGTAGCGCTCGAGCACGAGCGGCTCGCGCTCCGGCTCCCTCGCGCGGTCGGCGATCCAGCTCTCGAGCCCTTCGAGATCGTGGAGCACCACGAGCGAGCTCGGCTCGCGCAGACCGTAGGCAGGCTTGACCACGAGCGGCAGCCCGAGCGAGGCGACCTCCTCGCGGACGTCCTCGGCCCAGCGCTCGTCGGCGGGGCCTGCGAGCGGACGCGACGACGCAGCGAGCACGCGCAGGCCCGCTTCTTCCGCGGCCTGCCGGAGCCCCGCGCGGTCGCGGAGCATGACGACGAGCTCGGGCGAGGGGCCGACGTGCACGAGCCCCGCGCGCTCGATCTGCCGCGCGAGCTCGGGGCTGTGATCGAAGAGGCCGTAGCCCGCGTGCACGGCCTGGCAGCCACTCTCCTTTGCGGCGCGAACGATCGCCGCGAGATCACGGTACGGGTCGGCGAGCTCGCTCGTGAGCAGCACGTGCGTGTCGCAGGCCTGCACGTGCACGCTCGACTCTTCCCCAGCGAGGCACACCGCGACGGTGTCCGCGCCCAGGCGGCGCAGCGTGCGCGCGAGGCGCGCCGCGATCTCGCCACGATTCGCGATCAGGATCCGCTCGAACATCGCGCGAGGATACCCTACGACGTCACACGTGCCCGCCATCGTCCGTCGCACTCGCCTCGCTGCCTCTCACGCACCGCTCACGAGGCGCGTGCGCGCCTGGGCCGACCGCATGCTCGCCGCGCTCGCGATGCCGCACGCGGAGCTCTCGATCGTGCTCTGCGACGATCGCACCATCCACGAGCTCAACCGATCGTTTCGCCGCAAGGACAAGCCCACCGACGTGCTCGCGTTCGCAGTGCGCGAGGTGATCGCCGCCGGCATCCCCGATGCGGCGCTTCCCGAAGGCGTGCTCGGTGACGTCGTGATCTCGGTGCCGACGGCCGCACGCCAGGCGCGCGCCGCACGACGCGACGTCGACGAAGAGATCGCGATGCTCCTCGCGCACGGTCTGCTCCACTTGCTCGGTCGCGATCACCGCGATCGCACGGAGGAGCGCCGCATGACCGCGATGACCGACGCGCTGCGCTCCACGACGATCGCCAGAACGGGGCGGCCGCGATCGCGCGCAGATCGCCGCAAAACAGCCCGAACTGGCGGTCGACGCGCGAATTAGGGTCGAATTCGCACAACGACCGCGAAAAGGTCTTGCTATCCCGCGGAGCCGATGGCATCGAGGGGCACGTCTCGCACGGAACCCCCGCGAAACAGGGGCTCCGTGAGCGACGGTGCCGAGCTCTCCCTCGCAATTCGTGCCTCGACGGCCTCCAAGGGTCGGCGGGTCCTGGGTGGCGAGTGAAGAGGCAGAGCCCAGGCCTCGGTTCCCCTCGTGGGGTCGGGTCCTGGGGGGTTGTGAAGGAAAACACAGGCATCGGTCGTGTCGCTCGGTGCTCGCACCGAGTGAGCCGGTGAGGCTCGTCCTCGAGCCCGACGGAGTCCCGTCGGTGCGTCGCGGGTGGGACCGCCGGAACGAGTCGGCGAGACAACACTGTCGGCAAAAGACGTTGGCAATCCCGTTCGGCCTCCCAGCCACATCCGCGCTGGGGTCGTGCGAGCGGGTCGGAAGAACGAGAGGGAACCATGGCGAAGGAAGCAGCGGCGACGGCGAAGAAGAAGATGACGAAGGCCCAGACGGTGGCGGAGCTCTCCACCAAGACCGGCCTCAGCAAGAAGCAGATCGGCGACGTGTTCGACGCGCTTCGCGAGACGCTCAAGCGCGAGCTCGGCAAGCGTGGCACGGGCCAGTTCGAGGTCCCCGGCATCGTCCGCCTCAAGATCCGTGAGCAGGAGGCCCGCAAGGGCGTGAAGTTCCGCAACCCGGCGACCGGCGAGGTCGTGGTGCGTGACGTCCCCAAGAGCCGCAAGCTCCGCTCGACGCCCGTGAAGGCGCTCAAGGACCTCGTGCTCTGAGTTGATATGGAGGGTCCGTGGGGACTCTCCCCCGCGCAACGCGGGGCCCCCACCCCCTCCACTCGCTCCGCTCGTGCTGCGCGCGGGGCCCCAGCCCCGCTTGCTGTGCTCGTGCCGGTTCGACCGACGACTCCGCAACGGTGCTGGTGATGGAAGAAGCGGTCGCGATCACTCGCGGCCGCTTTTTCTTTCGTTGATATGGAGGGTCCGTAGGGACCCTCCCCCGCGCAACGCGGGGCGTGAACTGGCGGAGGCGTTGCGGTGAAGCGCGCTCTTTCGGCGTAGGCGCGGCTATCATCGCGGGATGCGACGGTCTTCCTTGGCGTGCGGTGTGGTGTCGGTCTCGGTCGCGGGGGCGCTCGCGGGGTGCCCGGGGCCGACGATGGAAGAGGCCGACGCCTCGGTGATGTGGGCCGATCGCGGCCTGCCCGGCGACGAAGACGCGTGGGCGCCCGACGCGTTCGTGCCGGAAGGGACCGACGCGAACTTCCCCGACGCGTTCGTCGTGCCGGTCGATGCGGGCACCGACGCGTTCGTCGCGGGCGATGCCGGCATGTTGCCGGGCGACACGTCGACGCCCGCACCGCCGAGCACCATCGAGCGCATGGGCACGAGCGGGCTCTTGCTTCGCGGCACCGTGCTCACGCCCACCGGCCCGCTCACACCGGGCGAAGTGCTCGTCGTGGGCAACACGATCCAGTGCGTCGCCGCGAGCTGCGCGTCGCACCCGATGGCGAGCGACGCGACCGTGATCGCGACCAACGGCGTGATCTCGCCCGGGCTCATCGATGGGCACAACCACGCGACCTACGACTTCCTGCCGGAGTGGGTCGCAGGCGACCTCTTCGACAGCCGCTACGACTGGCGCTCGGACGCCGCGTACAGCGCGCACATCGCGCCGGAGTCCGATGGCGGCACGCGCGGCGAGATGGTGTGCCCGGCGACGAAGTGGGCCGAGCTGCGGTCGATCGTGCACGGCACCACGACGATCCAGGGTCAGTCGCCGCGACAGGGCTGCGTCGATCGGCTCGCGCGCAACGCGGACCACTATCACGGCCTGCCTTCGCGCACGAACACGTCGTTCGGGACGAGCATCGCCGGCCCTTGCGAGGGCACCGTGGGCTCGGCGACGGCCACGGCCATGAACGACAGGTGGCGCACCGCGCGCATCGCGGACTGGACCTCCGGCGACGTCACGCGCCTGGCCGTGCACATGGGCGAGGGCGTGCGCGGCACGGGCGCGACACGCACCAACGTGCTGCGCGAGTACGACTGCTACCGCGGCCAGGCGACCGGCGGCACGGGCGGCGATCACACGATCGATCTGCTCCTCGACGGCGCGGGCATGCCCTACGGCACCGCCTACTTCATCCACGGCACGGCGCTCACGACGGCGCAGCTCGACGAGGCCACCGGCGCAGGCGCGTACTTCATCTGGTCGCCCTCGAGCAACGTGGTCCTCTACGGCGACACGGTCGACATCGGGCACCTCGTCGACACGGGCGCCGTCGTGGGCATCGGCCCGGACTGGACCGTCTCCGGAGAAGACGACGTGCTCTCCGAGATGCGCTTCGGTCACTCGTACGCGCGCACCGAGGGACTCACGAACGTGACGCCCGAGCGCCTCTGGCTGATGGCCACCCGCGATGGCGCGCGCGCCGTGGACCTCGACGCCGACATCGGCACGATCGAGGTGGGCAAGCGCGCAGACCTCGTCGTGTTCGGCCGCGTGTCGGGCGACCCGTACCGCGCGGTCCTCGACAGCCGCTCCTCGGACATCCGCCTCGTCCTGATCGACGGCGCCGCCTACTACGGCGACGTGGCGCTCGAGGCCGCCACGGCCGTCCACGGCGGGTGTGAGGACTTCGATGCGTGCGGCACCGCCAAGTTCCTCTGCGTCGCCGGCACGCCGGGCTCCACGTCGCGCGCCGACGAGACGTACGAGTCGATCCGCACCCAGCTCTACGACATCCTCCAGACGGGCTACGCGGGCATGCCCGACACGGCCTACGGCCGCGGCGCGGAGCTGCAGGAGCTCGTGACCTGTCCGTGAGCGTCGCCGCGTTTTTCGCGGACTCACGGACCTCGGATAGACTGAGCGTGTGGCGGCGAGCTCCACGCCTGCGCAGCGCGCGATCACGGAGGTGATCGAGTCCGTGGCCTCGACCGAGGCCCGCGTCTCGATCCTGATCCGAGCGCTGGGGCGCGCCGGCCTCGCGCGTGTGCCGGAGCGCGGGCCCGAGGTGCTGCGGTTCCTCGAGGGTCCGCTGCTCGATGCGCTCGTCGAGCGGCTGGGCCCGACGATCGGCAACGAGGTCGCCGAGCAGCTGCGGCCGATCCTGCGCGTGGCCGCGCACGGATCGAGCGTGGCGCCTCCGGCTCGGCGCACGAGCCGACCTCCGCCCGCCGAGGCGCCGCAGGGTGAGGCCAGGCCGACCATCCGCGTCGTCGATCCCGCGCGCTTCGACAGCGAGCGTCCGACCTTCGTCCCCGCCGAGCCCGTGATCCCCGCCTCCGAGCGCCTGGGGCCCGACAGCTCGGGCGTGCACCCGACACCTCGTCCGCGCTGGGCCGACGCGATCGACGTCAGCCAGACCGCGACGACGCGACGGATGGACCTCCCTCGCGACGAAGCGATCCCTGCGGCCTCGCTCTTCATCCTCGCGAGCCTCGACGATCGACTCGTGGGCGCCGTCGAGAGCCTCGCGGGCGTGGCCGTGCGACGCGTGCGCGGGCTCTTCGAGCTCGTCGATGCCTCCGACGAGGCGCGAGACCGCGTGACGACGCTGATCTTCGACTGCGCCTCGCCGCCGGTGCACGTGGCCTCCCTGCTGGCGCTCGCGGCCGACATGCCCGAGCCCATGCAGGTCGCGGTGCTCGGCGCGACCAAGCTCGATCTGGCCGCGATCCACGCCGCACCCGATCGCACGATCGGTTGGTACTACCTGGATCGACTCGCGCCCGAGCAGCTGCGCGAGCGCGTCGCGGCCGCTGCGCGCAGACACGCCGAGGACCGACGTCCCTCGTGAGGGCGCGTCAGTTCGGCTCGTTCGCGGGGCCCGAGGGCTCTTCGGCGACCGCGCCGAGCTCGGGGAACGTGTGCTTGAGCTCGTCGATGATCGCCTGCGCGATGAGCGCGCGCTCGTCGCCCGAGCCCATGCGCTCGACGTTGCGTCGGTAGACGAAGATGCGGCTCGCGCGGGGCACCTCGCCCTCGCTCGAGAGGCCATCGAGGAGCACGGGAATGCGTGGATCCACGCCCTCGGCCACGACCTCGGCGCCGGGCACGTCGCCCACGATCACGAACGCGCCGTCGATGGTCTTGGCCATCGGCGCAGGCAGGCTCTGGATCGCGCCACGCACGCGCTCCTCGAACTCCGTCGCGGTCATGGTCGTCGGAGGCGGCGACGCACGCAGCTCCGCGTCGCGCGCGCGGAGGAACGCCACCGCCATGCCGGTGAGGTCCTTGCGCTGCTCGCGGCAGAGGCCGACGTAGTAGTGCGCGTCGGCGAGATCGGGCTCGAGGGCGAGGGCGCGCTCGAGGTGTGGCTCGGCCTCGGCGACCTTGCCGAGCTCGAACCACGCGCGTCCGAGCGCGAGCTCGATGCCGGCGTTGTCGAAGGGACCCTTGGGCACGCGTGACAGCACGCGCTCGGCCTCGTCGCGCGCCCCCTTGCCGAGCAGCGCGTCCACCTGGAGAAGGAGCGCGTCGGCCATCTCGGCGTCTTCCTCGATCCACTCGAGGGCCTGCTCGACCATCGCGATCGCGGCGTCCCAGTCGCGCAGCGGATGAAGCAGCACCTCGGTCGCGTTGAGCATCGCCTCGACGAAGCTCTCGTCGAGCTCGATCGCCTGACGGTATCGCTCGATCGCCTCTTCCGCGCGGCCGTCCGCCGCGAGCACGTAGCCGAGGAGGTTCTGGACCTCGGGCGAGTCGGCGTCCATCTCCGCGGCCTTCTCGGCCGATCGGAGGGCGCCCGCGATGTCTCCCGAGGCCATGCGGTCCCACGCGCGATCGATGTGCGCGCTCAGCTGATCCATCGGGCTCTTCGTGCGGCTGGCCATGGCGAGGTCGTCGTCCTGGGCGCCCGGCAGGGCGCGAGGGGGCGGCAACGTACCCTCGATGCTCGGCGCGGCAACCCCGACGCGCGTCGAGGTACAACGGCGCCATGCGAGGATCGTCGGACTCGGTGCACGGTCGGCTCGCGCTCGTCGCGACCGTCGTGTGCGCGATCGGAGCGAGCGGGTGCCTCGCGCTGCGTCCCTCGGCGCTCGGGGATCGCCCGCTCTCGGTGGCCGGCACCTCGTCCGGGTGGCTGCACCGCGGCGCGACGCTGCCCGACGAAGGGCCGAGCTTCGAGCGCGCGCGTCGCGGTGAGTCGACGCGCGCTGGCGTGCCCCGCCTCCTCGACGCGCTCGAGCAGGCGTCCGCGGAGGTCGCGCGTGCGTTCCCGGGCGGGCATCGACTCCGCATCGGCGACGTGGCCGCGCCGCTCGGGGGCCGACACTCGCGCCACCGCAGCCATCGCTCGGGCCGCGACGTGGACATCCTCTTCTACCTCGCGAGCCCGACGGGCGTGCCGGTCGAGCCGCGCGGCCGCGTGGCGTTCTCGCGCTTCGGCGTCGCGCCCGATCCCGAGACCGGCGAGCTCGTCGTGTTCGACGATGCACGCAACTGGCACCTCGTGCGCACGCTGCTCGCGGACCCGTCGATCGCGGTGCAGTGGATCTTCTGCAGCCGCGGGGTGAAGTCCCGCCTGCTCGCGCACGCGCTCGCGATCGAGCCCGATCGTGCGCTCCTCGCGCGCGCGGCGTACGTGCTCGCGCAGCCACAGAACGCGGCCCCGCACGACGATCACTTCCACGTGCGCGTGCTCTGCTCGCAGGAAGAGAGCGCGCTCGGCTGCCGCGACGTCGCGCCGATCTGGCCGTGGCTTCGCGCGGCCCTCGATCCGAGCGAAGCGGCCGAGCCCTACGACGACGCGCGGCTGCTCGAGCTGCTCGACGCGCCGGCGCCTTGAGCGCCGCGCCCGGGCACGGATCGCCCGTCGCTCCGGCCCTCCGGCCGCGCCGACGCGACGGCTCGCACGGAGGTGGCGCCGCCGCGCGCGCGCGCGGCTATTCTTCGCGCCGTGCATCCCGACGTACGCCCGATCGAAGCGCTCGTGCCGCGGAAGGCGGCTGCGTTCGGAGGCAAGGCGCGAGGCCTCGCGACGCTCGTGCGCGCCGGCTTCGCGGTGCCCGCCGGCTTCGCGATCTCGTCCGCCGTCGCCGAAGAGGCGATGGCCCGCGCGCTGCCGGCGCGCGATCGCATCGGCGCGCTCCTGGGCGCACCGGCGCGCGAGATCGGCAGCGAGCGGCTCGAGGCGATCGCCAAGGCGGTGCGTGAGCTGGCGATCCCTCGCGCGGAAGAAGACGCGATCCGCGACGCCTACCGCGCGCTCGTGAAGGACGGAGCCTCCGCGGTGGCCGTGCGCTCCTCGGCCCTGCACGAAGACCAAGCACAGCGATCCGGCGCCGGCCTCTACGAGACGGTCCTCGGCGTGACGAACGAGGACGCGCTGCTCGATGCCATCCGCCTCGTCTGGTCGAGCGCGGTCTCGCCCCGCGTGATCACGTACCTGCGCGCGCTCGGGGTGCGGGCGGACTCGAGCCGCGGCGGCGGCGTGGGCGTGGTGGTGCAGGCGCTCGTGCCCGCCGAGGTCTCCGGGGTGATGTTCACGGTGAACCCGCTCTCGGGCGACACGCAGGAGATCGTCGTCAACGCGGCGTACGGTCTCGGCAACGCCGTCGTCGACGGGCGCGTGTCTCCGGACACCTACCGCGTCGACAAGGCGTCGGGCTGGGTGCGCGACCACATCGTGGGGGAGAAGGCGATCGCGACGCGCCTCGTCGCGGGCGCGCTCGTCGAGGAGGACGTGGCTCCGGCGCTGCGCGAGCGCGAGGCCCTGCCCGAGGGCCGCGTCGCCGAGCTCGCGGTGCTCGCGCAGCGCATCGAGCAGACCTTCGGTGACGCGCGCGACGTGGAGTGGGCGCTCGCGGGGAGCTCGATCTTCGTGCTGCAGGCGCGCCCCGTCACGGCGCTGCCCTCGAGCGGGAGCGCGACGCGTCGCGCTCGACCGCGCCGCGCGCGCGATCGATCGAAGATCGTCTGGTCCAACGTCAACGTCGGCGAGGCGCTGCCCGGCGTCGCGACACCGCTCACCTGGTCGATCCTGAGTGGCTTCTCGGACGTCGGCTTCCGCCGCGCCTTCGGCGCCCTCGGCTGCAGCGTGCCGGCCGACGCGGAGCTCGTCGGGAACTTCCGTGGTCGCATCTACCTCAACCTCTCGGAGTTCTTCTCGATCGCCTCGCAGGTCCCCGGCATCTCGCCGCGCATGATCCTCGCGCTCGGCGGCGGCGGCGAGCTCGCGGGGGAGGCCTTCGAGATCGACGAGAGCGCGCCCTCGGCGGCTGGCTTCGTCGCGCGCCTGCCGATGACGGCGGCGCGCTTCGCGCGCGAGAACTTCCAGATCACCGCCCGCGTCGAGGCCTTCGATCGGGCGTTCGCGGCCGACCGCGATCGGCTGCGCGCGATCGACCTGCGGCTCCTCTCCTCCACGGCAGTGCACCGCGTGCTGTTCGAGGTGGAGCGGCTGCTCGATCAGAGCGGGCAGGTCCTGCTCAACGTCTACGGCAACCTGCTCGCGACCGTCGTCGCGCTGCGCACCGTCGTGGGCTTCTTCTCCGATCGCGGCGAGCGCTCGGACGCCTTCTTCCGCGAGCTCCTGAGCGGCCTGCTCGACGTCGACAGCGCGGGGCCGGGTCTCGAGCTCACGCGCATCGCCGAGACCGCGCGCCGCGACACCGAGGCCCGCGCCTACCTCCTCGCGTGTCCGCCCGAAGCAGCGCGCGTGCTCGACATGCCCGCCGGCCCGACGCGCGGCCTCATGGCGCGCTTCTTCGAGATCTACGGGGATCGCGGGACCCGCGAGGCCGAGATCGCCGAGCCGCGGTGGCGCGAGGACGGGACCCTGCCGTTCGCGACGCTGCGCCTGCACCTCCAGCGCGACGACGGAGCGGCGCTCGACGTGGAGCGTCGTCAGCGCGACATCCGCGAGCGCGCGCAGGTGGAGCTCGAGCGACGCGTGCCTCGTCCCGCGCGCTTCGCGGTGCGCAAGCTCCTCGAGCTCGTGCAGCGCTTCCTCCGCATGCGCGAGAAGCTCCGCGCGAACGTGGTGACCGTGCTCGGCCTCTTCCGCGAGGTCGCGCTCGACACCTCGCGACGCATGCGCGCCATGGAGCCCGGCGTCGGCGACGACGGCGCGTTCTACCTCTCGCTCGCGGAGCTCCACGGCGTCTTGCGCGGGGACGTACCGACCGTGGGCGACCTGGTGCGATCGCGCCGCCTCCAGATGCAGCGCGACGCGGCGCTGCCGGCGCCGCCCGACACCTTCGTGGGCTTTCCGCCGCCGGTCGCGCCGCCCGATCCGGACGCGAGCGAGCTCCACGGGCTGGGCGCGTGCGCCGGCCGGGTCGTGGGCATGGTGCGCCTCGTGAACGATCCGGCCGACGTGTCCGACTTCAGGCCGGGCGAGATCCTCCTCGCGCAGCAGACCGACGTGGGCTGGTCACCGCTCTTCCTCGTCGCGGGCGGCGTGATCACCGAGCTCGGCGGCCCGCTCTCGCACGCGTCGATCGTCGCGCGCGAGTTCGGGATCCCGGCGGTGGTGAACGTCAAGCGCGCCACGAGCGTGCTCCGCACCGGCGACCGCGTGGAGCTCGACGGCGAGCACGGCACCGTCCGCCTGATCGAGCGTCACTGAGGATGTCTCGTCACGCCCCGCACGACGTGCCGATCGTGGTCCTGCACCGCGACGCGGATCTCCTCGTCGTCGACAAGCCGAGCGGCCTCGCGACCACCTCGCCCGACGGCGGCGACTGCCTCGCGAAGCGCGTGCAGGCGATGGACCGCGGCGCGGAGCGCTGCCACCCGAGCTCACGCCTCGACGCCGACGTGACGGGCGTGGTGGTCTTCGCGCGCTCGAGCCGGGGGATCGATCGGGTGCTCGGCGCGCGAGAGGACGGGCGCTACGCGCGTCGGTACGTCGCGCTGACTCGCCCGCCCGAGGCCGGCTCGGCGCTCGCAGACAGCGACCGCTGCGAGTGGCGCTGGGGCATCGCGATCGATCCCCGCGATCCACGCAAGCGTCGGGCGCTCGAGGAAGGCGAGCGCGGCGAGCGCGCACAGGACGCGCACACACGCGCGCGGGTGCTCTCGAGGACCTCGCTCGCGTGCTCGCTCCTGCTCGAGCCCGTGACCGGCCGCACGCACCAGCTCCGGGTGCACGCCGCCCGCGGCGGCGCGGCGCTCCTGGGCGATGTCGTGTACGGCGGGCCCAAGCGCGTCACGACGAGCGACGGGCGCGTGCTCGCGTGCCCGCGCGTGGCGCTGCACTGCCTGCTCGTCGTCCTTCCCATGCTCGACGGCTCGCTCCGCGCGTTCCGCGCGCCCTACCCGCCCGATCTCGCACAGCTCGGTGCCGCGCTCGCGCTCGCGCCGCTCGATCTCGACGGCCTCGAGGCCGAGGCCCGCGCGTCGATCGCGCGCTGAGCCCGGCAAGAGAGACACGTGAACGACGGGCCCCGGCTTGGCCTGCGCGGGCCCGCGCGGTAGCGTCGCGCGCAAGCGAGGCCCTCATGATCGTTCGCACCCCGATGGACCGACGCGCGCTCGTCGCCGCAGCCTTGGCGCTCACCCTCGTGGGCGCGTGCGCCGAGGGCAACCGCAACCGCCGCGACACCGGCCCGACGGAGGGCACCGACGCGCCGATGATCGGGATCGACGCGCCGTTCGTGGTCCCCGACGCGGGCGCGTCCCCCGACGCCGTCGTCGTGATGACCGACGCGTTCCGAGACGACGCGCCCGTGCCCGGCGCGGACGCCTTCATGGGCCCCGACGCCTTCGTGCCCGGCGTGGACGCGTTCACGCCGCCGACCGACGCGTTCACGCCGCCGACCGACGCGGCGAGCAGCAGCTGCTCGGAGTCTCCGTGCCGCATCCTCGCGCCGCAGTGCGGCTGCGCCGCCGGTGAGTCCTGCTACCCGAGCGGCGCGACGCGCGTCTGCGCCGTGAGCGGCACGCGCCTCGAGGGCAGCGGCTGCACGGGCGTCAGCGACTGCGCGACGGGCATGGGCTGCGTGAACTTCTCGAGCAGCGCGGCGACGCCGGGCAACATGTGCAGCCGCGTGTGCAACACGGACGCGGACTGCGCGAGCGGCGCGGTCTGCATCCACACGATCGACGACGGCCTGGGCGGCACGGTGCCGGGCCTGCGCTTCTGCTCGCGCGTCTGCACGCCTTCGCCGAGCACGGGCTGCGCGCCGAACCTCGCGTGCACGATCTTCCGCGAGGGCTCGGGGCTCATGCGCTACTTCACCGACTGCGCCGGTCCCGTCGGCACGGGACGACAAGGTGCGGCCTGCGTGGACGACACCGACTGCGCGGCGGGCTTCGGCTGCGCGGATCCCGGCACGGGCCTCCAGTGCCTCTCGTGGTGCCGCGTCGCGAGCCCGAGCTGCCCCGTGGGCACCGCGTGCCTGGGCTTCGGCGCGATCGTGAGCGGCGTCGAGTGGGGCCTCTGCGGCTGAGCGCAGCCGCGACGCAGGCGCGCTCGAAGATGGGTGCTCGTCGGCGCGAAATTTCGCGCACGATGCGCGCGTAGAAGACGACAGAGGGCAACGATGGCGACGTGCAAGCAGTGTGGTGACGAGGTCGATTCGCTCGTGTCCGTGAAGGTCGGCGGCAAGGCGAAGAAGATGTGCGAGGAGTGCGCCGACCGGCTGCGTGAGGAAGGCGAGATCGCGGAGGCCTCCGAGCAAGTCGTCCGCGGCATGATGGAGTTCAAGGGACGACGTTGATCGCCGCGCGCTCGAAGGTGTCACGACCGCTCGCACAGCGCGGACCTCCACCGGCTCGGTGGAGGCTCGCGCTGGCAGTGTCGCTCGTCGTCGCGCTCGGCCTCTTCGTGCGGGGGCCCGCGCCGGCCCTGGCGCACCGAGGCAGCACCAAGCACCTCGTCGTCGAGCCGACCGAGGACGGCGCGAACGTGCGGGTCGAGGTGGAGATCGTGGACGCCGCCGTCGAGCTCGGCCTGGGTGAAGACGCGTCCGAAGCACAGGTGCTCGCCGAGGATGCCCGCATCCGCGCGTGGCTCACCGAGGGCATCCGGCTCGAGAACGCGGAAGGTCCGTGCGCGGTCCGCGCGACGGACACGCCGACCGAGCGCCTCGAGGACGGCGACGCAGCGCGCGTGGCGATCGAGCTCGCGGTCACGTGCAGCGCGGCGCGGCCGCTCACGCTCGTCGACGACACGATCTTCGCGAACGACGCGCAGCACGAGTCCTACGTGCGCCTGCGCTTCTCGGAGGGCACCGAGACGACGGTGCTGCGCCGCGGGCGGCAGCGGACCGAGATCGGCGCCCCTGCGTCGGTTCCTTCGCTGCTGGCCACGTTCGCGTGGGAGGGCGTGCTCCACCTCGTCACGGGCTACGACCACCTGCTCTTCCTGCTCTCGCTGCTGCTCACCTCCGGCGAGCGCGCCGTGAAGGAAGGGCATCGGCGCGCGATCCGCGACGTCGGCCTCGTCGTGACGGCGTTCACGGTGGGCCACAGCGTGACGTTGCTCGCGGCTGCGCTGGGCTGGCTCGTCCTTCCCTCGCGCCTCGTCGAGACGGTGATCGCGGCCTCCATCGTGCTCGTCGCGGTCCTCAACTACGCCAAGCCCGAGGCGCGCGCGCAGATGCCGTGGATCGCGCTGGGCTTCGGCCTCGTGCACGGCTTCGGCTTCTCGGGCGTGCTCGCGGAGCTCGGCCTGCCGGCGCGCGCGCGCGTGCTCTCGCTCCTCAGCTTCAACGTGGGGATCGAGCTCGCGCAGATCGCGGCGGTGCTCCTCGCGATCGGGCCGCTCGCGTGGCTCGCGCGGCGCCCCGGGTACCGCACCTACGTGGTGAAGGGGGGCTCGGTCGTGATCGGCCTGCTCGCCACGTTCTGGATGATCGAGCGCGCGCTCGGCTTGGGCTGACGCTTGGCCGCGAGGCCTGCCAGGTCTGTCTGGGGCGCCTCTGGACGGGGAAAAACCGAGGCGCTACAAGCCGCGCGACCCCGAGGAGGTCCCATGATCGAAGAGTCCGATGACTGGCATCTCGACGATCACTTCCACGACCAGTGCGGCGTGTTCGGGATCTGGGGCGCGAAGGAAGCCTCGAACCTCGCGTACCTCGGCCTGCACGCGCTGCAGCACCGTGGCCAGGAGAGCGCAGGCATTGTCTCGAGCGATGGAGGCCGACTCTTCGCGCACCGGGGCCTCGGCCTCGTGCAGGACTGCTTCAGCGAGACGGTCCTCTCGAACCTGCCCGGCGACCGTGCGATCGGGCACGTGCGCTACAGCACCGCGGGCGGCGCGGGCCTCAAGAACGCGCAGCCGATCGCGGTCGACTTCTCCGCGGGCTCCATCGCCGTCGCGCACAACGGCAACTTCACGAACTTCGACGACGCCAAGGCCAAGCTCGAGGCGCAGGGCTCGATCTTCCAGAGCTCGAGCGACACCGAGGTCGTGGTCCACCTCGTCGCGCGCAGCCGCGCCAAGACGAACGTGGAGCGCATCGTCGAGGCGCTCTCGCAGATGCAGGGCGCGTTCTCGATGCTCTTCCTCACCACGGACGAGCTCGTCGCCGTGCGCGACCCGTACGGCTTCCGCCCGCTCTGCATGGGCATCCTCAAGGACGCGCACGTCTTCGCGAGCGAGCCGCCGGCCTTCGAGCTGATGGGCGCCGAGTACCTGCGCGACCTCGAGCCGGGCGAGATGGTCGTGGTCAACCGCGCGGGCGTGACGAGCAGCCGCCCGTTCGAGCCCAAGCCCCAGCGCTCGTGCATCTTCGAGCACGTCTACTTCGCGCGCCCCGACTCGATGCTCGGTGGCGTGAGCGTCTACGAGGCGCGCAAGCGCCTGGGCACGATCCTCGCGGAGGAGCAGCCGTGCGACGTCGACGTGGCCATCGCCGTGCCCGACAGCGGCGTCGCCTCGGCGATGGGCTTCGCGGCGCGCCTGGGCGTGCCGTACGACATGGGCCTCATCCGCAGCCACTACGTCGGCCGCACGTTCATCGAGCCCGCGCAGTCCATCCGCCACTTCGGCGTGAAGCTCAAGCTCTCGCCGGTGCGCAAGGTGCTCGAGGGCAAGCGAGTCGCCGTCATCGACGACTCGATCGTGCGAGGCACGACGAGCCGCAAGATCGTGAAGATGCTGCGCGACGCGGGGGCCAAGGAGGTCCACCTCCGCATCAGCTCGCCGCCCACGCGCTGGCCGTGCTTCTACGGGATCGACACGCCCTCGCGCGGCGAGCTCATCGCCTCGAGCCACAGCCCGGCGGAGATCGCGAAGTACATCACGAGCGACTCGCTCGGGTACCTCTCGATCGAGGGTCTCCACCGCGCGGTCCTCGGCGAGCAGCGCCCGGGCCACGGCGAACGGAACGGCTTCTGCGACGCGTGCTTCAGCGGCGACTACCCCGTCGCCTTCTCCAGCGAGTCGCCGACGACCGCCAAGCGGGCACTGCCGCTCGCATCGGTGTAGAGTCGCGAGCGCATGCGCTCTGCCCCTCTGCTCCTCACCGTCGTGCTCGCTGCCGGCTCCGGCGGAGGCCTCGCTGCTGGCTGCGGCGGAGGCACGGCGCAGACCGACACCACGACGCCCGCGCGCGCGACCTACTCGCCGTGCGCCAACCCCGCCGAGGTCCGCTTCGCGGCGAACGTCTGCTTCGATCCGGTCGGCTCGCACTGGCGCGTGACCTCGAACGCGCCGGGCGGGCAGTACGAGTTCGAGGTCGAGCTCATGGCCGGTGGCCGCGTGCGCGCGACCGATCATCCCGCGGCGGGGCCGGGCACCGACGAGTGGCTCGTCGAGGACGACGAGCTGCGCATCTTCCTCGCCAACCGCTTCGTCGAGTACCGCGGCCGCTTCTCGAACGGCTCGGTGATCGTCGGCGACGCCGCCAACGTGCGCGGCGATCGCTGGGACTGGCGCGCGGACCGCGTGCACACGGGCGGGCGCTGCCTCGGCAACGAGCTCGCGACCAACGACGCCGACGAGCCGGGCTGCTTCTCCGCCGCGGGCTCGCGCTGGACGGTCACGACGGGCGGACGGAGCTTCGTCGTCGAGCTCGCCGCCAACGGGACGCTCACGAGCGACGACCCGTCCGACACCTCGCCGGGCAACGACACCTGGGAGCAGGACGGCGCCACGCTCCGCCTCTTCTTCGACGAGCGCGCCCGCACCTTCGAGGCGACGCTCCGCCCAGCGGACCTGCGGCACCTCTCGGGCACCGTGAGCGGCGGCGGCTCGTTCACCGCCGAGGCCATCCCGACGTACGGCGGCGCGCCGTATTGATTGGAGGGTCCGTGGGGACCCTCCCCCGCGAAACGCGGGTCCACCTCCCCCTCCATTCGCTGACGCGAATGCTGCGCGCGGGGCCCCAGCCCCGCTTGCGCGCGCCGTATTGACCAGAGGGTCCGTGGGGACCCTCCCCGTTGCGTGAACGCGCGGCGGGGGCATGCTCGCGCGATGCAGGACGACGACGACGATCGCGAGGCGAGCCCCACGGCGCGCGACGACGACGATCCCCGGAACGGGGATCGCTGGGAGGCCGCGCAGGAAGGCGCCGAGCTCCTGCGCGAGGGCGACAACGCCGCGGCCGTCGCGGAGCTCGAGCGCGTGATCGCGCGCGAGCCCGACAACGAGTATGCGCTCTACTTCCTCGGGTCGGCGCACTTCGAGGGCGGGCGCTTCGATCGCGCGATGAAGGCCTACCTCGGCGCGATCGCCATCAAGCCCACCTACCTCGGCGCGCTCGCGGGGCTCGGCCACTGCCTGCGCATGCTCGGCAAGCACGACGAGGCGCTGCGCGTGGCGCGGCAGATCCTCCTCCAGCGCAAGGACGATCCCGAAGGTCTCCACCTCGCGGGCCTCGCCCACTTCGCGCGCGGCGAGGGCGCGGCCGCCGCGCAGTACCTCGAGCGCTACCTCGCGACCAAGCCGGAGGTCGAGTCCGCGCAGGAAGCAGCGGGCCTGCTCGACGTGATCCGCGGCGAGTTCCAGAAGCTCGATCCAGACGCTGACCTCAACTGAGAGATGGAGAAGAGAACCTCCACCTTCGAATCGGGCCGCGGCGGAGGGGGCGTGGGGAGCGTCGAGTGGGGGCCCTCGCCGACTGGCGCACCTGCGGTGCGACGGGGGAGTTGCTCCCCCTGCCGCGCCGAAGGCGCAGCAACACCGAGCGCGCGTGTACCCGCGGCTCGTGACATGCTCGCGCCGCGATGTGGTTGACGATCCCCTGCTACAACGAGGCCTCGCGGCTGGACGTGGGTGAGGTCGATCGCCTCCTCGAAGATCCGCGCATCGACGTGCTCTTCGTCGACGATGGCTCCACCGACGGCACGCGCGAGATGCTCGACGCGCTCGTCACCCGTCACCGCGGCCGCGTCCGCGTGCTCCAGCTCGGCGTCAACGGCGGCAAGGGCGAGGCCGTGCGACGCGGCATGCTCGAGGGCCTCGCGCTCGGCAGCCCCGTCGTCGGCTTCCTCGACGCCGACTTCGCGACGCCGCCGCGCGAGCTCGTGGGCCTGCTCGAGGCGCTCGAGCGCTCCAGCGCGAAGGTGGTGCTCGGCGCGCGCATCGCGCGCCTGGGCGCGGTGGTCGAGCGCAACCCCGTGCGCCACTACCTCGGTCGCGTGTTCGCGACCGCGGCCTCCACCGTGCTCGACCTCGCGGTCTACGACACGCAGTGCGGGGCCAAGCTCTTCCGCGACACACCGCAGCTGAGACACGCGCTCGCCGAGCCCTTCCGATCACGCTGGGCCTTCGACGTCGAGCTGATCGGACGCCTCACGGCCGACGACCCGCCGCTCGGCAAGGACGACTTCCTCGAGGTGCCGCTCGGCGAGTGGCGCGACAAGCGCGGCAGCAAGCTCGCGGGACCGGCGATGCTCAAGGCGGGCACCGACGTGCTCAAGCTCGGCGCAGCGGTCGCGAGCCGGGGAAAGCGCGCGTTCTTCCGCAGCGAGTGAGGCACCCCTGCGTCCTTGCGCCGGTCGACCCCGGCGCCATCGGAGGCGCGTGAGATCCTCGTGAGGCCACCGAGCACCGCGCGAACCCGTGACGCCAGTAGAGTGCACGGATGCGACGCCTCGCCCCCGTAGCGCTCGCGATCGGCCTCGTCCTCGGGTGCGAGAGCACGCCCGCGCCGGACGCGGCCACACCGATCGACGCCCAGGGTCTCGATGCGCGGGGTCTCGATGCGCAGGGTCTCGATGCGCAGGGTCTCGATGCGCAGGGTCTCGATGCGCAGGGTCTCGATGCACTCGATCTCGATGCGCCCGGTCTCGATGCGCCCGGTCTCGATGCGCCCGGTCTCGATGCGCCCGGCCTCGATGCGCCCGATCTCGATGCGCCCGGCCTCGACGCGCCCGATCTCGACGCCGTGTCCATCGACGCCGCGCTCGATGCAGGCTCGCCCTTCGATCGCTGCATGGCGGGCTGCGATCACATCGCCGCGTGCGGCTTCAGCTGCAGCGCGTTCGCGATCGACTGCGCGACGGTGCCCTCCGATCGGCTCTGCATCGTGGAGTGCCTTCGCGGCTACGACTGCAGCGCGCTCTCCGGCGCGGGCCTGAGCGAGTGCAGCACACGCTGCGCGGAGCCCCGCGACGCCGCGTACCCGGATGTGTTCGCGCTCGACACGCGCGCGGACTCGGGCACGGTCACCGATCGCTGCACCGCGGGCTGCGACTACCTGCTCGGCTGTGGCTTCTCGGCGTGCACCTCGCTCGGCATCGACTGCGCGATGGCGAGCGAGGAACAGGCCTGCATGGCCGATTGTCTGCGCGGCTTCACCTGCGTGGACGTGCCGGGACCGGGCTACTCCTACTGCCTCGGCGCGTGCCCCTCCACGCGAGACGCCGGTCCGCTCGGCGACGCGGGCCCCTCGCCGCTCGCATGTCAGAGCTGCGCGATGGCCTCGTGCGGCGACGTCCTCTCGCCGTGTCTCGCGGACTCGAGCTGTCAGCCGCTCGCGCTCTGCTTGGCGAACTGCAGCGACACGGCGTGCCGCGACGACTGCCTCGCACGCCACCCCACCTCGCCCGCGCTCCGCGATCCGCTCGAGTCCTGCCTCTGCGCTCGCTGCGCCGCCCCTTGCGCAGCGATCGATCCCTGCACGCTCTGACCCACGCGCCGCGGCGCCGGCGCGGCGTTCTTCGAGTACGTTTGCGCGGTGAGCGAGCGCTGGATCCTCCACGTGGACATGGACGCGTTCTACGCGTCGGTGGAGCAGCGCGACGATCCTGCGCTGCGCGGCAAGCCCGTCATCGTCGGTGGCCCCTCGCTGCGCGGCGTCGTCACCGCCGCGTCGTACGAGGCGCGCCCGTTCGGCGTGCGCTCCGCGATGTCGATGGCGGAGGCGATGCGGCGCTGCCCGCAGGCCATCGTCGTCACGCCGTCGTTCCAGAAGTACACGACCGCGAGCCGCGACGTGTTCGCGATCTTCCGGAGGTACACGCCGCTCGTCGAGGGGCTCTCGCTCGACGAGGCCTTCCTCGACGTGACCGCGAGCCGCTCGCTCTTCGGAGACGGCGAGGCGATCGCGCGGCGGATCAAGGACGAGATCCGGCGCGAGGTCGAACTCACGGCGTCGGCCGGCGTCGCGCCGGCCAAGTTCATCGCGAAGATCGCGAGCGACCTGCGCAAGCCCGACGGCCTCGTCGTCGTGCGCGCGGAGGACTCGCGCGCGTTCCTCGCGCCGCTGCCGATCGAGCGCATGTGGGGCATGGGGCAGAAGAGCGCTCCGCACGCACACGCCTCGGGCTTCCACACGCTCGGCGATCTCGCGAACGCGACCGACGCGCAGCTCGAGCGCGCGTTCGGCAACCACGGCCCCTCGATGGGCCGCCTCGCGCGAGGCGACGATCCACGCGAGGTGGAGCCCGAGCGCGAGGCCCTCTCGATCGGCGCCGAGGAGACCTTCGAGACCGATCTGGTCACGCGCGACGCGCTCGAGCGCGCGCTCCTCGGTCAGAGCGTGCGCGTCGCGCAGCGCCTCTTCGCGGAGGGCCTCTCGGCGCGCGGGATCAGCGTGAAGCTCAAGTACGCCGACTTCGTGGTGAAGACGCGCGCGATGCAGCTCGGCGAGCCCGTCTCCGACACCGACGCGATCTTCCGCGCGGCGCGCGAGCTGCTCGGGCGCTTCGAGCTCGGCAAGAAGGGCGTGCGCCTCACCGGCATCTCGATGAGCAAGCTCGGCCCGCTCGGCGAGGTCGTCACGCTCTTCCCCGACGTGCGGCTCGAGCGCGGCAACAAGCTCGAGGCCGCCCAGGCCGCGCTCCGCGAGAAATTCGGCGAAGGCAGCGTCACGCGCGCAGCGCTGCTCGGTCGCACGAGCCGCATGGGCCTCGGCGAGGCCCGCGACAAGCTCCGCGGCCCCCGCAGATCCGAGGAGTGAGCTCAGCGAACCGTGAGGGTCTTGCCCTGCACGATGGAGCCGCGGCCGGGCTCGGCCTTGATCGGGCCGATGCGGACGGTGAGCAGGCCCATGCCGGGCTTGTCGCCGTGGAGCGTGACGTTCGCGCGGTGGATGCCCTCGTAGAGCGGCTGCTTGCCGCGCTTCTCGTCGGGATCCGGGAGAAGGCCTGCGTTGAGCTCGATGGTCGGGACCTCCGCGCGGAACACGGCGCCCTTCTTCTCGAACTTCGTGCTCGTGGAGCCGATGCGGACGTCCAGGGCCGACACGTTCATCGCGAGCACGGCCTGACCGCCGACCTCGACGAAGACGCCCTTGCTCGCGCCGCCGAGGTTCGCGAAGCCGACCGTCACGTTGAGCGACGCGCCGGCAGCCAGCGCCCAGACGCTGGGCGAGGCGGCCTCGGCGAGTGTGAGCGACGGAGTGCCCGTCGCGCGCGGACGCGAGGATGGGATGATCGGCGCCGCGACCCCTTCTTCCTCGTCGTCGCCCTCGGCGTCGCTCTCCTCGTCGTCGAGCCCGAGGTCGTCGTCGTCGGCCTTCTTCTTCGCCTTCGCGGCGGCGCCGCCGACGGCCTCGAGGAGATCCACGTTCGGCGCACCGCCCACGAGCGTCACGCGCAGCGCCGCCTCGCCATCGGACACGAGCACCGCGTCCTCCGCGAAGGCGATCGAGGCCTGGCCCGCGCCGAGCCCGGGCAATCCGTGCTTGCCCTTCACCTCGAGGTCCTCGAGCCCCAGCTCGAGCAGCACCGAGTCACCGCTGCGATCGAAGACGAACACCGACGAGCCGAAGAGCATCGGCGGGCCCATCGAGTGCGCGAGCGACTTGCCCACCTTGGCGCGGTGCGCGATCACGTTGCCCTCGAGCGAGACGTGCAGCACGGCCGACTCGCGGCCGGCGATGACGAGCACCACGAGCACGCCCTGCGCCGTGCGCACCGGGTGGATCTCCGCCTCTGGTTGCGAGGGCACGCGGAACGCCGCCTCGATGCGGGAACCGTCGTCGCTGACCGCGAACACGACGCCGTTCTGGATCGACGCGCCCGCGATGCCGTGCGGGCTCCGCGTCATCACGACCGAGTCGAAGAAGCGCGCGCCGTCCTTCTGCGGGTAGCCGGGCGCGATCGACTTGAAGAGCTTGGCCTTGTCGGCGCCCTTCTCCTTCTCGGGCCACAGCTCCTTGCCCGCCTTCCAGATCGCGCCGCCGGGCCACTCGATCTTCTTCGGCTCGGGCAGCGCGAGCGGTGCCGAGCCCGCGAGCTCGGGCGCACGTCCGTCGACCACGCGCAGGCAGGCGCCGTCGTCGCCTTCGAGGTGCGCGCACGCGAGCACGCGGCCATCCGAGAGCGAGAGCGCATCGAGCACGCGCACGCCGAGCGGCGCGACGTCGCGCACGTCGTCGCGATCGAGCGGCACCACGCGCACGCCGCGCCCTTCGCCGATCCACGCGTGCGATCCACCCGGGACCGCGAGCACGCGCCGACGCGGCAAGCCGAGGCCGCCTTTCTTCGGTGGCTCCTCCCACGCAATGCGACGAGACGCGCCACTGCGCGGGTAGATGTCCAAGAACCCGGGCCTGAGGACCATCTCGGCCGAACCGTCGGCGTAAACGCGCATCGCTCCTCGCCCGCCGCCCGAGAGGCGTCGGCGGGGCCCCTTTGTAGCAGGGTCCTGCGCAGCGGCATTCCGGTGCATGACGACCCCGGTCCGTGTTACCCCATCGGAGTGGCTCGCGTGCTCATCGTGGACGACGATCCCCTCGTCCTCCGCATCCAGCGGGTCGCGCTGACCCGCGCCGGCTTCGACGTGAGCTCGGCGACCTCCATCTCGGAGGCCGAGGACGAGCTCGGGCGCGCCACCCCGCAGGCCGTCCTGGTGGATCTGTTCCTCGGCGCCGACTCGGGCCTCGACCTCCTGCGGCGCCTCAAGAGCCGCGGATTCGTGGGTCCGTTGGTCGCCGTGAGCGGCGACGCGCTCGAGCCCGAGGCCCTCGCGGCTGGCGCGGACGCGTTCCTGCCCAAGCCCTTCTCGCCCGCCCAGCTCGTGGCCTGCGTGGAGGGCGTGCTGGCGGGCCGCCCCTGATTCCGTGCGAAGCCACCGGGAAGCCCACACGGGCGCGCAATTGGCTCTTTACAGGAGCGCTCCCTCTCCTCAGAATCCGCCGACCCGATCGACGCGGTGCGGCATGCCGCACCCGCTACAGTCCTGACGGGGGCCTCCCGATGGATGCGAGGCTCAACCGATCTCGAGGAGACATCATGGCGAAGGACACGCTCACCATCACCGACAACCGGACGGGCAAGACCTACGAGGTCGCCGTCAGCAACGGGACCATCAAGGCGATGGACTTCCGGCAGATCAAGGTGAGTGAAGACGACTTCGGCCTGATGACCTACGACCCGGCGTTCCAGAACACCGCGTCCACGTCGTCGAAGATCACGTTCATCGACGGCGACAAGGGCATCCTGGAGTACCGCGGCTACCCCATCGAGCAGCTCGCGGAGAAGGCCAGCTTCCTCGAGGTCGTGTGGCTGCTGCAGAACGGCGAGCTCCCGAACGCCAAGCAACTCGAGGGCTTCAAGAACCAGGTGACGATGCACACCATGGTTCACGAGAACATGCGGGAGTTCATCGACGGCTTCCGCTACGACGCGCACCCGATGGGCATCCTGCTCTCGACCGTGGGCGCCCTCTCGACGTTCTACCCCGAGGCCAAGAACGTCGGTGATGCCGCCAACCGCCGCATCCAGATGACCCGCCTCGTCGCGAAGATCCCGACGCTCGCGGCCTACGCGTACCGTCATCGCCGCGGCCTGCCGATCGTCTACCCGGACAACGACCTCAGCTACGCGGGCAACTTCTTGAACATGATGTTCAAGATGACCGAGGCGAAGTACCGCCCGAACCCGGCCGTCGAGAAGGCGCTCGACGTCCTCTTCACGCTCCACGCGGATCACGAGCAGAACTGCTCGACCTCCACGATGCGCGTCGTCGGCAGCTCCAAGGCCGACCCGTACAGCGCGCTCGCGGCGGCGGCGGCGGCCCTCTACGGCCCGCTCCACGGCGGCGCGAACGAAGAGGTCATCTACATGCTCCGCAAGATCGGGAGCAAGGACCGCATCCCCGACTTCATCAAGAGCGTGAAGGCCGGCGAGGGCAAGCTCATGGGCTTCGGCCACCGCGTCTACAAGAACTACGACCCGCGCGCGAAGGTCATCAAGCGCCTCGCGGACGAGGTGTTCGACGCGATCGGCAAGAACCCGCTCATCGACATCGCGATCGATCTCGAGAAGATCGCGCTCGAGGACGAGTACTTCGTCAAGCGCAAGCTCTACCCGAACGTCGACTTCTACTCGGGCCTCATCTACGAGGCGATGGGCATCCCGCTCGACATGATGACGGTGCTCTTCGCGATCGGCCGCACCCCCGGCTGGCTCGCGCAGTGGGAGGAGCTCCTCAACGATCCGGAGCAGAAGATCGCGCGCCCGCGCCAGGTCTACCTCGGCGCGACCCGCCGCGACTTCGTCTCGATCGACAAGCGCTGAGCCGCACCAGCCAGGGCTCGCCACGAAGAGCACGACCGCGAGGTCGTGCTCTTCTCGTTTCCGTCCCCCGACGGCTCGCTCAGCTCGCCTTCACGTGCGCGGCGAGCTTGGCGAGGCCCTCGGCGGTCGTCACCGGCGCGCGGTAGCCGAGGTCGCGCTCGGCGGCGGCGAGGCTGTACCAGTGGGCCGTGCCGAGCTGCTCGGCGAGGAAGCGCGTGAGCGGAGGCTCGTCCTCGCGGCGCGCGAGGCGCCACGCGAGCTCCACGCCCGAGCCGAGCACCTTCGCCACCGAGAGCGGGATGCTGCGCGGCGCGACCTCGAGGCCGTGCGCGCGCACGATGCCGAGGATGAGCTCGCGCGACGGAGCGGGCTCGCCCTGCGCGATGAAGTAGGCCTTGCCCCCGCACGCGGCGTCGGGCGCGAGGCGCTCCCACGCGCGGAGGTGCGCGTGCACCGCGCTCTCGATGTACGTCGCGTCGATCTTCTTGTGGCCGCCGCCGACGAGCACGAGGCGACCCGTCTTGGCGCGCTCGACCATGCGCGGCGCGATGTTCGTGTCGCCGGGGCCCCAGATGAGGTGCGGGCGCAGCGCGACCGTCGAGAGCGTGGTGCCGGCTCGCGTGCGCGCGCCGTGGGCCGCGAGCGCCTCGCGCTCGGCGATCGCCTTGGTCGCCGGATAGTGCGTCGCATGGTGCGAAGGGATGGGCGTCGACTCGTCGATGCCCTCCTGATCACCGCCGGCGTGCACGATGCTCGGGGAGCTCGTGTAGACGAGGCGCGCGACGCCGTGCGCTTTCGCGAGCTCGATCACGTGGCGCGTGCCGAGCACGTTCGCGCGGAAGTACGAGTCGTGGCTGCCCCACACGCCCGCCTTGGCCGCGACGTGGAACACGGTCTCGATGCCCTGCATCGCCCGCGCGACGGCCTCGCGATCGTCCAGCGGTCCGAGCACGTTCTCGACGCGCCCCTCTCGCTCGAGCGCGACGAGGCGCGGCCCCTTCGTGCGCTGGAGCGTGCGCACGCGGTGGCCCGCTGCGACGAGCGCCTCGAGGATCGCGCCGCCGAGGAAGCCCGACGCGCCCGTCACGAGGATGCGCAGCTCGCTCATCGGTACCCCAGCGCGTTCTGCGCCGCGACGTCGTCCCAGCTCGCGCCCTCGCCGCGCGCGAGCGCCTTCTCGCAGTGGGCCCGCAGCTCCTCGCGGTGGATCTTGGCGTTGTGCCGCGGATCGACCGGGAAGCGACCGACCACGACGATGCGCTCGACGACGCCTGCGCGCGGGTGCGCGCGCAGCGAGGCGGGCACGAACGCACCGGGCACGTGCGGGAGCTTCACCGGCATGGGCTCGATGCAGATCGTCGGCACGACGCGGCCCCCGACGCTCGGGCCCACGAACGCCGCGCGACGCACGAGGGGCAGCGCGTTGAACGGGCCCTCGACCTGCTCGGTGAACCACGTCACGCCCGCGACCTCGACGCGCTGCGACTTCCGACCGCAGAACCAGATCCGCCCGTCGTCGTCGCGCCAGCCGACGTCGCCGACGCGATGGAAGAGGCGCCCCTCTTCGTCGCGCATCTTGTGCAGGCGGGTGTTGTCGTCGTCGCGGAAGTACTCGCGCGTGACCTGCGGGCCCGACACGCAGATCTCGCCGACCTCGCCGGGCGCGCACAGGTCCTCGGGGCCGAAGCGCTCGCGCGGCACGTCGCTGATCCGCACGATCGCGACGGTCGCGCTCGGCACGGGCGCGCCGACGCAGATCCCCTCGCCGTCCGCGCTGCGCGCGCGGGTGTGGTCGAGCACCGTGCGGTGATCGATCGAGGCGACGGGCAGCGACTCGGTCGCGCCATAGGGTGTGTGGATGCGCGCCTCGGGCGTGAGGAAGCGCTGGAAGGCCTCGAGGATGCGCGCGCTCACCGGGGCGCCGGCGGTGATCACGCGGCGCAGGCTCGGCAGGAGCGGCCCGCTCGCCCCCTCGAGGCGATGCGCCTCCATCGACGCGACACGCTCGATCAGCGCCGGCGAGCCGAACATGTTCGTGATGCCGAAGCGCCGGATCGGCTCGAGGATCTGCGCGCCGCTCACGGAGCCGGGCTTGGTGAAGTCCATCTTCGGTACGACCGTGGTCATACCGAGCGCGGGATCGAAGAGCGCGAAGAGCGGGAACGTCGGCAGATCGATCTCGCCCGGGGTGATGCCGTACATCGCGCGGATCGCCTCGGTCTGTGCGAGGAAGTTGCCGTGCGTGTACACGGCGCCCTTGGGGACGCCGGTCGAGCCGCTCGTGAAGAGGATCGCCGCGACGTCGTCGGCCGTCACCGCCGCGAGCGCCTGTCGACCGCGACGCGCACCGCGGAGGCGCAGCTCCTCGAGCGAGACACCGGCGCGCTGCGCGCCACTGCCGAGCACGCGCGGGAACGCACCGACGACGACGTTCGTGCGGATCGTGTCCTTGCCCCAGCCGAGCGCGCGTCGCGCGACGTGCGCGCGCGGGATGCCGATGAACGCAGACGGAGCCGCGCGCGAGAGACACCGGCCGAGGCGCTCGGGGCCCATGCCGGGATCGAGCACGACGGGCACCACGCCGGCCTGGAAGAGCCCGAAGACGAGCGCGAAGAAGGGCAGCGACGGCGGCACCATCAGCACGACGCGATCGCCCCGCGCGATGCCGACCTCTCCGAGCCCGCCCGCGTACTCCGACGCGAGCGCGTCGAGCTCGCGGTAGCTCAGCGCCTCGTAGTCGAGCGTGCTCGCAGACGCCACGAGGTTCGAGAGCGCGCCCGACGGCGCGAGGATGGCGCGCACGTCCGGCTGATCGCGCGCCATGCGCGGCAGATACGCGGCGACGTTGGCGACGTCGAGCTGGGGCGCGCGGTACGCGTCACGCGTCACGCACGACCTCGCAGCGCAGAGGAAGCGGAGAGCATTGGCGCGAGCCTACTCAAGTCTCGAGGGGTGTCGAACTCGTGCCTCACGAGCGCGGACACGGGCGCGCCCCGCGCAGCCATCGGCGTGTCATCGGCCCCAACCGAGCTGAGTGCCGCTTTCATTCGACCGCGTTTCGGCAACACCGAGCGCCGGTCTTCGTCGATGATGACGTGGTGTCATCCTCCGACCGCGAGGCCGGCCCCCTGGTGGCGGACACCGAGCACGACCCGGTCGACGGGGACGCGCTCCGTGCGGTGTCGCCGGGCACGCCGGAATCGGAGCGCGACACCGAAGTCCGGATCGAGATCGGCCGCACGCTCGGCCGCGGCGGGATGGCGGAGGTCCGCCTCGGCACACAGCCGAGGCTGGACCGCGCGGTCGCAGTCAAGACGCTGCGCCCGGAGCGACGAAGCGCCAAGCACGAGGACAGGCTCGTGCGCGAGGCGAGGATCGCCGCACGGCTCGAGCACCCCAACATCGTTCCGGTGCACGACCTCCTTCCGACGGACGACGGACCGCACGTGGTGCTGCGCCTCGTGGAGGGCGACACGTGGGGAGCGCTGATGAACGACGAGGCTCGTCTGCGGGTGGCCTTCGGCGTGGACGACCTTCTTGAGTGGAACCTCGGCGTCTTGATGACCAGTCTGCCGCGCGCTCTCGTTCGCTCACAGCCGTGGCGTCCTGCACCGCGACGTGAAGCCGACCAACGTGATGATCGGAGCCTTCGGCGAGGTCTACCTGGTGGACTGGGGTGTGGCCTTCGAGCTCAAGGCCCCGCTCGGTCGGGAGTCCGCGGAGGTGGCCGGCACGCCAGCGTACATGTCGCCCGAACAAGCCGATCCGAACCCAGCGCTCTACGGAACGTGGACGGACACGTATCTGCTCGGCTCGACACTCCACCAGATCCTCACGGGTCGACCGCCACACGCCGGCAAGTCTCTCGAGCAGCGCGCAGCCGAGTCGAGAGCGGGCGCCGTGGTGCCGCTTCCGACGAACATCCCGGCGGAGCTCCGCCGCATCCTCGAGAGGGCGCTCGAGCCCGATCCGGTTCGTCGCACGCCCCACCCCGAAGCCTTCCGACTCAGCATCGCCAGCTTTCTGCGACATCGCGGCGCGCTGCGGCTCGTGGAGCGCGGCGACCGCGCCCTGCGTGATGTCCACGCCGCCGCCGACGACGCGACCCTCGAGCTGGCGTTGACGGAGGGTGAGCTCGCCTATCGGGCCGCGCTCGACGAGTGGGTGGAATGTCCGGAAGCACGGCAAGGTCTGCTCGCGGTGGCCGACGCCCGCGTCGGTCACGCCCTCGAGCGCGGCGATCCGCACGCGGCGGCCCGCATCCTGCGCGCCCACCCGACGCTCTCGTCGCAACGACACCGCGCCGTGGACGAGGCCGTCGCGAAGGCCGTCGCGAACGAGGCTGCGTTGGCGCGCATCGTCGCCGACTCCAACCGAGGCCTGGGGCATCGGCTCCGCGGAGCGTTGAGCGCCGGCCTCGGGCTCTCGTGGGTCGCGTTCTGGTCGTACGTGGCTTTCGTGCCGCCCGAGAGCGTCGCGCCGCTCGTGGGCTTTCTGTGCTGCAGCCTGCTGGGCGGCGCGCTGTTCGTGTTCGTTCGAGGCCGCGTGCTCCTCTCCACACACATCAACCGGACGAGCCTCTCGCTGACCGCCACCGCGATCGCGGCGTCGATCGTCTGGTGTCTGGGCGCGAGCGGGCTCGGGATCTCCGTGCCCTCCGTGATGGTCGGTCTTCTCCTCGTGTGGTCCGTGTCCGTCTGCGGACTGGCGCATCTCGTCGACCACTGGGGCGCCGTGAGCGCGGTCTACTTCGCCGCGGCGTTCCTGGTGGCGAGCGCGTGGCCATCGCTCGCGCCTCACGCGATCGCGAGCGCCAACGTCGTGCTGCTCCTCAACCAGGTCGTGCTGAACTGGATGCGCCAGCGTCGAGGCTTCGACGCATTGCCCGCAGTCGGACGGAGCGTCCCGACCGTCTCGAGCGGGGCCCCTGGAAGGCGGCCCGTCGTGGACGCCGGGGGTTCCGCACCGCGGGGCGCGGCACGAGAACCTCGGGCGTGAAGCCCATCTCGTTCGCGTCGTTCGTCCGCGAGGCCAAGCCCGGCTGGCCGGCGTCGATCCCGGTGCCTGCGACCGTCGCGTCCGCGCTCCTCGGCGCGGGCGCGCGGCGCTTCGTCTGCACCGTCGGTGCAGCGCGCTTCTCGTGCGCCCTCGCCTCCGATGGAGAAGGGCGGTTCGTTCACCTCAGCGCGCGGCTGCGCGAGGAAGCGGGCGTCGAGATCGGCCAGCGCGTTCGCGTGACGCTCGCGCCCGACGTGGGGCGTCGGGGCGAGACCGTGCCCGAGGAGCTGACGGAAGTGCTCCGACAGGAGCCCGGCGCGCGCGACGTCTTCGAGGCGCTCACGCCGGGCCGGCAGCGCGCGATCGCGGCGCTCGTCCTGCGCGCACGTTCGAGCGACGCGCGGATCACGAAGGCGATCCGTCTCGTCGAGGCGCTCCTCGCGGGCGAGCGGGACCTCCGAGCGCTCGCGCGGGCCTCGTCGATCAGAGCTGGCAGTCGGTGATCGCGATCTCGACGAAGCCTGCGGCCGTGTCCGGATCGGTCAGCTCGCGCACGACGCCGGTCCCGTCGATGGTGCCCAGGCCCTCGCAGCGGACCTCGAGCGAGACGGCGCGCGTGTCCTCGTCGATGACGACGCGCTGCACCTGACACGGCGCATCGGCGCTCGGCGGGTTCGCGCTGCACGGCCCGCGCAGCGAGAGCATCTCGGCGGACTCGAGCACGTCCACCGAGCACGCCGCGCCGCTCACGCGGCCACCGGTCGGGCTGGTCACGATGCCCGAGAGCGCGACGCCGAACTCCGTGGGCTGCTCGAAGCGAACACTCAGCTCGCGGTCTGCGCCGACGAGTGGTGCCGAGCACTCCACGAGCGCACCGCCCTCCCCGTTCGTCACGGTGAGCGCGCGTGGCGGGTTGGGCGCGCAGTCCATGAGCGCGTCGCAGCGCACGAGCCACGAGGCCGTGACGCTCGCGGTGGAGCTCGGCCCGGTGTCGCGGCGGACGGCGGCGTCCGTGGTGCCCAGGTTCCCTCCGCAGCCTGCGGCCGAGGCGGCCAGCGCCAGCGCGAAGAGGGCGTCGGCGCGGTGCGTCCGGACGCGCGCCAGGGCCGTGCTTCGCGACGTTTCGCGGCGCTCTGTCGACATGGCGCGACGCTACCACGAGGCCTCGGCGCGGTGCCTCGCGCGCCGCCCGAGCCGCGCTCACGGGGGCGCTTGCAGGGGGGCCGGCCCGTGACAGATCCCGGACTCTCCCATGAACGCAGAGCTCGCCCGGACCGCAGGCTCCGCCTCCACGCCGTCGAACGGCGCGGACGGCGATCGGCTGCCGCGACGCTTCGGGCGCTACCAGCTCTTCGACCGCATCGGCAAGGGCGGCATGGCGACGATCTACCTCGCGCGCATGGAGAGCGAGCTCGGCGCCGAGCGCCTCGTGGTCGTGAAGCAGATCCACGACGCGCTCTCGCGCGACCCCGCGTTCTCGGCGCAGTTCGTCGACGAGGCCAAGCTGTGCGCGGGCCTGCGGCACGCGAACATCGCGCAGGTCGTCGACCTCGGTCGCGGGCCGAGCGTCGGCGGCGAGCCGGGCGTGCTCTTCATGGCGATGGAGTACGTGGAGGGCTTCGATCTCCAGCAGCTGCTCCGCAACCTCGCGAAGTCGAAGATCCCGCTCCAGCCCGAGTTCGTGTTCCACATCGTGCGCGAGACGCTCGCAGCCCTCGACTTCGCGCACCGCGCGACGGGGCCGAGCGGCGCGACGCTGGGCATCGTGCACCGCGACGTGTCGCCCTCGAACGTGCTCCTCTCGTTCGAGGGCGAGGTGAAGCTCTGCGACTTCGGCATCGCTCGCGCCTACGGCCGCGCGGGAGAGATGGGCGTCGGCGAGGACGAGGCCTCGGGCGAGTCGAGCCAGGAGTCGAGCGCCGAGCTCGGCGCGCGCGTCGTCGGCAAGAGCGCGTACATGTCGCCCGAGCACGCGCGCGGCGAAGCGCTGGACGCCCGCGCGGACGTCTTCGCTGCAGGCATCCTGCTCTGGGAGATGTGCGCGGGACGACGCCTCTACAAGGGCACCGAGGCCCAGATGCTCGAGCTCGCCAAGCGCGCGGAGATCCCGCGGCTGCCGCAGCGAGGGATCTCCGGTCACGACACGCTGCAGGATCTGCTGGATCGTGCGCTCGCGCCCGAGCGCGTCGCGCGCTTCCCGAGCGCGAAGGCGATGCTCGAGGCCCTGGACGACTACCTCGCCGAGAACCGGATCGTCCCTTCGCAGCTGCGCTTCGCGGCCTTCCTCACCGATCACTTCGGTGAGCAGGTCATCGCCGAGCGTCGGGCGCGCGAGCTCGCGGCCAAGGAGTACGTGAGCCAGCCTCCGGCGCGACCGGCCGAGCCGAGCGAGGCCCATGCGCGTCACCCGGAGATCGATCAGGGCTTCCACGAGGCGATGACGGTGGTGCGCGCTCCGCCGCGCCCGCTCTCGCCCACGCCGCCCGCGAGCGCGACCGACGCGCCACCTGCGGCGCCGGTCCGCGCGAGCGTCGCCACGCCACAGAGCGCGCCGGCACAGCCCCCGGCGGCGCCGAGCGCTCGGAGCGACGTGCAGGAGGTCAGCACGGCGCACCTCGGCGTCGCAGCGATCGTCCTCATGATCGTCGCGGCCCTTTTGGGTGCGTTCCTCTTCTATCTCGTCGCGCGCTGACGCGGCTCGTGGCCGGCCCCACGCCGCGCACGGACGGGCCGAGCTCGGCTCGCCGCGGAGAGCACCGCGTCGATGCCCTCGCGCGCAGCAGGCGGAAGACCACGGGCGATCGCAGCGCGGAGCACGAGACGCGAGACCGCGACGTAGTCCGCGCGCTCTTCCGGCTCGAGCGCCTCGAGGTGGCGCGCGACGGCCGCCGCGTCGCCGCGCGCGATGGGGCCGGTGAGCGCGGCCGACGGGCCCACGCGCGCGACGTTGTCCGCGACGGACCGGAGCAGCGTGCCCAGGAGCCGTGCGGCCTCTGGCGCTTCGAGCGCAGGGACGCCCGAGACCAGGATCGCCGAGGCCGCCGCGGCGAGCGCAGCGGCGCCGTTGGCCGCGAGCGCGAGGGCCGCGTGGTAGCGAGGACCGTGCACCGCGCGCGTCAGCGGACGTGCGCCGAGCGTGCGCACGAGCCTCGCCAGGCGGCGCGTCGCACGGGGGGCGCCATCGAGCACGAAGACGGTGTCGTCGAGCGTCGTCCGCGTCGTACCGAACGAGACCGCCGGGTGCGCGACGGCGACGGGCGCACCGCGGAGCGCACACGCCGCGAGCACCTCGGGACCACGCGCCCCGCCCGAGTGGACGACGATCGGCAGCGCCCGCGCGCCGAGCCCGTCGAGCGACGCGGCGATGACCGCCTCGATGCTCGCGACGTGCGGGTCGGGCACCGTGATCCACACGACCGACGCGCGACGCACGAGCGCACGCGCGCGCCCGGAGGCCGCGAGGCCGCGGCCCGCCAGGAGCACTGCGGTGACGCCTCGCTCCGCGAAGCGCTTGGCGAGGGTGCGCCCGACCCGCCCACGACCGACGAGCACGACCTCGACCGTCTCACGCGCCGCGGCAGGCCGCGTCACGGCCGCGCTCGGTAGAGCTGGTGCTCGGCCACGTACGCCTCGACCTCGGCGCTCACGAGACCGCTCGCGCCGCAGCCTCCGCGCAGGGCCTCGCGCACGCGCGTGGAGCTCACCTCGGGCAGATCGAGCGGCGCGCTCTCGGCCTCCGGCGCGTCGTGGCCGCCGCGACCGACGACGAAGAACGGCGCGAGCTCGGTGACGCGCTCGATGCGCGTCCAGCGGCTCGTGTCCTTCACGATGTCGGACCCGACGATCATGCGAAAGCGGGCGCGGGGGAAGCGCTCCGCGAGCGCCTCGAGCGTGCGGTACGTGAAGCTCGGCGGCGGCAGCTCGCGCTCGATCTCCGAGATCTCGACGCGCGCGGGGTCGAGCACCGCGAACGCCGCGCGCGTCATGGCCACGCGGTGCTCGAACGCAGCCATCTCCTTGCCGAAGGCGTGCGCGAACGCGGGGACGACGAGCAGCCCGTCGATCGGCGCGACCGAGAGGGCATAGGTCGCCAGGAGCACGTGGCCGCAGTGGGGAGGGTCGAAGCTCCCACCGAGCACACCGATGCGGCCCCACCGACTCGCGCTCACGAGGAGACCGAGAGCCGCGTCATCGCGGCCGCCAGCGACTCGCGCAGGACGGGCATGCCGGAGACGTCATAGACGGCGACGGTGAAGCCCTCGTCGCTCGACTCGAGCAGGCCCACGCGGCCCGCCGAGAGGGGCCCGGGGGTGAAGAACGCGCGCTTGCCGAAGCGGCGGAGCTGCGCCTCCTTCGAGACGCCATAGACGATCACGTTCGCGTTCGCGATGTCCTCCTCGTCGAGCACGGCCTTGTCGTGCACGAAGAGCACGATGCGGTCGTCGAGCAGCTCGATCGCGCGCGCGGGCGGGTCCGGCAGGCGCCGGACGTCGACGATGCGTCGCGCGCCCGCGTCCTCCGCGAGGAACTGCTCGATCGAGCGCGCATCGCCCGTGCCTGCGGCGGCGAGCGCGCGATCGAGGAAGGTGCTCCCGCCATCGAGGCCGACGTCGGCGCCCCAGCGCGCGAGCGCGAGCTCGAGGAAGGCGCCGTCGCCGAGGAACACGACCTGATCGGCCTCGGCGTCGCCGAGGAGGAACGACGCGGCCTCGCGGAGCGTGTCCTCGTCGTCCGTGGGCCCGAGGATCCCGAGCTTCCAGCCCCGCGGCGTCGCGCTCTTGTCGTGTTGGGCGCCGCGCATGTCGCGACTGCTCAGCGCGCCGCGCTCGAGCGCCGACGCGCCTCGAAGCACGGCTCCGAGATGGCGAAGGAGAGGAGCGAGGACGCCTCGGGCGACCTGCGCACCACGCCCACGCGCGAGCCGACGTCCATGGCGTCCGTCGGCAGGCCGGCGAGCTTGAGGATCGCCGAGAGCGCCGACGGCATGGAGCCGGTGGCGAGCAGCGCGATGCGATCGCCCAGCTCCGAGACCGCCATCGGGAGCTTGGCGGCGTCGTACTCCGGCGCGCCGATCATCTCGAGCACGAGCGGACCGACCTCCTCGATGACCTTGCGCGGGGCCACCTTCGAGAGGCGACGCCCCTGCTCCTGCACGAGGCCCGGATCGAGGCCGATGGGCTGGTACGACGGCTCGAACTGCTGCGCGACGTACGCGAGCGTGGCGGCCAGCTCGTGGCCCGGCGCGCGGAGCACGCCCGACAGACCGGCCCGCGCGACGAAGGCCGCACGCGCCGTGAGGAACTGACGCTCGGCGTCGGGCGCCTGGAGGATCTCGCGACCGACGAGGATCGACGGCGGCTGCGCGGCGAAGGGCACGAGCAGGCGAGGCGAGCTCGGGGCGACCCAGACCTCGAGGTCGGCCGTGCCGAGCCACTGTCCGACGTCCTCGAGCACCTTCGCGACGGTGGCGTCGCGCGGGCCCACCTTCTCGGCGCGGTGACTGCGGGGATCGAACGCGAAGACCTTGTCGAGGTACGGTCCGAGGCGCCCGAGCGCCTCGCGTACACCGCTCGTGAGCGCGGCCGGCGCGACGGCGTCGGCCACCTCGGGCAGGCGCACGATGTCGTTGCAGGCGGGCGCCCCGCCGTGCTCGTCGACGAGCTTGGCGACCTCGACGTCGACGATGCCGAGCGACACGGCCGCCGTGGCCGCCGCGCGCGCGGCGTCGTGTCGACCACGCCAGCCGAGCACCTCGACCAGGCCGATCCACGCCGCCTCGTCCGAGAGATCGGCGGCGAGCGCGTGGCGGAAGTCCTGCGCGGCGCGGTTGAGATGCATCGCGAGCGCGGTCTGCGCCTTCTGGCGTCCGTAGAACTCGGCCAGCGCGCGCAGCGTCTCGAGATCCGTGGGGCTCGCGCGGCGCGTCGTCTCGAGCGTCTGCTCGGCGCGGCGCGCGTCGCCGGACTGCTCGTGGATCTTCGCGAGCGTCAGTCGGTGCAGGCGCGAGCGATCGGGATCCATCTCGGCCTTGAGCAACGCCTCGAGCATCTCGATCGCCTGCGGGAGCATGTTCTCGCGGCGATAGAGCTCCGCGAGTCGCTCCATGGCGGGGGCGTCGTCGGGCACGAGCTTGAGCACGCGGCGGTAGGCCGCCTCGGCGCGCTTCACGTCGGGGATGTGCCGATCGTAGATGCCCGCGAGCTCGAAGAAGATCCAGCGCAGCTCCTCGACCTCGCGACGCAGCTTCGCGAGGCGGATGAGGGCCTCCGCGGCGCCGCGGTAGTCCTCGTCGGCCAGCGAGAGCTGCGCGAGCTTCTTCAGCGCGCCGAGCTGCTCGGGGGAGCCCTCGACCGTCGTGTGCTCGAGCGCGGCGCGGAGCGCGGTGCGCGCACCTTCGATGTCGTTCTGCGACTCGCGCAGGCTCGCCTGCGCCAGGTAGAGCGCCGCGGCCTGCGGCCCCTCGCCGCCCGCCGCGAGGCGTCGAGCGACGAGCCCCGACAGCCGCTCCTTGTCGCCGCTGCGCTCGAGCGCGGTGCGCAGCCGCTCGAACACCTGGCCGTACGTGACATCGGCCTTCGAGGCCTCCTCGAGCGCGCCGACCACGCGGAGGGGATCGGCACCCATCTCCTCGTGTGCGTCGGCGGCGGCCACGAAGAGACGCGCCTTGCGCTGAGGCGAGGCAGCGACCCGTGCCGCCTGCTCGAGCGCCTGCGCGGCGTGCTCGTGATCGCCGGCGCGCGCGGCGACGAGCGCGAGCTGCTCGGCGACGAGCGGGTGCTCCGGCGCGCCCACCTGGAAGGCGCGCAGCACCTCGACGGCCGCACGCGCAGCCTCGGTGTCGTCGATCAGATCGGGCGCGAGCGCATGCGTGGCCGCGCTCGCGCGCTCGGCGGGCGCGGTGAGGCTCTCGGCGACGACGAGGCCGGCGCTGCGCGCGAGCGTGTGCTCGTCTCGACGCCAGGCGAGGCCCGCGGCACGTCGGGCGAGCCACGGATCGGACGCGGTCGCCGGAGGCACGAGCGCGAGGAAGCGCGTCTCGCTGGCGTCGCTCGGCGGCGTGCGCAGCGAGACCGTGTAGGCCTCGCGGAGGTAGGGGCCTCGATCGAGCGGGTCGCTCACGTGCTCGGCGATCGCGAACGCGATCGCGTCGAGCCCGGCCTCGCCCGACGCGAACGTCGCCGCAGCGGCGCGCTCCATCGCGCGCAGGGCCGCGAGGTCGTTGCCCGCATCCTCGACCGTCGCAGGCGGCACGACGGGACGACGACTCTCGTCGAGCCGCGCCGCGCGACGTGCGGCCTCGGCGCGCGCGGCCTCGGTGACGCTCGCCGGTGTCTCCGACAGGTCGGACGTGTCGAGGCCGCGTCCGCCGAGCACGAGCGCCGTGTGCGTGGCGAGGGCGCGTGCGCCCGCGTCGCTGCCGCTCGGGCGCCGGCGCTCGATCACGTCCGCCGGGATCTCCGCGCCGTTTCCAGTCGCGTCGCGCCAGCGCATGAGGTCGAGGATCGGATCCTCGGGCGCATCGACGGCCGCTCGGGCGAGCAACGCGCGGGTCTGCTCGCCGTCGCCGCCGGACAGCGCCGCGAGCGCCGCGCGCACGAGGTCGCGCGCACGGGCCTGCGGATCGCGATCGATCGCGGCGTAGCGCGAGAGCGCCTGCGCCCGCAGCGCCGGAGCGCCTTGGTGCTCGGCGCCTTCACGGACCGCGAGCATCGCGAACAGCGCCGCCGCCGCGAGATCCTCGGGCTGGCTCGCCGCGAGGCGCGCGCCCGCACGGTCGGAGTCGAAGCCGACGAGCGCTCGCGCGCTCTCGCGGGAGGCGCGTGCGGCCTGCTCGCCGCTCGAGAGCGCGGCCTCGTCCTGCCACGCCTGCGCCGCATCCACGGCGCTCTCGGCGACGAGCACACGAAGCCTCGCCGTGGCGCTCGTCGGCGCGGCGGCGTGGGCCTCCTGTGCCGCCTCGAGGTCCCCGACGAGCGTCGCAGCGACGAGCGCGCCGGGCGCGCGCGACGCCGTGCTGCTGCCTTCCCGCGCGCTGCGCCGGAGCGCGACGCGGAGCGTCTCTTCGCCACGACGATCCTCCGCGATGGCGGCGAGCGCATCGAGACGCAGCACGTCGGCGGTGACGGTGGCCTGTGCGTCGGCGGCCTGCTCGAGGAGCTCGGCCTCCTGCGCGGTGCTTCCCGTCTCGCGCGCGAGCTTGGCGGCCACGACCAGCGCGCCCTCGGTCTGAACCCGCAGCGCGCGCTTGGCCGGATCGAGATCGGCCAGCCGCGTCCTCGCCGCGGCGACGACGCCGAGGCTCGCATCCGACGAGGCCGCCGCACGCGCGAGGCCCTCGGCATCGGACATCTCCCCGCGCGCCGACGCGAGCAGCGATGCGCGACCGAGGAGCGCCGCTCGCTCGGAGCCCTCGACGAGCCCCGCGAGGCGCTCGGAGAGCGCCGCTTCGTCGGCGGAGGCGTCGCGGATCGCTGCCTCGAGCGCACACGCGAGCATCGCCGGGCGATGTCCCTCACGTCCGAGGCGACGCACGGCGTCGCGGATCTCGTCGCTCGCCTCGCCCGCGGCGACACGCTCGCTGATCTCGAGCAGACGCGCCGCCTCGGCCAGCTCGTCGTCGAGCGATCCTGCGAGCGCCTCGAGCGCGGCCGCGCGCTCCGCCGGCGTCGCGAGCGCAGGGAGCGCGCGCAGCGCGATGGCGGGCTCGCTCGACGTGCCCTCCGGCGCGGCGCCGCCGCGCTCCACGGCGCGTGCCGCGGCGTTCGTGACGATGCCGCGCACCAGCCGACCCGCACTCGCGCTCTTGAGCACCCCGTACGCGCCCGCCGTGGAAGGCTCCTCGGACGCGAAGCCGAGCGCCACGAGCGACGTGAGGAGCGTGGGGCTCGCCTCATGGGCCGCACGCGCGGCGTTGCTCGCCCGCGCCGCGTCGCCCGCGCGCGCCCACGCATCGGCGGCCGCCGCCCAGAGCACGCTGCGCTCGCCACCCTCGCTCTCGGGCACCAGCGCCGCTTGGCGCTCGAGCCAGCCCGCGACCGCGGGGACGTCACGCTTGGCTGCCGCGACGGCCCGCGCCATGCGCGTGGCGGCGAGGCTGTTCGGATCGAGCTCGTGCGCGCGACGCACGAGCGGCTCGACCGCGTCGAGCTCACCGAGCTGGACGCGGAGCTCGGCGGCTGCGAGCAGCGCGCGAGCGCGCGAGGACGCAGACACCGACTCGGCGGCTGCCGTCACCTCGAGGAGCTCGGCGCGCGCCGCGAGCGCGTGCGGCTGCCGGCCCACGAGCGGGAACACTTCGCGTCGCGGCTTGCGCGAGCGAACGGTGCGGCGCGCGGCTTGCGCACCACGATCCGCGCGGCTCGGCGCGGGGGCCTCCGCAGCGGGGCTCGGAGGCGCGCTGCGCGAAGGAAGTGGCGGTGGAACCGAGGCGGTCGAGGTGGGCTCCGCCAGAGGCGCGGGCTCGGCCGACGACGCGCCGAAGAGCTCGTCTCCGAGATCGCCTGGAGGCGTGGGCGCGAGCACCTCGGCGGGCTCGCTCGGCTCCGCGGCAGCGGCCGCCGGGGCCGACGCGTCGGCGCCCTCGTCGGCGAAGTCGATCGAGAAGTCGTCGCCGTCGTCGTCGATCGACACCGCGGCCTCGGCGTCCAGGGTCGGCGCTGGGGGCACGGGCGTCACGGCGGCCGAGGACACATCCGGCGGAGGAGGAACGGGCGTGGGCGCGCTCGACGGTGCGTTGCGCTGCACCGCAGGCATACCGCCCGACGACGAGGAGGTGGGCGGTGCGAACGCGCCGAGCGCCGCATCGAGCTCCATGTCGAGGTCGTCGAGGCTCGGGGTGTCGCTCATCGCGGCCGGCGGCGCGACGGCATGCTTGGGCGCGGGCGGCAGCGGGGTCGGCGCCGACGAGGCGGCGGCTGCGCTCGTGGACGAGTGACCGTTCGGGCCTTCGCGCGGCGGCGACGCTTCCCCGAAGAGCAGCGCGTCGAGCGCGTCCGTCTCACCGGACGAGGTGGCGGCGGGCGCCGGCGGCGGCGGCGAGGCCTTCGGCGCGAGGCTGGCCTCGAAGGAGGCGAGATCCTCGCCGAACGAGTCGCGCACGCGCTCGATCTCGGGGCGCGACGCGGTGCCGGGCGGCGGCGGGCGAGGCACCCCGCCCTGCTTGAGGAGCGGCGAGCGCGGGCGCGGCGGAACGGGCGCAGCGCCGCCGGGGCGCGGGATCGCCGGCGGCTTGGGCGGCGGGGGCTTCGGCGCGGCCACACCCGTGGGCGCGACCTTCGGCACGTCGGCCGGATAGTGCCGCGTGTCCTCGTCGAGGTTCGCGAGGAGGTCGTCGAGATCCATCTCCGGGCTCGCCGGCCGCTGGGTCGCGCGAGTGGGCTCGTCACCGCGGTGGCCCGTGGGCACACCGAGCGCGCCGGGTGGAGGCGCCGTGGGCCGCGGGAGCGACGGTATCTGCGCCGCGATGGTCGACTCGTCGGAGCCATCGTCGTGCGCGAACGACGGATGCTTCTGCTGCTGCCGCAGGCGAGCGATCTCGGCCGGGTCCGGAGGCTGGTAGAGCGCGCGCGCCGGCGGTGCCGGCGGCTTCACCGGCGGCTTCTGCGGCATGGGGTTGGACTTCGCCTCCGCGGACGTGTCGACGTCGCGCTCCCAGTCGGACAGCGCGTCGTCCCAGTCCAGATCGAACGCGTCTTTGTCTTTCGGATCGGTCAAGCGCGGGCTCCAGGAAACCTTCGACGAAGTGGAAGTCGTTGTCGGGCGTTCGGTCAGTCGGGCGGACGCCACCCGAAGGCCGCACGCGCGGCGATCACGTCGCTCTTCAGCCACTCGCGGGCGAGGGCCGTGGCGGCCTCGCTCGCAGCGACGGCCTCCGGCTTGGCGCTGCTGCCCGTGAGCGCGCCGAGACCTCGCGCGAGATCGCTCGAGACGAGCACGGCCATGCGGACGAGCCGGGCCTGGAGCTCGCGAGACCACGCGGTCACGGCCTTGCCGTCGCCGATCGCCGCCACGAGCTCGGCCACGCGCTTCTGTCGCTTCGCTGCGGGCTTCGCGAGCGAGCGCGCGAGATCGGCGAAGCCGTCGCGCGTGTCGGCGCCCTGGACCAGTGCGCCCGCTGCCGCTGCCGTCGCGAAGATGGCCGTCGAGACGCTCGCGTGGCCACCGCGCGCGCAGCGCACGGCGAGCGCCGACAGCTCGGCGCGGACACCGGCCGCGAAGAACGCGGCGTCGTACGCGATCATCTGGGGGCTGCGGGCACCTCGACCGATCACGTAGAACGGCTTGCCGCGCGAGGCACCGCCGACGATCGTCTTGCCTTCGCCCGCGACATACACGTCCCCGGCGGCGCCCAGCTGTGCGGTGATCGCGTGCACGAGGTCGGCGCCGATCTCACCGCTGCCGCGCGCCTTCAGGTCCTTGGACGCCGCCCCGAAGCCCGAGGGTTCGAGCGGCTCCACCTCGCCCAGCACGTCACAGACGAGCTGCGCGAGCTCGAACGCCGCGTCGCGCGCGAGGCGCGGCACGATGGCGAGCTTGGCCTCGTCCACCACCCGCAGCTGCGGCAGCTCGATCGGCGGCGCACCGCTCGGCGCGCCCTCGAGCGTACGGAGCAGCTCCTGCGTCGCCGCCGAGAGCCCCCAGTCACCCGCGAGGCGCGAGACGCGCTCGACGCGCGTGAGGTGATCGATGGTCAGCGGGAAGGCGCCGGCGCGAAGCGCGATCGACACGGCTTGCACGCGCTCTTCGGCGTCCCCAGCGACCGGGATCTCGGCGAGCGCCTCGGCGGCGTCGACGTCGTCGGGCTGCGCATCGAGGGCCTGGCGATAGGCGGTCGCGGCGTCCTCGAGCCGCCCCTGCCTGCGCGCGAGCTCGCCGAGCTTGCGGTACGCGGCGGCGCGCTTGAGCGGATCGTTCGCGCGCGCCGCGGCCTCGACGTGCGCGCGCGCCGCGTCCTCGAGCCGGCCGCTGCGCTCCGCGAGCGAGGCCATGCGCTCGTACACGACGCGGTCGGCCATCTTGAGCTCGGTCTCGATGAGGCTCAGCTCCGCGAGCGCCCCTGCGGCGTCGCCGAGCTTCTTCTCGAGGAACTCGGCGGCGCCCAGGCGCGCGATGCGCCGCTGGCTCATGGGCGCGCTCTTGGCGGATGCGAGCGCGCGCAGCGAGTCGACGGCGTCGTCGAACGCCTCTCGCTGGACGTGGATCTCGACCTGGAGCGCCAGGCCGCCGACGTGCTCGTCCTCGAGCAAGAGGAGGTTGTCGAGCGACGCGAGCGCCTCGTCGACCTGCCCGAGACCGCGGAAGAGCCTCGCCTGCTCGTAGAGCAGCGGTGCGAGGATCTCCGGGTCGTCGAAGACCTCGGATCGCGCGTTGACGAGATCGAGGAGGCCGGCGTCGTCGCCGCGCTCCGCGAGCAGGTCGTGCAGGCGCGCGTACGCGATGTCGCGCTGCCGATCGATCGCGAGCGCCTTGCGGCAGCGGTCCTCGGCGCCCTCGACGTCGTCGATCTCGTCCATGAGGACGGCCGCGGCCTCCTCGAGGAGCTGCGCCTGGAGCTCGCCGGTGACGTGGGCCGCGAGGCCGTCACACGCGCGCACCACCTCGGGCCAGCTGCGCGCCTCGCGTGCGGCCACACGCAGCGCGTCGAGGGACGCCACGTCGTCCGGGTGCTCCGCGACGCGCGCCGCGAGCCCTGCGACGACCTGGTCGCCGCGGCCCGCCGCGACGGACCAGCGGTCGTGCATCGCGATCACGTCGTCGCCGACGCCGCGCGCGACGTGCCGCGCGTGCGCCGCGGCGAGCTCGGACATGTCGCTGCTCTCGCCGCGCAGCATCGCGTCGAGGATCACCTCCGACGACACGAGCGCGGGGTCGGGGCGGACGTCGCTGTCGAGGTTCTCGAGCTCCGCGACGCGAAGGAACGCGTCGTCGTCCATCTCGCCGCGCAAGAGCGCCACGCGGAGCGCGTGCGCCGCGAGCGCGTCGGCCGTGTTGCCCGCGCCGTCCTCGTTCATCAGCTCGTCCGCGAGCTCGAGCCACGCGCCCGCACGCCCGGCGCGCACGCCCTCGAGGGGATCGGCCGGCAGCGCGAAGGCCTCACCGAGCCGTGCCCAGGCCGCTTCGCGCGTCGGGTCGTTCGGGCCCGGCGCGACCGCGATCGCGAGCGCCGCTTCGACGTCCACCGCGCGCTCGCCGAGGAGCGCACGCAAGGCCGCGGTGCGCGCCTCGCCCGCGTGCATGCGAAGCGCGGCGAGCAGCCGCCACACGGGTGCCAGGCCCGCGCGGGCCTCGTCGGCGCGAGCGAGATCGCCGCCCGCCACGTCGGTCGAGCGCAGCGCGAGGCGCGCGCGCAGATGCAGCGCGTCGGCGGCGTCGGGCCGCGCGGCGAGCGCCTCTTCCGCGCTGCGCACCGCGAGCGCGACGTTGCCTTCCATCTCCGCGACGTGCGCCGTGGCCGAGAGCTGCGAGGCGACGGCCTCGGGCTGTTCGCCGCTGGCTGCCTCGCGCAGTGTGCGGAGCACGGCCTCGACGTCGCCACGCGCGCGGCCGACGTCCTCGAGGAGCGCCCGTGCATACGCATCGCTGCCGCTGGCCTCGAGCGCGCGCGCCAAGGTCGCCTGCGCGCCCTCGAGATCCCCGGCGCGCACGAGCGCGCGCGCCTGCGCTGCGCGGTGGGCAGCGACCAGCTCGCCCGAGCCCGCCACGTTCGCCAGCGCGTCGTGCGCGCGAGCGAGGAGCGCGTGATCCCCCGCGCGGGAAGCGAGGACACGCGCGACCTCGGGCGCCCAGCCGGCGCATGCCTCGTCCGCGAGAGACTCGGCCGCGAGCGCCACGCGACGCTCCGCGGCCCCGTCGCCGCGCTCTGCGCATGCGAGGTGCAAGGCCGTGAGACGCCACGCCGCGCGCTCGCCCGCGCGGGCCGCGTCGTCGCTCGAGAGGCCCTCGAGCAGATGCGGCGCGAGGGTGGAGAGCGCGCCGCGCGCACCGACGGAGATCGCGAGCAGCGCGAGGTCGCGCCACACGTCACCCGGGACGGTCGTGCTTTCGCTCCTTGCCAGCGCCGCGAAGGCACCGACCCGCTCGTCGAGCGCGTCGCGCCGGCTCCACGCCGCGGCGATGCCCGCGAGCTCTCGCAGGGCGTCGAGGCGTGTCTGGACGCTCGCACCCTCCGCGCGCAGCTGCGACTCGAGCTCGTCCGTGCGCGCCTCGAGGAGGTCGCGCTGCGAGGAGTCGCCCATCACCGCGAGCACGTGCGAGGCCGGAGCCACGGCACGCGCGGCGGCGAGGTGTCGGGCAGCGTCCTCTGCGCGCCCCTGGTTCGTGGCCGCCTCGGCGCGGCGGTAGTGAACGACGGCCAGGAGCGGGCCCACCGAGGCCTCCTCGCTCGAGAGGAGCGAGAGCACCTTCTCGCAGGCCGTGTCGAGCACGCCCCACGCCTCGGCGGCCTCGGCGGTCTCGGCACGCTCGATCCAGACGAGGAGATCCTCGGGCGCGCGGGAAACGGCGCGCTCGCTCGCGTGCATCGCACGATCGAGGTCGGCCAGGCGCGCCCGCGCCAGCGCCGACGCTTCGCAGAACAGGGCCGCCGCGTGGAGATCGTTGGGCTCCGCCTCGGCACGCCGTTCGAGCGCGTCGACGACGACGGCGAAGCGCCCCGCCTCGCGCGCGGCGCCATCGAGCGCGGTCTGGATGCGGGCCGAGCCGGGATCGGCCTCCGAGGCCTGCACGAGCAGCTCGAGCGCCGCGGGCGCGTCACTCGCCGTCGAGAGCGCCACGGCCGACTCGTGTAGGAGCGCGGCGCGCAGGCGCGGCGAGCGAGCGGCACGCGCTCGGGCTGCAGCGGCCTCTTCCGCGAGCGCGTCGCGTCCGCGGTGCCGCGCGAGGAGCTCCACGATCGCCCACGCGCTCGCGCGCTCGGGCCGCGGCTCGATGGCCTGATCGATCAGCGCATCGACCTCGTCGATCGCGCCGCCCGTCGCGAGCAGGAACATCGCCCGATCGAGCAGCGCGTCGGTTCGACCCGCCGCATCCGTCGCGCTCTTGTGCTCGGCGTCGTAGAGCCGCCCGAGGTTCTTGAACGAGCGCTTGCGCTCGAAGCTGTCGACGAGCGCGTAGAGCGGCGGCCGGAACGTCGGCTCGTGGTTGTACGACGCCAAGAGCTCGCGGGCGGCGGCGCCCTCGTGCGCCGGGTCGCGCAGGAGAAGGCGCCCGATCGCGTCGGCGATCACGGCCTTGCCGAGCTTGTCCTCGCGGGCCTCGAGCTCGGCGCGCAGCTCGATCAGTCGTGGCTCGTCGATGCGGGCGGCGGACACTCCCGAGAGGGAGGGATCCGAAGTGGGCGCGGGAACGCTCATGCGGCGCGCGCGACTATACCGTTCGCGCCCCGCCTTTTGAACCGCCGTCTGCGGTGAGGTCGCGCGGTGAGGCCGCCCCTCAGGAACCGAGCAGGTTTCGCAGCCGGTCCAGGCGCGGCGCGACCTCTTCGCTCGAGGCGTGTGCGTCCGCAACCAACCGCGCCGTCAGCGCGAAGCGCTCCCAGCGCGTGAGCACCACCTGCCTCAGCGCGTGAACCGCCTGCGCGTGGCTCACGATCTCGCGCTGGTACTGCATGGCCTCTTCCGACTGGCCCGCCTGCACCGCCGCGCGGTGTCGCGCGGTGAGGTCGCGGCCCCGTCGCTGCTCCACCTCGAGCCAGCCCATCGCCTCGTCCAGGCGCGCCGTGCACGCGCCGAAGCTCAGAGGCGCTGGCGTGCCGGGCGCCGTGACCGGCTCGGTCATCGCCCGCTCCCGCGCGAGCGCCAGCGCGTCGTCCAGGCGCGCGCTCCCCTGCGTGACCTCGTCGAGGTGATCGACCAGGCGCGTCTCGAGGCCGGCGACGACCTCGACGATGCGGAGCCGATGGCGCGCATCCACCTCGGAGCCCGTGACCTCGACCTGACCGTTCAGCACCGTGACGTGCGTCGCGCCGACCGCGTCGACGGCGATCACGACGTCACCCGCGCCCTGGAGCTCGATCGTCGCCGTCGGCGTCGCCACGCGCATCGGCGTGCGACCACCCAGGCCGGTCGGTGGATCGGCGACGTGCACGACGCCCCGCACGATCCAGAGCCCGCGATCCGGCGCCTCGGCGAGCAACATCGTCCCCGGAGCCCAGAGCGTCCCGCGCGCGCCTCCCGGAAGATCGAGCGTCGCGCGGCCAGGTCCCTCGAGGCCGATCACGTCTCCCACCTCGATCGCCGCGCCCGACACGGCGGTCGTGCCATCCACCGTCACGTTGCCCTCGAGCTGGCCGAGCTGCGCGGGTGGCAGCCGCGGATCGGCCTCGCGGATCTCGTGCGTGCCCTCGGTCGCTCCACTCGTCGTCGTGGTCGGCGGCGCGCTCGTCGCGGGCGGACGCTCGCGCTCCCCCTCGTCCGAGCCGCTGCAGCCCATCGCGCCCACGGCGAGCGCGAGCGCGAGCGCGCGCGCGGAGCGTTCCGACGCGAGCCCGACGCGAGGAGGGCGTTCGCGCATCACACCTCGTCGTCGAGCGTGAGGGTCGTGATGATCGAGTCGTCTTCGACGGGCCCCTCGGTGCCGTCCTTGCCCTCGCGGGCCTCGCCGAGCTCACGCGAGGTGTTGCGCAGGCGCTCGGTCAGCACGCCGAGGAAGCTCCAGAGGAGCTTCACCGCGATGCCGTGATCCTTGCGGATGATGTCGAAGAACTCGCGACGCCGGATCGAGAGGAGCGAGCTCTCCTCGACCGCGCTCACGTCCGCGCTGCGGGGGGCCTTGTCGACGAGGGCCATCTCCCCGAAGTGCTGCCCGGGGCCGAGCTCGGCGATCGGCGCCTTGGCCGACTCCACGCGCACCTTGCCCGTGAGCACGATGAAGAGCTCGTCGCCCTCGTCGCCTTCGCGCACGACGAAGGTGCCGGGCGCGAAGCTCCGCACCTGCGTGCTGTTCATGACGCGCACCAGCTCCTGGTAGGTCAGGAACCGGAACAGCGACATCTGGTGCAGCGTCTCGAGCTTGAGGTTGACCTCGCGCGCGAAGCGGTCGATGCCCGACTCCGCGTCCGGCACCTTCACCACGATCGACGTGATGTTGTCCTTGCCGCCCCGCTCGTTCGAGAGGTCGACGAGCTTCTGGGAGAGCTCGCCGTCCGGCGTCTCGCCGAAGAGCTTCGCGAGCTCGGCCTGCTCGAAGTAGCCGTGGAGCCCGTCGGTGCAGAGGAGGAAGCGGTCGCCGCGGAGCACGTCGAAGTCGAGCGTGTCGACCTCCACGCTCTCGTAGACGCCCACCGCACGCGTGACGGCGTTCTTGTACTGCAGCTGATCGATCTGCTCGCGCGTGAGGCGGCCACGGCGCAGGAGCTCGTTGATGAGCGAGTGGTCCTCGGTGAGCTGGTGCACCGAGCCCTGGCGGTAGAGGTAGATGCGCGAGTCGCCGACGTGGGCGATGAAGCCGCGCGAGCCGATGAGGAGCAGCGCGACGAGCGTGGTGCCCATGCCGCGCTTGGTCTCGTCCTTCTGCCCTTCGCCGAAGACCGCCGAGCAGGACTGCTGCACGGCGGACTCCATGAGCCGCAGCACGTCCGTGCGCGCAGTGGAGCCGGTGCCGCGCTCGAAGTCGAGCAGCGCCTCGCGCTGGCCCAGGAGCACCTCGCGCACGGTGCGCGCCGCGAGGTTCGAGGCGACCTCGCCGGCAGCGTGACCACCCATGCCGTCGCAGACGACGAAGAGCTGGAGCTTCTTGTCGACGAGGAAGCTGTCCTCGTTGTGGTCGCGCACGCGCCCGACGTCGGTGACCGGCCAGAAGCTCAAGGCCTCGGTGGGAGGCGTGGACGTGGGGGCGGACATGGGTGCCGGAGGTCGTACTCGATGCCGCGTTTCCCGGTCAACACGCGCAGACTGGCCGGACGCGCCGCGGCGGCTCAGCGGACCGAGAGGGTCGCCGCCTCCACGACGTCCTCGGACGAGCGCGCCAGGCGCACCTCGTAGTCGATCGCCTCCACCACGAAGCCGTTCGTCTCGACGTCCCAGTACGCGAGATCGTTCGAGTCGAGGGGCAGGGTCACGGTCGCGCTCGCGCCCGGCTCGAGCGCCACCTGCGCGAACGCGCGCAGATCGTGGGGCGCGCGGGGCACCGCCGAGCCGACCGGCGCGACGTAGACCTGCACGGTCTCGATGCCCGCGCGGCCGCCCGCGTTGGTCACGCGCGCGCTCACCTCGATGCGCTCTCCGGGCGCGATCGAGCTCCGCGAGAGCGCGAGGTCCGAGAGCTCGAAGCGCGTGTACGAGAGCCCCTCGCCGAATGCGTGTGCGGGCGCGCGCCCTCCCCGCTCGATCCGCTCACGCAAGAGGTGCCGGTAGCCGTGGAAGAAGTCGTACGTGACCTCGGTGGACACCGAGTCGAAGGGCGGCAGATCACTCTCCTCGGTCGGGATCGAGAACGGCAGCCTCCCGGAGGGAGAAGCATCGCCGAAGAGGATCTCGGCGATCGCGTGGCCTCCCTCCGAGCCCGGGTAGAACGCGAAGAGCACGGCCTCGACCTCGTCCTCGAACGGCGCGGTGAGGAGCGCGGAGCCCCCCTCCAGCACGACCACGACGCGCTCGTGGATCGCCGCGACCGCGCGGATGAGCGCGAGCTCGTCGGCGGGCAGCGCGAGCGAGTCGCGATCGCCGGCGCCGATGTCGCTCTCGCCCTCGTCGGCGCTCTGGAGGCCCGTGACGATCACGGCGACGTCGCTCGCGCGCACGGCCGCTTCGTCGCTCCCGTCGAGCGTCGTGCCTTCGACGCGCGAGAGGGTCACCCCTGCGCCGGCGCGCGCCGCGATGCCCTCGAGCGCCGTGACGACGTCGCTCGGATCGACGTTGCTCGAGCCGCTGTCGCCGATGTTCTCGACGTCGACGTTGCGGCCCAGGAGCGCGATCGACTGCACGCCCTCGAGCGGCAGCGCAGGGGCCCCGCCCGCGAGGGGTTCGTTGCGGAGGAGCACGATCCCTCGACGCGCCACCTCGCGCGCGAGGGCGAGGTGCTCGGCCGTCTCGCGCCGGCTCGGATCGTCGATCCGCGTGCGCGGCGGCCGAGGCGTCTCGTCGAGGCCGAAGCAGAGCTGCGCCCGCAGGATCCGTCGCACCGAGTCGTCGATGTCGTGCTCGCTGAGATCCCCGCGCGCCACGGCCGCGGGCAGGCGACGGAACTCGGACGCGAACGGCATCTCGATGTCGAGCCCCGCGAGCACCGGCGCTGCGTCGCCGTGGGTGCCCCAGATCCAGTCGGACTCGACGAAGCCCGAGAAGCCCCAGTCACCGGCGAGGATCTCGGACAGCAAGTGCTCGTTCACGTCGCAGTACGCGCCGTTCACCTGGTTGTACGCGCTCATCACCGAGGCGACGCGCCCCTCCACCACGACGCGCCGGAAGTGCGGCAGGTAGAGCTCGCGCAGCGTGCGCTCGTCGATGGTCACGTCGACCTCGTGCCGCGTGTCCTCGATGCTGTTGACCGCGAAGTGCTTCACCGACGCGAGCACGCCCTCGTCCTGCACGCCTCGCACGAACGCGACGCCCATCGCGCCCATGTGGTGCGTGTCCTCCGAGTACGTCTCCTGCGCGCGTCCCCAGCGCGGGTGACGCAGGAGGTTGATCGTCGGCGCGAGGATCACGTCGGCGCCCGCGGAGCGGTGCTCGACGCCCATCGTGTGGCCCACGCGCTCCTCGAGCGCGGGGTCCCACGTCGCGCCTCGCATCATCGCGACCGGAAACGCCGTGCCGTGGCGGTTCGAGAACGCCGAGAGGCCGCGGGGGCCATCGAGCATGTGGAGCCCCCAGACACCGATGCGCTCGTTGCCCGGGACCGCCCACGTCCCATCGACGCCGGGCCCCGTGCTGCCGGCCATCATCGCGATCTTCTCCGCGAGCGAGAGGCGTCCGAGCATCTCCGTGATGCGCGCCTCGATCGCGGCGTCGTCGCGGCCCGCGCAATAGGCGATCGTCGCAGGCGTCGGCGTGAACGGACGCGGCTCGTGCGGCGGCCCGGTGTCGGAGAGCGCGGGCGCGTCGCCCACGCTCGCGTCGGGGGCCAGAGCCGCGTCCTCGAGGCTCGGTGCGCCGGGACAGCCGGCGAGCACGAGCCCGAGCGTCAGGGCCACGGCGGGCGATCGAGCGGCGCGAGGCTCCATGGGATGCGTGTGCCCGAGTCGGGCGCCGCGCGTCAATCACCCCGTCTCTCGGGCCCTCCCGCGCGCTGGCCTCCGCGCACCCGCGCGCTAGCTTCGCGCCCTTCGGGAGGCTCCATGTCGCTCTTTCGCTCTGGCTCTCTGACTCTCTCCCTCGCCGCCGTGGCCCTGGCCGGCTGCGGCTCGACCCACACCACCGGCGATGACGCCGGCCCGCTCGACGCGGGCTCGATCATGATCGACCTCGACGGCGCGCGGTTCCCGGACACGCCGCCCGAGCCGGACGCCGCGCGTCTGCCGGGCAACGTCGGCGCCGCGTGCACCTCCGCGGGTGACTGCACCGGCTCCGCCGACACGTGCATCCCGGAGCAGCCGGGCTTCCTTCCCGGCGGCTACTGCACGGCCGTCTGCGATCCCGCCGACGCCGCGAGCTGCCCATCCGGCTCGACCTGCATCGAGGTCGGCATGGGTCAGGCGTTCTGCTTCCAGGAGTGCGATCCCGCCTCGACCATGCGCCAGTGCCGCGAGGGCTACGGCTGCGCGAGCGGCATCGGCCTCGGCGCCAACGTCTGCGTGGGCGGCTGCACCGACGCGAGCGACTGCGACGCGGGCCAGGAGTGCGATCCGACCGGCGGCGATCTCGGCGCGGGCGCGTGCTTCACGCCTGGCGCGACGATCGGCGGCACGTGCACGAACGACGGCGAGTGCCCCTCCGGCGGCGCCTGTCAGCCTGAGGACGGCACCGGCTGGCCCGGTGGCGCGTGCCTCGGCGGTGGCTGCGATCCGATGACGAACGAGGGCTGCGCGATGGGCGATGCGTGCCTGCCGACGCTCTTCGGCGGCGGCGGCATCTGCGCCGACGGCTGCACGACCGACGCGGACTGCCGCGCGGAGTACACGTGCCGCGAGGTGAACGGCTTCCCCGGCCGCCTGTACTGCGCGCCCGGCTGCGCCGACGACAGCGAGTGCACCGTCTCGGGCTTCGTCTGCAACCCGGGCGCTGGCACGTGCGCGGTCCCCTTCGATCCGGCGGACCTCGGCGCGCCCTGCAGCTTCCGCACGCCGTGCGAGGGCGGCACCTGCTTCCGCGAGTTCGACTCGGGCTACCCGGGTGGCTACTGCGCGTACGCGGGCTGTGAGGTCGGCACCTCCGGCAGCTGCCCGGGCGACGGCGTCTGCGCGCCGCGCGGCACCCGCAACGTCTGCCTCGACGCCTGCGCGACCGACATGGACTGCCGCGCCGGCTACGCGTGCCGCCCGAGCAACCCGGACGACGCGATGAGCGCGACCGCGTGCGTGCCGGCGTGCACGAACGACGACCAGTGCCCCGGACGCACGACGGTCTGCGACACGATGACCGGCTTCTGCGTCGAGGGCTGAACACGCTCGAGCCTCGAGACTGCTCGAGACACCGACACGAGGCGTGGGCGCGAGTGGCGCTCACGCCTCGCGTCGTTCTAGAGCACCGATGAATCGGTGCTCTAGGGGACCACGCACGCTCAGCCCTCGTCGTCGGGGCGGAACACGTAGATCTGCTCCTGGTGCACGCAGATGCGGTCGCGCCCTTCTTCTTTGGCGCGGTAGAGGGCCGCATCGGCGGCGCGCAGCAGCTGATCCTTCGAGCTGACGCCGCGGCTCGGATAGAGCGCGAGGCCGATGGAGGCGGTGATCTCGAGGCGCGCGCGCGGCGTCTCGATGCGTCGCGTCGCCACCGACTTGCGGATCCGCTCGGCCACCACCAGCGCGCCCGCGAGCTGGGTGCTCGGCAAGAGCACGACGAACTCCTCGCCGCCGTAGCGCGCGACCACGTCCGTGTCTCGCACCGAGCCGCGAAGACGAGCGCTCACCTCCCGCAGGACCGCATCGCCCACGTCGTGCCCGTGCGAGTCGTTCACGGCCTTGAAGTGGTCGACGTCGATCATCGCGATGGCCAGGGGCTCGCGATGCCGCTCCGCGCGCTTCCACTCCTCCGAGAAGCGCTGCTGGAGGTAGCGCACGTTGTAGAGCCCCGTGAGGTCGTCGAGCACGGCGAGCTCGGCCATGCGATTGCGCGAGGCCGCGACCGCGTCGTAGCTCCGCTTGATGCGCAGCATCGAGGCCACGCGCGCGACGAGTTCCTCTTCCTCGAAGGGCTTGGAGACGTAGTCGTCGGCGCCGATGCGAAGGCCCTCGACGCGCGCGTCGGGATCCGCGCGAGAGGTCACGAGCACGACGGGCACGAAGCCCTCCTCACGCGCCTTGAGGATGCGGCACGCATCCACGCCGCTGATCCCCTCCATCACGACGTCGAGGAGCACGAGATCGAAGCCCGTGTGCTTGTGGGCCTCGAGCAGCTTCGTCGCCGACTCGAACACGGTCGGCGCGTAGCCGCGCGCGCGGAGCAGCGAGGCCACGCGATCGCGGACGAGGCGGTCGTCGTCCACCACCGCGATGCGTGCGGCGGCCGGCGGGGTGCTGGGCACCCGAGCAGGAGGCGGACGCGACGACACGGGGGACACGCGCGTTTGAGTATACGCGTCGCGTGCCCACAGTTCTTGCGCCTTCGATCCCGCCGCGAGGTCCGCTGGCGGAGGCAGCGTCGCCGCCCGAGCGGCCGGGCCCTCAGCCCGCGCTGGCCTCGGCGGCGGGCTTGGCCTTCTTCTCGGCGCCCTCGGGCGCGACCTGGCCGGCCTTCTCGAGGGTCTGGAAGAACGCGCGCTCGAGCGTCTTCACGAGCGGGCTGAGGTGGCGGATCTGGTGCTTTCCCTCGACGGCGGCGCGCAGGATGAAGTCGGCGCCCTTGCCGCCCTCCTTGGCCGCCGCCTGCGGCACACGCACCTCGAGCGTGGAGCCATCGCGCGTGACGACGCAGCCCGCTTCCTCGAGCGTCTTCTGCAGCCCTGCGGGCTCGCCCTTGCCGCGCACCTCGAACACGCCGGCCTCGGCCGCGATCATGGGGGCGAGCGCGCCGGCGTAGAGAACCTCACCCCCCGCGACGACGACGACCTGATCGCAGGTCTTCTCGACGTCCGGCAGGATGTGCGTCGAGAGGATGACGCTCGCGCCCGTGCGCGCGGGGATGTCGAGGATGAGGGCGAGCATCTCGTCGCGACCGCGCGGATCGAGGCCGCTCGTGGGCTCGTCGAGCAGGAGGAGCTTGGGGTCGCCCACGAGCGCCTGCGCGAGGCGGGCGCGCTGGCGCATGCCGGTCGAGAACGAGCCGAGGCGTCGATAGCGTGCCTCGCCGAGGCCGACGTAGTGCAGCACCTGGTGCGCGCGCGCGATGGCCTCGCTGCGCGGCAGGCCGCAGAGCTCACCAGCGAGCGTGGTGAACTGGAGCGCCGTGAGCTCGGGCAGGACGGCATCGCCTTCGGGCATGTAGCCGATGCGCGAGCGGACCTCGAACGGCTGCCGTGCGACGTCGAAGTCGAAGACCTTCGCGGTGCCGTAGGTCGGCTCGACGAGGCCGAGCACCGTCTTGAGCAGCGTCGACTTGCCCGCGCCGTTGGGCCCGAGGAGCCCGATGCGTCCCGGCTCGAGCTTCAGCGTCACTCCCTTGAGCGCACGCAGCTCCCCGTAGCGTTTCTCGACTCCCTCGAGCTCGATCAGCGACATGGCGCTCGGACGCTACACGGCGCCCTGGGTCGGGGCAATGACGCTGGGGTCGAAGGCGATGTCGATCTCCGAAGGCGAGGTCGAAGTCGACGTCGAGCCGTGCCGACATCGACGCGGCCGCGCCGATCAGTCGGCAGCGGGACCAGCCGCCCCGCCGCCGGCACCGACGGCTACTTCACGAGCTTGCGAAGCGTCGCGATCACCTTGTCGATCCGATCCATCCGCGCGTGCTCGATCGCGCCGACGTATCCGAACGCCTCCGCCAGCATCACCCCGCTCTTCACTTCGGCCATGCTGCCCAGCGCGGTCCGGAACCGCGTTCGCTCGAGCCCGCCGCCGACGTAGCTGCCCTCCCCGAGGTTCAGCGCCACGCTGCTCGCCGCCCGCCGCAGCTGCCTGGCCAGATCCGGATCGTGCCGGTCGATCTGCTTCAGCATCGGCGCCAGCTCCTTGCAGAGCGCGATCACGTCATCGTGAATCCTGAGCATCGGAACCTTCTTTCCTGCGCCGCGGTTCGTCTCTCGACGACGACCGCCTGTCGGCCGTTCCGGGCGTGAGCCCCGCCCCGGCTCGCGCGCAGGCGGAGTCCAGCGTGGCGCGTGAGCGCCATCCGCGCGGAGCAGCCCGGACCCGCGCGCAGCCGCTGCGGCGAGCACGGGGAGGACTGCGAGCACGGACGGCCGAAGGCCGCGCTGGACGCCGCCGAGCACGAGACCACCACGAGGAAGCCCGGAACGGCCCTCCACGCTCCGTGCGAAGCGGCGTCAGCAACGCCGATGTCGAAGTCGAAGTCGACGTCGAACGGGTTCTCGGGTCTTCTCGGATTGCCGCGCAATCCTGCGAGGACAGCCCACTCCGTGGGCTCCTCCGATCACCGGAAGTCGAAGTCGAGGTCGAGGTCGAGGTCGAGGTCGCAGTCGAAGTCGATGTCGAAGTCGATGTCGAAGTCGATGTCGAAGTCGAAGTCGATGTCGAAGTCGATGTCGATGTCGGATGCACCGAGCCCCCATCTCCGCACGAAGGTCCCGGGCCGTTCCGGGTCGCCTCAGGGTGGCGCGTGCTCGGGCGGTTCAAGACGGCCTTCGGCCCCCGCCTCGACCATCCGCCGCGCGAGCGCCTCGATCGCTTCCCGGTCTTCGGCGCTCGGATGGCCGACGCGGGCCGCTTCGCGGGTCCTGAGCCGCCCTGCGCGCGCGCTGGTGGGCGTGGGCGCCCCGGAACGGCCTCGAGTCGCCGCAGCGCGAATCGAGCAGCGCGGCACAGTGCCGCCTGGTTGCCAGCAGAGGGCAGGAAGGGCCAGGTCCCGATGAGTCTTCGAATCTACGGAGAGGCAGTGCGCATGTGCGAGGACATGAGGGCGATCGTCGCTCGCATCGAGCGCTCGGATCGCGATCTCGCGAAGCAGCTGCGTCGCGCGGCGTGCTCGGTGGTGCTCAACATCGCCGAGGGCGAGCACAGCGACGCAGGACACGCACGAGAGCGCTTCCGCACCGCGCGCGGCAGCGCCGCCGAGGTGCGCGCGTGCATCGACGCTGCCGGCGCGTTCGGGCTCGTGGAGCCGCTCGGCAGCGCCGAGAAGACGAGGCTCGACGGCATCGTCGCGGTGCTGACGAAGCTCGCGAGGTAGCGCGGCACGAGCGGCGCGGCGGCGGGGCACACGCTCCGCCGACGTGCTCGCGTGGCTGTGTCTCCCGCGCGGGAACATCGAGCTCGGCGCACGGCCGCGGCGGATCCCGATCGGCGTCGAGGTCGATGTCGAACGGGTTCTCGGGTCTTCTCGGATCGCTGCGCAATCCTGCGAGGACAGCCCACTCGGTGGGCTCCTCCGATCACCGGATGTCGATGTCGAAGTCGATGTCGAAGTCGATGTCGAAGTCGAAGTCGATGTCGATGTCGATGCCGATGTCGAAGGCGACGTCGATGTCGAATCGCGCCCTCTACGACGCAGCGACCCTGCGCACCGCCTCGATCATCTCGGCGAGCGTCTCGGCACCGTGCTCGGAGAGCACCGCGTCGTGGAGGCGCCGGTCCGCGAGGAACGCCTCGTGGGAGCACGCCCCCGCAAAGTCGGTGTGCCCCGATCCCGAGTGGCTGCCCACGACGACCTCGGACGCATTCACCTCTGCGTAGTGAACGACGACACCGCGGACCTTCTCCCAGCGAGGCACGAAGAGCTCAGAAGCAGGCCGGCATGGCCCCGACCACCGCGTCGCACGGACGCCAGAGCCGCCCGAGCTGGTTCGGGTTCAGGCGGAGCGTCGGGCTGGGGGATGTCGCGCTCACGTCGCCGCAGCCGTTGACAGCGTCGTAGCCAGTGGATTGGCAGGAGAAGCCTGTGCCACTGAGATAGGGGGAAATGATGTCGAACGTGGTCCCACTGGTGGTGCTCACGTATGCCCCGCTGGCCAGTCGGAGTTGCGACGACCCACCGCCTCCGTTCTCGAACCAACCATTCGACAAGTTCATCCCCTGCATCGAGAGCGTCGACACCCGCAGTCCGAACAGCGACGGGTCGTCCGCGCCGAGGAACGGGTTCGAGCACGTCGTCATGCTCTGTTCACGAATGGCCACGTACACACCGCGTGGCGGGATGACGTCGGCCGCAGTGAAGTTCATGTAGCGAACCGACGCTGAAGTGCAGCCATTGTTGCAGTACGAGAAGTGGCTGCCGTCGAGCGTGACCGGGCAGTGGGACAGATTGGTGATCTCGATCGCCTCGCCTGCTTGACCCGCAGTGCCGCCCATCCCCGCGACGATATACTCGCTGAAGATGATGTTGCTCGGGCTCGCCGGGATCGGCGTGGTGCACTCCTCAACCAAGCTCACGGAAACTGGCGCGGCGGACGCGCAGCACGTCAGGTCGCTCGTCCGACACGCTCGCACCGTGATCGAGTGCGTCGTTCCAGGAGGCGGTCCACCAGGCGCGAGCGGCGCAGAGGGCCGGAAGTAGTTCTGCCCCGTCATCGTGACCGTGCCGTAGGGCGACGCGGCGCCGTCGAGGAACAGCTCGTACTGCACTCCTGCAGGCATGGCGCCGAACTCGATGATGGGCCGACGATCCCAGCTCGTCGCGCACGAGGTCATGAGCACCGGCGCCGTGGGCGGGGTGCAGGGGCTCGCGGCGTTGAGCGTCGTCGTGCAGCAGGCGGTCTGCGACTCGTCGTCCGTCGCGCACATGCGGAGCGTGAAGCTGCCGGCGGCGTCGGGCGTGAACGTCACCGAGCCCGAGCCCGGCGGCGTCGGGTTCGCCGACGAGCCCACGGGGCGAGACGAGACCGTCCAGTCGAGGACGACGGATCCACCATCCGGATCGGAGCCGGTGCCGATCACGCTGACGGGCGTGCCCACCGTGCCGCTCAGCGGCGCGGGGCACATCACCGTCGGCGGGAAGCGCGGGCACACGTCGCCTTCGTCCGCGGCGCCGTTGCAGTTGTCGTCGCGTCCGTTGCAGACCTCGGTCGCGGGGCCCGTGGAGCCCGTGCACACGCCCCAGCGGCCAGCGGCGTCACACGTCTCGCGTCCTGCCACGCACTCGCCCACGTCCGTGCCGCACGCCCGCGTCATGCCCGTGATGCACTCGCAGCCCTCGTCGGTCGTGCCGTCGCAGTCGTCGTCGGTGCCGTCGCACGTCTCGGTGCGCGGATCGGTCGCGCCCATGCACATGCCCCACATGCCCGCGACGTTGCAGGTCTGCGTGCCCGCCACGCAGCGCCCCGTGTCCGTACCGCAGCCGCGCGTCGTGCCCGTCGTGCACGCGCAGCCCTCGTCGACCGCGCCGTTGCAGTTCTCGTCACGCGCTCCGTCACACGCCTCGGTCGCGGGCATCGTCGCGCCTTCGCACGCCGAGTAGCTCCCGCCTCGACACGTCTCGCGCCCTGCGACGCACTCGCCGACGTCCGTGCCGCAGGTGCGCACGAGATCCTCGTCCGTCATGCCGTCGCAGTCGTCGTCGGCGCCGTTGCAGACCTCGTCGATCGGCATGATCGCGCCCGCGCACGCGCCGAAGCTGCCGCCCGTGCACGTCTCGGTGCCCGCGACGCAGGCGCCCACGTCCGTGCCACAGCTGCGCGTGACGGACTCGTCGGTGCTCGCGTCGCAGTCGTCGTCGAGGCCGTTGCAGACCTCCGCGACCGGCAGGACCGCCCCCTCGCACGCGCCGAACGCGCCCATCGAGCACGTCTCGACGCCGGCGATGCAGATGCCGCGATCGAAGCCGCAGCGGCGCGTCACGCCCTCGTCGATCAGGCCGTCGCAGTCCTCGTCGAGGCCGTCGCACGCCTCGCCGCTCGGGCCCGTCGCGCCTTCGCAGCCGGTGCGCATGCCATCGACGCAGCGCTGCACGCCGGCCACGCACTCACCCACGTCGGAGCCGCACGGGAGATCGCTGTCGCCCGAGCACTCGCAGCCCTCGTTCGAGACGCCATCGCAGTCCTCGTCGAGACCGGCCTCGTCGCAGACCTCCTCGGTCTCGCGCACGTCGCCCATGCACGCGGTCCAGGTGCCGAACTCCGTGCCCTCGCAGGCCATCGTGCCGTCGGAGCAGACGCCCAGGCCGCGGTGCGCGGGATCACCACCGAAGCAAGGCCCGGAGGTGCCCGCTTCGCACGCGCAGCCGTCGTCGACCATGCCCGTGCAGTCGTCGTCGACGCCGTTGCCACAGACCTCGTTGGCCATGCACTCGCGGTCGGTCATGCCCGCGTCGGGTCGCATCGGGCGGTACGCGTCGATGCTCGGATCGAGCCACGCGTCGATGTTCGCGTCCGCACGCACGGCCGAGTCGATGCCGGCGTCTGCCCAAGGCGCGTACACGTCCGGGACTGCCGGCGGCCCCATGCCCGCGGTGCAGCCCGCGGCAGCCCCGGAAGCGACGACGAGCACGAGCGAAGAGACGGTCCAACCCCGACCGAGCGCAAGGAACGACATGGGGGACCACCATGTCACGAGGTGCGCCACGGCGGCAGGGGGGCCCCGTGACGGGATGGAAAACGCCGACGTGGAGGAGCGAGGCGGCGGGGCCTCGCGCGCGAGCGATCCGTCGGGCAGGCTCCGCCGCCATGCAGCACCGACTTCGCCTCGCGCTCGTCCTCGGAGCCTCCACGCTCGCCGCGTGCGACGAGCCCCGGAACCGCCTCGACGCCGGCGCCGCAGACGACGCGCCCGTGGTGTCGCTCGACGCCGCGCTGCCGGACGCCCCGGGTCTCGATGCGCCGTTCGTCTCCACCGTCGACGCGGCGAGCCCCGGCGTGGACGCGCCCGCGACGATGGGGCTCGCGAGCGGCGTGACGCTCGAGGGGCTCGCGCTCTTCCAGGGTGTGCGCGTCGAGCTCGCGCGTGCAGGCGCGGTCACGAGCCGCCGCAACGCGCCGATCGTGGCCGCTCGAGGCGCGGTGGTCCGCGCGTACGTGTCCGCGACCAGCTATCCGCGCACGATCACGGGCGAGCTCGAGGTGCGTGAAGGCGCGCGCGTCGTCGCGGTGCACACCGCGAGCGCGACGCTGGCGCGTGCCTCCGACGACGCCGACGCGACGAGCGTGCTGGCGTTCGATCTACCCGCGACGGAGGTCACGAGCAGCGCGAGCCTCGTCGTGCGCCTCGTCGACGCCGCCGGAGAGAGCCCGGGCGCCAGCCACCCGGCGCGCCTGCCTCGCGACGGGACCGCGCTCGCGCTGGCCGCGCAGGACGACGGCGAGGGCCTGCACCTCGTGATCGTGCCGATGCGCTGGGACAGCGACGGCTCGGGGCGCCTGCCGGACGTCTCGGACGCGTGGCTCATGCGGGTGCGCGCGCTGCTCACGGCGCTCTACCCGATCGTCGATCTGCGCATCGACGTGCACGAGGTCGTGCCGTGGTCGGGTGGGACGACGTGGAGCGGCTCGGCCGACTTCGGGGCGATCAACTCGGCGCTGCTCGACCTCCGCATGAGCGACCGCGCGCCGCAGGGTGCCTACTACTACGGGCTCGTCGCGCCCGACGTGGACTTCGACAGCTACTGCGGCGGCTCGTGTGTGACGGGGCAGAGCTACGTCACGGACGCCCCCGAAGACGGCGACTTCCGCGTCGGCAGCGGCGTGGGCTTCGGCACCGAGGACTCTGCGTGGACGCTGGCCCACGAGGTCGGTCACGAGCACGGCCGCTACCACGCGCCGTGCGACACCTCGGGCGCGGACGCGGACTATCCGTACGACGGAGGCGAGATCGGCGTGTGGGGCTACGACCCGCGCTCCGGCCGCTTCTTCGCGCCCACGACCACGTACGACTTCATGGGCTACTGCGACCCGCAGTGGATCAGCGACTACACGTGGTCGGCGATGTTCGACCGCACGCTCGCGGTGAGCGCGCTCGCGGCGCGCCCGAGCACGGACGTCCTCCTCGTGCGGGTGGACGGCGAGCGCAGCCTCGTGGTCGGCCGCCGCACGCTCCACGCCCCGCGCAGCCACACCCTCGTCCCGTACAACTTCCGCGACACGCACGGCCGCGTGCTCGGCCGCGGCATCGCGCCGGCCCTGCGCCAGTCGCACTCGGACGAGGAGCTCGTGTTCCTTCCGGTCGCCCCCCTCGGGGCGAGTCGGGTCGTCGTCGCCGGCGTCTCCCTCGCGCTCTGAAAGCCACTGCTCAGAGCAACGCACTGCTCAGAGCAACGCACTGCTCAGAGCAACGCACTGCTCAGAGCAACGCACTGCTCAGAGCAACAACGCACTGCTCAGAGCAACGCACTGCTCAGAGCACCCACCCGATATCAGCGCGCCCAGTACTTCTCGTCGTCGAGCCCTTCCTCACGCTCGGGCAGGCCGCGCGTGAGGCGGGGCGAGGCCTGCACGAGGACCTCGTAGCTCACGCGGTTCGCGTAGCGACAGACCTGGCTCATCGACGAGTACGTGAGGAACTCCCGCACGTGCTTGGCCGAGCTGGGCACGCTCGCGCGGTGATAGCGGTTGGCCGACATGTCGTGCAGGAGCGCCGAGAGCGCGGCATCCCCGGCGCCGTTGGTGCTGGTGATCCGCGTCGGACCACCGTGATACGGGGCGATGTGCGCGAAGACCTTGAGGGGGGCGGCGCAGTCCTTTCGGCGCATCGGCCGGCTGAACTCGTACCGGTTGAACTCGGCGATGGCGCCCGGCAGGAGCGGGTAGCGCGTCTCGCGCTTGACGTCGTCGTCCGTGTGACCCGCGAGGTAGAGGCCGACCGGGCCCGCGGTGCACATCACGAGGCTGGTCAGCTCGAGCGCCCGGTCGCAGGCCAGGAGCGGGTCGACGGCGCCCGTGAGGGCCTCGCCCTCCTCCTCGTTCATCGCGAGCACATCGACGTGGTCCGCGATGAAATTCCTCCAGAACTCGGGGCGTTCGGCGATGACGAAGCGCGTGCCCAGTGTGAGCACGACCGGCACCCCGTGCGCCTTGGCGAGCTCGATCGCGCGGTAGGTGGCCTCCGGCATCGGCTCGCCGGGCTTGCAGCGAAGGAGATACGCCGAGATGACCAGCGCCGAAGCGCCCTCGAAGACGTGCGCGGGCACGCTCTCGGGACGCAGCTGGTTCATCAGGCCGGCGCTGATGGCGAACGTGCGCTCCCCGTCGGGCGTGACCAGCGCGAAGCATCGCCCCACCGGACCGTCGACGGGCTGGAGGTGGTCGAGGCTGACGCGGCTCGAGGTGTTCGAGAGGTACCGGTACGCGGAGGTCCCGAGCCGGATGTTCTCGCTCATCACGCCGACGAGGATCGCGGCGTCGTCGGCGAGCAGGGAGTAGTTGTGGAGCGTGTTCGCGACGGTCCCGCCTGCGAACTCGTACGAGATGAGATGTTCGCGCAGGAGCTCGTCGTAGAGGGCGGCGGCCACGTCGGCCTCGACGACGGTCGATGCGCCCTTCGGGAGACCGTGCCGTGCGAGCAGCGCATCGGGGACGCGTGCATCGATGTCGACGAGCGTCTGCTCGATGCCCACGACGTGGGTCCGCGCCTCGGACACGTCGAAACCGGCGTGAGCGAAGAGCGGGTCGCGCGCATCGACGGGGAAGTAATGCTTGTGCTTTCGACGCCCAGGGAAGCGCACGTCGACGAGGCTAGACGAGACCGAGCGTCGACGGCTACACCAAGCAACGGCCGGCGCACACGCGCCGCGATGCTGACCCGTCGAGCCGGCAGTGCGAGCGCCAGCCTGGCTACGTGGTCTCGCTTTTCACATGGCTCGCGTCATGAGGACGCGGACGCCCTGAGTGGCGGACGCCGCGCAGGACATGACCGCGAGGTTCGTGCGCCCGCGACTGGACGTCGTCGTGGCGCATGTCGCGTACGGACGTGACCGCGAGGTTCGTGTGCTCGCGACTCCCCTCGGTCCTGCCGGGCGCATTCGTGGAGACGTGATCGCGAGCAGCCAGAGTCTCGTGCTCGGCGACCGTGCTCGTCACCTCGCGCGGCTGGGGGCATGGCATCCATCCTCACCCGCTTGGATGGCGCCGTGCTCAGAGCACCGCCTCGGGCGCGACGTGCTCAGGGCACCGCTCGGTCGCGACGTGCTCAGAGCACCGCCTCGGGCGCGACGTGCTCAGAGCACCGCCTCGGGCGCGACGTGCTCAGAGCACCGCTCGGGCGCGACGTGCTCAGAGCACCGCTCGGGCGCGACGTGCTCAGAGCACCGCTCGGGCGCGACGTGCTCAGAGCACCGCCTCGGGCGCGACGTGCTCAGAGCACCGCTCGGGCGCGACGTGCTCGAGCACCGCTCGGGCGCGACGTGCTCGGAGCACCGCCTCGGGCGCGACGTGCTCAGAGCGTCGCCTCGGGCGCAACGTGCTCGAGCACCGCTCGGTCGCGACGTGCTCAGAGCGTCGCCTCGGGCGCAACG